>JBBRNO010000019.1:0-73945 GCA_038230275.1 Bryobacterales bacterium
GGTTGGGTGGTTTAACACTCAAAAGCAAAACCAAAAGGAGGCTGGCCGCTTCGCGGCCCGCTCAATCTCATTTATTTCAGGATCATCTTGTATTGGAATGAAACCTACCTTCAGGATCATCCTTGGATTGGAAAATGCTGACGCGGGGGTCCCGTTGCGATACGCTCACCTGCGATGAAACATCTTCTACTTACCCTAGCCATCACGCTGCCCCTAGCCGCCGCGGAGCTAACCTCCGGCCCCGCACTCCCCAACCAGGTGGTAAAGGATTGGGCCCAATTGCCCGCTGGCTGGAACTTCGGCGAGACCACCGGAGTCGATGTTGATAAAAACGACAACGTCTGGGTCTTCAACCGCGGCGCACATCCGGTAATCCAGTTCGACAAGAACGGCAAGGTGCTGCAAGCCTGGACGGATGTGCCCATCAAAGCCTCCCACGGCATCCGCGTAGGTCCGGACGGCAACATCTGGGGTATAGACGTCAAGGGCCACGCGCTGATCAAATTCAATCCGGCCGGGCGCGTCTTGATGGTGATCGCGCAGCCCTACGCCAGGGAAGGGAACAACGATACCAAGGACGGTTTCAACGAACCGACGGGCCTGGCGTTCGGCAGCAAGGGCGACTTCTTCGTATCGGACGGTTACAAAAACTCCCGCGTCGTCCATTACAGTAAGGACGCCGAATACCTCGGCCAATGGGGCAAGAAAGGCGCCGGCGACGGGGAGTTTAACCTGGTACACGACGTAGCCGTTGACAAGACCGGGCGCGTCTATGTAGCCGACCGTACCAATTCGCGCGTGCAGGTATTCGATCAAGATGGAAAGTTTCTTACGAAATGGACAAACGTAGGCGCCCCGTGGGGCCTCTATTACGTAGCCCGCGAAAACGCAATCTACATGTGTGACGGCGTAAACAATCGCGTCGTGAAACTGAACTTGGACGGTCAGATTCAGGGCGTACTCGGTTCCTACGGTAAGACCCCGGGCAAGTTTGACTTCGCCCACAACCTGGCTGTAGATAGCACCGGCGCCATCTACGTAGCGGAAATCAAGAATTGGCGCGTCCAGAAATTCGCCAAATGAGATTTGCCGTAGCTGTGCTCATCACTGCGTCGGGACTCTGGAGCCAACAGCCGTCCCCGCGCCCGCCCACCATCCCGTTGACGGCGCTCGAGCTGGATGCCATCCCGCTGGTTGCGCCACGCTCGGGTAAGTCCAGCAAGAAGGTACTCTTCGATGGCAAAACCCTGGACGGCTGGCAAGGAAACCCGGAATGGTGGTCCGTCCAAGATGGCGCCATCCGAGGGAAGTTCGACAATAAGGTTCCCACCAGTTTCCTGTTTACCAAGGAAACCTATTCCGACTTTCGCCTGACTCTTTCGTCGAAGATGGTGGAATCCGACAACCACGCCGGCGTAGCCTTCTGGGGTGACATCATCGAGCGCCCAGGGAACAAATGGTACACGCGCGGCCCGCTAGTGGTCTTCCCTAAGCCCAGCATGTGGGATTACATCGACGCGAAAGGCATCCGAGTCTTCAAAACGACAACGGACCAGGTTACCGGCCAACACGAATGGATCGAAGTGGAAATTCTGGCGCAAGGCAACCGCGTCCGGACGGCGATGAACGGAGTGGCCGTAATGGACTGGCGCGAAGCCGATCCTGCCCGCGTCAAGCCAGGCCCCATCGGCGTCCAACTCCACGCCTGGACCGGCCCGCAGGAAGTCTTGTACAAGGACATCGTTGTAGAAACCTTTCCAAAACAAGACCGGCTGATGACCGTCAGGCGCTGAATCCAGCGGTTGAAAAACGATCATAATCGGTGGATTCATGGCTCCCGTGTGAACTGATGTTCAAACAATTGCTTGTGTGCTAACTCTCGATCTGATTTTGAATGGACCCAACTTCTGCACCCGATGCGAGATAGCGTATGGTTGCCGCTCAGTGCCGCGGTATGGTGCCGGCTCGAAGAGGCTGCAAGCATGTTCCGCGTTGCGCTGAAGTCCTGCCCGGTGGACTCCACCGCAATTTCGGCAACTTTACGCGACTTTCCCCCTGTTCACCGTGCGAGGCGGACAAAATTGCGAAAGCGGCACGCTTCGAGATGCGCCCACGCGATCCAGGAAACGGTGCGTTCCGTCGAACCGAAACCCGAAATCGGCCCAATCGAACCCCCCACTTCCCCTTTAGGAGAGATAAGATAGAGACGTCACCCTGGGTAACTCTATCAACATGGCAGCAACTCTTCGATCCGCGATGGGCGTCGCCGGTATCTTTCTCGGCTTCGCATATTTGACACTCCCTCTAACCGCGCAACAAGCAGCGCCGAGGGTGGATTTTCAACGCGAGGTGCGGCCGATCTTGTCGGATGCGTGCTTCCACTGTCATGGTCCGGACAAAGAAACGCGGATGGCAGGGCTCCGGCTCGACACCCGCGACGGTGCGTTCTCCTCACGTAAGAACGGCACTCCGATAACTCCCGGCAAACTTGGCGAGAGTCTGCTCTATCAGCGGATCACCGAAGAGAAAGTAGCCCGGCGAATGCCCCCGGCGTCATCTCACAAAACGCTCACCGATAAACAGAAAGATACATTGAAGCGCTGGATTGAAGGCGGCGCCGATTGGAAAGAGCACTGGGCATTCATCACTCCGGTTCGCCCCGTCCCGCCCTCGGTGAAGTCGGCGCAATGGGCCAGAACGCCGCTGGACCAATTCCTACTCGCGAAAATTGAGAATGCCGGACTCACCCCGGCCGCGCCCGCCGGCAAGCGAACTTTGATCCGCCGGGTGTCTTTAGATTTGACTGGCCTTCCTCCATCGCCTGAACAGGTGGATGAGTTCCTTGCCGACAAATCCACGGATGCGTATGAAAAGCTGGTGGACCGCTTGCTGGCATCGCCGCAGTACGGAGAGCACCGCGCACGCTACTGGCTGGACGCCGCCCGTTACGCTGATACCCATGGATTGCACGTCGACAACTATCGTGAGATGTGGCCTTATCGCGATTGGGTGATTGGCGCGTTCAATCGAAATGTTCCTTTCGATCGATTCACCATCGAACAAGTGGCAGGCGATCTATTGCCGAGCAAAACGCTGGAACAACAGATTGCATCGGGATTTCATCGCTGCCAGGTATCCACCAACGAAGGCGGCTCGATTGAAAAAGAGGTGGAGGCCGCCTACGCCAAGGATCGCGTGGATACAACCGGAACCGTGTTCCTGGGGATGACCATCGGCTGTGCTACGTGTCACGATCACAAGTTCGATCCCATTCTGCAGAAAGACTTTTACGCCATGGCCGCGTTTTTCCGCAACACCACGCAGGCCGCGATGGACGGAAACATTCCGGACACGCCACCCCAAGTGGTTGTTCCCAAAATGCAGGACCGGCCGCGCTGGTTGGAGTTGAATGCGGAAGTAGCCTCGCTCAACAACAATCTTGCAGCAGCGCGCAAAGCTCCGAATGCTACGTTCGACCGGTGGATCGAATCGAAGGAGCGCAAGGCGCTGCGCTCTCCCCTCGACACCTCGTCTGAACTCTTGGCGGTATCCGTCGATAAGACCGCGCACCTTTCCAGAGGCCGGTCGACAAAGAATCTTGCGTTGAAATCCGGCGTGACCGTGGGGGAATCGGAAAAGCGGCAATCCTTGCGATTCGCCGCCAAGTCCGCGATTTCGCTGCCAACTCTGGATCAGATCACCGCGGACAAGCCCTTCTCCATTGCAACCCTGGTCTACCTGCCGAAGGGCGAAGGGAATTTTACCGTTGCCAGCCAGCTCAGCCGCGTGAAGGTTGATCCTCCGGAGGTCACCAAAGAAGGCGAAGTCCGCAAGGAGATTCTGCGTGGATGGACGTTGGAGATCAATGCGCGCACGCCATTGCTTCGGTTATTGGGCGACAACGGCAGAGGCATTCAAATTCGCAGCAGTTCCGCACGCCGCCTGAAGCCCGGCGCCTGGGTTCAACTTACCTTCACCTACGATGGCAGCCGGGAACAAGCGGGCCTTGGGCTTTACGTGGACGGTGCCACCATCCTTACCGAAGGCCGCGGGGACCCCATCACCCACCTGCCGGGTACGCTGACCACCAAGCAACCGCTGGTGCTGGGCGGAGATGGAAATGAGCGTTACTTTGCCGATGGCGCCATTGCCGACCTGCGGATTTTTAACCGCGTCATCACGGAAGAGGAATCGCGATTGGCCGGTGTTTGGCCGGAACTTGCAGCATCTCGCGCCAAGGCCGCCAGCCAGTTGACCGCTGAACAGAAGGAAGCTCTGCGGTTGTACTTCCTGAATGGGAAAGATTCCAGCTATCGCGCCTTGGTGGCGCAGACCAACAAGGCAAATGCCGAGCGCCGCGAAATTCGCAACCGGGGCGCCGTCACCCTGGTAATGGCCGAAAAGCCAGATACGAAGCCGATGGCCAACATTCTCTATCGCGGCCAATATGACCAGGAGCGGGAAGCGGTGGAACCGAACTCGCCGTCGGCACTGCCGGCGATGAAAGATTCGTTGCCGCGAAACCGCCTCGGCCTGGCGCAATGGCTGGTAGATCCGGCGAACCCACTGGTGGCTCGCGTGGCCGTCAACAGGTTCTGGCAGGAAGTGTTCGGCACAGGCATCGTTAGGACCGCGGAAGATTTCGGCTCGCAGGGCGAGGCGCCTTCGCACCCTGAACTGTTGGACTGGCTGGCGGTAGAATTTCGCGAATCCGGATGGGATGTGAAAAAACTCTTCCGGCTAATGGTAACGTCCGCTGCCTATAGGCAGGAATCCGTCTCGACGGACGAGAAAGTGAAGAAAGATCCCGACAACCGGTTGCTCGCGCGAGGCCCCCGTTTCCGGATGGATGCCGAGATGATTCGCGACTACGCCCTGTCGGCCAGCGGCCTCCTGGCGCCCGCCATTGGCGGTCCCAGCGTAAAACCGTATCAGCCGGATGGCCTCTGGGAAACCGTCGCCATGCAAGGCAGTAACACGCGCTATTACAAACAGGACACGGGCGAGAAATTATACCGCCGCAGTTTGTATACTTTCTGGAAGCGCAGCGCCCCACCGGCCTCGATGGATATTTTCAATGCGCCGACGCGCGAAAGTTGCACCGTTCGCCGTGAGCGCACTGACACGCCATTGCAGGCGCTGGTCACGTTAAACGATCCTCAATTTGTGGAAGCGGCGCGCAGTCTGGCCGATCGTGCAATGGCCAGCGTGCACGACAAAGTGGATGCACAGTTTGATTTTCTGTCTGCACGATTGCTGGCGCGGCCGCTGGATCCACGCGAGCGTGAAATCACCCGCAAGGCGTATAAAGATTACTTGAACTACTACGACTCCCATCCCTCCGATGCAACGAAACTGCTGGCGGTGGGAGAATCGAAGCCGAATCCAAAGTTACCAGTGGCGGAGTTTGCGGCTTTAACCGTGGTGACAAATCAGTTGTTAAATCTGGATGAAGTGTTAAATAAGTAGGAGCCACCCCATGCATCCATCAGACCGAGCTGTGCTACAAGAAACCCGCCGCCAGTTTTTCGCTCGCGGGGCGCGCGGGTTGGGCGCGGCCGCGCTGGCAACGGCAATTGGCGATGACCTGCGGGCCAGTCCGTCGTTGAACGCGCCCATCGGCGGCTTGCCCGGCCTGCCGCATTTTGCGCCGAAAGCGAAGCGCGCCATTTATATGCACATGGTGGGCGCACCGCCGCAATTGGACTTGTACGACTACAAGCCCGGCATGAAAGATTGGTACGACAAGGACCTTCCGGAATCCATACGCCGCGGCCAGCGCCTGACCACCATGACCTCCGGCCAGAGCCGGTTTCCTATCGCCCCATCGGTATTCAAATTTGCGCAACACGGAAAAAGTGGCGCGTGGATTTCGGAGCTTTTGCCACACACGTCAAAAATGGTGGACGATATTGCCATCCTCCGTTCGCTGCACACGGAAGCGATCAATCACGAACCTGCCATCACATTCATCCAAACCGGAAACATGCTTTCCGGCAAGCCCTGCGTAGGTGCTTGGATGGCGTACGGCCTGGGCAGCATGAATCAGGACCTACCGACATTCGTCGTCTTGAATGCCACCCACACGCACCCCAAAGCCAACGTGCAGGCGATTTCGGCGAAGTTCTGGAGCGCCGGCTATCTATCGGCGCAATACGCCGGCGTCACCCTGCGTGCCGGCGGCGATCCGGTTCTCTACATCAGCAATCCCGACGGCATGCCGCCGCAGATCCGCAGGCGAATGCTGGATGGGTTGAGCGAGTTGAATCAGATTGAACACGAGAAACTGGCCGACCCGGAAACCATGGTGCGCATCGCGCAGTATGAGATGGCGTTCCGCATGCAATCGTCAGTACCGGAATTGACAGACATTTCCAAAGAGACCGAAAGTACCTACAACATGTATGGCCCGGAAGCGCGCAAAGGCGGCACTTTTGCCAATAGCTGCCTGATGGCCCGGCGTTTGGTGGAACGGGGTGTTCGGTTCGTGCAGATCTATCATCGGGGCTGGGATGTACATGGGAATCTGCCCGAAGTGCTGCCAAGCCAGTGCAAAGACGTGGACCAGGGCTGCTGGGCGTTGGTGCAGGATCTGAAACAGCGCGGCATGCTGGATGACACACTGGTGATCTGGGGCGGGGAATTCGGCCGCACCATTTACTCACAAGGCAAACTGACGGCTACCGACTACGGCCGCGACCATCATCCCCGATGCTTCAGCCTGTGGATGGCCGGCGGCGGTGTGAAGCCCGGCATCGTTCATGGGGAGACCGACGAATTCTCCTACAACATCACGCAAGACCCGGTTCACGTTCGCGATTTCCAGGCCACTATTCTGCGTCTGTTTGGAATCGATCACGAACGCTTTACTTACAAGTATCAAGGCCTCGACCAAAAGTTGACGGGTGTAGAAAAAGCCACTATCGTGAAAGCGATCATGGCATAAGCGGAGGACCATCCATGGTTTGGAAAATAACATTTCTACTCGCCGCCACCACGCAGTTGTATTCGCAGCCGGCCGGACTGTCGATTCTCAAGCAGAGTTGCCAGCAGTGTCATAATCAGCGCAATCGCACCAGCGGACTCGCGCTGGATACCATCGAAGGGATTATGGCCGGCGGCAATCGCGGACCGGCCGTGAAGCCCGGCCTGCCGGGTGAGAGCCTGCTGATACAGGCCGTGGAGCAGAGCGGCGACCTGAAAATGCCGCCCGGTTCCAAGTTGAAACCGGAGCAGATCGCTGAGCTAAAGCAGTGGGTGGAGCAGGGCATTAAAGTGCCTGAGCAAACCACTGCCAAACCTCGCCGGGGCGCGGATCACTGGGCTTTCCAACTTCCTAAACACGCAACGCCGCCCGATGTGAAAGCGTCTGCATGGGTGCGGAGTCCTATCGACAATTTCATCCTCGCCCGCCTGGAGCGCGAAGGTGTGAAACCCTCGCCTGAAGCGGACAGGAACACGTTGCTTCGCCGGCTGAGTCTGGATCTAACCGGGCTTCCTCCCTCGCCTAAACAGATCCAGGAATTCCTGGCCGATCAGTCACCGGACGCCTATGAGAAAGTCGTCGACCGGTTGCTTGCCTCCAATCATTACGGCGAACGCTGGGGACGGCACTGGCTGGACGTGGCGCGCTATGCCGATTCCGACGGCTACACCATCGATGGGCCGCGCCAGATTTGGAAGTATCGTGATTGGGTCATCAACGCATTCAATCGCGATCTCCCTTTCGATCAATTCGCAATTGAGCAGATCGCCGGGGATCTGCTGCCGAATCCAACTCAGGACCAATTGGTTGCCACCGGATTCCATCGCAACACACCGAGCAATTTCGAAGGCGGCATCGACTTCGAACAATACCGCGTAGAAGCTGTGGCAGACCGCGTGGCCACCACCGGCGCGGCATTCTTGGGCTTGACCATCGGCTGTGCCCGTTGCCACGATCATAAATTCGACCCCATCAGCCAGCGTGAGTTCTATCAGCTTTTTGCGTTCCTCAATAACACGGATGAAGTGAGCAGCGAAGCCGAGCGCTATGATTTCAACCGTCCGTTTCTGGAAATGCCGACGCCGGAGGAGAGTGCCCGTGTGGAGGCTTCCCGCGCCCAGCGTGCGATGCTGAGCCGCGAACTGGCTGAATATGTGAAGAAGCTGGCCGCAAAGCCGGTTGGTCCGAATGATCCGCCGCGCTACAAAGACGCCGGATTGCAGGAGCGCGTGGCGAATTTGCGCACCCTGGTTAGGCGCGAACCGAAAATCACCACCACCATGATCATGCGGGAACTTCCCAAGCCGCGCGATACCTACATCCACTTGGGAGGCGACTTCCTGCGCCGCGGTTCACCCGTGACTCCGGGCGTTCCGTCCATCCTGTCTTCAAAACCTGTCAGTGGAAACCGGCTGGAGATGGCGAAATGGTTGGTGGATGCCGAAAACCCGCTGACGGCTCGCGTCATAGTCAATCGCATGTGGCAGTCCTACTTCGGCAAGGGTCTGGTGGAAACTGAGAACGATTTCGGACTGCTGGGAGCCAAGCCGACCCATCCGGAGCTTCTCGACTGGCTGGCAACGGAATTTATGGCAAAAGGATGGAGCCAGAAGGCGATGCATAAGCTGATTGTCACCTCTGCCACCTACCGCCAATCGTCGCGGCATCGCAAAGACCTGGAAGAGATTGATCCTGACAATAAGCTTCTGGCGCACCAAACGCGCATGCGTCTGGAGGCGGAGATTCTGCGCGATGAAGCCCTAGTTTCCAGTGGATTGCTGACACCCGTGGTGGGTGGGCCCAGTGTCTATCCCCCCATCCCCGAAGGAGCGATGGCGGTGACGCAGGTGAAGCGCGAATGGCCCGTGGCTGCCGGAAAGGACCGCTATCGCCGGGGCCTGTACACGTTCTTCTACCGCTCGGCACCGTATCCCGGGATGGGTTTGTTTGACGCACCGGACGCGACAACCAGCTGCACGCGGCGGGTTCGATCGAACAGTCCTTTACAGGCATTGACGATTCTGAACGATGAAACTTATATCGAGTTCGGACGTGCCCTGGCCAAACGGATTCAGTCGGAAGCAGGCGCCACCGACGCCGAACGTTTAAACTATGCTTTTCTGGTCGCGCTCGGACGAAAAGCGAAACCCGCGGAGTTGGAACGCTTAACAAGGTTTCTGGTGTTGCAGCGTGACGAATTTCGCACCGACACCACGTCGGCCAGTCTGCTGGTGATGAAGCCTCAGGTTTTCGATTCGTCACCCACCGACGAAATAGACGAAGCGGCGGCCATCGATCCGAAGGCAATTCCAGAGCTGGCGGCGTGGACATCGGTGGCCAGGGTGCTATTCAACCTGGACGATTTCATCACGAGGGAATAATGAATCACGAAGAGGAACTTCTAAAATTCGTAACGCGGCGTCATTTCTTCAGCCGGTGCACCGTCGGCCTTGGCGGCATTGCACTGGCTAACATAATGGGCGCGGAGCCCACCGGACAACCGCACTTTCCGCCGCGCATCAAGAACGTCATCTATCTGTTCATGGCCGGTGGCCCCAGCCAGTTGGAACTCTTTGACTACAAGCCAAAGCTCCAGCAATTCAACGGTAAAGGGGTCCCCGAATCGCTGATGAAGGGCAAGCGCTTCGCTTTCATGGACACCTTCGCCAAGGAGCCGCCGAAGCTACTGGGCACTCACCGCGAGTTCAAGCAGCACGGCAAAAGCGGTCAGTACTTCTCCGACTTGCTGCCGCACATTGCCACCGTTGCCGATGACATCACAATGATCAGAGGCGTCAACACGGACAATTTCAACCACGGACCGGCGAAGTGTTTCGTCAACACCGGATCCACTCGCTTCGGGCGGCCGAGCATCGGCGCCTGGGTGACGTACGGAGTCGGCAGCGAATCGAAGGATCTGCCGGGATTCGTTGTGCTCCAATCGGGACCGCGGGGCCCAAGAGGTGGCGCGGCGCTGTGGGGCAGCGGCTTCTTGCCCACCGGGTATCAGGGCGTTCCCTTCCGTTCCGGCGGCGATCCCATTCTCGATCTATCCAGCCCGCTGGGCGTCACCGACAATACGCAGAAGCAGTCGCTCGAAGCCATCCGCGATTTGAATTTGAGCAAGCTGGCGGAAACCGGCGATCCCGAAATCTCCACGCGCATCAGTGCCTACGAAATGGCCTACCGGATGCAAACCAGTGGTCCCGAGCTGATCGATTTCGGCAAAGAGAGCCGCAAGACGCTGCAGTCCTACGGCGCTGAGCCGGGCAAGAGTTCGTACGCAAACAACTGCCTGCTAGCGCGGCGATTGGTTGAACGCGGGGTTCGCTTTGTTCAGCTCTATCACACCGATTGGGACCACCACGCCGACCTCGGCCAGCCGTTGGACAACGTTTGCCGTGAGATCGACCGGCCGACCGCGGCGCTCATCAAGGATCTGAAAGAGCGCAATCTGCTCGACCAGACACTGGTGATCTGGGGCGGAGAATTCGGACGCACTCCGATGGGTGAGACGCGCGACAACACTTCAAAGATGGGGCGCAACCACCATATCGACGCGTACACGTTCTTCATGGCTGGAGGCGGGGTTCGTCCCGGCACCGAGGTGGGCGGCACCGATGAGCTTGGCTTCTCGTCTACCGATCCCATTCATGTGCATGACATTCAGGCGACGCTGCTGCACCAGCTGGGGCTGGATCATACGAAGCTGACGTTCAAATTCCAAGGCCGGAATTTCCGTTTGACGGACGTGGGCGGAAAGGTGATCGATAAGCTGCTGGCTTAGCGCGGTATGTGGTTTATCCCGCCAAACCCGGAAGACCCGCGAGTGCAGGCCGCCATGGAGAGGGCGGTTTCCAAGCTGACCCTCGAAGAGAAGAAGCTTGCGGGTGAAGTGTTTCAAATATACGGCGAATTGGTGGCGAATCAAAAAATCTCTGCTGAGCGAAGCGAGTTGGCGCTGCACGCGTTGATTACCGATGCACACCGGGCCGCGATGGATCGCAGCGAAAGATTTCTGCTGGAAGAGATATGGAAGTTGGACCCTGGAAGAGAACCGGGTGCTTGAGCTATGAATTGACTCCCGCTGAAACCATTGACGATTAAGCACCGGCTACTGTCAGTACTTGCTCTTGGGCAAGCACACTATAAGAACACGACCCGACGAAAGGGCAGAGGCGCAACCGTCGGAGGGAACCAGTTCTCGAACAATCTCCGAAGTACAGTTTTAGCCTGCTTAGGGACGATGAGGTACGGCAAGTCCCGTCCGGAAGTATCAGGTGGTGACAGGCGGGGTAGACGGCCATTCCCGTTGCAGCTAGCCCGTTTCACCCGTACCCACTTCCGTGCCGTTTCGTGTTCGCGTGAGTTCGGCTCGTTATCGGAAAATCAGGCGAAACAATGTTGGCAACCTATCGAGCCTCTTGCGCCAAGTGTACAACCGCGATCAGTACGTCTAATGGCCGCGCAGAAGCACCATCAGCACACGCTCCGGAGTGACCACGCTCGCGTGCCCGCACCATTCCTGCCTGGTGGCCATCGTGCGGAGTACGAGTGGCGTGATGTTCTCCGGAATCGCCGGATGTACCCGAAAGAGAATCACGCCGCTTTGTACGAGAGGTTTCCGGCGTTGGATTGCGATCTGCCAGAAATCCTTGTCGAGCGTCAGCAGGACCCGGCCCTCCACTTCCGCCAAATCCAGGAGCGCGGCGTCGCCCGTGCCCGGAAGGTCCATCCGCGCCCAAGTTACGTAGTGACCGGCGCGCCGTAATCCCTCGACTGCCGGCAGCGGGAAGTTCTCATCCGCGAGCAGCCGCATCAGACCGGAAGCAGGTACGCCTTGTACTCGTGAGCGAGGTGGCTGGCGTAAGCCAGGCACGCGAGGATGTCATCGCGCGTCAACCCCGGATAGTTGGAGAGGACGTCGGCTTCCGACTGTCCGGCCGCCAGCAGGTCTAAAATGAACTCGGCTGCAAGCCGGGTGCCTCGGACAATTGGTTTGCCTGCCAGGATTTCGGGATCGACCACGATGCGATCAGGCCAGGACATGCCTTGATAATACCCCACTACACCGAATCAACGCCTACGCGCTCAACGTCCCAATCCACCATGACAGTCACGCAGTCCCCCCAAGCGAATCTCGATCTCGCGGTCGTTGAGCGCGACCGGCCGGGGCGAGTTGCGCTTCGGCGTCTCGTAGCGCCGCGTACCACCGCGCACCGCCGTGCCGCTTTCACCCTGTCGCGCACTTCCGTTTCCGGCCACAAGCGAACCTTCATCTCATAGAGGCACGGACGGCACTCGAACTTGAGAATTTGCCGGAGGTTATTCCCGTCCTGAAATCTCTACAGGAAAACTAACTCTCCTCAGAGCCTCGACGAGGGACGCGTGCCGCGGAACGAGCAGGGAAATAGCCACGCCCGTCGGGCGAACGCCGAACGATGTGCCTTGCAACGGGGGGAGTTTTCGGCGGCTGACTGCTTCCAGAAAGGCTTTTAGGGACTCGTATCTGGCGGAGAGGGGGGGATTCGAACCCCCGGTAGACTTTAAAGGCCTACGACGGTTTAGCAAACCGCTGCTTTCGACCGCTCAGCCACCTCTCCGATCTTGTGGAAGATTACTCTAGCGATAGTAACACGCCAGCTTCCCCCATTTCACTTTTTCGCGAAGATCCCCATCCACTGCACTTTCGCCACATGGTCATGGTTTGACAATAGCCGGAATCCGTTCGATTCGATCTCGTGCTCGGCGTCCTCCTCGGCTAACCGGATATGCTCCAGCGCGCGCCCGTTCGGCATCGCCGTTTCATTCTTGTGGTATTCCACAATCACCAGGTGCCCATCGGGTTTCAGCGCCTTCCGCAGATTCGCCAGTACCTTCGCCGGGTAGTCGATGTGATGGTACACGTCCAACAGCAGAATCGCATCTAAGGAATTGGCGGGAAGCTTCGGATCGTCAGTGCTGCCCAGCACAAACTGCACATTCGTCAACTTCTCCGAAGCCACGCGCAGCCGCGCTTTGTCCAGGAAGTCAGGAAAAATATCCTGCGCTGTCACTTTGCCGCCGGCCCCTACCGCCTCGCTCAGGAACGGCAGCATGTAGCCAACGCCGGTCCCCACGTCGGCCACGGACATTCCCGGCTTCAGCCCCATCGCGGCTACCAACTCCTTCGGCTTCTGACGCGCATCGCGGTCCGCGGCCGCCAGCGTGGAGCCCACTCGCGCCCGCGCCTCAGGAGTCTTATATCCTTCATTCGCCTTCTCGGCCACTTGCGCCGAAAGACCACAACACAGCAGCATCAGGCAATACTTCATAAGGCTTTCTCCATCGGTAACGCTAATGGCGCTTCGGTCAGGAAGTCCAGCGCACTCATCTCGGCTACTGCTTCCCGGATCGCCTGTTCCGACGTAGGTTCCACCGTAATCACAAACGGCAGCGACTGTTTCGATGCCGACGGCAACTGCAGCACCGCATCCAGACTGATGTTCTTCGCCGCCAGAATGGCCGACAGCGCGGCAATAATTCCTGGCTGGTCATTCACCAGGAACCGCAGGTAGTACGCACTCTTCTGCAGCGTTACGGGGATTGGCTGGTATTCCCCCAGACGCGGATGGGCGAACGGCGAGACGCGATCCGGACTGCCGGAGCGGATCTCCCGGGCCACCCGCATCAGGTCGCTGACGACGGCAACGCCCGTGGGATTCGGCCCGGCGCCGCGCCCATAGTAAAACGTATCTTCCCCAAAATGTCCGCGTACCCAGACGGCGTTATAGGCGCCCTGCACGCTGGCCAGAATGGTCGAAAGCGGAATCAGCGACGGCCGCACGGAGAGGATCAAACCATTCGGGGTTTGCCTTGCAGTGCAAAGCAGACGAATGGTGTGGCCCAGCCGGTGCGCATACTGGAAATCCATGGGCGAAATGCGCCGAATGCCCGCGGTGTAAATATCGGAAGGCGTGATCTTCTCCCCAAAGGCCAAGGCGGAGAGAATGGCCAGCTTGGAACGGGCATCGTAGCCATCCACGTCAGCCGTCGGGTCGGCCTCTGCATAGCCCAATCGCTGTGCCTCGGCCAGCACATCGTCAAACGCCGCGCCGCTCTTCTCCACTTCGGTCAGGATGAAATTGGAAGTGCCATTCAGGATGCCGTAGAGCGCCGTGATGCGGTCGCCTGAAATTCCCTCCCGCAACACCGCATGAATCGGGATCCCGCCCGCAACACTCGCTTCCATGGCCAGATTGATTCCGGCCGCGATAGCGCGATCCCAAATTTCAGCGCCCGAAGCAGCCATCAGCTCCTTATTCGCCGTAACAACGGATTTCTTCCGCGCAATGGCCTCATTCACAATCTCTTGTGCCACGGTGGTGCCGCCCACCAGTTCGGCCACGATGTCCACGTCCGGGCGCGCCACCAGTTCGCGCCAGTCCGCCGTCCGGAAAACTCCGCTCAACGAGGGCGGCAATTGCTTCGCCTCGACGCCCCGGCTGCACACCGCCGATACACAAAGGTCGAAGCCCAGTTTCAACGAAATCTGCGCCGCGTTCTCCGTCAGCACCGCCAGCGTACCCGTTCCCACATTGCCCAGCCCGACAATGCCCACATTCACTTGCTGCATATCCAGCCATTATGGCATCCGGCCGAAAATTGCTGGTATCCTTGCCCATGAATGTCTAATCGGAGTGTCGTAGTGTTCGGAAAGGGTGGCCAGTTAGGAACCGAGCTGGTCAGGGAGTTTACGCAGCGTGGCTACCAGGTCACCGGATTCGATCGATTCGCGGTCGACGTGACCGATAGCGCCAAGGTGGAACAGGCGCTGGCCGGCATCGATCCCGCCATCGTCTTAAACGCCGCCGCCTACAACCAGGTGGACGTGGCTGAGAACGAACCCGCTGCAGCCTTCGCCGGGAATGCGCTGGCGGTGCGGAATCTCGCTCTGGCCTGCCGCCAGGTGGACGCCCGCTTCGTCCATTTCTCCACCGACTACGTGTTCGACGGAACTGCCGGACGCCCCTATACCGAAGCCGATCAAACTCATCCTCAGGGTGCCTATGCGGTATCGAAGCTGGCCGGCGAGCTGTATGCGCAGGCCTATCTCGAGAGCCCTTTGATCGTCAGGACCTCAGGCGTTTTCGGCCCGGCCGGCTGCCGCACGAACCGCGGCAATTTCGTCGAAGTGATGCTGCGACTAGCCAAATCCGGGCAGCCAATCCGCGTGGTGGAAGATCACGTCGCCTCGCCGGCCTATGCCCCTGCGCTGGCGGCACGCACCGCGGAACTGGTTGAGCAGAATCATTCAGGCGTCTTTCACATCGGCGGAGGCGTGCCCATCTCGTGGTTTGAATACGCGAAGCTGATCTTCGCCTGTGCCGGACTCACGCCAGAACTGCGGCCTACGAATGAGAGGGAGTATCGCACCGTGGCCCGCCGGCCGAAGTTCTCCGCTCTATCGAATGGAAAGCTGGAACTGGCCGGCATTGCGCCGATGCCGCCGATGGCCGATGCGGTGAAGAGCTATCTAGCAGCCCGCGAGGAAATACTCAGCGGGATGCGTTAGAGGCGTAGTAACCCTTGCGGACCTGTACCTTCACTTCTTTATCACGTTGCGGTACGTGAACCTCCACGCGCCGGAATCCTCCGCTTGCACTCGGATTGGTTGGCGTGTAACCAATGGAGTACTGGCTACGCAGCTCCTGGCTGATCTGGTCGAAGATGCTCTGCAGTGAGTTCTTGTTATCCACCTTCATCACGCGGCCCCCGGTATCTTCCGACATCTTCTTCAGATACCCTTCGCCGCCGCCGCCGAAGCTCATGTACCCGCCGTAGGCGCGGCTGTCCAGGTAGTAGATGCTGTAGATAATCGCGTCTGCCTTCTGCGCCTGTTCAATCGCCTGCTCAATCTTATAGCGGCTGCCCTGATCTACACCATCGGTAATCAATACCAGCGCTTTCCGCCCCACTTGGCCCACCAGTTGATCGTGCGATGCCAGGTAGACCGTGTCGTATAGAACGGTCCCATGAGGACGCGATGCCGTCGGCACCGGCCCGGAGTTGCCCCCGGCTCCACTCACATCGGAATTGACGCGGAGCCCGTCCAGCCCCGCCTTCAGCAGCTTCGCCGAATTGGTGAAATCCTGCAAGAGCTCCGCATCGGACCCGAAACTGATCAAAAACGCCATATCCTTCGGCCGCAGCACCCGTGAGAAAAACTGCGATGCCGCGTTCCGCTCCACTTCAATCAAATTCGCCTGACTGCCGCTGACGTCAACAAGTAAGCCAATAGTCAGAGGAAGATCGTTTTCGCGAGTGAAGTATTTGATGGTCTGCGATTTGCCATCCTCGCTGATGGCGAAGTCTTCCTTGTTTAAGTTGCCGATCAGCCCGCCCTTCTTTTCGCGGACCGTGAAGAACAGGTTCACCACATCGACGTCGATCTTCAACACTTTCTCTTCCTGCGCCCACACGATAAGCGCAGGCGCCAGCAGCAGGCCCGCGGCGGCGAGCGGGAGTATTCGCATACACTGACAGATGCGTCCGCTAATCATTGAGTTCCATGCGTAAAGCAATCAATCACCTCAAGAAGGCCGATCCCATTCTGGCCACCATTATCCAGCAGGTCGGGCCATGCCAAATGCGGCATTCCGATCCCACCTTTGAAGCGCTGGCCCGCTCCATCGTATACCAACAGCTTAGCGGAAAGGCGGCCGGAACCATTTACGGGCGCTTGGCCGCGGCCGCATCGGACCCGCTAACGCCAGAGGCCGTGCTGCGCCTGACCCACGAGGAATTGCGCGCGGTAGGGCTGTCCACGCAAAAGGCGAAGTACGTATACGACCTGGCGGAAAGAACCAACCGCAACGAAATCGACTTCCTGGCTTTGCGGGACATGGACGATCAGCAGGTGATTGAAGTGCTCACGCAAGTGAAGGGCGTGGGCGTCTGGACCGTGCACATGTTCCTCATGTTCTCTCTCCAGCGCCCCAATGTACTACCCACTGGTGACCTCGGTATCCGCAACGCCGTGAAGAAGGCATACCGCATGCGCAAGACGCCGACGCCGGCCGACATCGAGAAGCGCGCCAAGCCATGGCACCCCTACTGCTCGGTGGCTAGTTGGTACCTCTGGAGAAGCCTTGAAATCGGGTAGGAATAGTACTTGACTGCCAAAGGTACTAGGAGTATCATCTTACATGGGCAGAATCCTGCCCCATTCCGCGTAGAAGAGAGGAATCAATGGATCTAAAGACGCTTCAACCCCAACGAAATCCGCTTCGCCAGGTTTCGCGCCGCAATGTACTCGGAGGAGCCGCCGCCCTTGCCGCCGCTCAAACCGTCTCAGCCTTTGCCGATCACGACGACGACGGCGACGAAGATAATCGCGGAGTCCCGTTCTTCGCCTATGTCGGCGCTTACACACCGAATAGCACCGGCTTCTACCTCTTTCAAGGCAACCCTTCGGACGGAAAGCTGACTCAGCTAAAGGTGTTTCCCAGTACGACAAACCCATCCTGGCTAACGTTCGATCCGAAACGGAAGAATCTGTACGTGGTCAATGAAATTTCGAACTTCAATGGCGGGACCACCGGATCGGTCAGCGCGTATGCGATCAACCGCGCGACGGGCGATCTTACGTTTCTGAATACCGTAAGTTCGGGCGGCGCGGGACCGGCCCACGCCAGCGTGGATCCTTCCGGAAAATTTGTACTCGTTGCCAATTATGGCGGCGGCAACGTAGCTGTACTTCCCATTCTTGCGACAGGCGCCCTGTCAAGCGCTTCGGACGTGAAGAACGACGTGGATGCTTGCTCCCCGGCATGCCCCGTGGGCCCGACCCATGCGGCAAAGGCGCCCCCAGGCAGCTTCGCCATTAGCGGTCACGACGCGCCTCACGCCCACATGATCCAGACCGATCCAGCGGGCAACTTCGTCTTCGTGAACGACCTGGGGCTCGACGTCACAATCATATGGACATTCGACAAAGTCAACGGCAAGCTGTTGAGTCCGAAAACCGTCCCGTCGTCAGCCGGTGCCGGTCCGCGTCACTTCGCATTTCACCCCAATGGGCGCTGGTTCTATTCCCTGAACGAAGAGTCGTCCACCTTGGCTTTCCTGACCTACGACGGACACGGAGGGCTCACGCCGGTGACCGAAATCTCCACGTTGCCCAAGGGTTTCGCCGGCACCAACTTCACCTCCGAAGTAATTGTTTCCAAGGATGGGGAATTCGTCTACGTTGCCAATCGGCTTCATGACACCATCGCAGTGTTCGACATTGCTGGGAACGGCGTCCCTCGATTCGTTGACGAAACGCCGACTGGCGGAGATTATCCCCGTAGCTTTGGAATCGAACCCAACGGGAACTTCCTATATTCCTGCAACCAGCGAGCCGACGCGATAACCTCATTCCGGATCGGCGGTAACGGCCGCAAATTGACGCCTACCGGCCAATACACGCCCGTGGGAAGCCCGGCGGTCATTATCTTTCTGACATAACACAAGCAGTCCAGATGGTCCGCAGCACGCGGACCATCTGCCTTTTCGAACTCCCTTTCTGGAGGTTCCCGTCCAGCAGGGGCGGCCCGTGGAGTGCCTGATATGATAACGACACATGAATCGCCGAGCCTTTCTTAACGCATGTCTGGGTGCCGCGGGCGCCATCACACTGGCCGACCGCGCGGACGCCGCAGGATTGCCCAAGACAAAGATCACACGCATCCGCTACTACAAAACCCCCACTGATGCGGCAGGCCGGCCCAACACCAGGCAACCGCTCTTTAACCAGAGCACCAACGTGGTTCTGGTGGAGACGGATTCGGGACTGATTGGCGTCGGTGAGGGCGGCGCCGGGGACACCATGGAGCAGTGTGCCGGTCTGCTGATCGGCGAAGACCCTTTCCGCACCGATCGCTTATGGCAGTCAATGTACCGCGCCTATTTCTACCCCGCCGGCCGCGAGAAAGTGCATGCCTTGGGCGCGCTGGACGTCGCACTGTGGGATTTGAAAGGCAAGGCGCTGGGCGTGCCAGTCTACCAACTGCTCGGCGGCCAATCCCGCGATTACGTGGAATGCTATTCCACCGGCTACCCTGCCAAGGGAACTCCGAAAGAGGTCGCGAAGATCTGTGTGGATGCGGGCTATCGCGCCTATCGCATTTCCACTGACACTAGTGGCCCGGTGGTCGATCGTTTTGACAATGTGAAGCGCGTCTACGAAATGTGCCAGCAGGTTCGTGAGGGTGTTGGCAAGGATGGCGGATGGTGCATCGACTTCCACACCGAGCTCGACATGCCGGACGCAGTGGCGCTGGCAAACATGATCGAACCGCTTCGGCCCTACTTCGTGGAAGATCTTGTGCGCAGTGAGAATCCAGGCGTCTACCGTACGCTACGGCGTCAGGTGAAGGTGCCCATCGCGGTGGGGGAACAGTTCGGGCCGAAGTGGGATTGGAACGAATTGATTGAAAATCAGTTGATCGATTACGCCCGCGCGACAATCCCCAACGTCGGCGGCATCACCGAGTTCCAGAAAATTGCGGCCATGTGCGAGACGCATTACGTGGGGTTGGTGCCGCACTTCACCGGGCCCATCTCAGAGGCGGCAATGGTGCACTGCTGCGCTGCGTTTTCGGGACCGGCGCTGATGGAAATGGTCATGGGCGGTACGCGGCCATGGCCTTATCTGAATCACAGTTACGACCTGAAGAACGGAAAGTTGTGGCCGAATGAACGCCCGGGCCTCGGTGTGGAAGTGGACACCGCCAAACTGCAAATGATCGGCGATCATAAGGATCGTTACGAACTGACGCCAATGCTACGGCGGCCGGATGGCTCGTACACGAACTGGTAAAGGGTGCCTGTCCAGCTTTTAGCTTTACCCGTTTCACGCCGTGCCATAACTCCGATTAACCGTCAAGCACCCTGCCAAGCCGCGCGGTTGCTCCTGATACGAAGGCCTACATCCACTTTTTCGATTCCGCCAAACCCTGTAACGATTGCGCCACCGTCCGTTTGAAAGTGAAGACACTAGTGTACTGTCCGGCGAATAACCGGACACAAGAAACGGCTTGCTCACGCACGCGGCTCGGTCTCGAACTTGTTGCTGCAACAGTTGTTTCCGAGCCGCGACTGTGGAGGAGCGGTTTCCAATAGTGTCCACCCAATTCGCGGACACTACACTGCAGGCCGAACACCGCGTCATCGACAAACGGATCCCGGAAGATACGTTTGATTTCTTTGAGTAGAAGAACGTCAAGTACGGCTTGAGCGAGGGGAACTTCTTCTTAGGATGGAAGTGGCCAGGCCGGTGCCGATTTCGCTCGGGAGATGGCCAGCAACTTAGTCTTCATCGGGCGCGTGTGGGTCATGTGGAGGACGAAGGTCCGGGTGACGGTGGGAACTCAGGACGAAATGAACAAGTTCAAAGCCGCCTACGAAAAAGTCACGGCAGAGTCTAAGCGCAAAGGAGGGCCGGTGAAGTCTTACGCATTCACTGTGGGCCGGGTAGACTTTGAGCTACAGGCTTTCAGCCATCGATTCCCCGGTTCTTCGACAAATCTAAACACCAGCGCGGAAGCGAAAAGCACGATTGCGACGTAACCGAACATGCCGAACCAACCCACCGGCTTTTGACCGGTAAGCGCGTGGACGAGCGGTATGTAGGCGAGCAATAACGGCATGTGCAGTATGTACATGGAATAACTGGCGCCACCGAAGAACACGAGGGGACGAACCGATAAAAATCGGGTAAGCGGACCGCCTCCAAGCGCGAGTCCTAGGATAATGCATGCGAACAACGGCAGCAGCAGCCCATTGTGCATCAGGGCATGCGGAATCCTCTCAGCGCATCCCAGCACGGCGAGAGAACACAACACCGCCGGAATGGAGAGGATATAGCCCCGTCCAACTAGCGGACTCTTTGACTTGACCAGAAAATCGTAAGCACGCGCCATTACGATTCCAATTAGAAAACTCGGAAGTTGAAGCACCGGGTTAAACCGCAGCAGGAAGGGCCAAAAACCATCGGTTGGAGTTCGGGCGGCGACGGCTGCGAAATCGGGCGAACCGGACAACACGAATGCGAGCGGAACCGCGAGAGCTACCAACCATAGCAGCAGGTTAGCTTGAACCATCGTCGTCAAGCGGTTTAGTCGCCACAATGCGGGTCCAAGAAACGGGAAGGAAGCATAGAAAAAAGCCTCATTCGAAAGCGACCACGCTGGTCCGTTCCAGGAAAGCGCGATGCTAGGGATCCAGGACTGAAGTAGTGTCCAATTCAAGCCGGTAACCGCCAGTTGCTTCGCAAGGACGAACGGGGTAAAGCGGCTCGCAACATCGGTGATGATCGACGGGGCTACCAGCAAGAGACCGAGGCAGTAGACGGGGTAAATTCGCGAAACCCGGGCCCAAGCGAATTTTCGAATGCCTGGAGCGCTCCAGTTTCGCGAAATGGGATAGTTGTAGGCGAGAATAAATCCGGACAAAACAAAAAAGACGCTGACCGCCAGGTAGCCGGTGCGCACCGCTCCGAAAAAAGGCTCTGGCAGCTTCGACACCTGTAAGCGCATCATGCCGGCAGGCCCGGACTGATGAAACACAATGACCCACAATGCAAGGAAAAACCGGATGCCAGTCAGAGCCGGAAGCCGATCCTTGGCGGAAATAGTTTTGTCGGCCATCGCCATAATCTATCCTACCGGCAGTAGCTCGGCTTGCTTGTACCGGCACCATTTTCTTCGAATCGATGCCAGGCACGACGCAGACGACGGAAATCGGCTTTGCTGTAAGAGCTGATCGGACGGACGCCGCGACAAGTGGTAAATTGGTGCAGCGTCGCACGAACCGCTTCGGTCGCTCCCGCAGAATTACGCTGGACCGAGACGTTAGGCGATGACGCGTCGTCCCTGGAAAGCAAGGGGGCGTCTATGCCCCCGTTCTTCCTTTTAGGCACGAGCGAGCGGCAAAGTAGCAAACACGAGGAAGGGGCGGCCTGCAATCCATTCACGACGTGCCCAAACTTTGCGGCATTTCCATCGTTGGTTAACGGCCCGACGTGAATCGCTTCCCGGCTTCCTGCCAGTTCACCACGTTCCACCAGGCGCTGATATAGTCCGGCCGCCGGTTCTGATAGTTCAGGTAATAGGCGTGTTCCCAGACGTCCAAGCCAATCACCGGATACTTCGCTTCCATAATTGGCGAATCCTGATTCGCTGACGAACTGATCGCCAACTTTCCCGCACCATCCCGTGTCAACCAGGCCCACCCGGATCCGAATCGTGTCGTCGCCGCGGCGTTGAACTTCGTCTTGAATTCGTCGAAGCTGCCGAACGTATCAATGATGGCGGCAGAGAGTTCGCCTGTCGGAGCTCCGCCCGCATTGGGTCCAAGAATCGTCCAGAACAGCGAGTGGTTGCTGTGTCCGCCGCCATTGTTGCGAACGGCCGTGCGGATAGCTTCCGGGACAATCGCGCAGTTGTCGGCCAGTAATTCTTCCAGAGTTTTGTTGGCCAGTTCCGGCGCGGATTCCAGCGCCTTGTTCAAATTCGTCACATAGGCATTGTGGTGCTTGCCATGATGAATCTCCATCGTCAATTTGTCGATGTGAGGTACGAGTGCGTCAGTGGGGTACGGGAGCGAGGGTAAAGTAAATGCCATGGTACAGCCATTATAGCGGCAGTTACGCTGTCACGCCGCCCGCTCTTTCAAACGCCTCGGCAAGCCGGAACATTCCGCTCTCATCGAAATGTTTGGTCAGGATCTGCATCCCCACTGGCAGGCCGGCCGCGGTATTTCCGCAAGGCACGCTCATGCACGGAATCCCCGCCAGATCTCCAGTAATGGTGTAGATATCGGACAAGTACATCTCCAATGGATCGTCGAGTTTTTCGCCCAGCCGGAATGCGGGAAAGGGCGAGACAGGCGCGATGATGGCGTCCACCTCAGTGAACGCTCGCGCAAAATCACGGGCAATCAGCGCACGCACTTTCTGCGCTTTCAGATAATAAGCATCGTAATAACCGGCACTCAAGACATACGTACCAAGCATGATACGGCGTTTGCATTCCGCGCCGAAGCCTTCTCCGCGCGTGTTGCAGTACATCTCGATCAGCGTCGGGGATGATTCGGACCTCGTCGTATAGCGTACTCCGTCGTAGCGCGCCAGATTGGAACTAGCCTCGGCGGTGCAGATGATGTAGTAACAGGCAATCGCGTAATCGGTGGTCGGCAGCGTTACCTCGCGCACCTCGCAGCCGAGTTTCTTCAACACCTCGACTCCCTTCGCAATCAGATCGCCGGTTTCGCTGGCCAAGCCCTTGAAGTACTCCTTAGGCAGGCCGATCTTCATTCCTTTGACATTCCCGCCCAGCAGCGCCGCGTAGTCGGGAACCGGCGCCGGGGCAGACGTTGCATCGTTACTGTCGTGTCCGGCAATCGCTCCCAGCAGCGTCGCGGCGTCGCGGACGTTGCGTGCAAACGGGCCAATATGATCCAGCGAACTGGCAAACGCCACCAAGCCGTATCGGGAGACGCGGCCGTAGGTGGGCGTCACCCCAACAACGCCGCAAAACGAAGCGGGCTGGCGAATGGATCCACCTGTGTCGGAGCCCAGCGAAACAACCGCTGTGCCTTGTGCCACGCTGGCCGCCGAACCGCCGCTCGAACCACCGGGCACACGATCCAGCGCCACCGGATTCCGCACCGGACCGTAGGCCGAATTCTCATTCGAGGAGCCCATGGCGAACTCATCGCAATTCGCCTTACCCACAATTACACCGCCTGCCTGCTCCAGCCGGACCACCGCCGTGGCATCGTAGGGCGGAACGTATGTTTCCAGCAATCTCGATCCGCAAGTAGTCCGGACGCCCTTGGTGGAGATAACGTCCTTGACCGCGATGGGGACGCCTGCCAATGCTCCCAGCGCCTCACCGGCGGCAATCTGCTCGTCGACTTTCCTTGCCGCGGCCAAGGCACGCTCCGGAGAAAAGCGCAGCATCGCGTTCGTTTTCGGGTTCTCCGCTTCGGCAAACCGCAGCGCCTCGGTGGCAAGCTCGGTGGCACTGAATTTCCGCGCCGTCAAGCCCGTCTTGATCTGGTGAATCGTGAGAGAAGCAATATCCATGTCAGACGTTCTTATCTTTCCAGCACCAGAGGAACTTTGTAGTAACCATTGCCAGATAGCGGCGCGTTCGCTACCGCCGTTTCACTTCCCAGCGGCGGGCGCACGCGGTCCTCGCGCAGCGTGGCCGTTTCTTCGGCATCGTAAAGCACCTGCGCCATCGGATCCACGCCGGTGGTATCCAGCTCGTTGAGTTTGTCGATGTGCGTCAGAATCTCGTCCATGTCGTGAGAAAGCCGCACCACCTCGTCGTCGGTGAGCGTCAAATTTCCCAGCTTTGCAACCTTTCGAACCTCTTCTTCGGTAATTTTCAAGCGATAGCCCTTTTCCTGGCAGCCTTGTAGAGATTGCGAAGCACGGGGTCTTTGATTCCTTCCGCGTCATCCGCCGATATCCGTTCATCCGCCGACATCCGTTCTTCCCGTTGTGGAGCCCGCCGTGGAATTGCAATGCGGAATTCCAACTCCAGCACCATATGGCGCCCCATCACTTGTTCGATCCGGGCCAGAATTTGTCCTCGCAGGGTAAACAGCTGACGCTGCCAGATGGCATCCTCCACTTCGACAACCAGCCGCTCCCGCACCAGCGAAACATTCCCGGTGTGGCTGGCAATCCGCTTCCCTACGGCCTGCGCCCATGCCGCCTGCGCCAACTGTTCGTCAGTTGCGACTTTCAGTTTTCCCACTACCCGGCCGGCGCGTTCCATAGTTGTCAGAGGCGTTATTCGAGATTCAGTGTAGCATCCGTTCCGGACCACTACGCTAGGATGCAAGGATGCTGGTACTTGCATCGCAGTCGCCCCGCAGACGGGAAATTCTGGAGCGAGCAGGCTTCCAACTCTCCGTTCGGGTTTCTGGAGTGCCGGAAGAACGCCGGAGTGGGGAACCTGCCGAAGCCTATGTTCGCCGTCTGGCCTCCGCCAAGGCCGCCGCCGTGCACCGCAAGCCCGGCGAAATCGTCCTTGGCGCCGACACGGTGGTGGTGTTGGGTGACGAGGTGATGGAGAAGCCGCGTGACCCGGCACACGCCTTTGAGATGCTGAGCCGGCTGTCCGGGCAGCAACACCTCGTCGTCACCGGGATCTGCTTGCGTCACGATGACGGCCAGGTGTCTGATTCGGTTGAGACCACGGTCCGGTTTGCATCGCTCACGCCGTCCGAAATCGAGGAATACGTCCGTAGCGGCGAGCCCATGGACAAGGCCGGCGCCTACGCCATCCAGGGCTTGGCGGCAAAATTTATCGAGCGTATCGATGGCTGCTATTTCAATGTGGTGGGCCTGCCGGTATCTTTGGTCTACCGGCATCTGAAGGAAATTGGCGCCGGATTAATGCCTGGACGAAATCCGTCGATCTAAGTCTTAAGGAGGGACCTTTGGCTCCGCGGCGGACCGGTTAAAAGCGGAGTTTCGGGTAGCGCTTCTTTAGCCAGGCGACAACGTTTTTAGGCATCGGCATGGTGGAGAGACGGCTCTGCCGGACCAGCGCCCAATCGTCAAAAAGTTTGCTGGTTTTCACTTCGGACAAGGTGGTGGGCGGTTCCAATGTAAGGAGAAAACGCAGGTCGACTACCGCGGATTTCGGATCGTTGGGGTCAGTACGCGGTTCGTTAATCACCTCGGCGAGTCCCACAATCCTCGATTCTCCGCCGCTATGGTAAATGAAAACACGATCTTTCGGCCGCATGGCACGAACCGCCTGCAAGGCTTGGGGACTCTTGATCCCGTCCCATGTGGTTGTCTTGTCCCGCTCCAGGTCAGCGATGGAATATACCTGGGGCTCAGATTTTGCAAGGAAGTAGTTCACTCAATAGATCTTAATGAAGTTAACGTGCAACAATCCACTGCGGCCTCGGTCAAAGCGCATAAGAATGACTGCGGTACACTGAAGATTGAATATTTTCCGTAAAATTGTCGTATGCCCGGCAAGACTGATTGAGGAGTATCGATGCGAGTAGGAACGACGCGAATTGCGATCTCAGTTTTTCTGATGTTCGTAACTGCTTTCGGGCTTCTGGCTCAGGAGCAAAAAGACAAAACCGCCAAGGACGCTCCGGAACTTGGCCCGGCAACCAAACCTAATCTTGCGGATAAGGAAGGGAAGACCTCCGCCGATCCCTTGTCGGCGACCCAGGGAATGACGGCGCCGGTGGATCCTAATACTTACCGTATCGGTCCCGAAGACGTTTTGTATATTCGCGTATGGAAAGAACCCGAATTTTCCGGTGCGGTGCAGGTCCGTCCCGACGGGAAGTTTACGCTTCCCGTGGTTGGCGATATCTCCGCGGCCGGTTTGACCCCAGTGGAATTGGCTGCGCGGGTAACGGAAGCCCTGAAAGCCCAGATCCGCGAGCCCGAAGTGATGGTGGCGCTGCAATCGGTGCAGAGCAAGAAATACTACATCACTGGCGAGGTAAACCGCAGCGGGATATTTCCGTTGGTGATTCCGGTCACCGTCCTGGAGGCGCTAACCAACGCCGGCGGCTTTCGCGAATTTGCCAAAAAGAATAAGATCACCATTGTGCGCGGCCAGGAGCGTCTCAAGTTCAACTTCAATGAAGTCATCAAAGGCAAGAAGCTGGAACAGAACATCGTGGTGAAGGACGGCGACTATATCGTCGTTCCCTAAAGGGTAAGAATTATGCAGCCAACCATTACCGAATCTTATGGAAATGCTTCCAGGCGTCCGCTCGATCTGGAAGATTACATCGATATCATCCGGCGGCACAAAGCCTGGATTCTGGGCCCTGCCTTCTGCGCTTTGGTGCTCGCAGTCGTGGTGGCCTTTCTCTGGCCGGACACCTTCGTATCCCAGGCCGTGATTCGTGTGGTGCCGCCCCAGGTGCCGGAAACCTACGTTCCCACCAACGTGAACATGGAAATGTCGCAGCGTATCAACTCCATGGCGCAGACTATTCTGAGCCGCGGCAACCTCACCAATATCATCAATACGTTTAACCTCTATCCGCGCGATAAACAGCGCAAGCCAATGGAAGATGTGGTCGAGGAAATGAAGAAGGACATTCGCATCGGCAGCGTCACCAGTATGACCGCGCAGAATCGCGGAGTCTCGGCATTTTCCATCTCGTTCTCCTACTCAGACCGGCTTCTGGCCCAGAAAGTAACCGCCGATCTGGTCAGCCGTTTCATGTCTGAGAATACGCGCGACCGCACGACGCAATCCGTCCTGACGACGCAATTTTTGAAGGATCAGTCCGACTCCGCCAAAAAAGAATTGGAAGGAATTGAGGATCGCCTGGCCAAATTTCGGCAGGTGAATGCCGGCCGGTTGCCCGATCAGTTGCAGAACAATCAGATTCTCTTGAACGCCGCCGAAGCGCGCATCGCGAATATCAACGCGAACATCAGTCGGGTGGGTCAGGAGAAGATGCTGCTCGAAACCGAGCTTCGAACCGCGAACACGGCGCTGACCGCCTTGAAGCCGGCCGCCGACCAGGTAGTGGTTCAAGCTAAGAACGAAAAGCTGCTTGCCAACGAATCTCAGATTACCCAGGCCGAACTGATTCTGGGAAGCCTGAAAGAGCACTACAAGGACACCTACCCCGACGTCCGCCGGATGGAGATCCAAGTGGCGAGCTTGAAGAAAGCCCGCGAGAAACTCTTGAAGGAAGACCAGGAAACCAAGAAGACCGACGCCGCCCAGCCGGTGAAGGAAGCGAAACGTTATGATCCGGAGTTCGCGCGAAATAGCCAAAACGTAAACGCCGTCATAGAGCGCCTACAGGCGCAAATCAAACTGACTGAAATTCAGACCGAAGAATACGTCAAGGAAATGCACAACGGAGAACAAAACGTGAAGTTGATCCGTTCGCGCATCGAGTCTGAACCCATCGGCGAGCAACAGTATGCCGAAGTGATTCGAGACCGTGAAGTGGCCAAGCTGAAGTACGATGAGCTGAACCGCAAACGGTCCCAATCCGCGATTGCCGAGGATCTGGAAAAACGGCAACAGGGAGAAAGTCTGGAAGTGCTCGACCCTGCCTCTCTACCTCAGACTCCAACGGAGCCGAAACGCCCCATGCTGATTGCCATTGGCACGGGTGTAGGTTTAATTCTGGGTCTCTGCTTCGCCGGGGCGCGCGAGGCCAAGGATGCCTCGCTGAAGAATTTGAAAGATGTGCGTGCCTACACGCAGCTCACAATTCTAGGCAGTGTTCCACTGCTGGAGAACGATCTGGTGGTGCGGCGCCGCAAGCGATTGGCGTGGCTTGCTTGGTCTACCGCTTGCCTGGTTGGCATTATCATCATGACCGGGTCTGTTTTCTTCTACTACACAACGCGGATTTAGTGGGTATCAATCTGGAGATTTTATGAGCCGAGTTCATGATGCATTGCGGCGGGCCGAACAATCTGCCCCGGCTGTAGATAACACGGTAGAGGCGCCTGTATCCAGCGCAACTGCCGTTATCGCTGCGGCGGAGCCTGCCCGGCCGGTAATAGACGACCTCAGTTTTCCGCGGGATCTGCTCGACAGGATCAAGGAAGTTCCATTTACGCCCTCGGTAGACTCTCATCTGATTGATATGTCGAAGCCGCATGAGGCCCCTTCTGAAGAGTTCCGCACGCTGCGTACTCGCTTGAACCATTTGCAGACATTGCAACCCATCAGCACGTTGGTGGTCACCAGCCCTTCTCCGGCCGAGGGTAAATCGTTCGCCGCGGTCAATCTGGCGCTGGCCGAAGCACAACTCGCCAACAATCCCACGCTCTTGATCGACTGCGATTTCCGCCGCCCCATCGCGCATAGTTTGTTCCAACTGGACCGCTCTCCAGGGATGACCGATTATCTGCTTGGCAAATGCAAACTCGAAGACGCTATTCATAAGATTGCCGGGACGGGTCTCTATGTCATGACCGCCGGTGAAGCGGTCATCAATCCCCTGGAGTTGTTAAATCTGCGGGAAGTGAAGGTGATGCTCGATCATTTGCCGCACGTCTTTAAGTGGACCATTCTCGATTCACCCCCGCTTCTGTTCGCCGCCGATGCGAATTTGCTTTCCACGCTATCCAGCGGCACGGTATTGGTGGTGCGTGTCGGCACCACGACTATCGATTCCGTCACCCGGGCCATGCAATCGTTGTGTGAAAACAACGTGCTCGGCATCATCGTAAACGGCGCACGGCGTGGGGAACTCTATAGTAAGTACACCTACTACCATTCCTACTACTATGCCCGTACCGACGAAGTGAACTAAAGCGCGAACTAGAGCTTAGTTGCAGAAATAGGCGTACTGGATTTTCGCGGCTCACACTGCGTTTCCGAGCCGCGACCGTGAGGGAGTGGTTGGCCGGTCGAAGCCGCCCGGTTGAGGCGGAAGAAGGATCGCGCAAGTCGTTGATTCTTCGCGCGACCCTTTGGGAGTGGTACACACGAACTTTTGCAAGCAGGTACTAGAGCGTGAACTAAACTCGCGCCAACCGGAAGCCGGGGCAGTAAACTGGAGTAGATGAAACTCCGGATCTCCCTGGCTGCGGTCGCGGTCTTGCTCGTTATTCTGCACGCAGCGCCCGGCGAACCTGTCGAAGACCAACTCGCCCGCCTGCGAAATTTGGGCAAGGCGTTCTATGAAAACACCACCACGCAAACCGAAGCCGTGGAAACCCTTCGGCAGGCTCTGAGGCTAAAACCCGATTCCGTCCGTGAGCGCCTGAACTTCGGATTGGCACTGCTAAGGGCAGGGAAAACGCAGGAAGGAATTGCTGAACTGGAAAAGGTGCAGAAGGCGGACCCAGCGCTGCCCCACACCTGGTTCAACCTCGGCATTGTTTTCAAAAAGCAGGGCGAATCCGACAGGGCCACCGCGCAAATGGAAAAAATGGTGGCGTTAGTACCAAACGAACCCATTTCGCATTACAATCTTGGCGCTCTTTACAAACTCGCAGGCAAAACAAACGAAGCAATCGCCCAGTTTGAGACCGCATCCCGCCTGAATCCCGGCTTGGCCGCACCTCATTTTCAGTTGTACAACGCCTACCGCACCACCGGGCAAACCGAAAAGGCGCGCACGGAACTGGAAACATTTCAGCGGCTCAAGAAACAGATGGAGGGTGCGGCAATCCCTGAAGATGTGGAATGGAGCGACTACTCTGAGATCTATGAGATCGTTTCTAACCGCGCTCCACAGGACAAAGCAGCCGAACTGAAATTCCGCCAGCGCAGCACCGGACCGGCGGCGGACGGAATGATTTGGATCGACCTGAACGGCGACGGAAAACCAAAACTCCTCACCTGGTCTGCCGCCGGAATCCGGATCGAACCAGGCACGGTAGTTTCCGATGTCAAGGACACGATATCCGTCTCCGCAGGGGATTTCAACAACGATGGGCTACCCGACCTCTGCGTCCTCACTCCCGCCGGTCCACAGCTTCTAGTCAACGTAAAAGGCAAGTTTCAAAAGTTCGCCGCCGATCTGCCCGCGCTCCGCTTTGAAAAAGCCATCTGGCTCGATTATGACCACGACTACGATCTCGACCTCGTCTTGCTCGGCAAGCAGTCCATGCTCTTCCGCAATCAAGGCGCTGCCGGATTCCACGACCACACGAGGGATTTTCCATTCGCGGCCGGCGAAGCGTTGGACGCAACACCGATCCGGGCCATTGCCGATTCGAAGAGCTTCGACCTCGCGGTTTCCTACAACGATCACGCCGGCATTCTGTATAGCGATCAACTGCTGGGTACCTACAAAGCACAGCCGCTACCGCTACCGCCAGGCGCGACGCAGCTGACCGCGGTTGACATCGACAACGACGGCTCGCTCGACCTGCTCTTCGCCTCTACCACCAGCGTCAGCCTGATGAGCAATCGCAAGGCGGTGTTCTCATCTCCGGAAACCGTAGCGCCGCGCACTGCCGAACAGGCGTTCAGCTTGGCTGACCTGGAAAATCGAGGAGTGCAAGACCTGATCGTAGGCGGCGACGTGCGAAGGAATCTGGGGAACCGCAAGTTCTCTGAAGGGAAGCGCGCCGCAGCGATAACGGATTGCCGCAAGTTAGCCTCCTCGGAAACTAATCTGGCTTGCCTGACAGCCGCCGGAGTCCGCGTCCTGGCTAACGAATCGGCCCCGGCAAATCAATGGATCCGCATCCGGCTCGCGGGCATCAAGAATCTAAAAACCTCTCCTGGGGCGGAAGTGGAAGTGAAAGCGGGCGTTCGATATCAGAAGCAAATCTACCAAGGGCAGCCACTGCTGTTCGGCTTGGGAAATGAGAAATCCATCGACACGGTCCGCATCACCTGGCCCAACGGCTTGATCCAAAACGAAATGAAACAGTTGCCGGGCAAGGAGAGCTACTACAAAGAAGCGCAGCGGCTTTCGGGATCGTGCCCCATCATCTGGACCTGGAACGGAACCGGATTTGAATACATCACCGACGTGCTGGGCGTGGCCCCGTTAGGAGCAACCTCCGGAGACGGCCAGTATTTTCCAGTCGATCATGACGAATACATTCAAATTGACGGCAAGTCCCTCAAACCGGTGAACGGCGAATACCAGGTCCGCATCACGGAAGAGTTGAGCGAAGTGGCCTACCTGGATCACGTTCGCCTGATCGCGGTGGACCATCCATCGGATACCGCCATCTACACCAACGAAAAATTCAAAGGTCCGCCGTTTCCTGAGTTCCGCCTGTTCGGCATAAAGAATCGCCGGCACGCGGTGAGCGCCACTGACGAGGCGGGCCGCAACGTTCGTGCCAAACTGGCCGGCAAGGATCGCACCTATCCCGACGGATTTGAACGCACGCTCACAGGCGTGGCGCAGCTTCATACGTTGGACCTCGATTTCGGCAAGGAAGCTTCCCCGCAAAACCGCGCCGTGATGGTGCTCAGCGGGTGGGTGGATTGGGCGGACGGCAGCACGTTCCTGGGTGTCGCACAAGAAGGCAAAGGGGGCTTGGTGCCGCCCTACTTGCAAGTAAGAGACAAGCACGGTAAGTGGACCACCGTAATAGAAGACATGGGCATGCCCGCCGGAAAGCCGAAAACCATCGCAGTGGACCTTAGCGGTAAGTTTCTGTCCGCTTCCCGTGAAGTCCGGATCGTTACCAATCTCTGCGTCTACTGGGACGAGATCTTCCTAAGCGAAGACACTGCCGCGCCGCCAGCCACACAAACCGTCCTCGCCCAGACCGGCGCGAATCTCCGGTTCCGGGGCTTCTCCCCCTCACAGATCGACCCCCAGCGCAAGCAACCGGAAGCCTTCACTTATAACGATGCAACACCCACGTCGCTGTGGAATCCCACCCCGGGCCATTACACCCGCTATGGCGATGTGCGCGAGCTGGTGCGCGCCGTGGACGACAAATTGATCGTCATGGGATCGGGCGACGAATTGCAGCTTCGCTTCGATGCAAAGTCAATGGCCCCGGTAACGCCCGGCTGGACGCGCGATTTCCTATTGCTGGTGGACGGCTGGGCGAAGGATCGCGACGCCAATACTGCCTTTTCGCAAACAACGGATCCGCTGCCTTTCCACTCCATGTCGCAGTTCCCGTACCCAGCGTCAGAGCACTACCCCACTGATCCGGAGCACGCCGCTTACCGTGCGCGTTTTAACACTCGTTCCGGGTTACGATTAATTCGCCCGCTGAACTAAAATGCTGAAACGCGCTTTCACCATTCTATTTTTCCTCCTGCTGATCAACACGGTTTATCTGGCCGCGCTGCCGTCGCCCACGGTCTTTTACATGGCGAACGCAGTCCTGCACCTCGTGCTCGGTGTAGTGGTCACCATTGGCGCTGTCTGGCTTTATCGCCAGGGCGCTGAAGTTGCCTGGATCGGATGCCTCATCGTCTCCGCAGTCCTTGGCTTGGCGCTGATGGTTCTCGGCAATACACGCCCCAATTTCTGGCTGCTGTTGGCGCACATAATCGCCGGCGTGTTGACCGTCGGAGTCAGCTATCGCTTATGGAGCCAGTCGCGCCGGGCGGTAGTCGCGTTCGTCGCGGTAACCGCAGTGCTTGTTGCGCTGCGGTATGGCACGCTCCCGAAGAATACGCGCATTCGCAATCCACTCATCGTTCCCACCTCCATGCAGGAAGAAGGCGCGGGACCGAAGTCCCCGTTTTGGCCCTCCTCGTCGAATACCAATGTCGGCACCACCATTCCCTCCAACTTTTTCATGGATTCCGAACTCTGCGGCTCCTGCCACAAGGACATCTACGAGCAGTGGAAGGGATCCATGCACCACTTCGCATCATTCAATAATCAGTTCTACCGCAAGTCCATCGAGTACATGCAGACGGTCAATGGCGTGCAAAGCACCAAGTGGTGCGCCGGCTGCCACGATCACGCGGTTTTCTTCAATGGGCGTTTTGAAAAGCCGATCAAAGACCAGATCGATACCCCCGAAGCGCAGAATGGCCTGGGCTGCGTGTCGTGCCATTCCATCATTCACGTGAACGGTTCCATGGGCAACGGCGGCTTCACTATCGAGTATCCACCGCTGCACGATCTGGCGTCCAGCAAGAATAAATACATCCGGCAGATCGACTATTTTCTGACCTACCTCAACCCGAAGCCGCATCGTGACACTTTCCTGAAGCCGTTCATGCGGGAAGACAGCGCCGAATTCTGCTCCTCTTGCCACAAGGTGCACCTGGATGTGCCGGTGAACAATTACCGCTGGGTGCGCGGCTTCAACGATTATGACAACTGGCAGGCAAGTGGCGTCTCCGGCCAGGGTGCGCGTTCGTTTTACTATCCGCCGAAGCCTTCCACCTGCTCTGAGTGTCATATGCCGCAAGTGGCGTCAAAGGATCCGGGCAACCAGGCGGGCCAGATTCATTCGCATCGTTTCGCTGCCGCCAACATGGCGGTGTCCCACGCCAACCAGGATCAGGCGCAGATGGGGGCTACGGAAAAATTTCTTAAGTCCGGCTTCATCACTGTCGATATCTTCGCGGCGTCTCCGCTAGACGCCAGCGCCGGCCAAACCGGAATGCAGCGCCGCCGGACCGAAGGCCCGCAACTCTCGTCCACCTTCGCTGTGGGCGAAGAGGCGGAACAAACCGGACAGATCACCATCCGCGAACCAGGTAAGGTAACCGCGCCTGTTGACAAGGCCGGAGCCGTCTTCCAAGCCGGTTCCAGTGTCCGCGTGGACGTAGTAGTGCGGACACGCAAGATCGGGCATTTCTTCCCGGGCGGCACGGTGGATGCCTTCGATGTCTGGCTGGAACTTGACGGAAAAGATGCCGCGGGCAAGACCATTTTCTGGAGTGGCCGGGCGGAAGACAATGGCAAAGGTCCGGTCGAATCAGGCGCGCACTTCTACCGTTCTTATCAGCTGGACGCCGAAGGCAATCCCATCAACAAAAGGAATGCGTTTCAATCCCGAAGCGTGCTATATGTTCGGCTCATTCCGCCGGGCGCAGCCGACGTGGCGCACTTTCGCGTCAATCTTCCCGCCGGCGTGAAAGGTCCTGTAACGCTTACGGCGAAGCTCAATTACCGCAAATTCTCGCACTACTTCACCAATTACGCCTACGCCGGGGAGCCCAAACCAGGGCAGGACCCAAAGCTGGTAAGCGTGGCGCATGACAGCCGCGAATACAGTTTTGACGCCTCCAACATTCCGAAAAACGTCTCCGGCTCCATCAAAGACCGCATACCCGATGTTCCCACCATCACGCTGGCGCAGAGTGTAGCGAAACTCAACGTAGGCGATTCCAAGACGGTGACCGTCTGGCAACCAACCGTCAAGAAGGAAGACCGCGAGCGATGGAACGACTGGGGCATTGGACTCCTGCTGCAAGGCGACCTGAAGGGAGCCGAGTACGCGTTCACCAAAGTGACCGAAGCCGAGCCCGGCTATGCCGACGGCTGGCTCAATGTGGCCCGCGCCTTGGTGCAGGAAGGCGAGACCGACCGTGCCAAACCGTTCCTGGCCAAAGCCATGCAACTGGATAACTCATTGGCGCGCGTTTACTTCTTCCAGGGCATGGTCCAGAAGGCCGACGGCGACTACGACGGCGCGCTGCAATCGTTACGTATTGTGGAATCCAAATATCCGCGCGACCGTGTAAATCTCAATCAAATTGGCCGGATTCTCTTCCTCAAAAAGCAATACGCCGACGCGGTGAAAGCGCTGCAGGCGGTTCTGCAAGTGGATCCGGAAGACGTGCAAGCGCACTATACTCTAATGCTCGCCTACCGCGGCTTAGGCGATGATCAGCAGGCCGCCCGCGAAGAGAAGCTCTTCCGCCGTTTTAAAGCCGACGAATCCTCGCAGGCCATCACCGCCGGACGCCGGCTTATTAGCCCGGAAGATAACAACGAACGCCAAACCATTCACGATCACGAAAGTATCCCGCTCAAATGAAGCTCATCCTAATCCTGCTAGCCACGTCGCTTTACGCTGCACCTCCGCCGGTGACATTCACCGACATCACAACCAAAGCCGGAATTCAGTTCATTCACAACAGCGGACGGGCGGGGAAGAAGTTTCTACCTGAAACCATGGGCTCGGGCTGCGCTTTCATTGACGCGGACGGCGATGGCTGGCCCGATATCCTGCTCATCAATAGTAAGGATTTCACTCCGCGCGGCCGCAAGTCGCTCCCGGCTCTTTACCACAACAACCACAACGGCACATTCACCAACATCACCGCCGGCAGCGGCCTGGACGTGGAAATGTACGGTCTAGGCGTGGCCATTGCGGACTATGACAACGATGGACGAGAAGACGTCTACATCACGGCGCTGGAGGGCGACCGCCTCTTCCACAATGAAGGCAACGGAAAGTTTAAAGACGTTACCAAGGCCTCCGGTATCGTCAACGCGAACTTCGGAACCAGCGCGGTCTGGTTCGATTACGATAAGGACGGCAAGGTAGACCTGTTCGTTGCCAACTACGTGCAGTGGACGGTGAAAGGTGATCTCTGGTGTTCGCTCGATGGCGCCACAAAGTCTTATTGCACGCCCGAATCCTACAAGGGTTTTTCATCTCGCCTCTTCCGCAATCTGGGTGACGGCAAATTCGAAGACGTTACCAGGAAGGCGGGCCTCGGCGAGCCCACCAGCAAATCGTTAGGCGCCGTGGTGCTCGATTATAACGGTGACGGCTGGCCAGACCTGTTCGTCTCCAATGACACGCAGCCCAACAAACTGTATCGCAACCGTGGCAACGGAACATTCACCGAAGAAGCCGTCGCTGCCGGCGTCGCCTTCGGGGAAGACGGCGTGGCGCGCGGAGCCATGGGCGTCGACACTTCCGACTACGACCGTTCCGGCCGCGCTCATCTGTTGGTCGGCAATTTCTCCAACCAGATGCTTGGCCTTTATCACAACGAAGGCAACGGCCTTTTTGTAGATGAAGCCCCGCGTTCGCCCATCGGCCGCTCCAGCCTTCTCAGCCTGGCGTTTGGCGTGTTCTTTTTCGACTATGACCTGGACGGCTTGCCGGACATTTTCGCCGCCAACGGCCACATCGACGAAGAAATCGGCCGCGTTCAGCCAAAGATTCAGTACCGCCAGCCGCCGCTGCTATTTCACAACGAAGGAAAGGGCAAGTTTGCGAACGCCTCCGCCACGGTAGGCGCCGATCTGATCCGCCCTGTGGTTGCGCGCGGGGCGGCCTACGCCGATATTGACCGCGACGGAGACCTCGACATCCTGGTCACCACGAACCATGGCGCCGCTTATCTCTATCGAAACGACGGTGGCAATCGGAACCATTGGTGGAACGTAAAGCTCACCGGCACAAAATCGAACCGCAGTGCGATTGGGGCGGTAGTCCGCATCGAAAGCGCATCCGGGAAACAGTGGCAGACCGTTCACAGCGGATCCAGTTACTGCTCGCAAAGCGACCTGGCTTTGACGTTTGGGTTGGGCAACGATGCCACCATGGCCGCCGTGGAAGTTACGTGGCCCAGCGGCACCAAGCAACGCTTCACCAACGTTCCGTCGAATCAGTTCGTGGCCATCACGGAAGAGAAGGGCATCGCGGCCCGGTAACATGCCCACTCACGATTATTTCCAACGCGCCTTTCGCCGCGGTGCGCAGACCCGCGCGGGCATTCCCGGAACATTGATCCGTCGCTCGGATGGCAACTGCGCCATGTTCTGGCTGGTGGCTGCGGCAGGAACTATCAGCGCCGTGGAATACCGCTGTACAACCTGTGTCACTCTCCTTGCGTTCTGTGAACACCTCGCCGAACTCGCCATAGGGATGTCAGTCGAACAGGCCGTGCAATACAGCCCGCAGCAATTGCTTGCGCTTCATCCCGACGTGCCACAATACAAAGCGGACCGTGCGACACTGGCATCGGAAGCATTTCGTTCCGCCGCGCACCAAATCGCCCAAGGAGAACTTATTTGAAAGTCGCCTACATTTTCAGCACACAAGGACACACCGTATCCTACAAGCTGGCAAAGATGATTTTGCCGCAACTGGAAGAAGGCCGTCATGGCGTCGACGTAGTGGGAATGTTCTTCTTTGAAGATAATAATTACGTCCTGGTAAAGGGCAACCCGATTGGAGAACGGCTGGCCGCCGTCGCCCAAAAAACCGGAATGCTGTTGATGGGCTGCGACCAATGCTGCTACGAACGGGAGATTGCCGGCAAGCTGTTCGACGGCGTTCCCATCGGCTGCTTTCCCGATCTCTACAAAGCGCTCTCTGGTAACATGCCAGATCAGGTGATCACGCTCTAATGAATCCGAAATTAAGAATCGCCGCGATCACCGATGAGTTCTCACCGGACCTCTCCATCGCGCTCGAACCGATGGCCGCCATTGGCATGACGGGCGCCGAACTCCGCGTCGTCTTCGGCAAGAACATCATGAACCTGACGCCGGATGAACTCAATCTGGCCAAGGAACTGGTGGATGCCAAAGGAATGGAGGTCATCGCCATCGCCTCGCCGTTGCTGAAGTGCGTACTGCCGGAAGGCGGTGACGTCGATAGCCGGTTTCAACACGATATCTTCGCCTCTAAACATACGTTTGAAGACCAACCGCGGCTTACCGAACATGCCTTTGTGGTTGCCAGGAAGATGGGGGCGCGCGTCATAAGGGTGTTTTCCTATTGGCGCACGGTCCAGCCGGAAAAATGCTTCGATGGCATCGTCAAGGCGCTCTCCAATCTTGCCGAAGCCGCCGCCAAAGAGGACCTGATCATCGGTCTTGAAAACGAGCACGCCTGCAATATCGGCACGGCTGCGGAGACTGCCCGCATCCTGGACGTGGTGAAACATCCCAACCTCAAACTGGTTTGGGATCCGGCGAACGCGCTGGTGGGCGGCGAAACTCCTTTCCCCTACGGCTACAATCTGCTGCCCAAAGACCGCATCGTTCACGTCCACGCCAAAGACTGTCACATGGAAGGCCATAAGCCAATTTGGGGACCGCTCGGAACCCGCTCGGTCGATTGGAAAGGCCAAATCGCTGCGTTGCTAGCCGACGGCTATAGCGGCTATCTCAGCCTGGAAACTCACTGGCCTGGACCGAATGGCAACAAATTCGAAGGAAGCGTAATTTGCGGCTGGAACCTGCGCGGCCTGGCTGCGGCATAAAGTAAGCCAATTCAACGAGGTAATGCATGGCATGCGATCCAAGTGTATTGAAAGATGTGCCGCTCTTTTCTCTTCTCGACGACGACGAGACGGCGGTCCTGGCCGGCCAGGTAGAGCTTAAGAAGTTCGCCCCGCGCCAGCGTATTTACAAAACGGGCGACGCCGGTGGACAAGCGTACGTCATGGTCTCCGGAACCGTTCGCGTTACCACCGTCGACGAAGATCACCAGGAAGTAGTTCTCGACGAGCCGGTGCACGGCGAGTTCTTTGGATTCGCCTCCATGCTGGAACAGACCCCTCATCAAACTACCGCGACTGCCAATGAGGAAGTGGTCTGCATCGAAGTGAGCCGGGACGACATTGCAGTGCTGCTGGAACGTAAACCTCACGCGGGAATGGATCTGCTAACCGTGCTCGGCCGGCAGCTTCACGCTTCCCAGCAACTGGTACGGCTACGAACAACTCGTAATCCCAATGAAGTGATCGAAGAGGAGTCCACCGTCGGCGAGCACGTTGCCGATGCGGTCGCCCGGTTCGGCGGTTCCTGGACGTTTATCATCACATTCGGCGCCGTGCTGGTGGTCTACACTGCCATCAACGTCGCGTTGGATAAATCGGCCTGGGACCCATACCCGTTCATTCTGTTGAACCTGTTCCTCTCCATGCTGGCCGCCATCCAGGCGCCGGTCATCATGATGAGCCAGAACCGCCAGGACACCAAAGACCGCGTGCGCGGTGAGCTCGATTACGAGGTGAACCGCCGCTCGGAGTCGGAAATTCAAGGTCTCGCCAGCAAACTCAACCTGCTTGGCGAAAAGATTGCCGACGTGGAAGATTTGCTGCGCGAAAAGCTGCCGTCGCCGCCCAGGACGTAACCGTCCACCGCTTCGATTAAGAATTGTTTAAATTTCCATAACATTTGGTGCCCCGGCGGCGTCTGTTCTTCTATGGGGAGCGCTGTGATATTTTGAATTCGCCTCCATACTTGACTCATGCGTCTCCGCATCCCCCTCACTGCGGTGGTTGTCACGCTGTTGATGTGGAGTGCTTTGTTCGCATTCCAGCGCGGACGCCGGGGTGGTTTTCGCGGCGAGGATGAGCCTCTGGTCACACCTGCCGACGCCGGGGAAAAGACCGAATGGGCCTTCGCCCGCCTCAAGTATCCTTCCCCGCGCTACTGGAATTGGACCATCGATTACCCCAAAGCCGACCGCCAGTTCGTCCAGGGAGTCCGCCGTTTGACGCGCCTGCACACTCGCTCGGTGGAGCAGGTGATCGACGTCGATACGGATGAAATTTACAATTGGCCGTGGGTCTACGCGGTCGAAGTAGGGCACTGGGACTTGACCGACCCGGAATGCGTGCGCATCCGCGACTATCTATTGCGCGGCGGATTCCTGATGGTCGACGATTTTCACGGTACCGAGGAATGGGCCATGTTCATGGCTAGCATGGGCCGGATATTCCCCGATAGACCGATCGTCGAACTGGAGAACCAGAACCAGATTTTCCACGTGCTGTACGATCTGGACGAGCGATTCCAGGTTCCCGGAACCGCCGCGCTCTACCGCGGTCTCACTTATGAGAAAGATGGAGTTGCCCCCCGCTGGCGTGCCATCATGGACGATAAGGGGCGCGTAATGGTAGCAATCTGCCACAACATGGATCTGGGGGATTCCTGGGAGCACGCCGACAATCCGCGGTATCCGGAAAAGTACACCTCGCTTGGCTATAGGGTTGGCATCAACTACATTATTTATTCAATGACTCACTAGAGACTCTTCCGGCCCAAACCATAAATCGATGTTTGAACTCTTATTCAAATACCCCGCCTCCCTATTCGCCAAAGGCCAATTTGTATTTCTGGCCGCGTGGCCGCTGTGGGCACTGGGAATCTGTCTCACCTTAGCCGCCGCCGCGCTCGCCTACCCGTTTTGGAGAGCACGCCGGCAACACGAAGAGACGCTCGGCGGAATGCGGTCCGCCGGAATCTGGATCCTGCAAACTCTGCTGGTCACCGTGCTGCTATTCATCTTGTGGCACCCCGCGCTCAGTGTCGCCACCCTTCGTCCCCAACAAAACATCGTCGCTGTAGTGGTGGACGATTCCAAGAGCATGGGCTTTCAGGAGACCGGCGGCACCCGGCGCGATCAAGTCGTCCAGGCCTTGAACAGTGGAGTCCTGAAGAACCTGGAGAAGAAGTTTCAGGTCCGTCTCTACCGCGCCGGCACTACGCTGGAACGAATCGAAAAGCCTGAGCAGTTGACTGCCGCCGCTCCCGCTACCAGCCTGGGTGAAAACCTGAAGCAAGTGGCCGGGGAAGCCTCCAGCCTGCCTGTGGGCGCGGTAGTCCTGTTAAGCGACGGTTCCGACAACGCAGGCGGCCTGGATCTGGCGACCATTAATGAAATCCGCCGTCAACGAATTCCGGTCCACACGGTTGGCTTTGGGCGCGAGAAACTGGTGCATGATATTGAAATCTCCGGCGCGGAATTGCCTATCCGCACGCTGGCCGATTCCAGAGTCAGCGCCATCGTCACGTTCCACCAGAACGGCTATGCGGGCCGAAAGGTTCGCATCAACATTAAAGATGGTACGAAGACGCTGGCAACGCAGGAGGTGACTCTGAAAGCGGATGGTGCCGAGCAAACCGAGTCGCTCGCCTTCAACGCCGGTTCGGCCGGTGCGCGGAACGTGCAAATTTCCATAGCTACACAGGACGCCGAAGAGAATCTGAACAACAACGCGGTCAACCGTTTGATTGCCGTGGAAGGCGCCAAGCCGCGAGTCCTTTATATCGAAGGCGAGCCGCGCTGGGAGTTCAAGTTCATCCGCCGCGCCATTGAACTGGATCGCAGTCTGCTGATGTCCACCATGCTGCGCACCACGCAGAATAAGATCTACCGCCAGGGCGGTTCCGCCAACGAGAATGTGGACGGCTTTCCAGCCAAAGTGGAAGAGCTGTTCGGCTACCAGGGGCTGATCATCGGCAGCGTGGAGGCAAACTACTTCACCACCACCCAGCAGGAGCTCATCCGGCAATTTGTAGACCGCCGCGGCGGGGGCGTGCTCTTTCTGGGCGGCCGGTTCGCGCTCTCGGAAGGGGGCGTAGGCAAGTCCCCGCTGGCCGATCTGGTGCCAACCATCCTTCCCGAAAAGAAAGACACGTTCCATCGTGATCCGGCGAACGTGGAATTGACCGCCGCGGGCCGTGATAGTCTGCTTTGCCGCATTGAAGACAACCCCGACCGCAACGTGGAGCGCTGGAAGAAACTGCCGTATCTGGCGAATTTCCAGGAACCAGGGACGCCAAAACCCGGAGCCGTGGTGCTGGCGGAAATGTCACCGGGCGGACGTGGAAAGCTGCCGCTGCTCATCACGCAGAATTACGGCCGCGGACGCTCCGCGCTGTTTGCCACCGCGGGCAGTTGGCGCTGGCAGATGACGCAGCCGCTAAGCGATACCTCGCATGAAATGTTCTGGCAGCAAATGCTCCGCTGGCTGGTCGCTGGAACCTACGGGCATGTGGTAGCGTCCACTCCTAAGTCCGTGTTTTCTGATGAAACGAAGATTCATTTGCGCGCCGAAGTTCGTGACAAGGCCTATTTGCCGTCCACCGACGCGCGTGTCGAGGCCAGAATCATGGGACCCTCCGGGACGGCCGAATCTGTCGAGTTGCGGCCCGAACCCACCAGTGAAGGTGTGTACGTGGCCGATTGGAGCGCGCAGAAGCCGGGTTCTTACGTCGTGGAAATTCTCGCCAAACGCGGTGACGACGAAGTGGGCCGCGATGTCATCACATTCCGGCGGGAAGACGGTGTCGCGGAGAACTTCCATGTCCAGCAGAATCGCGAGCTGCTGGAAAAACTCTCCTCCCAGACCGGCGGCAAATACTACGAGCCCAGCCAGATTGGAAAACTTAGTGACGAAATTTCGTATTCCGAAGCAGGGATCACCTCCCGCGAAACGCGCGACCTTTGGGACATGCCAATCCTCTTTTTATTTGCCCTGATGCTGCGCTCTTCCGAATGGCTACTGCGGCGAAAGTGGGGTGTTGTTTGAAACTCGCCTCGCTGCTGCTGCTCAGTGCATTCGGCGCCAACGCCACCACTTTCTGCGTCACCATCGCGGGCTTGGGTGGTGAACCGGAGTATGAGCAGCGCTTTACCACGTGGGCGAAGGAAATCGATCAGACGCTGAAAGGCGCGGGTTCTGATGTCAAGAGCGAAACGTTGTCCGGACCCGATGCCACGCGCGCCCGTCTTCGCAGCGCACTGGAATCCATCGCGAAGGAATCCAAGCCGCAGGATTCCCTGGTCGTCATGATGATCGGACATGGCTCATTCGATAACGTCGACTATAAAATCAATCTCCCTGGACCCGACGTTTCGGCCACCGAGCTGGCGGCGATGCTGGATCGCGTTCCCGCCGGCCGTCAACTGGTGGTGAATATGACCAGCGCCAGTGGCGGTTCCGTACACGCCCTGCAAAAGCCGAACCGCACCGTCATCACCGCCACCAAGACGGGATCGGAAAAGAACGCCACCGTGTTCGCCCGCTACTGGGTGGAAGCCCTGCGCGACGCCTCAGCGGATACCGACAAGAACGAAGTCATCACCGCCCTGGAAGCATTCAAATACGCGGAACTGAAAACGAAACAGTTTTACGAGACGCAGAAGCGCCTTTCCACCGAACATGCCGCGCTCGATGGCGGCGATCAGCAAGGCCCGCTGCTGGCGGCGCGATTCTCCCTGCTGCGGATCGGATCGATTCAGAAGGCGGCGAAGGATCCCGCCAAGCAGGCTCTGCTGGCTAAGCGCGAAGAATTGGAAGCGCAGATCGACCAGTTAAAGTTTCAAAAGGCAGCCACTCCCACCGACGAGTACAGGAAACGGATCTCCGCCCTGCTGCTGGAACTGGCCAGAACGCAGGCAGAATTGGATAAGTAGCATGCGAATCGCTTATATCTTCGCTCTCGCCCTTCCGCTGCTCGCACAGACAGCGGAGGACTGCCTGAAACACGAACACTACGGCCGCCGCGCCGAGGCGAAACAATGCTTTGAGAAGCTCACTGCCAGTGCCAATAGCGCTGCCAAAGCGGAAGGCTTCTGGGGCTTGCGCCAATTTAAGGACGCAAACAACGCCTTTCGCCTGGCTGTCGCTAGTTCGCCCAAAAATGCCTCGTACCGTATTCGCTGGGGCCGCCTGCTTTTGGACCGCTTCAATGCAAAGGATGCCTCCGACCTGTTTCAAGAGGCTCTGGAAATAGATCCGAAGAACGCTCAGGCGGTCCTGGGACTAGCGCTGGTAGCTTCTGATGGCTTCGATACCAAGGCCATCGAGTTGGCCAATAAAGCGCTGGAACTGGACCCGAAACTGACCGAAGCCCAGGAACTTCTGGCCAGCCTGGCGCTAGAAGACAATACTCCGGACAAAGCCATTGCCGAAGCCGAAAAGGCACTGAAAAACTCGCCCGAAGCGTTGGACGCCATGGCGATACTGGGCACCGTCGATCTGCTTCGCGACAAGAAGTCGACACCGTGGTTCGATGCCATGCTTAAGATCAATCCCGTCTACGGGGAAGGTTACGCCGTGGCCGGAAAGTTTTTCGTCCTCAACCGCCGCTATGTCGAAGGCATCGAATATTACCGCAAAGCGTTAGCTCTCTCTCCGAACGATTCCGCGTCGCGAGCGCAACTCGGCGTAAACCTCATGCGCCTGGGTCAGGAAAAGGAAGGGCGCGAACAACTGGTCAATTGTTTTGAAGATGGCTACCGCAACGCTCTGGTCACCAACTCGCTCACGTTGATGGATAGCTACAAAAACTTCCTGACGTTCAAGACGGACAACACCATCGTCAAGGTCCACAAGAAGGAAGCCGAACTCATCCAACCCTACGTGGAAGCGGAGCTCAAGCGCGCCATTGCGGTCTACGAAAAGAAGTACAAAATGAAACTCTCCGGCCCGGTGCAGGTGGAAGTCTACCCGGATCACGAAGATTTCGCCGTCCGCACCATGGGCATGCCTGGCTTGGGTGCGCTCGGCGTCACCTTCGGCAATGTGGTGGCCATGGATAGTCCGTCGGGCCGTAAACCCGGAACCTTCCACTGGGCCAGCACGCTGTGGCATGAATTGAGCCATGTCTACGTGCTGTCCGCTACTAACCATCGCGTGCCCCGCTGGTTCACCGAAGGGCTGGCGGTGCACGAGGAAACCGCGGCCGCGCCGGACTGGGGCGACCGTCTGGACCCCGAAGCCATCCGCGCAATTAAAGAGAAGAAACTGCTGCCCATCGCAACGCTCGACCGCGGCTTCATCCGTCCCACGTATCCAACCCAAGTGGTGGTCTCTTACTTCCAGGCGGGCCGGATTTGCGATTACATTGCCAAGACATGGAGCTACGACAAATTGCTCGACATGATGCACGACTTTGCGCAGAATGTCAGCACCGCCGAAGTGGTCGAAAAAGAACTGGGCATGAAGCCGGAGGAGTTCGACAAGAAGTTCATCGCCTGGCTGGAGGCGCAAACCAAGACCACCGTCGAGGGCTTCGACGAGTGGAAGAAAAAGATTCGTCTGCTGACTGAATCGGCGAAGGCCGGGCCTCCCGACGTTGTCATCCGTGCCGGACTTCTCATCCGCGATGTCTATCCCGATTACGTCGAAGCGGGCAGCGTGTACGAACTGCTCTACGACGCCTATCTTGCCAAGGGCGACAAGCCCAATGCCATGGCCCAACTGGAGAAGTATTCCTCAGTGGGCGGCCGAAGCTCTACTTTGATTAAGAAGTTGGCCACACTGCAGGAAGAGGCCGGCAAGAAGAAGGAAGCCGCCGCCTCTTTAGAAAGGCTAAACTACATTTATCCGTTCGACGAAGAACTGCATCGCCGGCTAGGCAGCCTCTGGCTGGAGCAAGGCAATACGAAAGGCGCCGTGGCCGAGTTTGCCGCCGTGATAGCATCAAAGCCGCTTGACCAAGCCTCCTCCCGCTACAATCTGGCGCGCGCCCTGAAGAGCGACAATAGAACTGAAGATGCAAAGGAACAACTGCTGCTGGCGCTTGAAGCGGCACCCGGGTACAAGCCGGCGCAACACCTTTTACTCGAAATGAGCGGCAAATAATAAATGACAAACCCTTCCATCACCTCCCTAGACTCCTCTGAACTGAAGCAGCGCATCACGCGTTTCCAACAGGTGGAGAGTGAGATTCTCACACAGGTCCGCCGCGTCATCGTCGGACAGGAAGAAGTTCTAGAACAGGTTCTCATCGCCCTTTTTGTCGGTGGCCATTGCCTTATTACCGGACTTCCCGGAACCGCCAAAACGCTGCTGGTGCGGACCATGTCGGAAACGCTGGGCCTGGATTTCAAGCGCATCCAGTTCACTCCCGATCTGATGCCCTCCGACATCACCGGTACCGATATCATTGAGGAAGACAGCACCACTGGACACCGCAAATGGACCTTCGTGCCCGGTCCTATTTTCGGCAACATTCTGCTGGCGGACGAAATCAACCGCACGCCGCCCAAGACGCAATCCGCGCTTCTTGAGGCCATGCAGGAACATGCTTGTACCGTGCGCGGGAATAACTACAAGCTGCCGGCTCCGTTTTTCGTTCTTGCCACCCAGAACCCCATTGAACTGGAAGGCACCTATCCATTGCCGGAAGCACAGCTCGACCGCTTCCTGTTCAACGTCATCCTGGACTATCTCTCGGCCGACGATGAGCTCAAGGTCATCAGCCGCACCACCACCACGGAGGTAACCCATCCGGTCCCGGTTACCACCGCCGAAGAAATTCTTGACTTTCAACAACTGGTGCGCATGGTGCCCATCGCGGACTCCGTTGCCCGTTACGCAGTGGACATCGTCCGCGCCACCCGCGCCACCGACTCCACCGCGCCGGACTTCGTGAAGAAGTACGTCAACTTCGGCGCCAGCGTTCGCGGCATGCAGTTCATCGTTCTGGCCGCCAAGTGCCGCGCGTTAATGCACAAGCGTTATCACGTAACCTATGAAGACATCGCCGCGCTGGTGACGCCGATCCTGCGGCATCGAATTCTGCTCAATTTCCACGCCGAATCGGACAAGCTCACCCCGGACGACATCTTGAAGAAGATCCTGGATTCCAAGCCCATCCCCAGGGACAAATAATCCATGCTCCAGCGGTTCCTCAATCCGTCGGTGCTCGCCGGCATTTCCGGGCTCGAACTCGTTGCCAAAACGGTGGTCGACGGCTTCGTCTCCGGCCTCCATCGCTCGCCCGATTTCGGATTCAGTCAGGAATTCGCCGAATACCGCGCCTATTCGGAAGGTGACGATCTGCGCCATGTGGATTGGAACGTTTACGCCCGCACCGAACGCGCTTATCTGAAACGATACCGCGGTGAAACCAACTCGCAGCTCACCATGCTGCTGGACGTCAGTGCTTCCATGGCCTTCGGTTCTCAACCGGTCAACAAGCTGGATTACGCGCGCTTCCTGGTCGCCTCCATCTGCTATCTCTCGAACCAACAGCGCGACGCCGCCGGCCTCATCGTCTTCGATGACGAAATCAAGAATTATGTGCCGCCCTCCACCCGCCAGGGTCAATTTGCGCGCTTGCTTCACGCCATTGAGAAGGCCGAGCCCGGCACTCGCACCAACCTCGAAAAGCCGCTGCTGCATTGCCAGCAGTTTCTTCACCGCCGCGGCATCATTGCGCTGATTTCCGACTTTTACGAATCCCCCGAGGCGGTCATCAAGGCCGTGGACCCGCTGCGCGCGCACGGCAACGAACTCATCCTCTTCCACGTCCTGGATCCCCAGGAAATTCGTCCCACCATGAAGGAGCCCATGCTAGTGCTCGACATGGAAACCAACGATGCCATGGAGGTGACGCCCGACTATGTACGCACCGAGTATCGTGAAAAAATCGACGCGCATATTGAAGGACTCCGCACGGAGGCGCGCCGCAACGGCATCGACTACTGTCTGCTTGATACCAGTAAGCCTTTGGATGAAGGCATGCGCGAATTTCTAACCATCCGCCGGAGGCGCCGCTGATGGGCTTTCTGGCGCCGTGGTTCCTGGGTGGACTCGCTGCCCTCGGTCTGCCTGTCTATATTCACCTGCTGAAGCAGCATAAAAGTATCCCTCTGCCCTTCAGTTCGTTGATGTTTTTTGAGCAGCGTACGCAAAGCTCCATCAAGCACCGCCGGCTGAAATACCTGTTGCTGTTTGCCATGCGCATGGCCATGGTGTTGCTACTGGCGCTGCTGTTCTCCAATTTCTACATCACCCGCACCGTGGACCCGAAAGCCCAGGGAAAGAAACTGCGGATCTTCGCCCTCGACAATTCGTTCAGCATGCGCACCGGCGACCGTTTCTCCGCCGCTAAACAACAGGCTCTGGAGGCACTCTCCAGCTTCCGCGGCGGTGACCTGGGCCAGGTGGTCAGCTTCTCCACCCAAGTCAATATGCTGACCCAACAGACGGAAGACCCAGCCGAACTTCGCAGCGCTCTCCAGTCGGTGACGCAGGGCGACGGACGCAGCGGCTATGCGGAACTCTCGCAGCTGCTCCGGTCCACCGCGCAATCCAGCCAGACGCCGGTGGAAGTTCACATCTTCAGCGATATGCAGAAGACGTCGCTGCCTTCCCCGTTTTCCGAACTGGCGTTAGGCGGCAACACCAGCGTGATCCTGCATCCCACGGCCACTGCCGATGAACCGAACTGGTATGTGGAAAGTGTCAACGCGCCGCGTAGTGTCTATCAGGCGAAAAAGGTAAGAGTCCTGGCCACCGTCGCCGGCGTAGGCACACCCGCGCTGGAAACGGAAGTTTCCGTCGCGCTGAACAACAAGGTCATCGAATCAAAGAAAGTCAAACTGGCCGCCAATGGACGCGCGACGGCGGAGTTCTATCTGCCCGACGCGGCCTATGGCTTGAACCGCGGCGAGATCCGGATTGCCTCGCATGACAAACTGGCGCAGGATGACCGCCTCTTCTTCGCGCTGGAGCGCAAAGAGCCTGGCCGCGTCCTCTTCGTTCACGAAGCACGAAATACTCGCGGCGCACTCTACTATCGGACCGCCTTGGATTCTCCAACCGACTCTGCCCTGGCAGTGGACGACGTCACCAGCGATCAAACCGCCAACGTCTCTCCCACCAAGTACGCGTTTGTTGTTCTGTCGGACGTTGCTTACCTGCCCGGTGAATTTGAAGATAGCTTAAAGAAATACGTGAAAGCCGGCGGCTCTGTTCTCATCGCGCTCGGTTCCGCCTCCGCAACCAAGCCCCGTGTGCCCATCTTTGACGAAGCCATCGCCGAATCGCGCATGTCCTCGCGCAATACAGATCGCTTTCAGGGCGCCACCTCGGTGGATCTCTCGCACCCGGCCCTCAGCCGCACCAACAGCTTCGATGGCGTGAAGTTCTATCAGACCATTCAGGTCGTCCCCGGCAAGTCGCGCGTTCTCGCCAAGCTAACAGACCAGACGCCGCTCATCTTGGAAAAGAAGATCGGCGAAGGCCGCGCGCTGGTCTTCGCGTCCACCTTTGACAATATCGCCAACGATTTTCCGCTGCACACTTCCTTCGTGCCATTCATCGAGCAGTCCGCGTACTACCTGAGCGGCGTGGAAAAATCCGCAGCCGACATCGCCGTCGATTCTTATCTTGAACTCCGCACTAGCAAAGATCAGGGCACGTCGGTGGAAGTGCTGGACCCGGATGGCAAGCGCGCCTTGTCTCTCACCGAATCCACCTCGGCCCAGAATTTCCGTCTGCCCCGCGAAGGCTTCTTTGAAGTCCGCCGCGCCAATGGCCGTCACGAACTCATCGCCGTTCACGCGGACCGCCGCGAATCCGATCTCACCGTCATTCCCAAAGAGACCCTCGCGCTCTGGCAAAATATGGGCATGGGCGCGGATCAACAAAATGGCCCCGGCGGGCCCGGCACCCCACGCACGGCACCCTGGAGCCTGTGGTGGTATTTCGCCCTGGCCCTATTGATCGTCTCTCTGTTTGAATCGCTATTTGCAAGCCGCTACCTGGTAGCGGAAAATCAACCTATGGTCCGGAAGGAGGCAGCTTGAATCCCCTCGATCAAGTGAATGTGTACCTGCGGGAACTGGAATCGCGGCTTCGCTGGAATGCCATCTCCCGCGGAATTGCATGTACCGCGCTAGCCGCGCTGATTGCCACCGTGGTCCTGGTGCTGATCATCAACGCGTTCGCCTTCTCCCCGGCCAGCCTCACCACGGCGCGGCTCTGTCTGTTCCTCGCTCTGGCTCTCGCCATCGGCTTCGGCCTGGTCATTCCGTTCATGCGGCTCAACCGCGGCTGGGCGGCCCGCCGCGCGGAGCAGTCCGTTCCGGCCTTCAATGAACGCCTGCTCACGTTTGCTGAGAAGCAGACGTCGAACGATCCGTTTCTGGAACTGCTAGCCGCCGACACCATGTCCGTCGCCCGGCACGCCGCGCCAAGGAGCATCGTCACTGACGGTTGGATTTTTGGCTCGCTCTCCGCCGCCGCTGCCGCCGCCATTACTCTCGTCTGGTTGATTCTATCCGGCCCCGGCTTCATGGGGCACGGTGCCGCGCTGCTGTGGGCGGGAACGCCGAAGGAAGGCATGAAGGCCTTCTATGAGATTCAAGTCACCCCGGGCAATCGCACCGTCCGCCGCAAGTCGGACCAATTGATCTCCGCCCAGCTGGTGGGTTTTCAATCGATGCATGTGAATTTCTACGCCAAGTATCGTGGCGCAACCAAGTGGGAAGAAGCGGTGATGCAGCCCCAGCCCGGCGGATCCAAACACGAATTCCTCTTCGCCGGACTCCCCGATACAGTCGAGTATTACGTCGAATCCAGCGGCGTCCGTTCCGGCACTTTTACCATCACCGCCATTGATTTGCCCGGCGTGAAGAAAATGCGCGTCACGTATCACTATCCAAGCTGGGCAGGAATAAAGGATGTGGTGCAGGAAGCCGGCGGCGACATCCGCGCCGTGGAAGGCAGTGAAGCAGACGTAGCCATCCTTACCGATAAGCCCTTGAGCAAAGGCGTGCTCCTCATTGACGATGAGACGCGCATCGGCTTCACGGCCGGGGAAGGGAATTGGCTGCACGCGAAAGTTCCGGTTAAGAAGGATGGCATGTACCACATCTCCGCCGTGGAAAAGGGCGAAGACATCCGGCTGACCGAGGATTTCTTTATCGAAGCGCAGAAGGAAACACCGCCAGTGGTGAAGATTGTCCGCCCCGGCCGCGACGCCAAGGTGAACCCCCTCGAAGAGGTTACCCTTGCCGTGGAAGCGGAAGACGACTTCGGTTTGAACAGCGTGGACCTCCATTATTCCGTGAACGGCGGCGATGAAAAAGTAGTTTCCCTGCTGAATAAGAAGGGTGTCAAGAAATCCACTGGTGAGACCATGATCGCGCTGGAGGATTTCAAGTTGATCCCTGGCGATCTAGTCAGCGTCTATGCCACGGCCAAGGACGCCCTCAGTACATCGCAATCCGACATGGCTTTCATTGAAGCACAGCCGTTTGAAAAGGAATACTCACAATCCCAGCAGGAAGGCGGCGGTGGTGGCGGTGGCGAGCAGCAGGACGACAACAAAATATCCCAACGCCAGAAGGAGATCATCGCGGCGACCTTCAACCAGGTTCGCGACAGGAAATCGGAGAAGGCCAAGGCCGCCGAAAACGCCAAGTTCCTTTCTGATGTGCAAACCAAGTTGCAGGCGCAAACCACTTCATTGGCACAGCGTATGAAAAGACGCGAGCTCTCCGGCACCACGCAGGAGTTTCAGTCTTTTTCAAAGGATATGACCCTCGCTGCCGAGGCGATGGGCAAGGCGACTGAGAAGTTGAAGGGGCTGTCGTGGAATGACGCACTCGCTCCGGAACAGAAGGCTTTGCAGTATTTGTTGCGTGCGGAGGCGACGTTCCGCCAGATCCAGGTAGCCTTCGGCAATAAGGGTGGCGGCGGCGGAGGCGGCGCCGGCCGCGACCTGGAAAATCTCTTCGACCTGGAACTCGATACGGAGAAGAATCAGTATGAGAGCGGCCAGCAGACCGCATCGGCTGAGCAGCGCGCCAAGGAAATCGACGAGGCCCTGCAGAAGCTGGAACAACTGGCACGCAGACAGCAGGAACTGGCACAACAGAAAGAGCAGAAGAATCAGATGAGCCAGCAGCGCTGGCAGCAGGAAATGCTCCGCCGCGAAGCCGAAGAGTTAAAGAAGAAGATGGAGGAGATGGCCAAGAGCCAACAGGGTCAACAAGGACAACAGGGGCAACAAGGCCAGCAGGGCCAACAGGGGCAGCAAGGCCAACAAGGGCAGCAGGGCCAACAAGGGCAGCAGGGCCAACAGGGGCAGCAAGGGCAGCAGAGTGCTAACTCCTCGCAGCAGCAACAACAGCAACAACAACAACAACAACAACAACAACAACAGCGCAACAGCGGCCAAAATGACCAGCGGCTGCAGCGTGCCATCGATCAACTCACCCGCGCCACCGATGACATGCGAAAGGCAGCAGGCAATCAGAGCGACCAGCCCCAACAAGGCTCGGCGGAAGCCCGTCGCGCCGCGGACCGCCTACAAGAAGCGCGCGACCAACTCTCAGGCCTCCGCCAGCAAGAATCCGGTCAGGAGATGAGTGATCTCGTTCGGCGTTCCGAAAAGCTGGCACAACAGCAGAACGAGTTTGTAGACAAATTGAAGAAGGCGTTTCCCAACAGCAACGGTGGCGTGCAGCCTGGCCAGAGCAGGCAGCAGAACGAAGCTCTCGCAGGCGAGAAAGACGCGATGGCGAAGGAACTGAGCCAACTGGAAAAGGAAATGCAGAATGCCATTCGGAACCTAGCCAGCGGCCAGCGTCCGGCGTCCAACAAGTTGCGTGACGCCCTAGGCGAGGCGCAGCAGAACGAACTTGGACTGCGCATGAAATACGGCGGCGAAGCCATTCGAAACGGCTACGGTTCCTACCTCGGCCCGCGCGAGGCCCCGGTGACCGATGGTCTCAACAAACTTCGCGATCGCGTAAAAGAAGCGCAATCGGCACTTGGTCCCGGCAGCGGCGCGCCCGACACGGAGACGGAGAAGGCGCTGGCGCGAGTGGAGAAACTCCGTGGCCAACTCGAGCAGCTGGCCCGCGGTAATCGCAATGGTCAAGGCCAGCAGCAGGGCCAACAAGGCCAGGGTAAGCAGGGACAGGGACAGCAGCAAGGCAAGCAAGGCCAGGGGCAACAAGGACAAGGACAGCAGCAAGGCAAGCAGGGACAGGGTCAGCAAGGACAGGGGCAACAGGGCCAGGGTCAACAGCAAGGCAAGAACGGACAACAGGGCCAAGGTCAACAAGGACAGCAAGGCCAGGGACAACCAGGCCAAGGCCAGCAGCAAGGTCAAGGTGAACAAGGCCAAGGCCAGCAGCAAGGCCAAGGACAAGGCCAAGGCCAACAGCAAGCCCAATCCGGCCAGCAAGGTGGTCAGGGAGGGCAGTTCAGTCAAGGCCAGAACCGCGGCGGCGCCAATAATGGAGGCGGCGGCATTTATCGCACCCACGAATTTTCCGGCCAGGATGCCACCCAGACCGGAGGTGATGTCGAGCGCGCCTATCGCGAAGGCATGCGGGACCTCTCGCAACTCCGCCAATCGCTCCGCGACAACCCCGATGCCGAACGCGACGTGATGGAATTGATTCGCGACATGCAGAAGATCGACCCGGTGCTCGCCCCCGGCAACCCGGCGCTCCTCGAGCAACTGCGCACGCAGATTCTGCCGAACCTCGAACAAGTGGAGTTGCAACTTCGCCGCAAACTGGAGAATCAACAGTCTGGCCAGGTCCGCAGCAGTGCAACCGAGCGTGTTCCCACAGGTTACGGTGACGCCGTGGCCGAATACTTCCGCAAGTTAAGCAAAGGAAAATAATTCATGAGTCAACGCCTTTATAGAGGATTCGCCTTAGCTGCCCTATCGGCACTAATCGCCATCGGTATGGCCAGCGGTTCGGAAGGGATCCCGGACCCTTCCACCGGTGTTCAGCACGCGCCAACCAAGGGCAAGCAGATCGCCGTGCTGGCCGGCGGTTGCTTCTGGTGTACGGAAGGAATCTTCGAACAGCTAACCGACGTCAACCAGGTGATTTCCGGCTATTCCGGCGGCGAAGCAAAAGACGCGATTTATCAAGTTGTAGGCTCCGGCAAAACCAACCACGCCGAATCCATTGAAATCACCTTCGACCCCTCTAAGATTTCTTACGGCGAGATCCTGAAAGTGTTCTTCAGCGTCGCCCATGATCCCACCACCAAGGATTATCAGGGTCCAGACCACGGCCGCCAATACCGCTCCGCCATCTTCTATAAAACGCCGGAGCAGAAGAGCATCGCCGAATCCTACATCAAGCAACTCGACGAAGCCAAGTTTTTCACCAAGCCAATCGTCACCGAAATCGTTCCCTTGGTGAAGTTCTACCCGGCCGAGGAATACCATCAGGACTTCATCCGGAATAATCCGGACCACCCCTACGTGGTTGTCAACTACCGCCCAAAGTTGGCCAAACTAAAGAAGTACTACCCGGCGATGGTCAAAAAATAGCACGCAGGCTTGCGCTCAATCCGGCGGAAGAACTTGCAACTTCCGCCATTCCGTGATGTGATGATCCTTCGCATGGCGACCCCAATCACACGAACGATCCCAACGAACGCACAGACGCCAACGCGCACCCGCTACTGGGTGGTGGTGTTTGCCGTCACTCTGGCTATTCTTTCCTACATCGATCGCGTCTGTATCTCCCAGGCCGCGCCGGTCATCTCCAAAGATCTCGGCCTGGACAAACAGCAGATGGGCTACATCTTCTCCTCCTTCGCCGTAGCCTACGCACTATTCGAAATTCCAGGCGGATGGATGGGCGATTGGATGGGGCCGCGTAAAGTCCTCATGCGCATCGTGATCTGGTGGTCGGTATTCACCGCCGTCACCGGATTTATGTGGAACTTCACATCGATGGCCGTCGCTCGCTTTCTGTTCGGTGCGGGCGAGGCGGGATGTTTTCCAAACCTGACCAAAGCCTTCAGCACCTGGCTTCCAAAAGTAGAGCGGGTCCGCGCGCAAGGCATCATGTGGACGTTCGCACGTTGGGGAGGAGCCTTCACCCCGCCGCTGGTGATCCTGGTTTTCAGATACTTGTCGTGGCGCGGAGCCTTCGTCTTGTTTGGGGCATTAGGCTTCGTTTGGGCCGCGTTTTTCTACGCCTGGTTCCGCGACAATCCGAAAGACAACAAGAATGTGAACGAGGCCGAACTGGAATTGCTTGCGGAAAATGCCAAGATGGCCGAATCCGGTCACGGCAACGTGCCCTGGGGAAAACTCACCACGTCTCGAACGGTTTGGCTGCTGTGGGCGCAGTATTTTTTCCTCTCCTATCCGTGGTATTTCTACATCACCTGGCTCCCCACGTACCTGCAGGAGAACCGCCATCTTTCACCCGGCGAAAGTGCCAAACTCGCCATCCTGCCGCTCTTCTTCGGTGGCCTCGGGGCCCTCATCTGTGGTTTCATTTCGGCTAGGGTCGCCATTTGGACCGGTAGCGTGGCCACTGCGCGGCGACTGCTCGCTTGCATCGGATTTTCAGGCGCGGCCGTGCTGCTGTATCTCGCCATTCACACCGAAAACCCCACCTACGCCATGCTGATGATGGGCTTCGCCAGCTTTTGCAATGATCTGGTCATGCCCGGCGCCTGGGCGGCCTGTATGGACATCGGCGGCAAATACGCGGGCACCATGGCTGGCTCCATGAATATGATGGGCAACCTGGCCGGCTTTGTGGCGCCTTCGGTTGGCGGCATTATTCTGAAATCGACCGGCGGCGATTGGAACATGTTCCTCTACTCGATGGTCGGAATGTATGTCCTGGGCATTTTCTGCTGGCCCTTCATCGATCCGGTCACACCCATCGATCAGGACTGATCTCGGCCTCTGACAAGCGGCAGGCAAGCGCCAGAACTAGAAACTGCGCACACCCATCGCCACCACATCGTCCACGCGCATCGTCTCTTTCACCACGAACGGTTCGCCGTACTTGACGCCGATCAAATTCCCGTAAAACCGTGCAATCGCCGCGTGGCGATCATGGATTTCCTGCGCCTGTGGAAACAAACCCGCGGCTTCGGCACTCACGCCGTATTGCGATTCGTAGCACAGCAACGCCGCCATCCGCCGTTCGAAGTAGGCGCTGATGTCCACCACGAACGACGGCGTGACGTTCGCATACAACGATGAATACAGCACCTTAAACGGACGATGCGCCTCGGAATGTTCGTCCAATTTCTTCAAACCAGCCAGAAAACAAGCCTCAAACCCCATCTCTCCCGCACGGTAATGGTCGGGATGGCGCGCCTCCCAATACGGCAGAATCACCACTCGCGGTTTGTGCAGCCGGATCTGCTGGGCCAGCGCCATCCGCGCCGCCAGCGTATTTTCCAGCCGTGCATCGGGAAAGTGCATATTTCCGCGGTACGCCAGTCTCATCCGGGCCCCGGCCGCCTCCGCTTCCCGCAACCGAATCTCCGGACTTCCCCTGCTTCCCATCTCGCCTGCCGTCAGATCCAGCACGCCCGTCCGGTAGGCCATCTCCTGCATGCGCATCAGCGTGCCGCCGCAGGTCTGCTCCACATCGTCCGGATGGGCCGCAATCGCCAGAATGTCTACCATCGGTAATCCCTCCGGTTGCGGAATCGATCTCTCGATCCCAGCAGGTAGACCAGCAGCATCCCGGCCAGAAAGCCGCCGATATGAGCGAACCACGCCACTCCACCCTTAGTTACATTGGAGTATCCGATGGAACCCACGCCGCTGAAGATTTGAATCGCGAACCAGTAGATCAACATAAACACCGCCGGCACTTCCACCGTGGTAAAGAATACGAAAATCGGCACCAGCGTAAGAATCTTGGAATGCGGAAACTTTACCAGGTAGGCGCCCATCACCCCGGCGATCGCCCCGCTCGCGCCTATGGTGGGGACCCGAGAATCTGCATTCAGCAGAATGTGTACCACCGCCGCCGCAATCCCGCACAGCAGATAGAATAGAGCAAATCTTCCGTGCCCCAGAACGTCTTCCACGTTGTCGCCGTAGATCCACAGAAACCACATGTTTCCGATCAGATGAATCCATCCTCCGTGCAGGAACATCGACGTCAGAATGGAAGAATAATGCAAGCGCTCAGGCACAATCCCGAAGCTTGCAATGAAGTGGTTCCGCTCGTAATCGCCCAACGAAACCTGGAATAGAAAAACCAGCACGTTTAACGAAATGATGACCACTGTGGCGATCGGCGTTGAGTGGCTCGGCTGCGTGTCCCGTAGTGGAATCATGAGCTCAGCCGAGGTTGGCGTGCTCTTCGAATTCGCGCTGCACGCGGCGCTCGGCCCGCCCCATCAGCGCCCGTGCGTCAGCCAGGCTCTTAATGCCGCCCCGGGCGCCCAATGCTGTACAATTCAGCGCCGCCATTGCGTTTGATAGATCCAGAATCTCGTTCATGGGCAGGCCTTGTAAAACAGCATAACAAAAGGCTCCGTGAAACACGTCGCCCGCCCCCGTCGTATCCACGCAATTCACCACAAAAGCGGGTGAGTACACGAACCGCCCGTCCACCCGCGCCAGCGCGCCGTGCGCTCCCAGGGTCATCGCCGCCACCTTCATTCCATACTCTTCCTGCAACCGCTCCAGCGCCTTGAACGGATCGCGTTCGTTCGTCCACTGCACCGGGAATTCAGAAGATGCCACCAGGTAATCCACATACGGCAGCACTTTATCGAAGCCATGATAAATCGTGTCGACATCCACCGTCACCGGAATGCCAGCCCCGTGCGCAATCTGCGCCGCCCGCCCCACCGCCGCCGTATCGTGCCCGTCGATATGGAGCATGCGCGCGCAGGTGATCTGCTCAGGAGTGATTTCCTCCGGATTCAGCCGCAAGCACTCCGGCCGGCTCCAAAGCACCGTACGCTCTCCCGTAGTCTGATCGATAAGGATATAGGCTGTCTGATTGGCACAGCCGGTACGAATCTGAACGTGATCCAGATTAATCCCCGAATCCAGCAGGCTCTCCATTTGGATGCGGCCCCGTTCATCGTCGCCCACGGTCCCAATGTACTTAACGCCCATGCCCAACCGTGCGCACGTCACCATCGCGCTGGCCACTTGCCCGCCTGGGCTCAGAATTTCTTTCGTGAACGGAACTTTGCCGGCATAGGCGGGGAAGTGGGGCAGAATCAGCAGTGTGTCGGTGGCATTGAGCCCAACGCCCACCAAATCGAATTCAGGCATAACCCTTAGATTAGCAAGCGCGTTACGCCCTCCGCGAAGCATTTTCTCATTCACAGAACCGCGATCTGCTCCGATTAGTTACATAGGCGGGCCGTTTGAGTAGCTCGAAAGGAGATTGCGAACGTGAAATCAATGACAATTGGGAAGAAGCTCTTGCTGGGATTCGGAGCCATGGTAGCGCTAACCGGTGTACTCGGCCTGGTCGCCCTGATGAAGCTTGCGGCCGTCGCCGAAGGGGTGGACAATATTGCCGCGCGGTCCCTGCCAAGCGTCTATTTGGTGGACAAACTTACGGGCTTCTCCAAAGAGCAGAAGGTGGCAATTCTATCGCATATAGCATCTAGCAACACGGCCCAGATGGCCGCGTTTGAGTCAAGTTATACCGACAACACCAATAAGCTGGCGGAAGCAATCAAGGCATTTGAGAAGATCAACACCGCTGCCAGTGATCGAGAGCATATTTCCAGGCTGCTGGCGTATAACGAAAGTATCGCGCAAATCTGGACGAAGATCCTCCCCCTGAGCCGGGCCTCGAAAACCAAAGAGGCACTGGCAATTTGGACTAACGAAGGCGGTCCACCCTCCACCGGAAGAGCGAAGTTCTTCTTAGAGGTCGCAGATTCAGAAAAAGCGTTGGCCGATGCCGATGCTGCCGCCGCCACGAAATCGGCTGCGTCCGGCCGCCTTTGGATCTTGACCGTCCTGCTGCTGGCGATCGCTTCCGGCGCTGGCACAGGCTTCTATATTATGAGGAGTACCAATTCAGATCTCAGCCTGGCGGTGGACGAACTTGGCCGCAGCGCCGAACAGGTAACCAGTGCCGCCGCCCAGATTTCCAGCGGGAGCCAGTCTTTGGCCCAGGGTACTTCAGAACAGGCTGCCTCGCTGGAGGAGACTTCTGCCTCCAGTCAGGAAATGGCTGCGATGACAAAGAAAAATGCAGATAGTTCTCATGAGGCCGCTACCTTGATGGCGATCGTCGACAGCCGGGTCCTGGACGCAAACGCGACTCTAGCCGAGATGGTGATCTCCATGCGCGAGATCACTACCTCCAGCGATAAGATCTCAAAGATCATTAAGGTAATCGACGAAATCGCGTTCCAGACCAATATTCTTGCCCTGAATGCCGCCGTCGAGGCAGCCCGCGCCGGTGAGGCCGGAATGGGCTTTGCCGTAGTAGCGGAAGAAGTCCGCAACCTGGCGCAGCGCAGCGCACAGGCGGCAAAGGACACCGCCGCCCTGATTGAAGAATCCATCAGCCGTTCAAGCGAAGGCAACACGAAACTCGGCAAAGTGGAGGAAGCAATCCGTTCCATCACAGGCAGTGCTCAAAAAGTGAAGACTCTTGTGGACGACGTGAACGTCAGTAGTATTGAGCAGGCTCGCGGGTCGGAGCAGATCGCCAATGCAATCAACCAGATGGAGCACGTAACGCAGCAGGCAGCCGCCAACGCGGAGCAGAGCGCTGCCGCTGGGGAAGAGATGAGCGGTCAGGCCAAGGCCATGATGGGTGTGGTGAACCGCTTGCGGGCCATGGTTGATGGCAACGATCATGAAGATCATGCCCAGAACTTCAACCGGCCAACACCTGGTCGCGCCGCCACACGGCCGGCCCCCCGCCACAAAAACTTCACTAAAGCGAAGGCTACACCAGCGGCCCTAGTGGCTCTCGGCAACGCGGTTTCTTCAACCAGGAAGAAGGCAGACTCTTCGGCAATGGCTGCGGTTGGCGCCGAAAGGGATACATTCCCAATGGACGACGATTTCAAGGAGTTTTAACTACTTCTTGACCTTTTGTGGCATGTCGTAGACGTAGATAACATGGGGTCGTTTGAAGGCGTCCAGCGTTTCCACGCGGGACGCCTTCCAACCCGGTACCATAAAATCGTGCGAAACCACGCGCGAACCCCGCCGTAAGTCCCGCTCCAAATTAGGCCGCAAAAGATCGTTCGATCCAGTTTCCAGGTAAATGATCACCACGTCCGCGGATGCCAAATTCACGTTTAACAGGTTTCCATGGATCACTTGCACCTGATCCTGCAAGTTCTTTCGCCGGATGGTGTCGTTCACCGTCTTCACCAGGCTTTCGGAAATCTCCACGCCAACCGCTTTGGCCCTATATCGCTCCGCGGCTGTAAACAGAATCCGCCCATCTCCACACCCAAGATCGTAGAGCGTTTCGCCTGGCTTGATCTGCGCCGCCTCTAGCATCTTGTCCACAATTAGTTGCGGCGAAGAAACGTAGGGAGCAAGACTATTCGAATAGTCCCGAACGTGCCGCGAGTATGGCTGTTGCGCCACGCACCGCAGGCTCGCTAGAGCAAGTAAACCAACCATCCTAAGCATGTTCAATCGCATGTTTGTTCTTACGTCTATTCTGACGGTGTCGCCCCTGCGCGGCGTACGTGCTTCAATTTTACTATGCGCGTCACCATCTCAGACACGGCAAACCACAAATCGCGAGGCCTGCTGATGGTATATTCATAACCCTTCAAAAATTTGACGGCCTTGCCTATCGAATCGTTCCAAGGAACTGCCTGCGGGTACAAATTGTAGTTCATGTAAAAGACCGGATAGTTCAGGCTTCCAATTTCCTTCAGTGATTCCTGCGGTACGTTCTCTTCCAACATCGCCTTCGGACCGGCGAACACCACCGCATCGATTGTATCGCTGGCCGACGTGATCTCCCGCCGGATCAAATCCGTCAGGAACTCCGTGTCCCCATGCTTTTGACTGAGCCGTTTCAAATCCACCGTCCCCAAATTCAACGCCGAGAGCGATTCTCCCAGTGCCGGAAAGTCAATCCGCTCGGCGTTCTCGGCCCGATACACCACTTTTTGCTCTTGCAAGTTAAACGCTATCACCGTGAACTTCCCGATTCGAGGCTCCCGCGCAATGCTGCGCAGAATAGACACCAGCGCGCTCGTGTCCAAGGGCTGCAGAGTAGCCGAATGGGAGTTCTGCGGCGCGAAATTAATCAGCACCTTGATGTTCAGCGGCGGCTCATCCTGTTTCCGCATCACCGGCGGCTCTTCTTTGAATTGTTCACGGTCCGCGGGCTGAATGGAGCCCGCCGCCATCACCAGGCCAATTTCCTTATCCTTGGGCGGCAGCACTGCCTCCATGTCCCAATAGGATGAGCAGACACGCTCCGCCCGGTCGCGCATCAGCCAATCCACGTGGTACTTGCCTTCTCCCACATCGAAGGTCCCCTGCAGGAAAGCATCGCCTTTGGCGTCTTCTTCAATCACCGGCACGCGGATGCGCTGGGTGAAATAGAGCGGCTCATCGCGATGATCTTCCGTGCTCACCCGAAATAGGATTGTCAGCAGATTCTCCGAACCAGCCAACTCCCTCAGCGGCACGCTCACTTCATATCCAGCGTGATGGCGCAGGTCAAAACCGAGTACCGGTTTGTTATTGATAACCGAGCAGGGAAGATCTTTGCGCGGTTCGCCCGCTTCCAGCACGGCCATGTCAGTGTTAAAAATACGCACCGCGGTTCCAGGTCCGGAACCGGTCAAGGCAAGTTGTGCGGAAAGAGGCAGGGAAGGGCAGAGGAACAGTGAATATAAGGTAAGAAGAGATCGGCAGTCGCACCTGAGTGCTTGCATCGGCTCATCGCTCCGAAATAGCCAGCTAGATTTTCAACTTCGCATCACGCCCGCTTGCACGAAGCCGTAACATGATTATCGTACATTCGGCAGGAAGCGCAAGCGGCTATAGGGTAGACTTTTGCCGGTGTGATACATTTCAATAGATTATGGCATCTCGTAGTGTTAACAAAGTGATTCTCGTCGGCAATCTTGGTAAAGACGCCGAGACAAAGTTCACGCCCTCCGGCGTGGCCAAGACTACATTCTCCATAGCCACCGGCCGCCGCTGGAAAGACCAGCAAACCGGGGATTGGAAAGAGGAGACCGACTGGTCCAATGTCGTTCTCTGGAAGTCTGAAAACCTGGCGCCCTATCTCACCAAGGGGAAACAGGTGTACGTCGAAGGCCGCCTCAGCAGCCGCAGTTATGACGACAAAGATGGCGTGAAAAAGTACATCACTGAGGTAGTAGCCTTGGACGTCATTCTTCTTGGCGGCCGCGGGGGCGCCGAAGGTGGTGGTGCCGGCATGGGCGGCTCCGACGAATACAGCGCAGGCCCGGTCTCAATGCCGCGCAGCGCCCAGCAGCAGCGTCCAAAAGCAGCCGCGCCACAGGAAGCCAGTTTCGATCCCGGCATCTCCGACGACGACGTCCCGTTCTAGGCTTCCCATTCTAGGCGCCGGAACCGCCTTTGAACCAACCGCCCGGACGACTCCAAATCGTGTGATATTGATTTGCGCCGGCAGTGTCTTTTTCGATGGGGCGCGCAATCAATTGCGGTAGGGCGCCGATTTCGGCGCAATAGCCGCACCGCTCAATTTGGAACTGCCCAGGTTCCGCCAGTTCCGCCGCAACCGCATCGGAATTCTGCACGAGTGCGCCGATCTGGATCTCGCCATCGGGGCCGCGCGCCTTGACCGGCTCAAGGATCTCTAGAAAGCCGATCCACCGCGGGCTTCGGTCTTTGCACGACGCCCCTATGGCGGCATCGCGCATCATCAGGTGGACGTCCACCTATTTGACGTTCCACTTAGCCGCTACCGTGGCTCCGTGTGTATCTTCGGTAAGTGCCCCAAACAAGGAAAGCGCGAATGCTACGTTTCAAATTGCGGAATTCAGCCGTTTCTACGCCAGTTCGAAAACTACCATTTTCGCCCCGCGCAATTCGAATCCGCGCTAACGGTAACACTCTTTGACCGCGCCGCCGGCTTCTGTGTGCGAATGCCAATCGTCACGACACAGACCACGCCTGACAGTCAATAAGAGCTCAACACAGCCGCAGCCACGCGATCAAATCCGCCAACCAAATTTCCCGCGCCGTCGAACTCCCATTCGCAGGCCGGTCCCACGGCTTCCATATCCGTCCGCCCGTGCATGGCCGGCAGCAGATTCTCGGTCACCACAATGTGCGAAAGCTCCAGCGTATTGCGAATCCAAACACACGTGACCTCACTCGAATCAGCCCGGCCTACAGTCTTGGAAATCAATTCCAACGCCTCCAGGTCACTGCCCGCGCGCAACGGCGTCTTCACCGCAAACAGATTCGATGCGGCCATCGCATTCACTCTCGTCACGTTCCAGTCGATTTTCTCAAACAGCCGCTCGGCAATCATATCCGTCAGCCCAATCCCCATCGCATTCCCATACGACAACGGGCTCAAATCGCGCGCGTAAACCCGCAGAATGCGCGGCGCCCACGGCCACGGATTCACTCCGCCCCAAGGATGCCGGTTGATCACCTTGCTGTCCATGCCAACACCGCTGATGTGCTTGCCCATCTCTTCCACCATCAGAATGTCTACTTCGTCGAATAAAATCCGCGCCATCCAGGACCGTGTCAGCGCCAGCAACTTTTCCTCTTCCTGCTCCAACTGCGCCGCGGTCACCGCAGTCACCTTCGCGGTATCGTGATGCGCGTCTTCCAGCACCGCCAAGCCGCCCAGTATTTTCCCGGAAGCCAGCACATGACGCCCGCCAGACCGGATGGCCTCGCCAAGTCCAAGCCGAACCCCGTGCCGGTGATAGTTTGTGGCGCCCTGCAGCTTACCCAGCCCAATGGAAGCCATCTTCAACAGCCCGCTCTCCACCGGCGCGTCGAAGGTGGTGTGCCATTTCACCCGGTTGATCAGGAAGACCCCATCGCTCTCAAAACCATTTCGATCAATATAGGTTTCAACGCCCTCGACCGTAGTTCCCAGCGGCACCACGTCCAGCGAACTCAAAATCGGACAACCCACCGACGATTCCGTAATGCCATAATGCGCCAGAACATCCAGCTGCCCTTGTGCCGTGGCCCCGCCATGGCTACCCATGGCTGGAATCACAAAAGGCTTCAAACCCATCTCAAGAAAGTGCGCCACCGCCGCCCGCACGATGGTCGCGATATTGGACACTCCGCGGCTGCCCGCTCCAATCGCAATTCGCGCGCCGGTGGCCAGGCCGGCGCCCGTCTGTGACGCCGCAAGTTCCTGCCGCACCGCCGCGGACACGTCAGAAATCTTTCGACTGGGAAAGTGCTGAAGAACCGGAACAAGCCGCGGTAGCTGCATAAAATTCACTCTATCATTCCGCCGAGCCAGGTCCCGCTAAAAGTGTGGTCTACTCGAAGAATCGCGATGTCTATCCAGCCGGGTTTCGGCACCCTGACGCGAATGGCGCAACTTCATCCGTTGCCAACCTTTTTTGCCATCACCTATACGTTTTCCTGGCTTGTCTTCCTGTATATGATCCTCTTCCGCGCCCCCATCCAATTCACGGTGCTCGCCAGCTTCGGGCCGTCCCTAGGCGCCCTCGTCACCCATCGCCTCGCCACCGGAAACTATCGCGCCTTCCTCTTCTCCCCCAAATGGTACCGGACCCTCATCGCATCAGCCGCTGGCATTCTACTCATCGTCTTCGCCTACGTCTTTCTTCCCGGAGTGACCACGGCGGATCCACGCAAACTCAATTGGAGCATCCTGGCTTCCCTCGCCGTGTACAACTATTCCACGCTGCTGGGCGGTCCCCTCGGCGAAGAACCGGGTTGGCGTGGCTATGCTCTCCCTAGACTCCAAACGCAATTCGGGCCGCTCAAGGCCTCATTGCTACTTGGATTCTTGTGGGCTGCGTGGCATTTGCCGCTCTTCCTCACCTCTAACTGGGAAAGCTCCCCGGTATGGATTTACTTCCTGATTGTGATCGGCTTATCTGTCATCATGAGCCTCGGCGCCAATTTCGCGGGCTTCGGCGTAATCGCGCCCATCCTGATGCATGCGGTCTTCAACACCGTCTCCAAATTCCTGAACGGTCTATTCACCGCCGCCGAACCGGCAACGGCGTTACGCTTCGATCTAGTGCTTGCGCTCTGCGGCCTCGCCACGGCCCTCGTCCTGATACTCATCACCCGCGGCAATCTCGGCCATCCGCGGATTCAAACCTCACCCCGCCTCGCCCCGTCCAGCAAGTGATCGCAGCCTCGCGCCGTCACTGCCCTTATCGTCAACCTCGGATTCGTATCGCCGGACGTCACCAACGCCCCGCCGCCGAACACATACAAATTCCCCGCATCATGTGCCTGGCAAAATGAATGCAGCACTCCCGCCTTGGCATCCGTGCCCACCCGGCAACCGCCCACTTCGTGAATCAACCCGCCTGGCACGCCTCTGCGTGCCTGTAGCAACTGCACCTGACGCGACCGCGAGTGCGGATTGCCTGGTCGAGTGAACAAATCGAGATCGCGCCCACCGCTCAGCTCATATGCGGTTCGCGCGAACAGAGAGACGAGGTTGTCGGGACCATTCAAATAAGACGGCGACCGTCATCGACGGAGGTGTGTCCATGGCCAATCGTGGCACGAGAGTGGAAATCGATCTCGCGGAGTTGGAAAGGCTCAGCGCACTTCAATGTACCGAGCAAGAGATCGCGCGCCGGTTCAACGTAACAACGCGGACGACCGAGCGGCATCGTACTGAACCGAAATTTGCCGCCGTCATGGAACGGGGAAAAGTGAAGGGCCGAATCTCGGCCCGGCGCATGCAGATGAAGCTCCTGGAACAGGGAAACGCCTCGATGGGCGTTTGGCTTGGAAAACAGATTTTGGGACAAACGGACCAGATCACACACCAGATACCCGGCGACCTGCGGACGGTAATATTGATGCCCAACGCTGGCGACGTCGCTGAACGCCACGCGAAAGAGTTGGTTTCCGCGGACATTTGCATAGACCTGAGCGTTGAATGAACGGTTCAATGTCCGCCAAAGGCCTCGACCGAAAAGCGCACCCTTATGCTCTGGCGGACCCTACGCAAGTCTCCAAACGCGGGTTCGAGGTATCACTTGAGCTTGTCATAGTCCTTTCAGTCACGCCACCGGTCGGTGACGTCACTGGGGAGTGCGGGGTTCTTGGCGAAACTGGCGCGAAGGCTGTGAATAAGGGGCGAGAGGACGCCCGCACGGTCCAGTCCACAACCGGTGGTCGGCGACGCGCCGGAACATTTACGAGCCTTCCAGTTTGAATCACATTGCGTGAGCAAGCCCGGTCTCGCGGCGGCCGCTTGGTTCGGGGACCGGCTTCCGTAGCCCGAGGGTGAAGCCACGAGGGGGTAAAGTCCCTGTTTCGGAAATTGGTACCATACGCCCCTTTACGCCATAAAACAGCCGTAGGCGAGGACCCGGCCGCTTTCGCTTGCTCGCTCGGCGCCAGATAGGTTCTGTTGCGTTGCACAAATCCAGGTGGTGCGCCCGCCAGTTCCCCTATTGAAGAGATGGCTTATGGCGACGAGCGGGATGTTACCAAGTTCCGCGCACCCGATCGATTGTGAAAACACGCCGCTTGCCGAACTCCGCTGGCGTTTAAGGAACGCGCCGGAAGCGTCACGCTTCAACGGCAGGCCGTGGTCTGGAGCAGCGGCCTTCGGGTTACGGCGGCGGTATCCGTGGCCGTCTACGTTGACGCCGGATCCGGTGCCCAGGCAGCGGCGGATCTACTCAATGATCTACCGCGCTCAATCCCGCGTCACCGCATCGGTGGTGCGATCACAAGCCGCACGGGAGTCTTCAACGTGAATGTGACTGCTGAGAATGACGGAATATAGACCCGTGAGCCCTGGAGCAATATCGGTTCGAGCGGCGGTTCACTCCCTGCTTTTTGGCGCCCATCAATCGCGTCCCCTATCGCGGAAAGCACCACCTTCAAAGACATGCTTTGAAAGCTCGCCCACTCGTCGACGCCCAGATTGACTCCCACCAGGTCGAGCGTTTGACCGCCTTCACCGTCCGGTATCAATTGAACCATCAGACCGGCACTCTTCCGAATGACTGTAGTGCCGCCGGAAACCACAGGGTCCAGCACGGTCGCCCGAAAAGCTTTTCCGGGAGGTTCGTGCAGGCTGTCTATAAAGTCCAGGAGTTTGACTCTGATCTTGGCGTTGGCGGGTAAATCCAGCTTACGGACGGGAGGCGGAATGGTGCAGTCTTCCGGTGACGCTTCGATGCTCATGGATTCGACATCGGCGCGCTGATAAACTTCAATACGTCCACAACGCTTCATGCGGACCTCGCTTGCGTCCATCGATACGATCGCGCCAGCCAGCGACCTTCCGTTCTTAAACTTAAGCAACTCGGCGCTGGCGCCAGACGCGGCCAGCAGAGTAATCGACATTAAAACCGAATACCACATTGATAAAAGTGTCCTTGCCAAGGGTTCCGCGGCCGGGTGGCCGCGGAACACATCAAGCGCGGACTATCTCCTAGAGGGATCGCAGAAAGTCCAGAATGGATTGCTTGTCGCCGGAAGACAGCGCGTTGAATTTCCCGATCACGGAGTTTGCTTCAGAATTGCCGTAGGTTGCGCCCGTCGCGAGATTGCTACAGCCGAAGTTCGGGTTTTGGTTCGTACTAGACGAACCGTTGCCGTCCTGGTTATCTCCACCAGAATTGTTGTCGTCCCCGCCGCCTGAGCATGAGCTGGAAGCGTGGAAAGCAATCGCTTGCAGAAGGTCGCTGGTGCGGCCATCGTGGATGAAGAAGATCCGCTGACCGAGGCCCCAAAGTGGTGTCGTGCGGAACATGTCCCCAGATGCACCGCCCTGTGTCACGTGATCGGCCAGGCCAGGGCCCATGTGATGAATCAGCAAGTCCGAGTAGAGGTTAACCGCCTTGTTCTGCAAAGCGGCGGAATTCATCACCGGCGCAGTGTTCATCTGCGGTGTGTGGCACGCGGCGCAACCGATAGATCCGAACAACTGCTGACCGCGCTGCGCGCTGGGCGAAAACGCCACCGCCTTCGGTCCGTCCAGGAAGCGCATCATAACAGTGAACTGAAACCAGTCCGCGTTGATATGGAGCGGATTGTTGAATCCTTCGAGCTCGGCGTCGCTTGGATCCGTGCGCATCACGTCGTTCGGATGGGCCTTTCGCGGCCCGTTGCAGAGGTCGTTCTCTTCAACCGCCTGCGGAAAAGCCTCATTGGTGACGCCCATTTCGACGTTATACGCTTCGCCGGAGAATATGACGATCGATTTGTTTTGCGCCTTCCAGCCAAACCGGGTGATGGTGCCGTCGTTCCCGCTGCGATTCGGAACGCCCGTGATCCCAAGTTGGGCTCGTTGCGCGGCGGTCGCGTTGAAGCGCCTAAGGATTTCCTGATCCTGGATGGAATCGATCAAGCCGAGCCCAAACTCTTGAAGTGGTATACGGAACGCGACATTCTTGTTCCGGACTTCTTTATCGAAATCCGGTTGCGGCAGCACGGTGGCGTTGCAGCCCGGGACTGTCGAATCGTCGGTGCGGCCAACGATGGTGAATATTTGATGTACTCCGCCGTCCGGTGTTCCGTCGGGCTTGCGCAGAAGACGCAATTCGCGGATTGGACCGTACTGCTTAATAAAAGAAGGAATCTTGTTAGTCGCGCCGTTGCGATGCGGAATCAGATCGAACATGGGATTCTCGGGAGCGCGGAAATTCGCCGGCGAAGCCTTCGGATTCGGCACCAGAAAGCCGCCCGATCCACCGATTGACGGTTGGCTGTGACAGACCATACACTGATCGCCGTTAAAACGCGCTCCAAGTCCGGCCGAGTTTGTAATCGTCTGAAGAAACGGAGACTGCCCGGTGGGAGTGCCGGCCGGAACCTGGGAGCATCCGTCGCAGGTGGCCTCAAGCTCCGTCATCCGGAACAATCCTTCCTGAAAACTCGCCAATTCGTTAACCTGAATCGGCGCGACCGCTCCACCGGCCCCCGGAGCTCCTCCGCGAACGCCAGGATCGTGCTGCCCAAAGCTATACGGCGTGAGAAATGACGCCGTGAGAAAGATACCGAACGCGAAGCTATATCTGTAAGACAGTTGTTTCATTTTCTTTATTCCGTTTTTCATTTAACGGCTCCCTCGTCGATCTGGAATTCCAGCTCAAATGGTTTGGTAAACCGCACCAGAGCTTCGAGGTTCACTGTACTCGGGATGTCCGTAAATTGAAAGAAAAAAAGAGTCTTAGGCGATTCTCCTAAGGATTTGCTTAGCAACTACGGCGGAAGTACTTTCCCCCTTTTGGGTAGCCTCTTACCGGCCCTGGTACCTGAATGCTCTTCGTTTATTTGTACCAAGTGTGTAAATAATTTGTCACGAAAGAAGGAGAAAAGACAGATCTACAGCTAGCCTTGTAGGAAGATTCACTATTTTCCCGGCCAATCCACCTTAGTTCTGACAAGACGGGCTCCAAACGGAGTCGCAAATAGGGGAGGGCTATCCCTACTCGACGCGCTAACTTCTGAAAACCCGGCGGTTCCCGTTGCCGACAACGGTTTGATCGAGGTCTCGAATGGCAATTTCGACGCGGCCCGTCACATTAACCTCAGGGCCGAGGTTTCCGACGTGACAGTCGCCGCAAATCCATGTGGACGGCCCTTCGGGTAGCTGCTTTCCGGCTACTGATTCGAACAAATCGCAGAATTTCAAGGAATTGCCCCGGACATAAGCGTGAGCTGACCGCGCCATCTTTAAGTTGCGGCGCTCTTCTATAACAGCTTGCCGCTCAGAGGGCTTTATCGTCTTCGTCGTCATACTGCTGCGTTAGAGCATATCGTCAAGCCGGGGGCACACGCCAGCATTTACCTGGCTGCTACGGATTCAGTCCGAGGCTGGGCCAATTCGCGGATCACATCTCCCAGTTGCCGGTATCCCTCCAAATCAAAGGGTTTGGCAAGACAGAGATCGGCCTTGAGAGCATCTGCGCGTTTTGAATTCGGGGTACCAGGCGAGGCGAATACCAACACCGGAATGGATTTTAGATTGGGATCGGATTTCAAGGTGGCCAATACCGTTAGCCCATCGATTCTGGGAATGTTCAGATCCAAGACGATCACGTCGGGCCGGAACGGGTTTGAGTCGAAGAACCGGAGAGCTTTTTCGCCGTCTTCCAGCACCGTCAATTCAACTGGTGGCCCAGATCCATCTTTGAGAGTGGAATAGAGCAGATGAGCCTCTGCCGGATTGTCTTCCACGTAAAGGACGCGGCACGAAAAAGTTGAAGGGGACATAGCGTATTCCCTCGCAAATCAAAAGAGATCGGAATCATCATAGCAAATTGGGCGGAACGGCGGGGAACTGAGCGTGACTAGAGCTGATCTTGAACCGCTTTCGTTACCTGGCCAGTATCTCGACGATCCCGTTCAGACGCTCGCAGGCTGGCGTTCGCTGCCTAGCAGCACGTCCTTCAACACGGTGCCAATCAGAAGGGAATCGGCCAAGTCCGGCGGCTTGGTGCCGAACCGCGCAACCAACCCCGAACTGCTCCGCCTGACTGCGTTCAAAGGGGGACGGCTGACGAAGACAGGACGACAACCACTTCGATGCCATTATTCGTCGGCGGATTGAGATCGAGAATCGCCAGATCGAAGTTTTCCATTTCTGTCTTGGTGTGGTTGCGGACGAATCCCAACTCCACGGCCCCGTCATCAATGACTTTCAATTCATGCTTGACCCCGGCTTGCTTGAGCGCCTGCTGGAGGAGATAGACGTCCGGCGGGGTTGTCTTCCACCACAAGGAGGCAGAATATTCTAGAAGCTGCGATCATGCCGAAACTTTTCTGACTTCGCTGCCAATCGGGACCGTGAAAAAAAACGTTGCGCCCTTGTCCGATTCAGACTCAACCCAGAGGCGGCCTTGATAGCGTTCAACGACCCTCTGGCAAATTGCAAGACCGATGCCCGTGCCAGGAATCGTTTTGCCATGAAGCCGCTTAAACACACCAAAGATCTTTTCATGATGTTCAGGAGCAATGCCCATGCCATTGTCGGTTACGGCGAAACGCCAGCTTCCGTTCTGCTGCTCGGCGGAAACGTGAATACGCGGCGAACGCTTGGACCGGTACTTGATCCCGTTACTGATGAGGTTTTGAAAGAGTTGCACGAAATGCGCCCGGTGGCCGCAAATGATGGGCAGGGGATCGCTGGAGACCATGGCCGCGCTCTCCTCAATCGCCACCTTTGAGTTCTTGATCACTTCTTCGAAGATGAGATTGAGATCGATGGTTTCCGTATCATCGGTTGCTTGGGCATCAACCGCGGTATAGGCCAGCAGATCGGCCAGCAGTTCTCTCATCCGCCGGGTTCCGTCGGTAATCATACGGACGTACATTTCCGCCTCGCCTTCGAGCTTATCCTTATAGCCGTTCACGAGCATTTGCGAATAGATGGCGATCATCCGCAGCGGCTCCTGCAGGTCATGGCTCGCGGAGTAGGCGAACGATTCCAAGTCCTGGTTGGCGCGACGCAGCTCAAGCTCCATGGCGCGCTGCTCGGTGATGTCGGTGTTGGTGCCGAAGATTCGGGCGACCTGCCCCGATTCGTCGCGGATGCACTTCATACGTGATAGGAACCAGCGATAGTTGCCATCTTGACCGCGCAGCGGGAATGTATCTTCCCAGTCCAAGTTTGCCTGAACATGGTGCGCAAAGTTTTGGATGACGCGTTCAGCGTGATCGGGATGGTGAACCGTGTGCCACCCTGAGCCCCTCATCTCTTCGAGCGTGGTGCCGGTGTAACGGAACCAGTTCTCGTTGAACCAGTGGACCTGGCCATCGGTTCCGGCGTCGGCGATCCATGCCAGTTGGGGGATGTTGTCGGCCAGAGCGCGAAAACGTTCCTCGCTTTCCCGAGCCGTTGCCTCCGCTCTACTCAGGGCGTCGATGTCTGTGTTTGTCCCAAACCACTTCCAGACGTTGCCGTCGTGATCGCTTACAGGATTGATGCGAGTCAGAAAAGGTCGAAAAACACCGTCAGCACCCTTAAGGGGGAAAATCATGTCGAAGGGCTGCCCCGTGCGAATTGATTCGGACCACTTTTCCATGACCTCCGGAAGAATCTTGGGGTCATGAACGGATTGCCAGCCCCAACCTTCCATTTCAGCGGGCGTGGCGCCGGTGTACTCATACCATCGCTTGTTGTACCAGTAAATCCAACCCTCGGCGTTGGCCATCCACGCCAGTTGATCGATGGAATCGACCATTGAGCGGAGTTGGCGCTCGCTGTCATGCAGGTGCTTTTCTATCCGCTTGCGCTCCGTGATGTCTCGAGCGATCTTGGAAGCGCCGATGATTCGGCCGTTCGCGTCGAGCACCGGCGAAATCGTCAGCGAAATATCGAGCTCTGTACCGTCTTTTCTCACTCTCCGCGTCTCGATGTAATCGACACGCATGGACTCCTTCAACCGCTCGATGATTTTCGGCTCTTCATCCAGCCGGTCGGGCGGGATCAGAATCGTCACCGGCTTGCCGACCATTTCCTCCGCCGTATAGCCGAATAAGCGCTCGGCACTCTTGTTCCAACTAGTGATCGTGCCGTCCAGGTTTTTGCTGATGATCGCGTCAGCCGAGGAATCCACAATTGCGCGCAACAACTGCCCTGCCTTCTCAGCTTGCTTGCGCTCGGCGATGTTCCGGAACACAAGCACCACGCCGGTTACATTGCCATTAACATCGCGAATGGGGGCGGCGCTGTCGTCGATTGGGACTTGGCTTCCGTCTTTCGCCGTGAGGTTGGTGTGGTTGGCGAGGCCAACCACTCTGCCCTCCCTTAACGCCTTAGGGACGGGATTTTCGACGGGTGCCCCGGTTTCCTCGTTGGTGATGACGAAGATTTTATCGATCGGCTTCCCCTTGGCTTCCTCCTGAGTCCAGCCAGTGAGGGACTCGGCGACTTCATTGAGGAAAGTGATTTTGGCGTTGACGTCGGTGGCGATGACGGCGTCTCCAATGCTGATAAGCGTGGCGCGGAGCCATTCCTGCTGCGCATAAAGCAAGGCTTCCGTCCGTCTGCGCTCCGTGACTTCGCGGTTGAGCGCGTCGATCCGTTCATTCAACGTTCGGAAGGCGCGGGTCGCCTCTCCCTTGGAAGACAACCGGAGAATCAGCAGTCCGCCCTCTGGCGTAGCCTCGAAAAGCGCCCCTTCCACCCGGCAGGCAATCCCGTCCGGCTTGCCGTTCTTGAAGGTCAGCGAGCCCGGAGACAGATCGCGAGTGCGGCGGCATACTTCAAGGTAGCGACTTGTTTTCTCGGGCGCATCCAGCACGAGCTCGCTGAGGACGTTCCCTTTCAGGGGCACGCCAATTCGCAACATTTCAACGGCGGCGGAATTGGCTTCCAGAATCCGCCCTTGGGCAGACACCAGGAGCGTCGCCTCCGGCAAGTTGCTAAAGCACTGCTGGAAGGCAGCACTCATATTCTAACGCTCGGTTTGGAAATATTCGCGCCCTGCGGCCGCCTGCGATTCTTCGGTCGGCTTGAGATAGACGACCACGCGACAGCCGGGGTCACCTTGGGCAATCGTTTCTTGAAGCTCGACCTTTGCATAGTCCAGATTTTGCGCGGCGATAGCGCCGAAGACGTTGGAGGTCATCATACACATGGAAGTGCGGCCGATCACTTTTTCCCCGAACGGGCAAGCCCGGTTGCCGAGGACGATCTTTTCGGGAGTTTCCTCAATGATATAGAAGTCGCCGAGGATCCTTCGCTTGAGATCGACCAGGACTTCGCCCACCTGCTCCTGGCTCAATTTCGAGACATGGAATGCGGCCTTGTATTCGGAGTTCATCTGGTCGCCCACGTTTTGGCCGACGATGCTGATGAAACCGGCGGCTTCCTTGATTCCGACCACGTCTTCCAGTGTGCCGGAAAGCTCTCGAATCAAGTTGCGCAGGAACACGTCCCGGTTCAACAGGACATCGAGTTGCGCGGCGTGTTGTTGGACTGGAAGCTGCATGCTTGAAGATACTCCTTTTCTATGATATTTGACCTGAGCTATGCGTCTTCGCGGGTGCGCGTTTGAAAGCGGAAGCATAGCGAACCATTTGGGGACCCCATAGACATTGGGGTAAAACAGAGAATTGCGAAGTTGCCCCTTCGCAGAACCGACCCCAGAGGAGGTCACCCAA
>JBBRNO010000020.1:0-68859 GCA_038230275.1 Bryobacterales bacterium
GCCCAGTAGCTTCGGATTTACTCCATCCCAGCGTAAGGCGTTGATGTGGGCATAGCGAGATTGCCCAGCCAATACGCTCATCAACAACGTGCCGAGGATGTCCACCTGGCTCGGCGCATTGGGGCTTGTGTATCGCAAGGGGCAGTCCGCCAGTAAGCCGTCCCACAGGCCTGAGGTTTTCAGGAAATCGATGAAGACCGGCATCTGGCCCATGGCCGTCACTGCTGCCGATTCGTCCCACCGGACATGCAGTTTACCCGCGTAGGTGTCCAGCGAGCACTCCCCCGAATCCACCGATGATTCGGTCTTTTCCACTTCACCCTTTGGGTGAGTCGATTCTGTGACGTGATCAAACGACATGTCCCTTTTTACCAAAGGGTTCCGATTGTCGCACTTCAGTCAACTGCCGTTTTTAGGTTCATATAAACGCGGGGCCGGCGCTTACGCCCTTCGGTGGACTGTCGTACTCCATCCAGCCTGCGCTTCAACCGGCGTTGGACTTTAGCGAGGACTCCCAGGTCGAGTTCGAGGGAAATGGAGCCGGGGTTGAATACTACCTCAGCGCTCTGCAATTCGGAAACCCCGGTTTCGAAGTCTACGACAACCGGATCGCGGCCTGGGCCCTTACGAATACGAGGTCGCTCAACACCCCAAAACCAGCGGTCACGCTTCAGTTCACCGTGATCCGGTCGGAGGTTTATGGTCAGCCCGACGCTGCTACCCAGAAGGCTGGACCCATACCGCTTGGCGCAGCCGTGGGCGAGGGCCTCGAGCAGATTCAGACCAATGACGATCGGATGAATCAGGTTGTGTTGGCGCGCGGCACTTTATTCGGCGCTGTCAATACAAAGCTGAAGATCGGGAATGCGGACCACACAGGCATCGCGTGGTTTGCCGTCCGGCCGCAATGGGACGACAACAAGTTGAAAGCATCCGTAATCGACCAGGGTTATGTTGCGGTCGCCAAGGACGACTTATATTTTCCCTCGATCGCAGTCACAAGCGGAGGTCAGGGCGCAATGGTCTTCACCATTTCCGGCCCGGATTTATATCCAAGCCTTGCTTACGTGACCCTCTCGGACTCCTCGTTCCGGCAATCTCGCGTCTTCATCGCGGGACTCGGCAAAGGACCGGAGGACGGCTTCAGCGGCTACGTGGCATTCGGCGGAACCGGCAGCGCACGCTGGGGCGACTATTCGGCCGCAGTCTCCGATGGCAACGACGTCTGGTTCGCGGGCGAGTACATCCCACGCGAATGCACCACTCTCACCGTCCCGAGCCGGACAGCATTGGCGAACTGGGGCACCTTCGTCGGACGAGTCAGATCCAACGGAGATATCGAACAGAACAGCGAGAATTAAGGCTAGCTCTATCGGCTCAGCAGTTGCGGCGATGCTGGATTAAGTTCAAGGTGCAGTCCAGATACTGGTCTGCACCCATCCAGTATCGTGATTCTGAGAATCCTTCACCCACAACTAGACCTTCTGGCTGACCAGATCCCGATAAATGAGCTTAAAGCTCAGTTACTAGCGGAGGCACAACACCACGATCTCCTGATCGAAGTGCCGACCTTTGAACAGCTGCTCTACCGGTACGAATGGCGGCATCTGTCCATCATCGCTGACCCCGGGTCCGGTTTGCACCAGTGCCGTGGAACTCCGGTTATACTCGACACGGGAGGGTGGCTTGAATCGATTCTTCGCAGCGGCATTCCTCACGGTAGCCGCACTCTGCGCCGTTCTAACGTACAGTGCTCCTGCTCCGGCGGGTTTCGTCGATATCACGGCAAATTCGGGAGTTCAGTTTCAAACCGCTTCCAGCGTGACTTCCCAAAAATATCTTCCCGAATCAATGGTTGGCGGCGTCGCCATGTTGGACTACGACGGCGACGGCCGGATGGACCTGTATTTCGTGAATGGCGCGGCGATCTCAGACCCAATGCCTCCAGGTAAGCGCCCTGACAAATCAGACCGCCGCTTTTGGAACCGCCTCTATCACAACAACTCCGACGGAACGTTCACTGATGTGACCGAACGCGCAAACGTCGCCGGCAAATCTTATGGCATGGGTGTGGCGGTAGGGGACTACGACAATGACGGCCGATCCGATATTTACCTCACCGGTTTGGATGGCAACATTTTATACCACAACAACGGCGACGGCACCTTCACCGATGTCACCGATCGGGCCGGTGTGGCAGGCGGAGGATGGTCGGCCAGTGCGGCCTTTCTGGACTACGACCGTGACGGAAAGCTGGACCTGATTGTTGCGCGGTATCTTAATTGGAGTTTCGCAGACAATCCTTATTGCGGTGAGAAGCGCGAGAACTATCGCGCCTATTGTCACCCCGATCACTTCAAGCCGATTACGCATCTTCTCTATCACAACAACGGCGATGGCACTTTCACAGACGTCTCCGCCAAGGCAGGCTTTGCAGCGAGTCCGGGGAAGGGTCTCGGCGTTGTGATCAATGATTTCGATCGCGATGGATGGCCGGACATTCTGGTGGCCAACGATTCTTCCGCTCAACAGTTATTTCGCAACCGCCATGACGGAACATTCGAGGAGACCGGCCTGATTGCAGGGATCGGGTATGACGAGGACGGAAAGCCGTTTGCAGGCATGGGGACCGATGCAGGAGACTATGACCACGACGGCTGGCCGGATGTTTTCATCAATGCGCTGGCCAACCAGAGATACGCTCTGTTCCACAACATCCGAGGCGGGTTCGAGTACTCATCAGGGTCGAGCGGCGTGGCTAGCGCGACGCAAAAGCATTCTGGCTGGGGAGCAAAGTTCATCGACTATGACAATGATGGATGGCTGGATCTGTTCGTCGCGCAGGGCCACGTGATGGATAATATCCAGCTGACGCAACCGGCTCTTCGATATAAAGAGGCGCCGCTGCTGCTGAGGAACAATCGAGGCAAATTTGCGGACGTTTCCGCGCAGAGTGGCGATGCCTTCCTGAGGCCAATTGCGGCTCGTGGAGCAGCCTTTGGCGACCTTGACAATGATGGATGGATCGACGTAGCCATCAGCGTGAAGGACGGCCCGGCGATGATTCTTCGCAATCGGGGTGGAGACAATCACTGGTTAACAATTCGTGCTGTAGGACGAACGAGCAATCGTGACGGCATCGGCGCCACGGTGCGTCTGGTAGCCGACGATGGGACGGAGCAAAGCGTCTACATCACATGCTCCGGTAGTTATATGTCGTCAAACGATGGCCGGGCGCACTTTGGGCTCGGCGCGGCCAAATCGGTTAGGCTGGTGGAGATTTTGTGGCCCGGTAGAATCGTGCAGAAGGTGGAGAATGTGAAGGTGGATCAGATTCTGACTGTTGAAGAGCCAACCGTGAATTGAGAAAGGGGCAGGGCCGGAGCCCTGCCCCTTTGTTCAAAAGTTAAGCTTCATTGCGAACTGACCAATTCTGGGCCCGTTTGCCTGTGAAGTGACCTTCCCGAAGTTAAATGCGTCGCTCACATTGGTCGCGGGACCGCCAAACCGCACTCGATTGAAGGCGTTGAACATCTCGAATCGGAACTCGAGGTTGATATTCTCCTTGATGGTGGTGCGCTTCATGATCCCGAAATCTTCGTTCAGACTTCGGAAGGTCCTCGCATTGGGCAGAATCGAACCCGCGTTGCCGAACGTTCCAGGGGCCGGCGCCCGGAACGCCTTGATATCCAGCAGCAGATTCTTGTTCGGATCGAAATTATCTCGGGGTAAGTTCGGATTCACGCCGGTTACGACGTCCGGAAGATTCCGGCTGTTGAATAACGGGAGCGTGTTGTTGATGCCGACTCCGATGGGTTCGCCTGCCTGGTAGGACAGGATTCCGTTGACCTGCCATCCGCCGATTGCTTTGCCGGCGATACCCTTCGTATTGAGCAGCTTCTTGCCGGGGCCGATCGGCAATTCGTAGTTAAACGCCATCACCGCGCGGTGCGGGATGTCATACTGGGCGATGGCTTTCTCCAAGCTACGATTGTATTGATCGCGCGCGCTGGTGGAGAAGAAGCCGGACAGGGCGGAAGAGGAGTCCGTCAGCGCCTTAGCCCAAGTGTAGGACGAGAGTAGGAACAAACCGTTGGAGAACTGCTTCTCGATCTTAGTCTGCAGCGAGTGATAGGTGGAATTGCCTACGTTGGCCGAGTTAACGGTGCCGACGCCGCCATACTGTGGGAACGGTCTGAGGGATTGGGCTAAGCTGCCCCGGAAGCTCGCATAGGGCCGCGAGAAGCCCGCCGCCACAACCGCGGGGTCGTCAATTTGCCTGGTCAGCAGATCGCCGTACCTGAGGTAGACCGGGTTGACCTGGTTAACATTGTAGACACCGGTCGAAAGCCGTGTCGACTTCTGGCCGACCCAGCCCACGTCCAGCAGCCAGTTCGACTTGAGCTGCCACTGCGTCCCGAAATTGAAGGATTGGGTGTAGAGCGGCAACTTCGCGCCGGAGAGCCAGGTGTTGGTGCCAGGAGCCGTTCCGGGAATCACGCCGAAGCCAGCGTCGATGAACGGAGGCCGCGTGAAGTTCTGCGGGAACCCGTTATTCCAGTTGAAACCTGAGTTCAGGCCCTGATCCTGCGAGAAGAAGGCGGGATTTGCGATAAAACCGGTAGCCGGCGGCTTGGCGTTTCCTCCGCCCTGCGCGCCAGTGGGATAGTAGCTGATGCCGTAAGCCGTGCGAATGACGACCTTCCTAGTCACCGACCAGGCAAGTCCGATGCGCGGTCCGAAGTTGTTGTAGGCCGTGCCGTCGGTGAGGCGCTCTTTACCGGACCGGCCGGGGCCAGTGCCGGCAAAAACCAGCGCGCCCAGGCGCCCGTTGGCGGCCGGGTTTGGAACGCTCGCGTCCATGATGGAATAGGCGTTGTTCACCTCCCGCATGGGCGTGAACAGATCCCACCGCAGGCCAAGGTTAAGGGTGAGCTTCGGGGTGATTTTGAAGTCATCCTGCACATAGCCGGCGAAGTAAGTGAGGCGCATGCCGCGGGTAACTTCGTTGATTTGCAGGCTACCGCTGTCCACCTCTCCCAGAAGAAAGCTGGCGAAGGCGTTACCCGTGGTTCCGCGAAGCGCGCTAGAGGGGAAGGCGGTCTCATTGCGGCTAAAGGTAAATGAACCGCTTTGGGCGCCCTGCAGCAAGTTGTTCTGCATTTTCCTGAAATCGACGCCGAACTTCAGATTGTGCTTGCCCTTTACCCAGGTCAAGCTGTCCGAGTACAGGTATGTCGCGGAAATCGTCTGGAGGTAATCCTGGTTCTGTCCCCAAGGCGTGAAGGGATCGGTAAATACCACCGGGAACGGTCCGTTATTAACTCCTTTGAGGCCCAGTTTATCGCCCCATCCCTGCCCTTGCTCTCGCGCAGCCAGCAACTGGTGCTGGCGCGTCAGGCCTGCCGAAAAGTGATTGAGCAGCGTCGGACTGATCACCCAGTCCTCCGATAGGCGTACCGTGTCCTGCCCTGGTCCAAGAACTCCGTCGCGGGTGTTAGCGATGGGATGCGGCAGCGCGGCAAACGGACCCGAATCCGTATTATGCCCGTTGTTCCAGCTACCACTGATGCGGTGCGCGCTGGAGAACAAGTGGTCGAACTTCATCGTGTAATTGCGATTGTCGTTGCGATTGTTCCCGGACGCCGGATAATTATTGAGGATTCCACCGAGAGTGGGCGCGGGAACGAACGCCAGGATTTTTTGTGAAACGGGGCTGATGCGGTTAGCCGGTATCTGGTTATTGACGAATGGAGTGCGCGTGAACCCACCCTGGCCGTCCGCGCGAGTGGACGCGGGATCATAGAGCTGAACCAAGCCGTTAGCGTCTCTCAATTCGGATAGGTCACCGCCACGGAAAGCCGCTGTCGGGACCGAAGCGCGTTGATTAGATGGACCGGAGCGGTACTTAAAGTAATTGACGTTGAAGAAAAAGAAACTCTTGTTGGTCCCATTGTAAAGCTTGGGGATCAGGATGGGCCCGCCGATGCTGCCCCCGTACTCGTTCTGGCGGTTAATGGACCGCGTGGAGTTGAAGAAGCCGCGCGCGTCGAGCTTATCGTTCCGCAGAAACTCGTATCCGACACCATGGAACTGGTTGGTCCCGGAGCGGATAGTGAACTGCTCCACGCCACCACCGGTGTTGCCGAACTCGGCCGAAAAATTCGAGGTAACCAGCGCGAACTCCTGAATGGCTTCAGGAGGCAGGGTGAGCACGCGGGGATCGCCGCCCACTTCCGCCGTGGTGGCGCTGAGACCGTCGATCTGGATTTCCTTGGACAGCGTCTGGCTGCCGTTGATGTGTGCATCAAAGGTGTTGCCAGTGGTACCGGGCGCCAGGAAGATGAAGCTCTCAGCGGAGCGGTTCGCGCCGTTGGCGGGCAGCGGGAGATCGACAAAGCTCTTCGGATTGACTCCCGTGCTCACGCTGCTCGATTCACTTTTCAACTGGGGCGCAACGTCTGAGACGGTCACGCTTTCACTGGTCTCACCCACCGCCATTTGCAACTCGAGTCCAACCGTGCCGGCGACCTCCACGCGCACATTCTCGCGGATCAGTTTCTTGAAGCCGGGTTTCTCGGCGCTGACACTATACATTCCCGGTTTCAGGCTGGTGATGTTATAGGTCCCCGATTCACCCGAGATGGCGACAGTACGAAAACCGTTATCGATGCTGATTGCGGTGATCGTAGCGCCGACCACCGATGCGCCGGTCGAATCCAGGGCAGTACCGCGAATGGTGCCGCGATCTGTTTGAGCAAAGGCGGCGTGCGCCAAAACCAACAAGAGAAGAATACGCGATACTTGAGTGTAGAGTTTCACAGAAGTCCTCCGCAGACTAGGGTGTAATACAACTATCAAACCCATGTAAAAATGTCAAGCGCTTGATCGCTCGCTCGCAGCCTCTTCCTACTGCACATCGATAGCTATCCGGACCGTAACGTTATTCGGATTAAATTTCAAGTAGCGCAGAAGCGTTTCACGCATCTTGTCTGGCTGTTTGTTCTGCGCATAGATCTCGCCAAGTTTGCGGTATGCCGATTCCAATGATGGATCCGTCTCGATGGCTCTCTCAAGATGGAAAATCGCCTTGGCGGAATCGCCGGCCTGATTCCAGGCCGTAGCAACATTGATGTGATAAGGGGCGTAGGCAGGTTGTAGGCGTAATGCCTCTTCATAGAGGCGGGCCGTCTCCACGGGACGGCCCTTACGAAGAAGCACCATACCTAGAGCAGTAAGCACAGCCGGATCCTTGGGAGACGCTTCGTAGGCGTCGGTAAGGAGTCGGTATCCTGCGTCCAAGTAAGAGGCGGACTGGTCTCGTTCTCCCACCGTAATATTGGCTAAACCCAGATTTCGTTTCGCCAAACGCGGATCGGGCTCACGCCATGCCTTCAGCGCTCGTCCACCGTCTGCGGATTGGTGTGAGGAACCGGGCCGCCGCACGATCTGATGGTTCGTGAATGCGGTATGGCCGCCATCCTTCGCGGTTTGGCGCTGCATATGACAGCCTACGCAGTCATCGGCCGGCGCCGCATGCGTCTTGAGCAGATTCGCTCCATGGCAATTGAGACACTTGGCTCTGTAGTATGGCGCGATGCTCTCGGGCTTGTCATGCGGGTTGTGGCAGGCGCCGCACCACATCTTGTCGCCGCTCCGTTGCGCGCAGAGACTTAGCGCAAGCTGTTCGGCGTGGCTTACCACCTTCAATCCACCGAGAGGGTTCTGGAAGACGTAAACCGAAAAGACTTCCTCCAGTCTCTGCCCCGGAGTAAATTCGCCAATCCGACGGCCGGGATTCGGAATGCGCGCTTCGCCTCCCAGGTGGCATTGCTCGCAAACACTGTCCCGGATCCGGGAAGGAAGCTTTGCCGGATTCAAAATGTTACGAGAGGACGGAGTAAGAAGGTGCGCCTCCACGGGGCCGTGACATCTCTCGCACGAGATCGATTCGCTCTCAAAAGCCGGCCGCTTAAAACCATTGAGCGTTTCCTCCAGAGGCAGCGGTTTGCCGGAGTGGCACAACAGGCATTCCATCGTAACCGGCCGTGTGAAGTCTGGATTGCGATCTCCCTCATAACCCGGCGCCAAGTCCCAGAGTTTCTTTTTTGAGTAATAGGCTACCGGCGACTGAAACAGATAGCTCCCTATTCCTACGAGAAATCCGAACGCATGATTCCCCGAACCGATCACGTAGTCAACGGGAAACTCGCCCACAACGCCATCCCGTTCCAGGCGTTGCCGCATACCGGCGGCCGTGGATTGAATAGAAAAAGCGCTGCCCGACAGAGCATGCGTGAAACGTCCTGAAAGCTGTCCTTCCGGACGAAACAAAGAACGAGCCATTCCAGTCCGCGAGTACCCGCTGACTTCTTTTGGATGACAGGACGAGCACAAATCAGCGGCAGGCGCGGCCAAAGCTGACGCGCCGGCCACTAGAACGGGAACGATAAACAGAATTTTCATGGGGCTTTCCGGATCTGTTGAATTTCCCGATACTGATTGACCCGCGGATTGCGCAACACCTGAATCGCTCCGTCAGGCCACGTGATGGTGACCTTGTCCACCTTCGAACATAACCCTAAACCAAAATGGACACGAGAATCATTGTGGGACAGATAGCTGCCTCCGTTGCGGACGGTGTCAAACTGCACCTGCCCGCAGGATTCCACGCGAACCTGAGATCCTATCGCATCGCGGTTGCTTGTGGCGCCGCGCAGCGTGAGGCCGATCCAGGAGTGGTTGCCTGCTGTTCGATTCGCCAGCAGCAGCGGCGAACCCGCTATCGGTAGAACAACCAGATCCATTTTTCCGTCGTTGTCAAAATCGCCGGCACATCCGCCGCGATAGGAGTTCCTGGTTAGACTCTGCGCAAAGTCGCGGACCGCGGTGAACCGTCCGCGCCGGTTCTGAAACAACATTATTGGCTGTAGATAACTGGTTCCTCCCAATCGATCCGCGTTCGGATACACGTGTCCGTTAGCAATCCATAAATCCCGGCTGCCGTCGTTATCGAAGTCGGCAAAGCCGCAAGCCCATCCCAGCAGCGGAATGGTTGGCAGTGCCAATCCAACGCGGTTGGAGACATCTTCGAATAAACCGGGTGACTGCTGCCTGAACAGCGGAAAATAATCTTCGGAAAAAGTGGTCGCCAGCAAGTCGAGTTTGCCGTCATTGTCGTAGTCGCCTACGGCAACGCCCATATTGGCCTGCGTCTTTCCGTCCCCGTTGAAAGCCACTCCACTGGAAAGAGCCGACTCCTGGAACCGTCCATTGCCGCGGTTAAGATACAGGTAATTCGGCCCGGAATCGTTAGCTACAAACAGGTCGATCTTCCCGTCGCCGTTAAAGTCGTCGAATACCGCAGTGAATCCGTAGCGCGCATCGGTGTCGGTAACACCGGCGGATTTCGTGACGTCGGTGAAAGTCCCGTCGCCGTTATTGCGGTACAAAACATCCTTTTCCCCTTTCAGACCAAGCGGGCCGCAAAAGGCTTTCAGGCCGCGATAGTCGCAGACCGGGGCTTCTCCAGACAACGGAATAGAGTGGATATCCACGTAGCCCGCGATGAACAAATCCAGATAACCGTCGTTATCGTAATCGCCAAACGCACTCCCTGTATGCCATCGGACTTGCCTCGATAGTCCGGCCGCCCGGCCAACCTCACTAAAAGTTCCATCGCCGTTGTTCTTGAACAGCAGATCGACGCCGATCGTAGTGATCAAAATGTCGGTATAGCCATCGTTGTTGAAATCGGCCGCATTGGCCCCCGTTGCCCAGTAAGGGTTAAACAGACCCGCGCGTTCAGTCACATCTTCAAAGCGGCCGCCTCCCAGATTCCGATACAAGAAAACTCCAGACTTAACGGCGGAAGGAACTCGCCCGGCGGCGATCTCACGCAGGCGGTCCATTGTGCTCCCATTTACGATCAGGAGATCCAGCAGTCCGTCGTTGTTATAGTCCAACGCGGCACAACCCGTGCCGTTCGCTTCCGGTATCCACTTCTTGTCAGCGGATCCACATAGCAGTTGAGCATGAATACCTGCTTCCTGGGCGACGTTAACGAAGCGGATGGGAGCTTCCTGTTCACCCGGAAGAAGTGCCAATGCCGCGAGCAGAATTGGGATTCGTCTCATTGGCGCTTCTTAAGGGATTCAAACGCTTCAAAGTGCGGCCTGGCTTGCTCAGGCTTGCCGAGTTTCAACAGAAGCCGGCCCATTTGATAATGGGCATCGGCGCTCTTTGGGTTCTTCTCCAGGACTTCCGTCAGAATCACTTGGGCGTCTTCATGTCGATCCGATAAGAAGAGGGCGGCCGCGAGTTGAATCCTGGCTTCCGGCCAATCTTTATTTCGTGCCAGCGCCTCTCGAATTAAGCCGATCGCCTCCTGCGCTCGTCCTTCCTTCAGGCAGAGAAGCCCCAGATTGAAATACGGCCATTCCGATTTCGCCTGCTGTGTCGCTTCAAGCTCAATCGCCTTCCGGTAAGCCGCTCGCGCATCATCGAAACGGGAGATTGCCTCAAGGGTCTGGCCCAGGTGATTGTATCCGCGAACGCTGGCTTTGTCGATCAAGACTAACTTCTCGAAAATGCGCAGAGCTTCGGGAGCGTCGTTGCGATTGAAGTGAAGCCGGCCCAGGTAGTAAAGTGCTTCGGGATCGGCACTGTCCAGTTCGGTGGCGCGCTTGAGTTCCTCCTCGGCCTCGGCGGGGCGTCCCTGCATGAAGAAACAAAGACCCAGGAGCTTACGGCCGGAAGCACTCTCTGGCTTCTTATCCAGGTATTTGGATATGAGGGACACAGCTTCGGAATATCGCCCGGTTCGGAACCGGACGTACGCTTTCCAATAGACGGTTGGAAGTTCCGCAGGGGGGCTTTGATCTAATGCGGCTTCGGCCTTGGTCCATTCTCCGCTGCGGATCCATTGGACCGCATCGGCAACCTGATCGCATGTAGCCGGCCGCGGCGTACTCAGAGAAATAGCACAAAAGACCAGCGACTTGTAGACTTGACGAGCGATGTCCACAGGATTAGGATCTAGTCTACCACCGGTATGATCGAGGCGAAGACACGATGGAAGCCCATGGCGGCAGTGACTATGCTGCTCGTATTGAGCGCGGCGCGCCTTCCTGCGCAGGATGACGTCCTCATAAAGCTGTACGCGGACGCTCGCCAAGCCGAAGCCGCGGGAAATTATCCCGTGGCGATCGAAGAATATAAACGCATTGTCCAACTGCGGCCGTCGATGGCTGAGGCACACGCAAACCTGGGAAATCTTTACTATGTGCAGGGTTCCTGGGATCAGGCCGCAGCCTCTTTCAAGAAAGCTATTCGACTGAAAGCAACGCTTGCCGCGCCGCATTTCCTGCTGGGGCTCCTCTCCTTCAATGCGCGCGATTTCGAACATGCGATTGCCTATCTGATTGAGGCCGAACGCCTCGACCCCGCGAATACTCTCGCTCCTCTATATCTGGGCTACGCCTACTACTTTCAAAACCGGTACCACGAAGCGGCGTCCATCCTTGAGCGAGTGATTGCGGCGGACGACAAGAACCTGGACGCTTGGTACCACTTGAGCAAACTCCACGGCCAGCTCTCAAAGCAATATTTTGAAAAGTTGCAGACGAAACACGCGGATTCGTTCTTCGCTGCTCTGGCGAGAAGCCACTTTTTTGAATCGACTTCAAGTTGGGAACAGGCGGGACAGGAGTTAGCAAAAGCGATTGCGATCAAACCTGACAGCCAGGAACTGCAACGACGTCTGGCACGGCTTACAGAGCGCAAAGCTGGGGATAACCGTGTTCCCCTTCCTGAGGACGAGTTCTCCGGATCAACCCGATACTTTTACGCTCCGCCTGAGGTTGACAAGGTTCGCGAGGACTACAACGCCGAAACACTGCGCGCGAGTAAGAGCCGCGAACGCAAGTCTGAGTCGGCTGAAAGCCTGTATGAGTTAGCTGATGCCCACCAGTCCCTATCGTTTTTGTCGTCTCTTTGGGTTCTACAATCAGACCCGGATTCTTATCGCTCCCATGAACTCCGGGGAGAAGCTTTGGAGGCGGCGGGCAAAATGGACGAGGCGATCGCGGAATATCTGCGGGCACTTGAAATCAAACCCGAACTACAGACGGTTCACTTCACCATCGGTAACATTGAGTGGCGGCGTGGGCGCACCGGAGAAGCTCTCGCTCAGCTTTACGCGGAACTAAAATTGAATCCAAACGATCCGCGATCGCACTATGAGTCGGGCGATATTCTCCTTTCAGAGAACAAGCTGGACGAGGCGGAAAAGCATTTCCAACAGGCGCTAAAGTTCTCCCCCGACCTGACGGAAGCACACTTGGCCCTGGAACGAATTGCAAATGCGCGCGGCGACTCCGCCACCGCTATCCTGCATCTGAAAAAGGCCGCTGAATTGGATCCGGCAAGCTCTACGCCGCATTACCGCCTTTGGCTACTCTATCGCAAGCTCGGACGCAGCGCAGAGGCTCTGCAAGAGCGCGACAAGTTCGAAAGACTCAAAGCGGCCGAACGCAAGTAATGTTGCGGTCCTGCAAGGAGCGGATCTTCTCATTCGACGTGAGTGACGTCACCGAGCGGTCACGTCACTTAGCTTTTCCTCCGTGGAGTTCAAGTTGAAGAAGCTGAAGCCGTTCCACTTCGTTCCGGCTACTTCGCTGGCAATCGCACTTAAAGATCGGTAAATCTCGCCATCGAACTCGAATCCATTTACGAGGATCTTTACGATCACCCGCCGCCCTTTGTAATCCCGCGCGAGGTAACTTCCTGGAGGTGGCAAGCGTGGATCGAGAGCCCCGGCGACCTTCCGGCCGACGCTGAGCTTTGGGTCAAGGGTGAAATCAGACCCGAACCTCGTCTTGGGCGCTCCTATACGCAGGTCTGCATCGTTGGCAACCTCAAGCGCTCGGCGACGGGCACGCTCCGATAGGCCCCCTTCGGCATTGGCCTGGATACGCCAAGCGATTCTTCGAAACAGAAACTGCTTATGATTTGATCGCGACTCCTCGCCGAATACCACGCTGTACTTCTGGCGAAGTTGCCCGAATGTCATTCTGCTCAACTCTTCTATTTCCTTATGCATCGCGACCTCCGCTCCGTTCTCCATTCTCATGACTGTTAACCTCATGTCCATGAGCGCTTTGGGGTTGGGAAGAGTCAAGTGCGGAAGCGTCTCGCCCCAGCTGATGCATGTGGCGGAGATACCCGGCGGCAAGGATAGTGGCGATGGCGTGTAGATCTTCTGTTGGGATGCCCAAAACGATTCACCTCGTTGTGGATTGGCACCACAACGAAAGTCCGCTTAGCGGTCGTCCCGTTGTCGAGTGACTACTGAAGAGTGCGAATACTCTCCGCTATAAACATACGCAAGGAGTTCGAAAAGTGTCAACGGAGACGTACAGACCTGTTAACCACTGGTAGGCGTTCTCCGGAGAGAGAGAGAAATGCGGGCAACAACGCCACTGGAGTGCTTACGAGTCCATCCTCTATAATTCTCCGTGATCAGAAGGTGGAGAACTAGCTTGTGCGGAAGTGTTTGTAAATATTGGGGATAACTTGCCAATTTATGGATGAGGCCGCTAGGTCGCTGGCGTTAACCAGCCGTGAGATTTAATTAGGAGGGAATTAGTTTGGCTCAATTCGCCCCTGACATCATTTTCGCGATGCGGTTAACAGGACTAGACTGTAAGTTATTGAAAAAAAGCCGAAGGCCACGGCTCCCCGACGTCTCGCAGCCACGATTAGGATTTGAGAATCGACGGCCTGAGTGACACGCCAAAGGCTCGATAGGTATTCTTCAGGACCATGGGCCACCGGGTTTCCACTCGCGACCAAGGGGACTTCCGGTGCGTGCAGCATCCACCACCGGCATGAGAAACGCTGCTATGTATCGGCCGAACACCGGCAACTTCGGTAGGTCGTCCAGGCCGAGGCGCTTGCCGAACGCCACCCACTGCGTCAGCTTTGCGGTATCCTCCAGAAACTCGTCGGTCAGCGCGAGGGGCAGCCTTTCGGGTACCGGTGTCTCCCGCCGCTCAAATGTGTTCCCGATCGCATTCGCGAGACGCCCCGCTTCGAAGCGGTGAGTTTGGCCGAGCCTCCAAATGTCGAAAAAGTCCTTCATCCGGCTGTTAGCAATTCCGAGGACAACCATCGCATGAAACTTCTCGGCGACAACCGCCTCCGGCGGATACCCGCGAATGACGGGCGCGGCGAGAGGCAAGAGCACCGGAAAGGTGACTGGCCCGGGCGGCGGGTCGACGAGATCACCAAACCCGACATCGATTTGCATGATGATCCGTGCCCCTTCCAGACTCGCTGGCACGCGCAGCCGGACGCTTTCGTATTCGGCGTCTTCTTTGATTCGGGTTCCTTCGATGCCGGCGAGATCGAAGAGAATCCCGTCTCCCTCGACCAGCGAGCAGATTTCACGAATGCGCTGCGTAACGCCTGGAATATCAGGGGACCCAAATCCAAGGAGGTCGAGATCGCGCGTCGGGCGGTGCATTTGTCCGTCCCACGCGAGAAAGAGCATCGCGCCCTTGAGGACAAAGTCGTCCTTGTGAGCGGACTGCGACAGGCGATAGAGAAAGCGCTCAACCATCCATCGGCCCAGAAGGAACTGGAAGTCTTCGCCTCGCTCGCGCGCCAGAGCCAGGAGCTTTGCGCGATTCGATCCTGCGATGTTCGTGATCTTTTTCACACCGCCGACTCCAGGTAAGGCCGGATCACATTGGCCACTCTGCAAACCTTCGCGAATCGGTGGATCTGGTCAACCGTAGTCTTTCGCGAGCGCAGAGCGTCTCGCAGTGCCTCAATGGCAACGTCGACTCCGAGCTTGTTCCGGTATTTGAAACAGTCGGCGACCGTTTTCGCCACGGAGTAAACGGGTACGCGAACGCCTTCGAGGGTGTGGTGCTCAATGCCTTCGAGCAGCGCGGGTCCGGAGAACCGAACTACGCGAAGCGCCGGAGACGTAGCGGTAGGCTTGTGGGCTTTGAAATCGATTGCCATCCAGACTTCGTGCGGATCCTGCGTCGTCAGGCCATGAAACCTCAGCGCCGAGAGAAGGCAGATTACACCGCCAGGTGTTCGCTTGGCCGCGAGGGCGAGGCTGTGATGCTCTGTCACAGGTGACTCCGGCAGAGCATAGACGCCACGTGCTTGGCGCACGAGAAGTCCCTGGCGAAAAAGGCGAAGCAGCGATTCTCGTGCAATGCCACGAGCCTCTACGTCGCGCGGGCGAACCAGTGGCTGGCGTTTGGCGAGGGCGAGGATACGCTGCGCGCTAGTCATGTTTCGTTACATTGGTATTTTGCACTATCTACCGAGATAATGCAACGCCTTCGCCAGCCGGTTCGATTCGAACCAACTTCAGCATTCGAGAGATGGGATCAAACGTGACGGACCGCAGCACTTCCTTCACTTTGGCTGTCTGCTCTTTCGAGACCACGCTCAAACCAACGCCGATTTCGGTCAGAACCGCCGCCTCGACTTCGTCGGCGGAGATCATGACGCCCTTGCACGCCTCGCGGCCACCCGCTGTGGACCGGCATCGGTAATAACATCTGATGACGGGGCCGAACCGGACGGTATGGGTACCCATCGGCCTGCCGCATTTGCCGCACAACAGGATGCCGCGGAGAACCCATGGGAAGGTCGCACAACCTCCGCGCTGGCGAGGCGCGACCGTTCGCCGGTCGGCAATCAGATCCTGGACCCGGTGATAAAGTTCACGGTCCACGAGGGCCTTATGACAGCCCTCGTGGAATTTGTTCCCGTGCGCGACCAAGCCCGCGTAAGTATGATTCGTCAGAATTGCGAGCACCTGACGTGCAGTCCATGGATTTCCACCGCCCGTGACCCAGCGCAACGCATTCGCGTATTTTGCGATCACCGATGGCGGCAGGCCTCGATCAGCCAAAGTGAATATCCGTACGATCGCTTCGGCTTCTTCCTCGCAAACCACCAACTGCTTCGTGCGCGGGTCGGCAAAATATCCAAATGGAGTCGCGCCAGCGATGCGCCTGCCGTGCGCCTTAAGGTTGGCTCGCGAGTCCGCGATCCGGGAAGCGGTGAGGTCTCGCTCGAACTCAGAGAAGGATGCGAGGATGTTCAGCATCAATGTATCCACGGCCACCGCCCCTGTGTCCGGTGCGGTCACAACGTCCAGTTCGACATCGTTATTCTTCAGTTCCTCAAACAGTGTAGTGAAGTGCCGAAGATTCCGCGATAGCCGATCGAGGCGATGGATGACGACCTTCTCGATGCCGCCGGACCGTATGACGCGCAGTAATCGGTGAAGCGCCGGTCTATCGAGCGTCGCGCCGGAGTAGCCTTCGTCGTCGAATCTCTCTTCGACGACTACATAGCCCAACGAGCGCAGCGATTGAACGTGGGCCTGGCACAGGTCGAACTGGACCTGGCAGGAAGAGAGGTCGGCGTGAGGATCTACAGACTGGCGGGTGTAGATGGCGCAGCGAATCGTCGTTCGCGCGGGCGCCACGAGGGAAGCGTTGCGCGTAACACTCCCAGAATACGCGATCTGCGAGGAACGATGGGTACGACCGTGCTAACCAACGTGCCGAATTCGAAAACTGCGCCCCGAGAGTGTCAACCTGTTAACCGCGCTCGGGAGCTCTCCGGCGGGTTCGAGAAAGGCGCCAATGGAGAAGGAAACGCACCTCTCCTGCCCCACACCGGCGACTCTCCCCGATGTGGTTACGAGAGAACGCAATGCCGCAAAATGTTGGCGCTATTGGGCTTACGAGCAGAGAATCGAACAAAGAGGACGAGGAGGATGGAGTAAACCGGCGGGGAGTCTGGGTTAGGAGGAAAATAGTTTGGCTCCTCAGTCAGGACTCGAACCTGAAACCCTTCGGTTAACAGCCGAATGCTCTACCATTGAGCTACTGAGGAGCAAGATGGCGGGACACCTTTATTACACCAAAGCGCCGTGTCTGTGTCAAACTTTTTGGCACTCCCACCATAGAAACGAAATGCGCTGCAAGCGATTCTGCCGGACAAGCGTTAAGACGTAGATTCGCGAAATCAAGAGTGCTGGCCGGTCTCCCACTCTGCCTCAGCAGCAAACGACAGTCTCCAAGATCTCGGAGCTGTCCCCCCCCCCAAGAATTTGCCCCTTTTGCCGGGTTCTCAGTACAGTGAGAACCCGCGGATCCGTCGGAAAACCCTTGGATCGAGCACTAGGGAAAGCTCCTTCTGGAAATCACCGCAACCACCGCCATCCATGTCCAACCGTCCGCTGTTGTCAAGAAAACAACCCGTCATCTCTCATTCGCTTGCTGCAACCAGCCGGAAGTGTAATCCACTCAATTCCACCCCTGTCCAACATGCATTTTGAGCTATCCTTCGTTATCAATTGAGCCATCTGAAGTCCATATTCCGCTTTAGTTAACATAGGAGATCAAGAGCAACGCATGTGGAAGAAAATTGTCGGCTTTAGTCTGTTAGCGGTGGCCTCGGTGGCCGCGTCAGGGTTCGGATATATGTATTTCCGCAGCCCCGCCAGCGCGCCTCCGTCGAATATCAAAGTGGATTCCTCGCCCGCGCGAATAACGCGGGGTAACTACATTTTCATGCTGGCAGACTGCGACGGGTGCCATTCCCCGGCGAATCGCCAGCTCTACGACAATCCGCCGGTGGAAGGTACCCGCGCCGCGGGCCAGCTCTTCCCGGACCCCGCTGCACCGGGCCGGATCGTCGTTTCCAATATCACTTCCGACAAGGAAACGGGCATCGGAAACTGGACGGACGGCGAAAAGATTCGGGCCATCCGCGAAGGCATCAGCCGGGACGGCCACATGCTCTTTCCCATCATGCCGTATCCTCATTTCCGGCATATGAGCGACGACGATGTGCAGTCCCTGGTGGCCTTCCTGAATACCCTGCCACCCGTGCGCAACACCCTTCCCACCACGAAGGTCGATTTTCCGGTATCGATGTTGGTCAAGGGCGCGCCTCGTCCGGTAACGGAACCCGTGAAGAATCCGGACCGCTCGAAGAAGCAGCTCTACGGCGAGTACCTGGCGACGCTCGGAGGGTGCGAAACATGCCACACACAAGAGGAACGAGGGCAGATCATCCTGAGCAAGAGATTCAGTGGCGGACGCCGCTTCGGCATGGGAGACAAGGTCGTAGTCAGTGCCAACATCACGCCGGACAAACAATCCGGCATCGGCGATTGGAGCCTTGACCGCTTCCAGCAGCGCTTCTACAAGCACCGGGAACACGCGCGCAAGCCGCGCACCGATGCGGATCCGGAAAAATTCACCATCATGCCGTGGGATAACCTGTCGCAGCTTCCACCGGAAGATCTGGAAGCACTATACATCTACCTGATGTCGCGCCTGCCTATCGAAAACAAAGTGGAATCGCACCCAATGGAAGCCGGGGCCGGCAAGACCTAGCCCTTGGCTTTCTTCACTTCTTCAATCAATGCGGGAACCACTTCAAACAGGTCGCCAACAATTCCGTAGTCGGCCACTTCAAAGATGGGCGCATTCGCATCCTTGTTGATCGCGACGATGGTCTTCGCGCCCTTCATACCCACCAGGTGTTGAATCGCGCCTGAGATGCCGATCGCAAGGTAGACCTTGGGCGCTACCGTCTGGCCGGAACTGCCCACCTGGCGCTCCATTGGCAGCCATCCGCTATCGCAGATTGGCCTTGAGGCCGCAAGCTCGGCGCCCATCGCCCTAGCCAGTTCCTCCACCATGGGAATGTTTTCTTTCTCGCGGATGCCTCTACCCACGGAGACGATAATGCTGGCGGCCGTCAAGTCTACCGCCCGCAGCGCTTCGCGGAAGGGCGCTTCCGGACGGCTACGAATTTTCGCGGCGTCCAATTCCACTGGGACGGACTGCACCGTGGCAGGCGTGTCGCCAGCAACGGCATTTTCAGCGCGGAACGCTCCGGCCTGCAACGAGGCAAAAAACGGCGCAATACCGCCAAACTTCACGTCCGCGTTCAACTTCCCTTGAAACAGCTGCCGCACCATCACTACCGTACTGCCAGCGGCGCGGAAATCCACCACGTCGCTCACCAGCACCTGATCGAATCGGGTGGCCAGTTTCGGTGCAAAATCGCGCACCTGATAGGTGTGCGGCAGCAGCACATACTGCGGCCTCTTCAGCCGGATCAGTTGCTCCAGCGCCGCTGTATAACCATCCGGTGTGTAAGTCTGCAACAGCGGATCGTCCAGCTCGTAAATTTGGTCCAGCTTCTTATCCGCAAACTCACCGCTGCCGCTGACTCCCACGATGGCCACGCTAACCGGCAGGTTTAGCGCCGCGCCCAGCTGTTGCCCGGCGGCCACCGTTTCCATCGACATTCGGTTCTTCTGTTCGGTGATTACCAGAATGCCGCTCATAGCACCCGCACCTCAAACTTCAATTTCTCCACTAGTTTCGCGGCGGCTTCCTTCGCGCTGCCGTCCAGAATTTGGGTTTGTTTCGTTTTTACCGGGGCGTAGACGCGGTCGATAGTGAGGGTGGGCCGCAGCGCAATCCCAAGATCCGCCGCAGTCAGTCGCTTTACCTCTTTACTCTTCGCTTTCTTGATACCCATCAAGGTGGCGTAGCGCAGCTTGCTGATCCCAGACTGAATCGTCAACACCGCTGGCAACGGCAGTTCCACGTGTTGAAACCAACCATCTTCCAGTTCACGCTTCACTCGGATGGACGCGTCTTTCGTTTCCACCTCCATGATCAGCGTCGCGTGCGGCATCCCCAACAACTCCGCAATCACCACCCCGGTTTGCCCGTAACCCAGATCGTCCGATTGCAGCCCGGTCAGAATCAGGTCAGGATTCTCCGCAGCCGCGGCCTTACTGAGCAGCCGGGATATCGCAAGCGTATCCAGATCGTTGAGGTTATCGTCTTCGATATGGATGGCGCGGTCAGCCCCCTTCGCCAGCGCTTCGCGAATGGTCTGCGAGGCGGCCGCCGGGCCGGCGCACAGCGCCACCACTTCCCCGCTATTCTTTTCCTTCAGCTGCAGCGCCGCTTCCAGCGCATAGGCGTCCGGTTCGTTGATCTCAAAGGAGAGACCGGACGTCTCTATCCATTTGCCCGCGCCGTCTACCCGCAGCTGCGAGTCGCGCGCCGGCACCTGCTTGATGGCCACGATAATCTTCATAGGAAGTGACAGGCCTTACGGCCGCCGTTAAGGTTCGTAACGTTTGAAAATCAGACTGCCGTTGGTTCCACCGAATCCGAATGAGTTCGTAAGCGCATGGTTGATCACCATGGGCCTCGCATGGTTCGGTACGAAGTCCAGATCGCAATCGGGATCGGGATTATCGTGATTGATGGTCGGCGGTGCAATCTGATCACGGATAGCCAGCACGGTAATGCCTGCCTCAAGCCCGCCCGCGCCACCCAAAAGATGGCCCGTCATCGATTTGGTGGAACTCACCGCCACCTTATACGCATGCTCGCCGAAGGTCCGTTTGATGGCGATGGTCTCCATCTTATCGCCGATTTCCGTGGACGTTCCGTGCGCATTCACGTAGTCAATCTGGTGCGGTTCCAGGCCTGCATCCCGCAGCGCATTCCGCATCACCCGGTAGGCGCCGTCCCCATTCTCGGCGGGCGTCGTAATGTGATAGGCGTCGGCGCTCATTCCGTAGCCCACAATCTCCGCCATAATCGGAGCGCCGCGTCTCTTCGCTGTCTCCAGTTCCTCTAGGACGACGATGCCCGCGCCTTCGCCCACCACGAATCCGTCGCGGTCTTTATCCCACGGCCTGGAGGCCCGCTCGGGTTCCGAGTTCCGTTGCGATAGTGCCCGCATGGCGGCGAATCCACCAATTCCCATCGGCGTAATACACGCCTCGGTTCCGCCGCAGATCATTGCGTCCGCGTCGCCTCGTTCGATGATCCGATAGGAATCACCGATCGCATGAGCGCTGGTGGTGCATGCGGTTGCCGTAGCGGAATTCGGCCCTTTCGCGCCGGTGCGCATGGAAACGTGCCCGGACGCCAGGTTGATGATGGTGGCCGGAATAAAAAACGGGGAAATACGGCCGGGCCCCTTTTCCAGCAGGTTCTTGTGTTCGCGTTCGATCACTTCAAACCCGCCGATGCCGCTGCCGATATACACTCCCACCCGCTCTTCGTTCTCCGCGGTTACCTTCAACCCGGAAGCGGATACGGCAAATTCAGACGCAGCGATTCCGAATTGAATGAATCGCCCCATCTTTTTGATTTCTTTCTTCTCAACCCATGTTCCAGGGTCGAACGACTTAACTTCACCGGCAATCTGGCAATTGAAGGCGGTGGCATCGAAGGCAGTGATCCGGCCAATCCCGTTCTTCCCTTCCCGGATCGCCTGCCAGCACTCCTCGGTCCCTGAACCGACCGAGCAGAGTAGTCCTACCCCAGTGACGACGACTCTTCGAGACAATATGGAACTCCCTGCGGAAAACTATTTCTTCGCGCTCTTGGCTTCGATGTAGGTAACTGCGTCTTTAACGGTGGTAATCTTCTCGGCGTCTTCATCCGGAATATCCAGATCGAACGCCTCCTCAAAGGCCATAACTAATTCTACGATGTCGAGAGAATCTGCCCCCAGATCGTCAACAAACGACGCAGTACTATCTACTTGCGCCTCGTCAACGCCCAACTGCTCGACAATGATTTGCTTCACCTTCTGCTCAACGGACATGGATCCTCCAGAATCTCCTTCCAAACTCATTGATTCTAGCGATCATCTGCATATCACGCAACATCGAAAGCTGCATCTCGGTGACGCTACACTCAAAATGATGTCTCGAGCCTTGCTCATTCCGGCTGTTCTTTTGTGCCTTCCCGGCGTCGGCGCGCAAACCGGCGACGCCCGGCGCATCATGGTGGAGCGGCTCCAGCAGGAAGCCGACCGCTTTATTGAAGCCGCTTCCACGGTCCAGGGAAAGGAGACATTGACGCAAACTCAGGCACCCCGTACCCAACGCCAGATTATTTCCGAATATGGATTTCTCTCCGTGCAGCCCGGTGAACTCCATGAAATCCGCCAGGTGGAACTAGTGGATGGCAAACCAGTCAAGAAACACGGTAGCCCGCTCAAGGACCTGGCCCGGAACCTGACCGCCGCGGACGATCAACAGCGCCGCAAACTGCTCGAGAGTTTTGAAAAACATGGATTGCGCGGTGTTGCCGTCGATTTCGGACCAGTGATCCAAATGTTTTCCACCCAGAAGATCCAGAAATTCGAGTTTATCTTTCAACGCATGGATCGTCTCAATGGTACTCCGGTGGCTATCTATCGGTTTGAGCAGATAGACGGCGCCGGCGGACTAACAATTTACTCCGACGGAAAACCCATCCACCAGAAACTTCGCGGCGAAGTGTGGGCCTTGCCCGCCGACGGTACACCCGCTCGAATTGTGCTCGATTCGGAATTTGACGAAGGAAAGAGCAAGATGCGCGACGTCACTTTCGTAGACTATAGCCCCAGCGATTTTGGTGCTCTTCTGCCCTTGACCGTCGGACACCGGCAATTCCGCGATCGCACCGTTCTGGTTCAGGATCTATTCCGCTATTCCGGTTACCACAACGCGCAATGAAGACCATCTACCTGCATGGTTTCGCCTCGGGCCCGCTCTCGCGCAAGGCGCAGTTCTTTCACCAGCGATTTGCGGAGTGCGGCCGGGAACTGGAAATCCCCGCCATGGATGAAGGCGATTTTGAAGGACTTACCATCACTCGGCAGTTGAGCCTGGTAGAGCGCATCGCCGGCGGCGACCCTGTCCAGTTGATCGGCTCCAGCTTGGGTGGCTATATCGCCGCTCTCTACGCCGCACGGCACCCGGAGGTGGCGAAGTTGGTGCTGCTCGCCCCCGCCTTCTATTTCCCGCAACGTTGGTTGCAAACCCTGGACCCCGAAAAAACCGCCGCCTGGCAGCGCGATGGAAAAATCGGCGTCTTCCACTATTCCGAAGGAACCACTCGCAACATTGGATATCAACTGGTGACGGACGCAGAAGGGTTTGAGCCCGCGCCAAACGTCACCCAACCAACGCTCCTCTTTCACGGCCTGAAAGACGATGTTGTGCCAGCCGCGTATTCGGAGGAGTTCGCCGCGGCCCATCCCGCCAACGTGATCCTGCGGCTCCTGGACTCCGGACACGAATTGACAGATGTGCTCGAACGAATCTGGCTGGAAGCCGAAGGTTTCCTAATCCACTTCTGATAAACTAGTGGACCTGAAATAAAAGACTTCAGTAGACTATGACCACATTGCAAGGCATTTACCCCATCCTGGCCACCACTTTTCACGAAGATGGCAGCATCGATTTCGAGAGCCAGGCCAGTCTGGTGGATTACCTGTTGGCGGCCGGGGCACACGGACTAGGTCTGTTCGGCAACGCCAGCGAAGGCTACGCTCTGATGGGTGATGAGCGAGTGGAACTCCTGCACGCCATTGTCAAACAAGTGAACGGCCGCATTCCCCTGGTGGTCAGCAGCGGCCACACCGGCACCGATGCCGCGGTGAAGTTGAGCCGGGAGGCACAAGACCTGGGTGCAAGCGCGCTGATGGTTCTGCCACCATATTTTCTAAAAACCGATGGCGACGGCCTGATGTTCTATTACGAAGAGATTAGTAAGGCTATCGGCATCCCGATCATGGTGCAGGACGCGCCGCTGCTGACTCAGGTCCCCATGCCGGCGGCATTGCTGGCGCGCATGGGCAAAGAGATTGAGCACGTCAAGTACGTGAAGGTGGAGGCTCCGCCTACGGCGCCCAAGATCACCAGCCTGCTCAACGCGGCCTCGGGATCATTAGTCTTGTTTGGCGGCTTGAATGGCCAGTTCTTCCTGGAGGAGATGGAACGCGGCGCGCGCGGCACCATGCCCGGCAGCGATATGACCGCGCTCTATGTGCAAGTCTGGAACACCTTTCAGGCCGGCGATAAGGAATGCGCCTGGGAACTCTTCACGCGGATGCTGCCGTTGATGCGCTTCGAATTGCAACCCGGCATGGGCGTCTCGGCAATGAAACACAATCTGGCGGCGGCAGGCGTAATCAAGAGCACCCGCGTTCGCCATCCCACCGCCTCGCTCGCTGCCGAAAGCTTGCATGAACTCGAAGGACTCCGCGCGCGGCTGGCGCAATGAAGATCCGGTCCGTAGAGGCGTTTGCGATTCGGATCGCGCGCGACATCGCAGCGGCCACCGGACTGGCTGGATCCCCCACCGTTCTGGCCGGCGGCAAGGGCGACTATCGATGGTCGGAAGCTTACCCCGCGCTCTACTCCACCAATTTTGAAACGGCGCTGATCAAAGTGACCATGGAATCCGGCCTGGTGGGTTGGGGCGAAGCGCAGGCTCCACTGGCTCCGGAAGTGGCCTGCACGATTGTGCGGCTGCTGCTGGAACCCGTGCTGGTAGGTCAGGAAGTGGACGGCACCATCGCCGGCATCGAACAACTTTGGATGAAGATGTATTCCACCATGCGCGTTCGCGGGCAGACGGGCGGGTTCATGCTCGACGCCATCAGCGGCGTGGATATCGCGCTATGGGATATCGCGGGAAAGATGGCGGGGCGGCCAATGAGCCACCTGATCGCGGGCGAAAATGCATGCCGGCACGTACCCGCCTACATCAGCGGGTTGGCCGGAGCGAATAAACTGGATGCAGCCCGGCCCTATGCGGACCAAGGCTTCACCTTGTTCAAGCTGTTCCACGATGCGGACTGGCGCTCGTTACTTCATTCCGTGGACCACTTGCGCAAAGCAGGTCTCGGTGTAGCCGTGGACGCACTCTGGCGGCTGGAACCCGGCACGGCAATAGACATGGCCCTGGAACTCGATCCGCTGCGCGTGCACTGGCTGGAGGCGCCACTCCCGCCCGAAGATCCAGTAGCCCACACGGTGCTGCGGCGTGCCGTTGAAACGCCCATCGCCATTGGAGAAAGCTACCGCACTTGCTTCGAACTGAAGACGTTCATCCTGGCGCGCGCGATGCAGATCATCCAGCCTGATTTAGGCCGCTGCGGCATCACCGAAGGATTGCGCATCGCGGCAATGGGCGGTGATCACGGCATGAAAATCGTTCCGCACGTCAGCATCGCCATGGGTCCGCAGGTGGCCGCCGCGGTGCATTTCGCGGCAGCCGTGCCAAACTGTAGTTTGCTTGAGTACAATCCGAGCGTCCTGGCGATGGCTAATCTATTCTTGCGGGAGCCGCTCGTCATGCGAGATACGGGCTATGCCGTTCCACAAACACCGGGGCTGGGGATCGAGATGGATGAAGATCGCCTTAGTGCCGTTGTTTCTCGCAGTGGGTAGTGCCGCTTCGCCGCCGCAAATAACTCCCCTCAACGATTGCCTGCAACCCGGATATCAGTGCAGCTTTAAGACTCCGCCCAGCGCGGTGGACAAGCATGTCCGCGTCGTCGTGGATGCTCAATTCTCAGGTGCGAAAGTGTGGCTGAACGGCGATCTGATCGGTGAAAACAACAGCGGCATCGCGCCGTTTGAATTCGACCTCACCCCGGCCCTCAGTACCGGCGCCACCAACAAATTGGCCATCCGTCTGGTGAAGCCCGGCATCCTTACGCGCGTCTATTTACTCACCACTGGCCGCGTGTTTCCGGTGAAGCAAACCGTAGCCGCCACGCCGCGGCGGATCGCGGTGTCAGTGCTGGTGCGTAACACGCTCGATAACACCGCCGGCGTCCAAGTCAGCTTCGAAGTATCCATCGGCGGCATGGTGGTCGGCAGCGGCACGGCAAACTCGTCGGTCCCTCCGAATCTCACCCAATCCATCGACGCCGTCATCGCGCTGCGCCCCGAGGATGTACGGTTATGGGATCCCGATCATCCCAATCTGTACCGTCTGAGGAGCGTGATCACCAAGAGCGCCGAGGCCGTGGAGGGTAGCTACGACAGCGAATTGGAATCGACATTCGGCATCCGGACCATCGAGATTCAGGGCTCGCGGTTCCTGCTGAACGGAGAACCGCTGAGGCTGGGCGGAGCGCATCCCGCGGGTGAACCGGCCGAACAGGAATTGCGTTCCATGAAGGAAGCCGGGATGGTGTTTCAAATGGTGGACCATCCGGTTTCAACCGCAATTCTCGATTGGGCGGACCGCAACGGTCTTCTTTTAATTGAACAGTCTGCGATGCGGAATAGGGACGCGGATCATCCCTCCGTGATCGCCTGGGCCGCCACGACGCTCAACGATTCCGTGGAAGAAAAGCGCCTGGACCCCACCCGGCCGGTGAGCATGTTGGATTTCTTGATCGCAAGTCCGGCCTCTCTCGACAGTACGCCGCCCGGTAAGCCGATATTCCTCGATGCGATTTTCCGTCCCGAGGGAATTGCGGCCTCGTTACGCAACAATCCTCCGGTGTTCGGTGCAGCGGCAGCCGTGGCGGCTGATGACGGATGGGCGGAGCAATTTCGCCGCGTTAGGATTCAGACCATTTATCAGAAATCTGGGAACACATTCATAGAAGTCCATAACAGCGATGGCTTTCCGTCCCAGATCTTGCGTGACTACATAGTTCGCGTTGGTCCGCATACGCAGCGATTGCCCGTTCTGAGTCCTGGCGAGACCGCGACCCTGGAATTCGAACACGTGAATCCGTATCGTGTAGACGTATGCGGACCGACAGGTTTCGTGGTCGATAGCCGTTGATTGGGCCGTTTGAATCCAATCAGATATGAAACTCAGTATAGTGAATAGACGCGGTAGCCGTGTGCTACACTTTTTGGTAGAAATAGTGCAACGGCCATGTTTCGGTGTGCGTCTAGAGATTGGGTGACCGAAGGGTGGGTTCCAAATCATGGCTGTGGATCACGAGGAAGTACAGGAAGCGATGAGCGACGTTCGCGAAATCCGGGCCTCAATACCCGCCGACAATCTGGATCGGCTGTTAATATCTAACGTCGAAGTTCCGTGGTATCAATCCTTTGTCGAAAACATCAAGGAGCTGATCAATCCTCCTAAACTTCCGCCACTGGAACTCACCTCAAAACCAGTTGCCGTAAAAGACATCTGGTCGCACGACGGAAAGAAGAAATTTTCTACTCTCTATTCCATCGCATTCCACATCGGCTTGGTGGCTTTGTTGATTCTTGTGGGAACCAACAAAGCGGTGCAGCAGAAGGCGAAAGAGTCCATTTCGATTTTTGTTCCGGACTTGGCGCCCTATGAGCCGCCGATGGCGAAACAGACCAAGAAAGCGGGTGGCGGCGGTGGCGGTGGCGACCGTTCATTGCTGCAAGCCAGCAAGGGCAAGCTCCCACGCGTGGCTCCCAAGCAGTTCACTCCTCCCATGGCGGTTGTGAATAATCCTGATCCGAAATTGGTGATGGAACCAACCATTCTGGTACAACCCAACGCCCCTTTGCCACAAGTGAATATGGCGGTGTTAGGCAATCCCCTTGGAGCGCTGGGCCCCCCTTCGAACGGGACCGGTTCGGGTGGCGGGATTGGGTCCGGACGCGGTGGCGGTGTGGGCTCTGGTAGCGGCGGCGGATTTGGCCCAGGCAGCGGCGGCGGCACCGGTGGCGGCGTCTACCGCATCGGCGGCGGCGTATCGGATCCTGTGCCCATCTTCAAGCCGGAACCTGAGTATTCGGAAGAAGCGCGCAAAGCGAAGTTTCAAGGCGCGGTGATGCTTTCCATCGTCATCGACGAAAACGGCAAGACCCGCGATGTGCGCGTCATTCGTCCGCTCGGTCTAGGCTTAGATGAGAAGGCGATCGAAGCCGTACTGAAGTGGCGCTTCAAGCCAAGCTTGAAGGATGGCCGCGCGGTGGCCGTCAGCGCCAACGTGGAAGTAAATTTCCGGCTACTGTAATCGAGATCTCTTTGAGTCCCTGGACCTGCAGCAGGCTAAACTCCTATTCACCGGCGTACCCGCATGGGGCCTCCGGGTAGTAGACAATTAGTAGCCTGCCCCGAGAAAGACGCTCCGGAACACCCCGGCAATTCCTGGAACGAAATTATCCAGTGCGGCTTAGTGCTGTATCTCCTTCGAGGCCTGCGTTCGCCGTTGGCGGAATTAGAAACAACCCGGAATCTATGCGCGCCGAAATGGAACCCGCCATCTACTTCGGCTTGCATACCGCACAAGGGCAAATTTTCCGCAGATGATCGTAGGAATAAATTCCGGTACTATGGCCGTCGTTCCAAAAGATCTGCACCGCATAGTTTCCCACCGGCTCCACGTTCGTCATCTTGATCGCCGGCTTAAACATCTGAAATGGATTGGCATCCGGCGACGCGTAGTTGGTCTTCTGCGGCTCGGTGCCATGCGCGCCGGTGCAGGATGCGCAAGGGCATTCGTCCCGCAGATAGCCCAGGCCGTAATCGCTGTGGTGCCCGTCGTTCCAATCGATCTGAATCCCTCTCGATTTGGAAATGGCAATGTGTTCCGGATCGTTACGTTCGCTCATCGCTCGCTAAACTCATGATTCGCTAAACTCGGTCTACTGAACCCGCTCGATATCCCGCACGCCTGGAATGCGGCGGATGGCGCCCGTCACTTTCTCAAGCTGGCGCTTGTCTTTGATCTCCACCGTCATTTCCACAATCGCTCCATCGCCGTTGTGCTTCTCGTCGGAACGCGCCTCCAGACTGCGAATGTTGCTGCTCTCCGCAAATAGAATGGAGGTCAACTGATTCAGCATACCCGGCCGGTCGTCGGTGTAAATCACCATCTTCACCGGGAACTGCTCCGAAGCGCTGCGAGCCCACTCCACTTCGATCTTCCTCTCCACTTCATACATCAGATTTTGCACATTGGAACAGTGCGTGGAGTGAACGGCAATTCCCTTCCCGCGCGTCACGTATCCCACAATCGATTCGCCGCGTATCGGGTTGCAGCACTTGGCGCGGTACACCAGCAAATCGTCGATGCCCTTGACCTTGATAACCAGATCGCCGTTATCCGCCGTTCCATCGTGGCGGCCGTCTCCCGCGGGCGGTTGTTGCGTCTTGGCCGGCTCGGGTTCCGGCGCGCTATCGGCCACCAGTTCCGGCGCCAGCTTTTGCAAGACCTGGCGCGCTGAATACTTGCCGTAACCCAACGCCGCATGCAGATCTTCCATCTTGCTGCAGCCGTAATCGGAGGCCACGCGTTCCAAATCCGCCTTCGATATACGGCTCAGCGCCACGCCCAGCCGCCGCGCTTCCCGCTCCAGATACTTCTGCCCGATGTCGATCGCCTTCTCGCGCTCGGTGGCGTTGATGTCGTGCTTGATCTTGTTCCGCGCGCGCGAAGTCTTCACCAAAGCAAGCCAATCCTTGCTCGGCAAGTGCCCCGCCTGCGTCAGTATCTCAACCACATCGCCATTCTTCAGGTTGTACTTCAGCGGAACAATCCGGCCATTTACCTTCGCACCCACGCACGTGCTGCCAACATCGCTGTGAATGGCGTAGGCGAAGTCGATCGGCGTGGCGTCGCGCGGCAGAACAATCACGCGGCCCAGCGGGGTGAAGGTGTAAACCTCTTCCGGATACAAGTCCATGTTGAGCGTCGACATGAACTCACCCGGATCCCGCATCTCCTTCTGCCACTCCACCAACTGCCGCAGCCAGGCCATCCGCTGGTCGTCTTCGGCGGCGCTGGCGCCCTTCTTGCCTTCCTTATATTTCCAGTGCGCGGCAATGCCCTCTTCGGCGATGCGGTGCATCTCCTCGGTGCGGATCTGCACCTCAAACGCCAGCCCGCCCGGCCCCATCACGGACGTATGCAGCGACTGGTAAAGGTTCGGCCGCGGAATCGCGATGAAATCTTTGATGCGCCCCGGAATCGGGTGCCATTCGTTATGGATCACTCCCAGCGCCGCATAGCAGTTTTTCACCGAGTCCGTGATGATCCGCAGCGCCAGTAAATCGTAAACCTGATCGACGGCGATCTTCTGCCGCTTCAGCTTTTGATACACCGAAAACGCCCGCTTCAGCCGCCCTTCCACACGCGCCGGAATTCCCTCACGGCCCAGCTTCAACTGGATATCATGACGGATCTGCTGCAGCGACTCCTCGTTGGCCTGCCGCCGGTTCTCCATCTCCCGCACCAGCTCCGCGTAAGCATCCGGCTCCAGATACAGGAACGACAAATCTTCCAGCTCGCCGCGGATCTTACCCATTCCCAAGCGATGCGCGATAGGAGCGTATATATCCAATGTCTCCTGCGCGATGCGTTCCTGGCGCTCACGGGAAACACTTCCTAACGTGCGCATGTTGTGCAGCCGGTCGGCCAGTTTCACAATGATCACGCGAATGTCAGTCACCATCGCCAGCAGCATCTTGCGCATGCTCTCGGCCTGCCGTTCCTCGCGCGAGTGCAGGTTCAGCTTGCTCAGCTTGGTGACGCCATCCACACAGCGCGCCACCTCCGGTCCAAACCGCTTGCGGATCTCCTCCAGACTGACTGAGGTATCTTCCACCACATCGTGCAGCAGTCCTGTCTGCAGACAGATCATGTCCATCTGCATGTCCGCCAGAATCAGCGTGACGGTCACTGGGTGAACCATGTAAGGCTCGCCCGAATCCCTGATCTGGGTTTTGTGATGTTCGGCGGCGAAGACGTAGGCGTCGTGCAGCGGCGCAAGATCTTCCTGCGGGCGCAATGCCCGGACCTTCGCCTCCAGTTCGCTGTAAAGTTGATCTACCGGCAAGAGAACTCTATCTAACACTAGATTAACCGATGTCGCTCCCCGATCTCGCCCAATGGGCTCCTAATGCCCCGAAACCCTTGTCAATACGGCATTTTCGTATCGAATACCGGGTTTCGGTCTATTGAATTAACCGGTAATGTATGTTCAAATCCAGTCAGGGTCTTCCATCTCCCCGAAAGGGAAGGGTAGCTTTTGAAAGGGAAAAGATGAAACTGAAGAGTACGATTAGTGTTTTCGTTTTGTGTGCGGTACTCGCAGTTTCCAGTTTTGCGCAAACCGCGAACGCTCGCCTGGAAGGAACTGTTCAGGATGCTTCCGGCGCCGTAGTTGGTGGCGTCAAGCTCTCCGCCGTCAACAGTAACACTCAGTCGCGCTCCGAAGTGATCGCCGATGCCGGCGGTTCGTTCGTATTCCCAACTCTTCAGCCAGGGAAGTACACATTGACCGCGGAAGCCACCGGATTTCGCACCGCCGTATTGAATGGCATCGAGCTTTCCGTCGGTGCCGCGGTCGCTCAAATCGTCAACCTGGAAGTTGGACCCGCCACGGAGAGCATCTCTGTCGAAGCCAGCGCCCTCTCCGTCCAGACTACAGACTCCCAGGTATCCAACGCGGTCATGATGCGCGACATCGATACCCTGCCCCAACTGACCCGCAGTCCGCTCGCGCTATCGATCTTCCAGCCGGGTGTGCAGATCGACATTCGCACCGGCCAGGATTCCACGTTTTCTCATGTCAACGGGTTACGCCAGGGCAGCAACAATCTCAAGTTGGACGGAGTCGATGTGAACGATTCCCTTACTCCCAGGCTCGGGCTTTCGCTCACCGCCGTGAACAGTGATTCCGTGGGTGAATTCCGCGTCGTCACCCAAGGCGGAAAGGCCGAATACGGCCGCAGCGCAGGCGCCCAGGTGGAGTTGATTACACGCTCCGGCACCAACCTCTTCCATGGTTCCGCCTACGACTATTTGCGGAACACCGTGCTGAACGCCAACGACTTTTTCAACAACCAGTCGGGCGGAAAGGTGCCAAAGTATATCCAGAACCTGTTCGGCGCATCCTTCGGCGGACCCATCCTGCACAACAAGACGTTCATTTTCGGCAACTACCAGGGTTCCCGCACCGCCCAGGAGGTAATCCGTAACCGCACCGTGCCAACGGCTCTCGCCAAAAAAGGGATCTATCAATATCGCGCGGCGGGAGTGGTGCAGGCCTATGACATCGCCAAAGCGGATCCGCGGGGCATCGGCGTTGATCCCGCCGTGGCGAAATTGTTCGCCGGGTATCCAGCCCCGAACAACAACGACCTGGGCGATGGACTGAATTCGGCCGGTTTTCGCTTTAACAATCCCGTCTCTGGGGTAAACGATCAATTCACCATCCGCGGCGATCATCATCTCACCAGCAATCATGTGCTCTTCTTGCGCTGGAGTTGGTTCCGAACCTCGGCAACCGACAACACCAATAACGCCGACGCAACGTTCCCCGGCCAACCGCAAGGAACGCAAGGCGGACATCGCTGGGGCTTTTCCACCGGTTCGAACTGGACCATCAGCCCGACGCTCATCAATGAATTCGTAATCGGCCATCAGAGCGCCACCACCGACTTCCTGCGCCCGAATCGCCCGCAGGGTCCGGCCTACATTACGAACCTGTTCACCGACATTCCCTACGCGTCATTTCCCTCCGGCCGCACTCCTCCAGTGAACGACATCACCGACACCATAACCAAAGTTTGGAACAAGCATACATTCAAAGCTGGAGCAAACGTCCGCTTTACCAAACTACTTACTTACAACTATGGTGGCGTATATCCGAACGTTAGCACTGCGTTGGCAAACGGGAATGTGGTGCCGTCCACCGTGGGTCCAACCGGACTTTCGGCGTCCGACCGCAATACCTTCGAACTGTTCTATAACGATTTGCTTGGCCGCATCGATCAGGTGACGCAAACGTTTTATAGTAATCTGAAGACTTTTCAAGCGGCGGGAACACCACGCGTGCGCAACTTCATCCTGAACGAGAGCGGTTACTTTTTTCAGGACGACTGGCGCCTGAACCGCAGATTAACCTTGAACCTGGGACTTCGCTATGAGTATTTCGGACAGCCCCATGAGCGTGACGGCATCCAGGGTTCTGTCGATCAAGCGGCCTCTATCAGCACACTGGGCACATCCACCAATCTAACCATCGTCCCCGGTGGCGCGATGTACGGGAAGGACTGGAACAATTTCGCTCCCCGAATCGGATTCGCGTATGATCCGGGTGGCGACGGCAGAATGGCGATCCGCGGAAATTGGGGGATTTTTTATGACCGGGCAATCGGTTCGGTCGTGAATGGCGTGGATTCCAACACTCCTGGATTTTCGCAGGCAGTTCCCGTCTTCCCCAATCAGAACGGCGGCGACATTCGCCTGAATGACAAATACCCACTGCCCCCGCAACCGCCCGCTCCCCTCTTAACTCTGCCGGTTACGCGATCCAACAGCCTGATCATGATCAATCCGCATCTCCGAACGGGCTATGTGCAGAGCTATGGATTCAATGTGCAGCGCGAGATCTTGCGCGGCACCATCCTCCAGGCGGGCTACATCGGGAACCGCGGCGTAAAGCTGTTCATGAATCAGGACGTCAATCAACCGAAAATCTTCGGGGACTTTCTGAAAGACTTTAAAGAAATCCAGGCATTCCAAAACAACAGTGCTGCCGTGGTGCCCGCGAGCAATGTTTTCGTCAAGCTGTATAACACTCCGGGGGCGGCCATTACCGCCCTGGGTGCCACCAATTTCAGTCGCGGCCTGGTGGGCACCGTGGCTAATACGGTTGACCGCGGCCAGTTCACGCGCTACGCGGCTCTCGGCATTCCGGCAAATTACTTGCGCAACTATCCGCAGTTCAACCAGGTCGTGTTGGGTACCAACAATGGGCGATCCGCCTACGATTCTCTCCAAGCCAGCCTCCGGCGCAGTTCGGGCGATCTGCAGTGGACCGCGAACTATACCTGGAGCAAAAGCATCGATAACGTTTCACTTGAGGGCAATGGATTCACCACGCCGATTGACAATTTCAACCTCGCGCTCAATCGCTCCCGCTCCGATTTCGACCGCCCTCATTCCTTCAACCTGTCGGCCTTCTACCTAGTTCCCTTCGGAAAAGGAAAACGGTTCGGTTCGAACATGCCGCGGCTGCTCGATACGGCAATCGGCGGCTGGTCTTTCGGCCTGTTGCAAATCGCTCAATCCGGACAACCGTTCACGATCAATTCGCAGCGCCTCACCACGGCCGTCAGCGGCATCCTCGCCGCCGGCACTTTCGCCCAGTTCAATGGCACGGACCGCAACATCGGAAGCGTGGACAAACGAGGCACCGGAGTATACTATTTCAGCCCCGATCAGGTTTCGCAATTCGGGTTCCCCGGCGCGGGGGAATTCGGGAATTCGGGCCGCAATGTATTCCGCAACCCAGGCTTCTTTGAAACGGATCTGTCCATGGTGAAGAAATTCGCCATCACCGAACGCCATGCAGTTTCGTTCCGCGCGGAGGCTTACAACTTGTTCAACCACCCGAATTTCGGCCTCGCCGCAGCCAATCTCAACCTCAATAACGCGGCCACTTTCGGCAAATTCAGTCAAACGCTGGGCACACAGACCAGTGCCAGCTCGGCACGGATCATGCAGATGGTACTGCGCTACGACTTCTAGCGTTGGCCAGACCTAAGCCAGCCACATCTCCATGTGGACGTTGGCGCGAGCGTAGGGCGACGGTTGAACGCGGCTGGCCGGCACATGACCGAACCCTGCCGCCTCATAGAGGTGGATCGCATTGCTGAGTTTAGTGTTCGTTTCCAGATACAGCCGCCGCGCACCCGCGCTGCGCGCATATTCCACCACATAGTTCAGTAAACGGCGGCCGGTTCCGCGTCCGCGAAGGTTTTCCGAGACGCACATTTTCGCCACCTCAAAACAACCGTCTTCCATGCGAAGCAGCGCGCAGCAGCCCACTGCGGATCCAGCCTGGACGGCCATCAAAATATGCCCGCCGGGTTTCAGGATATAGGTAAGCGGATCGTCTAGCACTTCACTGTCTTTCGTCTCGATGGCGAAATACTGGCGAATCCAGGATTCATTGAGTTCGCGGAATGCCGTTTCATCGCCCGGCACGAACGGGCGAAGCAGAATTTCGCCCGGTGGAGTTTGGAAAGATTCCGCTTCGCTTCGTTCTGTAGTGTGCATGGGCGTCCTTTCCTTAAATCTATACGCGATATCATTAGAACGTCCAATATATTGTTTGTAAGGATCAAGACTTTTTAGATATGGATGAAAATCTGGAACTGCGGCATCTTCGCTACTTTCTGGCCGTAGCCGAGGAGCTCCATTTCGGCCGCGCCGCGCAACGGCTCCATATGGCACAACCGCCCTTATCACAACAGATCCGGCGGCTGGAGGAGACCATCGGGCACCCGCTGTTCCTGCGGTCGTCCCGTTCGGTGAAGTTGACGGCAGCAGGTGAGGTGCTGCGCGATCGTGCGAAACGAACCATGGCCAAGGTGGGCGAGGACCTGGAGATGGTCCGCAGTGTCGGCCGCGGTGAGTTAGGTTCGCTCGACGTTGCGTTTGTGGGCTCGGCCATGCTCACCGAATTGCCGCGCGTCTTGGGCCGCTATCGCAAGCTCTATCCCCGGGTGCAGCTTCGGCTGCGCGAGTTTCATACCGGCATGCTGATGGTGGCCATTCGCGAAGGCACCGTGGACGTCGGTCTGGTACGCGACGCCGGTCCTGTAGCAGACATTCACGTCGAGAAACTGCTGGAAGAGAGTTTCGTCGCCGTGCTACCGCGAACCCATCCCCTGGCGAAGCGCGCGCGGATTCCAGTGAAAGTCTTGAAAGACGAGCCATTCGTCCTGTTTGCCCGCTCGGCTGGGAACTACGCTTGGGAAAATACCCTGCGCGTCTGCGAACAAGGCGGCTTCCGGCCTAATATCGTACAAGAGGCGCCACAATGGCTGACCATCCTGCGTCTGATCGGCGCCGGGTTGGGCGTGACGATCGCTCCAGCGTGTGTGCAGGGTATTTCGGCGCCTGAGGTCGTTTGCCGGAAACTGACTCCATCGGGAGCTACCACCAATATCGAACTCGCCTACCGCACCGATCAGGTAAATCCGCTGGCGCAGCCGTTTTGCGCGCTGGCCCGGTCGATGTACTTGCAGCGGCCGGCAAAATAATCTGGAACTATTCCGCGCTGTTCCCGGAATATCAGTTATCAGCCCCATGAGACGCAGATGACGGGTTTCCTCAATCACACGGACGACTCCCTTCTGCGTCTTGCGAACGGCGGGCAAGAAGATGCTTTCGTCGAATTGTACCGGCGCAGGCAATTGCAGATCTATAAGTTCGCGCTGCACATGTGCGGCAGTTCGACGGTAGCGGAGGAAGTGACGCAGGAGGTATTCATGAGCCTGATTCGCAACACAGGCGGGTTCGACGCCGCTCGCGGATCGGTGGCGGGGTATCTCTACGGAATCGCCCGCAAGCAGGTGCTGCGGATGCTGGAACGCGACCGGCAGTATGTGGCGATGGAAGACGATACGGCGGCATCCAACCTGGCAACCACACTGGCAACCACGGAGGAGTCGCCACTCGGCGATCTGACTCGCACCGAGACCGTCGAATCGGTCCGTCAGGCGGTGTTGAGCCTCCCGCCAAATTACCGTGAAGCCGTGGTGCTTTGCGATTTGCAGGAACTGGGGTATGCGGAAGCGGCCGGCCTGCTGGCTGTTCCAGTGGGAACCGTGCGCTCGCGACTGAGCCGCGGCCGGGCGATGTTGGTGGGTAAGTTGAAGGTGCATTCGAGGTGCATAGTATGAAACCAGGCGATGAAGAAGCCCTGCTGGCCGGGCTGCGGGCATTGCGGGAGAAGACAGCTGAAACCGGTGCGCCAGCTTCAGTGGAAACATTACTGCTGACCGAGTTCCGGCGCCGCCAATTGCGAAACGAACCCAATTCCCGCCGGAAAGCATTCCTGTGGATTGGGCTGGCGGCAGCCGCTGCCCTCGTGTTGGTGGCCGTCGCGTTGGCCGATCACCAACCCACGGCCGTGGTCAAGGTGCAGGCGCCGCCGGCCGTACCGCAACCGGAAATGGTTCCACGGGAAACGGTTCAGCGTGCTCCGCAGGCCCCCGCGCCGGCACCGGCACGCCAGGCAAAGCGCCGGGTGCAGCGCCCGCAAAGTAAGCCCGCGCCGCTTGCTCAGGAAGTGGCCACGGAGTTTCTGGCCATCCCCTACGCACCCGGGTTCACCACCGAAGATCGGGGGCAACTGGTTCGCGTGCGCCTGCCAAGGGAATCGATGCGAAGCTTCGGATTGCCGGTAAATCAGGACCGGATTATTCAGTCTGTCAAGGCTGACGTGCTGATTGGCGAGGACGGCATCGCCAGAGCGATTCGTTTTGTCCAGTAATTCAAGTTTGGGGCTGAAATCATAAGGAGAGCAATAAGATGAACAAGAGATGGATGATTGCGGGCGCGGTTTCGGCCCTGCTAACGGGCGCGGCATTCGCGCAGGAACAACGGCGAATGGTCTTCACCCAGGCGTTGCCGGCGCCCGGCACGGGAGTCGGCGGCGATGTGATGTTTTTTAACCCCGCCACAACAGCGGGCGGCACCGTTCAGTTCCTCTCCACCGAGATGAGCTTTGAAGGCTCGGTAGTAAAGGGCGCGCCCTATTCCGCCGAAGCCGTGACTGAGACTACGCAAACCCTCGGAGACGGCAACCGGATCACCCGCAAAACCAGCACGTCACTCTATCGGGACGGCGAAGGACGTACCCGCCGCGATCAGTCGCTTCCCGCGGTGGGGCCATGGGCCACCAGCGGGACCCCGCCGGTAAATATATTCATTAACGATCCCGTCTCCGGCGTGAATTACATTCTTGATTCCAACAGCAAGACGGCACGCAAGGTGATTGCGGGCAAGGCGTTCTCCAGAGCCATTCCGGCCACGCCCGCCGGCGTCGCCTTCCACAAGAGCGAGATTGGCCATTCCGAAGCTGGCACTGTCGTAACGAGTACGGCGACCGCCGGCATCGCCTTCCAAAGAACTCAGACCGTCCAGATCACCGCACCGCGGAGCAGTGAGCAGAAGCTGCCCGCGCAGCTGATCGAAGGCGTGCAAGCCGAAGGAACCCGCACCACCATCACCATTCCCGCGGGCGAAGTGGGTAACGACCTTCCCATCGACATCGTTTCCGAGCGCTGGTATTCGCCGGAATTGAAAACGGTGGTGATGTCGAAGCATAGCGACCCGCGCATGGGCGAAACCGTTTACAAACTGAAGGGCATCCAGCGCGCTGAGCCCTCGAAGTCCTTGTTCGAAGTGCCAGCGGACTACACCTTAGCGGACGAGTCAAGTCCTGACGTGCTCAGGCAGCACAAATTAATGATGGAAAAGATGGTGATCGAACACAAGGAGTAACGCTAGTGTACTGCCCGACAAATAACTGGACACAACAAACGGCTCGCTCACGGCCGTGGCTCGGTCTCGAACTCGCTCCCGCAACAGTAGTTTCCGAGCCGCGACTGTAAAGGAGTGGTTTCCGGTAGTGTCCACCCCATTCGCGGACACTACACTAGTTGCCTGCCGAAGTCACCAGCTTCCCGCCGTCGTCCGGCTTCTTCTCAGGAGTGGCCGCGGGAGTGGCGGGCTGGGGCTTCGGCAGCACCTTGCGTGGCATCATTTCGTCCCGCATCGCCGTCTGATAAACGAACGCCGCCATCACCGCCGCGGCCTGCATCAAATCCCCCTTTTTGCAAGCGATCGAACAAGTCCATTGTCGAGTGGTGCGTCCGGGTGGAGTATTCAATCTGATCCTGCATGAAATTGAAGCCCGGCAGCCCCACCGCGTTGAATGAGAGATGGTCCGTACCGCCTGTGTTCCGGATGGTCACCGTCCCTGCACCCAGATCCTTGCATGGCGCAAACCAGCATTCAAAAATTGGCCGCGCCATATCGTTCCCCTGCAAATAGCTGCCGCGAATCTTTCCCGTACCATTGTCCAGGTTATAGTAGGCATCTAGTTTTGCGTGCTCCGGCAGCAGCTTCATGTTCACCGGATCGGCAAAATGCGTGGCCGCTCTCTTCCCCACTCCATAACCCGATCCGCACCCAGCGGTCCATCTTCAAGTCAAGCGATTTCAGAATACGCATCACCTCACATGCCACCGCGCTGACCGCTGCGTTGTCAGTAGCCCCTGTACCGCCCTGCCAGGAATTGAAATGCGCCCCGATCAGCACCACTTCGTCCTTCTTCTTTCCTCGGGGAATCTCGCCCACGATATTCAAACTGTCAAGCGAGTTTTCGTAGAGGCTCGTCTTGATATCGAACTCCAACTGCACCGGAATCTTGTGCTCCAGCAGCCGCACAATCCGGTTGTAGTGCTCAGCGGCCAAAGCCACCGCCGGCAGTCCGGCCGCATCTTTCATCTCGCGCGTGCCGCTGTTCTGCCCGAATACCGTGCCCCCATTTCCGCGGCCAATCTGCACCACCGGCTGCGCGCGTTCCTCCAGCAAGAACTGACGCACTTTGGAATGGAATCTCTCTCTCTGCCCTGGACGCCGAACGCGCCGTGGACGGCTCTGGCGCCAATGCTTCGGCCTCAAGCTCCACATCGGAAAATCGTTTGCCCGCCGCGGTCATCTGCGGAACCAGATCGCGAGCAGCGTCAATCAGCACGATCTTGCCCTTGAGCTTACCTCTCCACCTGACCAGATCTCCGTCTGTGCGGATAGGAGCGAAAAACGCCTCACCTGCGGAAATCCGATCAAGGGCGCGTACCGCGGCTCTGTCATGTGGCCGGAATATCTGCTATAGGACCAGCCCATACCCGGCCAGCCGCTTCGAGACCCATTCAGCGGCAGCCTTGTATTCCGGAGTGTTGGTCAACCTTGGACCATAAACGTCGGTCAGATAAAAAGCGTGTTCCATCACCTTTGAGTTCTCAAAGGCTTCCGTTTTGATCCGGTTGATGACGGCCAGATCGGGTTTCTCATCCGCCAACAGCACGCAAGTAATGGCTGCCGCGATCCCTAACAATCGTTTCGGTTGAAACATAGTTACTTTGAGAATGCCACGCCGGTTTGCCTTGTTACAATCGAGAGGCAGTGAAGATCACCATCTCCAAAGAGAACTATCTGAAGGCGATTGCCGAAGCTCAATCGGAAGGAGAGACGGTAATTGCGGCCACCCTGGCGCGCTGGCTGAACGTATCGGCGCCCGCGGTTACCATGGCGATCAAGCGTTTGAAGCGGGATTTGCTGATCGATGTGGACAAGGAAGGCCGGATTTCATTAACCGCCGAAGGCCGCGAAATCGCCAATCGCGTGCTCAACCGTCATCACCTGATTGAGCGGATGCTCACCGAAATCTTCGACATGGAGTGGTATAAAGTGCATGACGAAGCCGAGCAGTTGGAGCACGCCGTCTCTGGCGATTTTGAACGCAAATTGCAGGAAAAGCTTGGCACCGGAGAAGCCTGTCCCCATGGAAACCGCGTAGGTTACGACACCCCGGAAGCCAAACGCAAACGTGGATGGCGGCCTCTGGATGAGTTTGAAGCGGATGCCGCGGCCACGGTGGTCAGCGTCTTTGAGCGCGACCGGAAACTGCTGGAGTATCTGCACGGACTCGGCATCCATCCCGGAGCCGAATTACGGGTGTTGGCGCGCAACTACGATGACACCATCACGCTGCGAATCGACAGCAGATCGATTCCGCTGGGCAAATCCGCAGCCGGCAAAATCTGGGCACTCGCTCTCTAACGTCCTGCTCTAACATCCAGGTCAGCGCTTCCAATAATCCGGCAAGCCGGGCTTGGTGTCTCGCAGAATTTCCAGCACTGCGTGGCGGTCGGCGGCGGTGAGCGTTGCGTAGGCCTTGCTTTGGTCCTGTCCGGAGAGCACTTCCCACAGCCGCCGGTAGATGCGTTCCCTGGCCGCATCGGGCAGATTGTCGAATGCCTCCGAGTAGATCATGTAACTGCACGGGTAACGGAAGACGCGGCGCGCCAGATCGAAATCGCGGAGCGACCGGCCCTTGCGGTCTTTCGGCCCTTGACGCGGAAATTCAGCCGTAAAGCCGGACGTTCCAGTGACGGGTTCGTCCAGTAACGCTTCATCGGTAAAAAGCATGTAACTGAGCAAGTATTCCGCCGGGTTGTTGATGCGGCGCACGGTGGACTCGCTGAACTCGGTGGCGGGCTTTCCCAGCATCCGGTTAATGTCTATCTGTGAGTGCAGCGCCATGCGCGTTTCAAATCCCACGCGGATGATCAGATTCTGCATGCGCACCTGATGTTCCAGCACCATCAGCGCCACAATATCGCTGTGCGGGCTGAGGTAGGCATCGGTGTCGAAGCGGCGGCTCAGGTCCGTGACGTTCGCGCCAGATGGCATGTTCAAGCAGACCGGCTCGGCGGCCGGCTTGTCGACAAATGTGTTTCCCATGTGCAATTGCGAACCGTGCTTACCGGTGACGTACCATCCGCCCCAGCGCTCCTTCATCGGACTGCGGTGGTCGGTGCTGAAGCCTCCGGCCTGGAACAGCGGCTGGCCGGAAGAATCGGGATAGATGGAACGGACAATATTACCGGGAATGCCGAGGCTCTTCGAAGAGGCGTGGCATTGCAGGCATTCCTCGCGGCGTTGTAATTGGGGCACGCGGGTGCGTTCCTGATCCAGCGTATAGAATACGACGCCTTGCTTGGGATCGAGCGATGAGATTTCCAGAACCTCGCCGCCCCTCACGTAGCCGATAGAGACCGTGTCGTTAAAATACAGGGCGCGCGGCGTGTGTGGAGAGATCCGGGGCGCCTGGAAGCTGGTTTTCGAGAAAACCAGCATCTGCGAGGACACAGGCACATTCAAGGCCTTGAGCAAGCCCGGAAGATAACCGAGATCCCGGTGATAGCCAAGGCGGACCGTTCCTTCATTGAGCTTCTTCTGCAAACCGGAAATCGCATCCGTCAGCGGGGTGCTCCCGTACTTGATCGCTTCATCATCCAACGGAAGGACATAGGAACCTTCCAGGTCTGCCAGGGCGCGTACGGCGAATAGCGTGGGGATTGCACAGAGGGCCCACTTCCAGCGGCGGCTAAGCAACGCGCACCGCCTGAATTTCGCAGAGTGGCCTACTGGGTGACGGCGTGTTCAGAAGTTCGCCGATGGTGGTGGAGGAGAATGCGTTTTCCACCAGCCGCGTGGCATCATCAAGCCGCTTGTGCAGCGGGCAGAGAACCTTGCCGTGCGATTTCAATCCCAGCGGGCAAGTCTTGATGCGGCGAAGCGGGTCCACCGTGTTGACCACCTCCAGTACAGTGATCTTCTCTGAAGGTTTGGTCAGCAGGAAGCCGCCATGCTTCCCACGTTGCGCCGTGACGAGGCCCCCGCGCCCCAGCGATTGAAGCACTTTCGAGAGGTAGCCCGTGGGAACTTGGGTGGCCTTCGCGATCTGTTCCGTGGTCTGCGGATCGCCCGGCGTGTTGGCCAGCCAGACGATGGCCCGGAGGGCATATTCGGTCGTTTGTGAGAGCAAGGGACCTCCTGGATATCTGGACCTTCTTATCCAGAATACAGAAGATCGCCGCCCCGGTCAAGTGCAAAAATGCCTGCCAGTCTCACGGCGCCTTGGAGGTCCTTGGGTGAAATTCCTCATGGTCAGCACCTGGTCCTCCCGAAACGAGCTTTCAAATAAGGAGAATCCATTTGGTATTCCGGCTGCTCAATACTTGCGCTTGATACGCTAAGGGGTGAAATGCCGCAACCACAACATTACCCGGATGACCCTTGGGAAATTAGCGCAGCTGACTTCCCCCAGCAGGGAACACCGCGCGAGCAACTGACCTTTCTGGTGAGATGGGCGGTGCTCGCCCCATCGAGCCACAATTCCCAGCCCTGGAGGTTCTCAGTTCGAGACGAAGAGATCTGGGTCTTCGCGGACAAATCCAAGTGGCTGAAAGTGGCTGACGCGGATGAGCGGGAGCTTCATATCAGCTTGGGGTGCGCACTGGAGAATTTACTGATCGCGGCCCAGTATTTCGGCTATGCCCCAACCGTAACCTATTTTCCGGACGGTACCGACCCGCATTGCATCGCCTCCATCCGGCTGCCGAACCAGCGCGAAACCGGAGGTATAAAGTCGGGACGGTTTGAGGCACTGACCCAGCGCCACACAAACCACAAGCGCTTTGACGGACGTCCCATTCCAGAAATTACGCAGAAACGGCTGATCGATGATTGCACCGAAGCTGGCATTTTCCTGCTCCTAACCTCCGATGCGGAAATCAAGCGCAAGGTGGATGAACTGATCGGGCGCGCTGATGCATTTCAATTCGCCGATCCTGCCTTTCGGGAAGAACTCGGCTTTTGGATTGGCCAAGGTGTGTTCGGCACGCCTTGGCTGATGTCAAAGTTGGGACAATTGGCGGTCACGCACCTGGAGATGGGCAAGTCGACGGCAAGAAAAGATTCCGAATTGCTGATGAGCGCGCCGATTTTCGCGCTCCTCTGTTCCAGCGAAGACAATCGTCTCACCCAGGTAAAGGTGGGCCAGGTGTTCGAACGGATTTATCTTTCCGCCACCGGGGAGGGCTTGAACATTCAACCCATCAGCCAGCTCTGTGAGGTCCCTGAGGTGAAGGCGGAACTGGCCGGACTCATCCTTCCCACACCCGGGCTTCACGTGCAACAACCATTCCGTCTGGGCCATGCGGATGCCGAAAAATCGCATACGCCGCGTCGAAAGGTAGAAGAAGTTCTGGTGTAACCCGGCCGAAGTGGACGGACGGTTACTCGTAACGGATGGCCGATACCGGGTTTAAGGCTGCTGCCCTGCGTGCCGGCAACCAGCAGGCAAACAGACCCACTATCGCAAGCACCAGGCTCACCGCGGCCAGCACCAGCGGGTCGGACGGGGAAAGGCGGAACGGCAGCGCGGCCATCGCCCGAGTGGCCGGGATGGCCGCCGCGACGCCGAGCACGACGCCTGCCAGCAGTTGTTTCATGCCGCGCCTCAGCACCAGGCTGAGAATGTTACGTGAAGATGCCCAAGCGGACTACCAGTTCGGGAAAAGCGTTTTGTTCTCGATGTCCACCCAGCCGGCCAGAAACCCGAAACCTCCCCCCTGCGTGGGTTCACCCGTGAGAGACCCTTCCTTGTAGCGGCGGTCGCGGTAGCCGGCGGCGAAGCCATCGTTCTGTCCGGAATCGGCGGTTCTCCATGACATTCCCGAGGCGTCGATCACCACACCAACATGCGAGAATTTTCCTCGCGGATTTTCCAGGACGTAGAAGTCTCCGGGAAGGGGCCGATTCACGCCGTCTGCTTCCACCCAGGCTCCTGCCTTTTGGGCCGCGCTCTTCATCCCCGCGCTAAGCCCGTGCAAGATGAGCCCCTTGCCTCCCAGAAGTTTAGCGATGTAGGCGGGGAAGGCGCCGCAATTGGTGTAGTGCTTCCCTTTGTTGTATTCCGCTTCCACGTTAGGGCTGTGGCGAGTCTCGCAGGAAATTCTGGACATCTTCGAGCTGCCCGGAGTGAGAAACTCCCCCACCGGAGGAAGTGCCGCGCGGCAGAAATCCACCGCCTTCTGGCGAATAGGGCTGGGAGTGGTATCAGCCGTCCAGTTGATCTTGCCGTCTTTGAACGCCGGGTCTTTCGGGTCGAAGATGCGAGCGCTACCGGCGGCATGCGCGGCGTCCCCGGATCCCGTGGGCGCATCCCACAAGATCACCGTGTTATGTTTCGTCTGCCCTGGCGGTTGATCCCAAAGCCAGATCACGCCGGACGTTCGAACTTCAAACGCGCCCTTCGTGGAGAAACCCACACCCGCCCAGGCCGGCTGCTGGCCATCCATGATGGACCACTGCTTTTGCCCGAAATCAAGCTTCATGCGAGCCCTGCCGCGAGGTGCGTTCTTTGCGTCATTCACCGCCAGATTCAGAATCATCTAATCTCCCTTCCGTTAATCAGCGCGGAATGGAGGACGAAAATCGATCACCAGCTATCGCGATTGCTCGCGCGCGGTCAGCGACCGAAAGAAAATGCGATGCATGGGCGCGGTCCCGCCATGCTCCAGGTCCGCGTGGCGCGCAATTTCCAGCCGCGCATCGAATAACGATTCGGCGCTTACGGGAACGCCTGGCGCGACTTCGATTTGCACCAGGTCCTTGCCGCGGTTTTGTTCGGGCGTAATCTCACGCAAGCCCCGGCACTGGCTGCACATGCCGGTCTTGCTGATCAGTTGGCACAACCCTTCGTAGCTTCTGGCCATGATGGACCGTGCGCTGGCCAGCCGGTGGCGGAAAATGGGTTCGGAGATCTCCAGAATATCCGCCGATTCCTGATTGCTGAACCCCAACACCTCACGCAACATCAGCGCCGCCTGATCTTCCGGCTCCAACGTGCGGGATACGCAAGAGAAACAGAAGGCAATGTGCTCGCGAATTTCGAACACAAATGCGGGATCGCTGGCGACTGCTATTAGTTGCTCGTGCTGCCCTTTCTCCGATGCCTCCTGCTCGCCAATCAACTGGGCTTCGACGCGCCAACGTTTGCGGGCGCGCAGATGGTCCAGACAGACGTGAGTGGCGATGCCGAACAGCCACGTCTTGAACTGAGACTCGCACCGAAAGCTGGGAAGGCTTTCCAGCACACGCACCAGCGTGTCCTGCAGCAAGTCTTCGGCATCCTGCGGATGAGTGGTCATCCGATAGATGTAGGCAAAGAGGGGGCGGCGCAAAGGACCAATCAGGGATTCGAAGGCCGCCCCGTCTCCGGTGCGCGCGTCGGATAACAGTTGAGATTCCGGTTGAGCAGACATGTTGATCCTTTGCGCCATCGTACTACTTGCCGATCAGCATCTGCGCGAATTGCAACCGGTTCTGGAAGGGATCACGAAAGGTTCCGATGCGGACGACGCCGGGGATCTCCTTCACGTCTCCCTCAAACGAGACGCCGTGCTTTTCCAGATTTTTGCGAGCCTGATCAAGATCGGGAACACGGAAGGCAACAGTGGCGCCTCCGTTTCCTGACGGGGCTTCGGGAACCAGCGAGAGCCCGACAGATATGCCGTTTTCCGAACTGCTGAATTCGGCCCACCCTTGCATTTCGTAGGTCTTCTTCAGACCGAGGGTCTTGCCGTAGAAATCTTTGGCGCGGTCCAGATCGGTGACCGGATACCAGGCGAGGAACATTTCCATTTTTACTACCTCCACATATTGAGTCGAATCGGCCGCGAATTTCCGCCAAGTGATTGGGAATGTAGGGCTGGGATTGTGCTAGCCTACTGGTGCCGTGACCTGCCTTCGAGGATTCGCGCTCTTTTGTCTGGCGGTATCTGCTGAGGGCCAGTCTCCCGCGCCGCGCGCCACTGCCCGCCGGCTGCTGGATACAGCCTCTGAATTTCTTCCTTCCTCACGAACTGAAATTCAAGTGATGGCACTGATGCACATCGGAACCAGCTATCGCGTTTTCGATGAGACCAAATCCATTGAATACTTGCGTCGCGCATTTGCAGCCACCGCGGCGCTTCCGGAAGAGCCCGGCGAGAGCGTACGGTCCGCTCATCAGAGCCAAGTGGTGAAGGCGACGGCGGACATCAGCCTTTCCGCCGCGATCGATCTATTGCGGTCCATGACCAACCCCGCCGGCGCATTCGATAGCCAGATTTCCGCCATTGCGAAAGTGACGCAACTGCTGCTGGCCAAGGGAGAGTTCGATCGCGCGATTGAGATTGTGAATCTGGTGCCGGAGGGAGGGGAGTATCCGTATCGCGCGGCGGAGCGAATTTTCGCCAAGCTGCCGACAGAAGATTCGCGACGGTTGATTGTTTTCGGCAACGCGCTGACGGCGTACCGCCGCAAGTCCCAGGGTCCGTTTTCGGAAATGCTGGTCCGGCATTGGCGGGAGTTGCCGGTACCGGCGGCCAACGAGGCTTTGGACGCGCTAGTGAAGGCCCTGTTGGTTCGCCGCGACGCGGAAACTGAGGAGAAGACCACGCTGAGTGCGCATGGCACTATGCAGGTGAATGAAGAAGCTATGGTGGAACTGGCCAGCTTGAACCCCGTGCTGCAGGGCTTGCAGCCGAAGTTGGGAGCGGAATTGCGGGCCAACAATCTTAATTTTCGTGCAGCGGTGGCGGGGCATCCAGACGGCAAGCTTCCGGATGCAGCACCGGATGTGAGTCCGGCAAACGGGTTGACGGAAAACGATTTGATGGTGCCCATGAGCTTGCTCTACGCCGATACGCTTTCCGAGCGCGCGGATGGATTCCGGCAGTGGGACCAGGTGGAGGCAGATGCGCTGAAGATACTGGCTACGATTCCGAAAGACCCGCAACATGCCATCTCCCTGGTACCGTCGATTCCATTCGCCAGTCTGCGCGCGGATCTGTTGGGCAGAATCGCGCGATCGGTAGGGGCCAAAGACCCGGCTGCCAGCAAGACACTGCTAGGTAAATGCATGGAGCAGGTTGAAGAGATCAAAGATTCCGGTGATCGTGTCGCGCCCTTGATCGCCGTGGCGGAAGCGGCGCACCAAGCGAAGGATGACCAGACAGCGTGGGAGTCCTTGGGGAAGGCACTGGCCGCAGTGACGGAGGCTTATCAGAGAGACGGGAATCCCCAACGGCCGAATCAGGCGCTGCGTGAGCATTGGCCGTCGATTCAATTGTCCCGGCTGGTAGCTTGGCGCACGGGGAAGTTGTTTGGGGTGGGTGCGCAAGACTTGCTGGTGAATATCCATGATCCGGAACTGGCCCTGGTTTCACAGATAGAAATGGCCGGGGCGCTGCTTGGGGAGCCGCTGTCGGTTTTTACTTTGGCTGTGTCACGGGCGATTCCGAAGTAGCGGTGAAGGCAGTGAAACCGGCCGCCTGACGAATCGTGGCCTACCCGGAGTGAGCCTCGCGTTCCCGGGCCAAGCGTTCGGCCAGGAAGACCTTGAGCAGAGACTGATACGGCACATCGCGGCGGTTCGCCAGTACCTTGAGATCCTCGATCATGGAGACCGGGAGCCGAAGCGATATAGTCTTCAGAGACGGCTTAAGGTTAACGAGTTTTTTGCGCTTCCCTGATGGCCAATCCACGTACTGAGTCGAATCCGCAGTTGCCCAGAAGTTCCTCTCGGCAATCTCGTTTTTGAAATCAGGAATTTTCTTCATATCTCTTGTAGGTTTCCGTCTCGTTCCTGTTCATTTCCCTGGCTGAAATTACCCGAATCAGTTTGCGCCGGATCGAAAAGACTACAAAGAGTCTTCTGCCCGTACCGGTCTGCCCAAGTGCGTAGTATCGCTTCTCAGTTTTCGAATGACGTACGTCGCTGCGTACCACGAACGGCTGATGAAAAAAGAGGTCTTCGGCTTCCTCCGGCGTCACTTGATGCCGTTCCCAGTTCTTGCCGGCATTAGCCTCGTCCCAGTCGAACCCGATGCAACTCTCTAACGGGTCCATAGTCGCCATCAACGTAGTATATGACTATCGTATACGCTGCGGCGACAAACGCAAGGGCCGCCTTCATTTGGTGGAGGTTACGCTGAAATAGCTGGACAACTTGCTTTGGGGCTTTTATCCGTGTTGATCTGCGTGCATCTGCGGCCAATTCATTAGCCGCCGCTAATGACGACGTGGGCTCTGCGGCAGTTCCAAGCAACGGCTTTCTTCCAGCCAAACGGCGTAGTGCCCCCACCTGTCCTGAGGTGTGTCCCAACACTGCCCGGCCACAGCACGGACGCCGAAGCGAGCAGCGCCTTCTGCCCACTTCGGGTCCGCTAGAAGCTGGTAAACTACTTGCTTTCGATCCGCATGCCGTAAAACGATCGCCATACGAAATACATCGAAATCGCCAGGAATACCGCACCCAGAATGGTGGTGAGCATTGGTCCCTGATCTTTGGTAATGGATACGGCCAGCTCTACTGCAAGCAACCCAAACAGCGTGGTGAATTTGATGATCGGGTTCAAGGCCACCGACGACGTGTCCTTAAACGGATCGCCCACGGTGTCGCCGACCACAGTCGCCGAGTGAAGTTCCGTGCCCTTCATCTTCAAGTCTGTCTCAACGATCTTCTTTGCGTTGTCCCACGCGCCGCCGGCATTGGCCATGAAGATGGCTTGATAGAGCCCGAAGAGCGCAATGGAGATGAGGTAACCGATGAAGTAATACGGCTCAAAGAAAGCAAATGCCAACGTGGCGAAAAACACCGTGAGGAAGATATTGAACATCCCTTTCTGCGCATACTGCGTGCAGATCTCCACCACCTTCTTCGAATCCTTCACTGAGGCCTTGCTGCTGCTTTCCAGGTTGATGTTCGCTTTGATGAACTCCACAGCGCGGTAGGCGCCCGTAGTAACCGCCTGAATGGAGGCGCCGGTAAACCAATAAATTATCGCGCCGCCGGTGATCAGGCCCAGCAGAAACGGCGGGTAGAGAATGGATAGGTTCTGCAGCAGCTCCGGTTTCAGACCTTCGGTCAGGCCAAGGATGATGGAGAAGATCATCGTTGTGGCGCCCACTACAGCGGTGCCGATCAACACCGGTTTCGCGGTTGCTTTGAAGGTGTTCCCCGCCCCGTCATTCTCTTCCAGATGCTGCTTCGCCACTTCAAATTTCGGTGCGAAACCAAAATCGCGCTGGATCTCTTTCTCAATCCCCGGAATCTGTTCGATGGTGGAAAGTTCATACACCGATTGCGCATTGTCGGTAACCGGTCCGTAGGAATCTACTGCAATCGTCACCGGGCCCATGCCTAGAAAGCCGAAGGCAACCAGTCCGAAGGCGAACACGGCCGGCGCCAACATCAGCGCTCCAAGTCCCAGCGTGCTGACTCCGTATGCGATAGCCATCAAGCCCATCACCGCCATGCCGATCCAATAAGCGCTGAAGTTACCGGCAACTAATCCGGAAAGAATGTTGAGCGATGCGCCGCCTTCGCGGGATGACGTAACCACTTCCTTGACATGGCTGGATTCGGTGGAGGTGAAGACTTTCACCAATTCCGGGATAATGGCTCCGGCCAGCGTGCCGCATGTAATCACGGTGGAGAGCTTCCACCACAAAGTGCCGTCACCCAGTTGCGGAATTAACAGGTAGGAGACGACGTAAGTCAGAGCTACCGATACGATCGAGGTGAGCCAGACCAGCGTGGTGAGCGGAGCTTCGTAATTCATCTTGTCCACGTCACGGTACTTCGCGGCAGCCATGGCTTCGTTGATGAAGTACGACACACCGGAGGCGATCACCATCATGATTCGCATGACGAAGATCCAGACCAGCAGTTGCACCTTCGTCTCGGCGCCGTTGACGGCCAGGAGTATGAAGGAGATCAATGCCACGCCGGTGACGCCGTACGTCTCGAAGCCATCGGCGCTGGGGCCGACCGAATCGCCCGCGTTATCGCCCGTGCAATCGGCAATCACACCGGGGTTGCGCGCGTCGTCCTCTTTGATCTTGAATACGATCTTCATCAGATCGGCGCCTATGTCGGCGATCTTGGTGAAGATGCCGCCGGCCACGCGGAGAGCCGCCGCGCCTAACGATTCGCCGATGGCGAAGCCGATGAAGCAGGAGCCTGCATAGTCGCCAGGGATATACAGCAAGATGAACAACATCAACAACAGTTCCACACTGATCAGCAACATGCCGATACTCATGCCGGCCTTCAGTGGTATGGCGTAGCAGGGATATGGTTTACCGCGGAGACTGGCGAACGCGGTGCGGGAATTGGCGAAGGTATTGACGCGGATACCGAACCAGGCGACTCCGAAACTGCCGCCGATCCCAACCAGGCTGAACATCAAAATGATGAATACCTTGATCAGTTCAAAATGCTGCAGGACACCAAAATATAAAACGATGATGACGCCGATGAAGAGTTCCAGAATGAGGAGAAAGCGTCCCTGCGTAAGCAGGTAGGTCTTGCAGGTTTCGTAGATCAATTCAGAGATTTCCAGCATGGAAGCATGCACCGGAAGATTTTCCAGCTGCTTATAGGTAATCAGGCCGAATAGCAATCCAAGCGCACAGACCGCAAGTCCGCCCATCAATAAGCTTCGTCCGTTGATCCCTCCAAGGAAAGTGGCCTGCCCCAGATCGGGTAGTACCAGGTTCGCCTCTCCGCCGGTGTGCGGTGCTTGCGCCAGCAGCGGCATGCCCAGGAACAGCAGGGCGATCAGTAGCAAGGGAAGATTGCGGCGAAGATTGCGGAAGATCCGGGTACCCGATCTTGCGACTTCGACGCGGAAGTTCATGTCCATTTCGATGTTTCCTCCGGCGGAACAAATAGCATCAAGCAGTAGTTGAATTGGTGAATGCAGCGTTACAGCCGCTACACCCACGAATCACGATAACTCAGGGACGTTCCGGGAAGCAACAGGAAAGAACGGACTTGTCCAGCTATACGGCCTGAAAGATGAGGCACTTCAGATAATGCGTTTCCGGGACCGTGAGCAGAATGGGATGATCCTGCGATTGCGTCCGGCGCTCCAGCACGCGCAGATTTCGGCCCGCATCTAGCGCCGCCGCGGCCACCGTTTCCAGCAGCATCGCTTCGCTGAAGTGATGGGAGCACGAACAGGTCACCAGGATTCCCTCGGTGTCCAGCAGCCGCAGGGCGCGCAGATTGATCTCCTTATAACCACGACCGGCATCCTGCAAATTGGTCCGTGACTTGGTGAATGCCGGCGGATCCAGGACCACGGTTTGAAACCGCTGGCGTGCACTGGCATAGCTGGAGAGCAGGTCGAAGACGTCCGCGTCGCGAAACGTTATATTGCCGGCTTGGTTGAGGGCCGCATTCCGGTTCGCGGTGGCTAGTGCTGGAGCGGAACTATCCACTGCCTCTACCGATTCACAGTGTCCCGCCATGTGGATGGCGAATCCGCCGGTGCAGGTAAAACAATCGAGCGCGCGTCCAGTGGCGTATTTTGCCGCTGCCGCGTAGTTCTCCCGTTGATCGAGAAAGACTCCGGTCTTCTGGCCTTCCAGCAGGTTGGCTTCCCAGTGAAATCCGTTCATTTCGATCCGCACAGGCTCAGGCAGCACACCGCTGACGACGGCGGTCTCGAGCGGCAGTGATTCGTGTTTCCGCACCGCCACATCGTTCCTGGCCACAATTCCAGAAGGCTTCAACAGATCCTGCAACGCCGCGATAATTTCCGGCTTGGCGCGGTCCATCCCCTGGCTGAGAGTCTGGATCACCAGGTAATCGCCATAGCGGTCCACCACTAAACCGGGCAGCAGATCGGCTTCGCCGTGAACCAGGCGGTAGGCATTCGAATCCCTCACAAAACGTTCCCGGAACGACACCGCTTTCCCCAACCGCTTATACAGGAACGCGGAATCGAACGGTTCCACGCGATCCGAGAGCAATCGCAAAGTGATTTGCGAGGTGGAGCTGTAGTGCGCAATCCCTAGCGGGCGGCCCTTCGGGTCCAGAACCTGAACAGCGTCACCCGGCTGCGCTTCCCCCCGGTCTACGACGTCGCTAGCGAATATCCAGGGATGACCGGACGCGAGGCGATCCGCCGCCTTACGATTTACCTTGACAGCGGCCAATTAGCGCGCCGCCTGAAGACGTGCGATGCGGTCTTCGGTGCTGGGGTGCGTCCAGAAGAGCTTGAAAATAGCATCGCCGGTGAAGGGCTTAATGATAAACATGTGGGCTGTGGCCGCAGACGCATCCATCGGGATGCGCTTCGACCCTCCTTCCAGTTTACCGAGTGCGGAGATCAATCCGCCAGGATTTCCCGTGTATTTGGCAGCGGCGCCATCCGCGGAGAATTCGCGAGTGCGCGAAATCGACAGCTGAATCAAAAGGGCCGCGATGGGTGCGACGATCAACAGGAACAGACCGCCGCCCCGGCTTCCGTTCTCGTCCCTGCGGCCGCCACCGAAGAAGAAGGCCCTTGGACGAGACCCGGTTCGTGAGCGATCACGCCTTCCAGTTCATGATCGTCCATGATTTCCAGACTGCCGTAGGTGAAGGCAACCGAGGCATGCCGCGGATTGCGGCCGGTGGCGAAGGCTTTTGGGGAATCGTCGGGCAGTCAACCTCGAATGCATTGCGTCGATTCACTGATTTCCTCCTCGAAGCAATCACATCCTATCGGAGCTTCCAATCAGCGGGCCAAAAAAATGCACCGCCCAGGGGTTAGCCTTGTCGGTGCATTGAGTACAGAGGAAAGAGCGTTTATTTAGAATCTTCCGCGGGAAGTTCGCCGTCGCGGCCTTCTTTAATGGCCTTGAGCTTCTCTTCACGGCGTTTGGCACGGTCGGCGGCACGCTTCACCAATTCCGAACCTACCAGTTCCAAAATAGCTTGTTCGGCGCCATCGCCTTTGCGCCAGCCAAGACGGACAACGCGCGTGTAGCCGCCATTCCGTTGGCCGAATCGAGCGCCCAACTTGTCAAAAAGCTTCTTAACCGAGCCGGGAGTTTCCAGAAACTTAGCCGCCTGCCGGCGGGCATGCAGCGTATCCTGCTTGGCCAGAGTGATCATCTTCTCTACCAGGGGTTTAGCCGCCTTCGCCTTGATCACCGTTGTGACGATTCGTTCGTGTTCGATCACGCTGGTAACCAAATTGCGCAGCAACGACTTTCGCGATCCGCCGTCGCGCTTTAGTTTGTATCCGGACTTAAGATGTCTCATTCAGCAACGTCTCCCGCTTCTGCCTCAAGATCCTCAGGAAGGACCGGGGTCTGTGCAGGCATCGTCATTCGGCCCTGCGCGTCGAACTTGACGCCGAAACCGAGACCGAGGCCACCCAGAATTTCTTTGATTTCGTTCAACGACTTACGGCCGAAGTTCTTCGTACGAAGCATTTCCGCTTCCGACTTCTGCACCAGGTCGCCAATGGTTTGAATATTCGCGTTCTTCAGGCAGTTGTAGGAACGGACGCTCAGTTCCAGCTCTTCCACCGAGCGGTTGAGTACTTCGTTCATCTGGCTCATGCCGCGCTCTGCCGGCTCTTCAGACGCCTCAGCCACTTCTTCAAAGTTAATGAAGATGCTCATGTGGTCTTTCAGAAGCTTGGCAGCCTGCCCGACTGCATCCTGCGGTGAAATGGCGCCGTTGGTCCAGACTTCGATGGTCAGCTTATCGTAGTCGGTCATCTGGCCCAGACGGGCTGCTTCCACGTTGTAGTTTACTTTGCGCACCGGCGAATGAACGGAATCGATCGGAATAAACCCGAGCGGCAGATCTTCGTCGTAGTTGCGGTCCGCGTTCACATAACCGCGTCCCGACTTGAGGCGCATCTCAATATTGAGCTTGCCGCCTTCCCCGATGGTTGCCACCGGCATGTTGCGGTCCAGCACTTCCACGTCCGCTCCCACTTCAATCTGGCCGCTTAGAATCTGGCCCGCGGAATCGGCTTTAAGGTACACCGTCCGCATCCCTTCCCCGGACATCTTGAAAGGAATCTGCTTCAGGTTGAGAATGATATCCGTGGCATCTTCCACGACGCCGGGAATGGGGCTGAATTCGTGCGCTACACCGTCAATTCGAACCGCGGTAATGGCTGCCCCTTCAATGGAACTGAGCAATACGCGGCGCAGGCCGCTGCCGATGGTGGAGCCGAACCCGCGCTCGAACGGCTGCGCGGTGAACTGGCCGAAACGCTCTGTAAGCGTCTCTGTGTTCGCGACGAGTCTCTTTGGCTTCTGAAAACCTTTGAACATAGTTTGTCCTTAAGAAGAACGCTTTACTTGAGAACAGCTACTTGGAGTACAACTCCACAATCAACTGCTCGTTCAACTGGATCTGAACTAATTCCTCACGCTTAGGCTGCGTGAGTACGCGGCCTTTCAAGGTCTCGCGATCTACTTCCAACCAGTTGGGGGTGGGAGTGTGGGCCGTGGTATCACGGGCGCCCAAAATGGTGGGATTCTGCTTGCTGCTTTCGCGGACTTCAATGGTGTCTCCAGGGCGGACCTGGAACGACGGGATGTCCACTTTACGGCCATTCACATGAAAGTGCCCATGGCGGACAAGCTGGCGAGACTGCGCGCGGCTGGTTCCCAGACCCATGCGGTAAATCACGTTGTCCAGGCGCTTCTCAAGCATGCCGAGCAAATTCTCACCGGTGATGCCGGGCATTGCACTGGCTTTCTCGAACAGGTTCCGGAACTGCCCTTCGAGCAACCGATAGTAACGGCGGGTCTTCTGCTTTTCGCGGAGTTGCAGGCCATAGCCGACAATCTTTTTCGCCTTACGATCCTTGCCATGCTGTCCGGGAACATAGTTACGCTTTTCGATGGCGCACTTTTCCGTGTGGCAGCGTTCCCCTTTGAGGAACAACTTCATACCCTCTCGACGGCATAGCCGGCAGACGGGTCCAATATAACGAGCCAAATCTAACCTCCAGAACCTGCACATATTGTAATTAACGTGTCAATATGTGACTGACTTAGGTGCAGTTTACGGCCATTGGCGGCCTTCTTCCTGCTTAGTGCAACCGCATGCAGCGGCTGTGAAATCAAACTCTGCGCTTTTTGGGCGGGCGGCAACCGTTGTGCGGAATCGGAGTACGGTCCTTAATTGATCTTACCTCAATTCCGGCGGTCGCCAGAGCGCGCACCGCGGACTCACGTCCGGCGCCAGGCCCGCTGACCCGAACTTCCACCACTCGTAGCCCGGATTCCTTCGCCTTCGTTGCCGCGGTCATGGAAGCCTGCTGTGCCGCGAATGGAGTTCCTTTGCGGGAACCACGAAAGCCGAGCGAACCGGAGCTCGACCAAGCAATCACATTTCCAATCGGATCGGTGAACGTGACGATCGTGTTGTTGAACGTCGCCTGCACGTGAACCAGTCCAACAGGAATTGACTTTTTCTCTTTCTTCTTAAAAGTCTTCTTCTTGGTCGACTTAGACGCTTTAGTGGTCTTTGCTGGAGCTTTAGCCATGTTCTATTTTCCCGTCGCTTTCTTCTTACCGGCTACCGTGCCGCGGCGCGGTCCCTTGCGGGTGCGGGCGTTGGTATGGGTACGCTGGCCGCGAACCGGCAGTCCCCGGCGATGACGCAGGCCGCGATAGGCGCCCATTTCGATCAGCCGTTTGATGTTCAGCGACACTTCCTTACGGAGATCGCCTTCCACCGAACCTTCGGTTTCAAGGATGATACGGATCTGGTTGACTTCCTCTTCGCCAAGATCGCCGATCTTCTTATTAAAGTCGATGCCACACCGATAAAGAATGGACTTCGCCCGGGTCCGGCCAATACCGTAAATATAGGTGAGGCCGATCTCGGCTCTCTTCTTGGGCGGTAAATCTACGCCAGCAATACGCGCCATATACTCTCTCTCCTGCCTAACCTTGCCGCTGCTTGTGTTTCGGATTGGTGCAGATGACGCGTACCACGCCTTCGCGATTGATCACCTTGCACTTGTCGCACATTTTCTTAACCGATGCCCGTACTTTCATGATTTCCTCAAAACCTTCGTAATCCGGCCCCGTCCGCGATCATGCGGGGATAATTCCACTTCTACCCGGTCGCCCGGCCGCAGCCGGACAAAATTCTTCACTGCCACTCCTGCCGCGTGCGCCGTCACTTCCTGCTGATTTTCCAAAACCAGCCGGTACGCCGCGCTGGGCAAAAGCTCTACAACCGTAGCGATTACGGCCGCGTCAGAACCCATGGCCCGTTTGCCGTCACAGCCACACAATGCTCAAAATGCGCCGAATAGGAACCGTCCTTCGTAACGGCCGTCCATTTATCCGGCATCACTTTTGTGTCCGGTTTGCCCGCGTTCACCATCGGCTCGATGGCGAGAACCATTCCCTCTTTCAGCCGGGGATTCTCATTCTTGCGGTCGACGTAGTTGGGAACTTGCGGCTCCTCATGCAAAGAAGTGCCAATCCCGTGTCCTACATATTCTCTCACAATCGAAAAACCATTCGAGACTACGTGCTTTTCCACCGTCTCGCACACATCGAACAACCGGTTACCCGGCCGCATTTTATCAATCGCCATTTCCAGCGAATCTTCGGTCACCTTCAACAGCTTCTTCACCGATTCATTCGGTTCGCCCACACTCACCGTATACGCCGAATCCCCGAAATACCCGTCGAGCTCTACACCCGTATCAATCGAAACCAGATCGCCTTTTTTCAGAACCCGCTTACTGGACGGCATTCCATGAACAATCTCTTCGTTGATCGAAGTACACAACACAAACGGATACTTCGAGCCGGCCGCCGGTACGTAATACCCTTTGAAGGCCGACCTTGCACCCGCGTCGCGGATCATCTTCTCCGCTACCACCTCTAAATCCTGAGTGGTAATCCCTTCTGTGACCATCGCCGCCAGATCCCGCAAAATCTTGTAGACCAGAAGACCGCTGCGCCGCATCTTTTCCAGCTCTACAGGACTCTTACGGATGATCATCTCTCTTAATTGCCAGTCCGGCGTCCCCGGATCCGTCCAGCGCGCGGAGTAAAGCCTTCATAATGCCGCATAATCAACTGCGCTTCAATCTGGTTCACCGTATCCATCGCCACGCCAACCACAATCAGCAGCGAAGTGCCGCCGAAATAGAACTGTACGCCCAAACCATCCAGCAGCCACCGCGGGAACCACTGGTCGATAAAGTTGCCGATGCCGGGAATTCTCTGCAGCTTGATTCCCTGAATCATGATCTGCGGTATCAAGGACAGGATAGCCAGGTACAGCCCGCCGACTACCGTGATCTTGGTCAAAATCTTGTTCATGTACTCGGCAGTATTCTTACCAGGCCGGATGCCGGGAATGAAACCGCCGTACTTCCGCATGTTATCCGCTGCTTCGTTCGGATTGAAGATAATCGACACATAAAAGAAGCAGAAGAAAATGATCAACACCGTGAACAACACCGGGTAGAGCGGCGACGAATTATTGATCGCCGACAGCAAGCCTGTCAGGTAAGGACTGTTTCGAACAAACGCAACCTGATTCAAAGTCTGCGGAAACGCCAGCAGCGAACTGGCGAAAATCACCGGAATCACACCGCCCGCGTTTACCTTCAACGGAAGGTGCGTCGACTGACCGCCCATCATGCGCCGGCCGACCACTCGCTTGGCATACTGCACCGGGATGCGGCGTTCGCCGCGCTCAACCAACACAATAAATCCAACCACCGCCACCATCACCGCCAGAATAATCAGCAAGTGGAAAATCGACCACTGCCGGGTGATGAAGACGTTGGTATAAATCTCGTTCATTGCGTGCGGCAGTCCGATCACGATGCCGGTGAAAATGATCAGCGACATACCGTTGCCGATTCCCCGCTCCGTAATCTGCTCACCCAACCACATGATGAAGGCCGTACCGGTTGTCAGACTCAACATGGTCATCAGAATAAAGCCGATGCCCGGATTCAAGACAAAACCGCCTTCCGAATTCTGCAGCGTTAGCGCAATGCCGGCCGCCTGCATGAAGGCCAGTCCCACCGTCAGATAGCGCGTCCACTGGGTGATCTTACGCCGTCCGAGTTCGCCCTCTTTCTGCAATTTCTCCAGCGTGGGAACCACGACGGTCAAGAGTTGCAGAATGATCGACGCCGTAATATACGGCATGATGCCGAGCGCAAAAACCGTCAGGCGGCGGAAGGTTCCCCCGGAGAACAAGTCGATGAACCCTAGCAGCGATCCCTGATTGGCGGCGAAGAACCGTTCCAGCTGGTTAGCATCGATGCCAGGCGTCGGAATGTGGCCGCCCAATCGATAAATCGCCAGCATCGCCAGCGTGAACAGAACACGGTTCCGCAGGTCGGGGATGCGAAAGACATTTGCGACGGCTTCGAAAAACTTCATGTTCTACTCAATCCCCAAGGGTTACTTGGAAGCTGCTATCACTTCAATGGTCCCACCGGCTGCCTGGATCTTTTGGATCGCAGTCTCGGAAAACAGGTTCGCCTTGACAGTGATGGCCCGCGTCAACTCGCCGTTACCCAATATCTTGAGCCCGGCCTGCAACTTCTTCACTACGCCCAGTTCTTTCAAACGGGCATAGTCGAACGTGTCGCCTTCGAGTTCGTCCAGGCGCGACAGATTGACGATGGTATATTCCTTGCGGAAAATGTTGGTAAATCCACGCTTCGGCAAACGGCGGTGCAGCGGCATCTGGCCGCCCTCAAATCCGCGCATCTTGCTGTAACCGGTTACCGCGCGGGCGCCTTTGTGTCCGCGGCCCGAGGTCTTACCCCGGCGGGATCCCATACCGCGGCCTACCCGGCGTTTCGAGTGTTTTTGTCCTGCCGGCGGTCTGATGTCACTGAGATTCATATGCGTTTCCTTAGATTATTCGACCAAGATTATTCGACCACCGCAAGCAAATGCGGGACCTTGAGAACCATACCACGAAACCCGGGTGTGTCGGGCCGCTCTACAATCTGATTGAATTTCTTCAGACCTAGGCTGCGCACAATCACCTTGTGTTTCTCGGGCGTGCAGATCACGCTGCCGATGAGCTTGATTTTGATTTTACCTTCAGCCATTGCAGTATCCGCCTCTTTATAACTTGTCTGGAGCCAGGCCGCGGATCTCCGCTACCTGTGCCTTGTCGCGAAGCTGTTCCAGCGCCGCGATGGTTGCCTTTACTACGTTGTGCGGGTTGTGCGAACCGATGGACTTGGTCAACACGTTGGGAATGCCCACCGCTTGAATCACCGCACGCACCGGACCGCCGGCGATCACGCCGGTTCCAGGAGCGGCCGGCTTTAACAGCACCTGGCCTGCGCCGAAGCGGCCCAGCACTTGATGCTTGATAGTCGTTTCAAGAACATTGATCTTGCGGAGATTCTTCTTCGCCGCCTCAATTCCCTTCTTGATAGCCGAAGGCACTTCTTTCGCCTTCCCAGTTCCGAACCCGACCACTTTCGCGCTGGCGTCACCCACGACCACCAGAGCCGAAAAGCTCATGTTCTTACCGCCCTTGACCACCTTCGTCACGCGGTTGATGGAAACAACCTGCTCTTTCAGGTTCAACTGCGCGGGATCGATCCGTTTTACGCTTGGGGTAGCTGCCATTTAGAACTCCAGTCCTGCTTCACGAGCGGCGTCAGCGAGCGCTTTGACGCGCCCATGATACAGATATCCGCCACGGTCGAAAACCACCTTGACGATGCCTTTCTCTTTGGCGCGAGCCGCCACCAGCTTTCCGATGTCCTTCGCCCCGGCAATGTTCCCGCCGGTGACGCTGGAAGCTGCTTCGTTGCTGCAAGCGGCCACCAAAGTGGCGCCCTTGCGGTCGTCGATGACCTGCGCGTAAATGTGTGTCAGGCTGCGATACACGGCCAGGCGCGGACGCTCCGCGGTGCCCTTCACTCGCTGGCGGATGCGGGAATGGATGCGCTGCCGGGTTTGGTCTTTCGATCTTTTTGCACTCATGGTTACTTACCTCCCGCGCCGGTCTTACCGACCTTCTTGCGCAACACTTCGCCCTTGTAGCGGATTCCCTTGTTCTTGTACGGATCTGGCGGACGCAGGGCGCGAATATTCGCCGCCACCTGGCCCAGCATCTGCTTGTCGTAGCCGGACAGGCTCAACGCCGTCTGCTTTTCGATCTTCAGGTCGATTCCTTCCGGAAGCAGAACTTCGATCGTATGCGAATAGCCCAGCGTGAAGATGGCCACGCGTCCCTTCACATCGGCACGGTAACCGATACCGACGATTTCCAGTTCGCGTACGAAACCGGTGGAGACGCCCTGCACGGCGCTGGCTGCCAGCGCGCGGGTCAGTCCATGCAACGCCGCATGTTTATCGGTGTCGCGCTGCACTTCCAGAATTCCGTTGTTCTGCTCAATGCGGATACCAGCTGGGATCGGCACGGTGAGCTTTCCCTTCGGCCCTTCCACCTGCAGGTCGCTAGTTCCGATTTTCAGCTTTACGCCGCTCGGTACCGGGATTGGTTTTTTTCCTACTCTCGACATGGTGTGTTCCTAATCCTCTAGTAAACGGGCCTTAATAAACCTGGCAAAGCAATTCGCCGCCAACGCCTTCTTTGCGCGCGGCACGGCCGGTCATCACACCTTTCGGCGTGGTCAATATGTTGATCCCCAGTCCGCCCAGTACGCGCGGAATGTCGGTGCTCGACACATAGACACGGCAGCCGGGGCGCGAAAGTCTTTCAATATGCGTCATCGCAGGCTGATTGGTGGCCGTGTACTTGAGATAGATCTTAATCGTCTTCTGCGCGCCCTCTTCGGCCAGCTTGAAGTTTACGATGTAACCTTCTTCCCTCAAAATACGGGCGATCTCGGCTTTCAGCTTGGACGCAGGGACGTCGACCTTCTGATGGCGCGCGATCAAAGCGTTGCGGACGCGCGTTAACATGTCGGCGATGGGGTCGGATGTTGTCATGCTATTTCCCTCGTTTCCAAATCTTCTTCAATCAACTACCAACTGGACTTCGTCACTCCGGGGATTTCCCCGGCGAGCGCCAGTTTGCGGAAGCAGATGCGGCACAGCGTGAACTTACGCAAGTACCCACGCGGACGGCCGCATTGTTTGCAGCGATTCCGGTGCCGGCATTCAAACTTCGGCTTCTTTTCGTCTTTAGCGATCTTGGCGGTTGTGGCCATTCCGTATGTATCCTCTTCCTGCTTACTGCCGGAACGGCATTCCAAGATGTTTCAAGAGCGCCAGGCCCTCGGCATCCGTCTTCGCCGTCGTCGTAATGCAAATATTCATGCCCTTCGTTTTCTCGACCTTGTTGTAGTCGATCTCAGGGAAAATCAGCTGGTCTTTAATCCCCAGCGTGTAATTACCGCGCCCGTCAAACGACTTCGAAGACACGCCGCGGAAATCGCGCACGCGGGGCAGGGTCACCGAAACCAGACGGTCCAGGAATTCGTACATCCGTTCGCCGCGCAGTGTGACCATACATCCGATCGGCATTCCTTCGCGCAGCTTGAAGGCGGCAATCGACTTCTTCGCCTTGGTGACCACCGGCTTCTGGCCGGCAATCTGGCCGAGTTCGTTCACCGCGCCGTCCATCAGCTTCGCGTTCTGCGTTGCTTCCCCCAGCCCGATGTTGATGGAGATCTTCTGCACTTTCGGCACAGCCATCAGGTTGGTGTAGCCGAACTGCTTGGTGAGCTCGGGAACCACTGCTTTTTCGTAGGTCTCTTTCAGTCTTGCGCCCATTTTGCTTTAAGCCTTCTTGTCCCTAAGCCTTTTTGTCGAGCGCTTCGCCGGTCTTGCGGGCGATGCGCGTGCGGCGTGTTTTGCCGCCTACCGTGTCCACTTTGTAACCAACCCGCGTGGCCACGCCACCGGAGGTCAATACCATCACGTTGGAGGCGTTGATTAGAGCCTCGCGCTCGGCGATGCCGCCCTTCACTTGCTTGGCCGGATTGGGACGGGTGTGGCGTTTGATCATCATCACGCCTTCGACCAGAAGCTTGCCCTTATCGCGAACCACTTCGAGCACGCGCCCGGTCTTGCCCTTATCTTTGCCTGCGATCACCTTCACGGTGTCGTTCTTCTTGATACGAATCCGCGTGGATGTCGTCGCCGCCGCACCGCGGCGAATATTTCTGGTCTTCGGTGCCGCCATGTTAGATTACCTCCGGAGCAAGCGAAACGATCTTCATGTAGCGCTTGTCGCGCAACTCGCGGGCCACCGGGCCGAACACACGAGTGCCAATCGGCTCGCCAACCTCATTGATCAATACTGCCGCATTGGAATCGAAGCGGATGTAGGTGCCGTCCTTGCGGCGGGCTTCCTTACGCATCCGGACAATCACGCAGCGAACTACTTTACCCTTCTTGATAGCCGAATCGGGTGCCGCTTCCTTCACGCTCGCCGTGACTACGTCCCCAAGGCCGGCTCGTAAACCGAGGTCGCCGCCTCGCGGCAGGATGCACTGGAGCCTGCGTGCGCCGCTGTTGTCGGCCACCTCCAGTATTGTGCGCATTCCGATCATGACGTTTTCCCTTGTCCCTTTTAACTGTTCTTAAATCGCTGCTCTAAATCAACGTGGTCTGTTTACTTCTTGATGCTCTTATGTCCCGCGGTGGCCAGTTGCAGATTCGGATCGGCCAGGCTGCTGGGCTCAACGCCCACCTGTACCGCTCGACGAATGATGTCGCCCAGCTTCCAGCGCTTCAGGCGGCTGAGCGGACGATGCTCCAAAATGCGAACCACGTCGCCCACCTTGGCGGTCTGCTCTTCGTCGTGTGCATAGAATTTCTTCTTCTTGGTGACGATTCGCTTGTACATCGGATGCGGAACGCGGCGGGTGACTTCGACGACAATCGTCTTAGCCATCTTGGTCGAGGTAACTTCCCCCACCTTCTCCTGCCCCGGCCTATTATCGTGCTCTACAGCTGGATTCACAGTTGGCTCAGCCATTCGTTACTTTTCCTTCTTCGACAACAGCTTCTTCTTGCGGGCCGGTTTCGCGGCCGCGGCGTCGGCGGCAGCCTTCGCCTTTGCCGGATCCAATTCCCGCTCACGGAGGATCAGAAGCATGCGCGCCCGGTCCTTCTTCGCATCACGGTATTTCTTGAGGCCATCGGTTTGACCCATGGACATCTGGAACCGCAACCGGAACAATTGTTCGTGAATATCGGTCGATTGAGCGGTCAGTTCGCTCGAATCCAGTTCCCGTAGTTTCTGTGCGTTCATAACTTACGCCCCTTCAAAATCGCGCGTCACCAGTTTGGTGGGCAGCGGCAACTTCATCGCCGCCAAACGCATTGCTTCCTTCGCCACATCCGGCGCCACGCCTTCCATCTCGAACAAAATACGCCCGGGACGGATCACGCACACCCACTCATCCGGCGCGCCCTTTCCCTTACCCATACGGGTTTCAGCCGGCTTCTTCGTAATCGGCTTGTCGGGGAACATCCGGATCCACACTTTACCGCCGCGCTTGATGAAACGCGTCATGGCGATACGTGCCGCTTCAATCTGACGTCCAGTAATCCAGCCGCACCGCATTGCCTTGAGTCCGTACTCGCCGAAAGCGAGACTGGAACCTCTCCAGGCCTTACCGGTCATGCGCCCACGTTGCTGTTTTCTGTACTTGACCTTCTTGGGCATTAACATGGCGTTGTTGTCTCCAAATTACCTGAAAAGTTATTCCGTGCCTTTTTCGGGCTCGGTTGCTGGTTCGGTGCTCGGCGTGGTTGCTGGCGCCGCTTCCGGCTTCAATTCCTGCTTCCAAGTGGGTTGCTGGCCCGCCATTGGATTGGACATAGGGTTCGACATCGGCGGCGCTATCGGGCCCGCGGTGCGCGCCGGTTGCGGCATGTCACCGGGAAGCTGCTGCACAGCTCCTCCCGTGTGTTCCACCGGCTGACTACCGGAAGAAGGCGGCGCGGCGCTGTAACTGCCTTGGCTGCTTCCACCCGGACCACTACCACCAGGTCCACCACCAGGACCGCGTCGATCACGGCCACCTCTATCGCGATCCCGATCCCGGTCGCCACGAGGAGCGCGGCGCGGTTCCGGATCGTTCTTCAGCGGTTGGCGGCGTCCCGTGTTCTCCAGAATTTCGCCCTTATAAACCCACGTTTTCACGCCGATGATGCCGTAGGTGGTGTGCGCCTCGCTGAAACCATAGTCGAGGTCGGCACGCAGGGTGTGCAGTGGCAACTGCCCTTGCAAATACCATTCGCTGCGGGCGATTTCGTTTCCGTTCAAACGCCCAGACACGCGAACCTTGATGCCCTTGCAACCGAAGCGTAAAGCGCTATCCACAGCTTTCCGCATGGCGCGGCGGAAGGCCACGCGCTTTTCCAGCTGCAGCGCAATCGACTCGCTAACCAGCTGCGCGTCCAGCTCCGGCTTATGTACTTCCTGAATGTCGATGAATACTTCGCGGTTGGTCTTCTTGGCCAGATCCTGCTTCAGCTTTTCGATTTCGGCGCCTTTGCGTCCGATGACGATGCCAGGGCGCGAAGTGCGAATGGTGATCCGCAGCTTGTTACCAGGCCGGTCCACTTCAATCGAGCTCACGCCGGCAGACTTCAAACGCGCACCGAGGGAAGCCTTCAATTCCAGATCTTCCATCAACAGCCGCGCGTAGTCCTGCTTGGCAAACCACCGCGAACGCCAGGTCTTGGTGACGCCCAGCCGAAACCCGTAAGGATGTACTTTTTGTCCCATTCGATTCCTTTACTTCCCTGCCGTCTTCGCTACTGGCTTCCCTGCGATCTTCGGCCCAACCGTCACTACGATATGAGACATCCGCCGCTGGTAGCGATACGCACGGCCCATCGGCGCCGGACGAACCCGCTTGGCGCGAGGCCCTTCGTTCACGTACGCTTCGGTGACAATTAACTGATCCACATCGACATCGTTGGACTTGTTCTCGGCATTGGCAATCGCCGAGCGCAAAACCTTTTCGATGGTCGGTGCAAACCGCTTATTGGTGGCCTGCAGGATGGTGATCGCCTTGCCGGCCTGTTGTCCGCGAATCAGGTCGATGACCAGGCGCGCCTTCTGCGCCGATCCCCTGACGTATCTCGCTTCCGCTCTAGCTTCCATATGAGTTCTCCGTGGAATCCCCCGTTAGGAGGGCTTCGACGACTTCTCCGTTGTCTTCGCCTGATGCCCCTTAAAGGTGCGAGTCGGCGAAAACTCACCCAACTTGTGCCCCACCATGTTCTCGGTCACATAAACCGGGATAAACTTCCTCCCGTTATGTACCGCGAAGGTGTGGCTAATGAATTCCGGCAGAATCGTGGAACGGCGCGACCAGGTCTTGATCACTTTCTTCTCGTTCCGGTCATTCATGCCCTCGACCTTAACCATCAAATGGTCGTCGACGAACGGTCCCTTATGTACTGAGCGGCCCATGCTACCTCTTCTTCGTCTTTCGGTTGACAATCATGTTGTCAGTCCGCTTGTTATTTCTGGTCTTGTACCCACGAGTCGGCTGTCCCCACGGTGTCACCGGATGGCGTCCACCAGAGGTCTTGCCTTCGCCGCCGCCGTGCGGGTGATCGACAGGGTTCATCGAAACACCGCGATTGTGCGGCATGCGTCCCAGCCAGCGGGACTTGCCCGCCTTGCCCAACGCCACGTTTTCGTGCTCTACGTTGCCCACCTGGCCAACCGTGGCCATGCACTCGACAAGCACGCGGCGAACTTCGCCCGAAGGCAGTTTCAGCAGCGCGTACTCGGATTCGCGGGAAACCAGCTGTGCCTGTGCGCCCGCCGAGCGAGCCATCTGGGCACCCTTTCCAGGCTTCAGTTCAATGTTGTGAACCACGGTGCCGGGAGGAATGTTCTTCAGCGGCAGCGCGTTTCCAATCAGAATATCGGCTTCCGGGCCAGAGGTAACCGTACGTCCCACCTCAAGACCGACCGGGCAGATGATGTAGCGCTTCTCGCCGTCGGCGTAGTTCAACAGCGCAATCCGCGCCGTGCGATTCGGATCGTATTCAATCGAGGCAACTTTGGCCGGAATGCCGGCCTTGTCGCGCTTGAAATCGATCATGCGGTACGATTGCTTGGCGCCGCCGCCGATGAACCGCGAAGTGACGCGCCCCGTGTTATTGCGGCCGCCGGTCCGCTGCTTGCCGGCCACCAGCGACTTTTCAGGAGTCTGCTTGGTGATGTCCTCGCGCGACACGACGGTTTGATACCGGCGTGTCGGCGTTGTAGGTCTGTATGATTTGATGGGCATCGGCTTCTATCTCTCGCTTAGATCTCTGCGTATTCGGGCATCTTCTCGCCCGCCTTCAGCCGAACGTACGCCTTCTTCCAATCCGCCCGATAACCGGTGAACCGGCCGCGGCGGCGCAGTTTGCCGGCGGTGTTCACCGTCCGGACATCGGCCACTTTCACTTTGAAAACCTTCTGCACCGCGGTCTTGATCTGCGTCTTGTTCGCATCGGCCAGGACTTCGAAGCACAGCGTGTTTTCAGATTCTTTCTTGGTCACGCCCTTTTCGGTGACGATCGGGCGGCGGATTACTTCGTAAACGTTCATATCGCTAGCGCCTCCGAGAACTTCTTAGCAGCGGCTTCCGACAGCAGTACCAGTTGGTGGCCCAGCAGATCGTAAACGGTCACTTCGCGCGTGGCCAGCAGCTTTACGCCTTCCAAATTGCGCGAACTCAGCACCAGATTGCGCCCGGCCGAACTGCCGTCCTGCGATTCCAGCAGGATGTCCACCAGCAGTACTTTGCGGTGCCCTTCCAGTGCCTTCAGCGCCGTGGCCAGCGACTTCGTCTTGTGATCGGTGAGGTTGAATTCCTGGACTACTTTCAATTCCCCGTCGCGCAACTTCGCGGTCAATGCGGAGCGCAATGCGCCCAACTGCATCTTACGCGGCAGTTTATAGCTGTAATCGCGAACCACCGGACCGAACGTCGTACCGCCGTGGCGCCATAGCGGCGACCGGATAGAACCGATTCGCGCGCGGCCGGTTCCCTTCTGTTTCCAGAGCTTCTTACCGGAACCCGACACTTCATGGCGGGTCTTTGTCTTGGCGTTGCCCCCCCGGCGCGCTGCCTGGCTGTGGCGGACCGCTTCATAAATGAGCGCTTCGTTCACTTCAGCCGCGAACACCGAATCGGAAAGGTCGACGCTGCCGACTTTCTGGTTCCTTAAATCTACAATATCTACACTCGGCATTGGATTAATCTACCTTTTCGCCCGGCGTACGAGCACGTATCCGCCGTTGGGTCCGGGCACCGCGCCCTTCACCATAAGAACGTTGTCTTCGGTATCCACTTGGATCACTTCCAGATTGCGCACCGTCACACGGTCTGTACCCATGTGGCCGGCGCCGCGCATACCCGGAAAAACGCGAGACGGAAAACTCGAGGATCCAATCGAACCAGGAGCGCGGTGATGCATGCCGCCGTGAGTGGCGTCTCCACCGCGGAAGTGATGGCGCTTCACAAAGCCCGCAAAACCGCGGCCCTTGCTGATTCCAATCACGTCCACCTTATCGAAGGGCTTGAATTCATCCACCAGGATGCGGTCGCCAAGTTTCAGTTCGCCGTCGCCGCCGCCCTGGAGCCGCAGTTCCTGCATGTGTCTGGTGCCTTCCGCATTCGCCTTCTTCAAATGACCCGTCTTGGGTTTGTTCGTGCGCGAAGCTTTGATAAACTCCAGCAACCCGAGCTGCACCGCGTCGTAGCCATCCGTCGCCGGCGTCTTCCGCTGCGTGACTACACAAGGGCCGGCCTTCAACAACGTGACCGGCACTACCTGTCCGTCTGCGCGAAACACCTGCGTCATCCCGATTTTTTTGCCAAGAATACCTGGACTCATGTTCCCTCTGAACCAGTGGAGCGGTCTGCTGCGCTTAATGCCTCTGGCAGCCGCCACCCACCCCTATCTATCTCTTATCTTTTCCGAACGCTTTGATCTCTACGTCCACTCCGGCCGGCAGATCGAGCTTCATCAGCGCGTCTACTGTGTCCTGAGTCGGTTCCAAAATGTCCAGCAGCCGTTTGTGTGTTCTGATCTCAAACTGCTCCCGCGACTTCTTGTCGACGTGCGGCGAACGGAGAACCGTGTAGCGGTTCCTCATCGTCGGCAGCGGGATCGGACCCGCCACCTGCGCTCCGGTCCTCTTTGCGGTATCGACGATCTCCGTCGTCGATTGATCGAGGATGCGGTGATCGTACGCTTTTAATCGAATGCGAATACGTTCTCTTATCATTTTGTATCGGGGATGATCTCAGAAACTGTACCGGCGCCCACCGTACGGCCGCCTTCACGAATCGCGAAACGCAAACCCTTATCCATCGCCACCGGCGTGATCAGCTCCACTTCCAGGCTGACGTTATCGCCAGGCATCACCATTTCGGTGCCTTCCGGCAGTTGCGCCACTCCCGTCACATCCGTGGTGCGGAAGTAGAATTGCGGCCGGTAACCCTTGAAGAACGGAGTATGCCGTCCACCCTCTTCCTTGCTCAGTACATAAACTTCACCGCGGAACTTCTTGTACGGCTTGATCGAACCCGGCTTCGCAATGACCTGGCCGCGCTCCACGTCGTTCTTTTCAATTCCACGCAGCAGCAGTCCGCAGTTGTCGCCCGCGCGGCCCTCGTCCAAAAGCTTCTTGAACATTTCGATGCCCGTGACTACCGTCTTCCGCGTAGCCTGGAAACCGACGATTTCCATGTCTTCGCCGACTTTCACAATGCCCTGTTCGATACGGCCCGTAACTACCGTGCCGCGGCCCTGAATCGA
>JBBRNO010000021.1:0-68014 GCA_038230275.1 Bryobacterales bacterium
CTCGATGGACCGGCAGCTGGCCGAGTTGAAAACGCTGGTGCAGCAAAGCAACGAAAACTCGCGCCAGGCTAATACGTCGATGGCGGTATTGGACAGTGGAATCCGGGACCGCATCAACGAACAGATGAAGAACCTGGTGGGACCCGTCGCCGGGCTGAACGGCAAGCTGGAACAGATGACGTCTGAGTTCCAGACGGTGCGGAATTCGGTGGACGATCTGACCAGCCGCATGAAGCGTTTGGAAGCGCAGATCGGCGACCTTAGCAGCGCGATCAAGATCATGCAGGCTCCGCCACCACCGCCGGGCGCTTCGGCATCGGGAGGTTCGGCGTCAGGACCGGCGCCCCCGGCCGAGCAGCTTTACCAGAACGCCTTGCGCGACCGCAGCGGCGGCAATCTGGACCTTTCCATGCAGGGCTTCAGTGAGTATCTGAGGTATTACGACAAGACCGATCTGGCTCCCAACGCGCAGTTCTATATCGGCATGAATTACTACGATAAGGGCGATTTTCCGGCGGCGATCACCAGCTTCGATACGGTAGTGGAGAAGTACGGCGAGACCAGCAAGAGCCCCGACGCAACGTACATGAAAGGCATGGCGCTGTTGAAGGCGGGCCAGCGCAACGAAGCGGGCAAAGAATTCCTGAACGTAATTCAGAAGTATCCGAAAAGTGAAGTGGCTCCCAAGGCCCGAGAACAACGGAAAGCGCTTGGGCTGAGTGTTCCCTCAGCCCAGGCGGCCCCGCATAAGAAGCGCCGCTAAAATGCGGTTCGCGGTTCTGCTGTTCCTGCTGATTTCCCTCTCTCTTTCCGCCGGCGAAGATCCCCATAGTATGTACGCGTTTACCGGCACAACCCCCAAATTGGATGGCGTGATCTCAGCTGGCGAGTGGGACGACGCGACTCAGTTTTTCGGCGTGAACGGCTGGACCGCGCAATTCAGCCCTACCACCGATCCGAAAGATTTGTCGGTTCACGGCTACGTGAAGCACGATGGCAAGCGCCTCTACTTCGCGTTTGATGTGACCGACGATGTGCTCTATGGCATCGACACTCCGCGCTGGCTTCCCGATGTGAATCCGAAAGCGCACGAGCTCACGCGCGAAGGCTTCCCGTGGTTTGGCGATGAGATGGAATTGCTGATCAATGCCTCGAATAAATGGACCGGGGATGAGAATCCCGCGGGCAACGGCTCAGCTTGGCAGATGGTCTGCAACCTGACCAAGTCGCGCTTGGGCGGCGTGGGCAAAGGAGGCTTGCTGGAAGGCGAGCCGAGAAAAGATCTGAAGGCGTGGGAGACGTATCAAAAGTGGATCAAGTCCGGCGCGCAGGAAGCCGTAGCGAAGGCGAAGCCGGGTGGCAAGGGGTACGTGATCGAATGGGCGGTAAAGTTCGACCCGTGCCTGGAAGTGGAGCCGGGCAAGTTCTATTCCATGGCGATGGGCGACCGCAAAATGGGATTGAACATCGCGCTGGGCGACCTGGATGAGAAGGCCGCGGGTGCGGGCAACTTCGGGAACTTCCATCACGAGGATTGGTTCGCCGGGAAGAAGGACCTGCGCACGAATGTGAAACAATGGGGAACATTATGGATCATCGCGGGGGCGGAAACGGGGCCCCAAACGAAACCGGCGGCCAGCCGGCCGAAACCTACGAAACGCTTGCGAAATTGATCGATCACATTCTGCTGCGGCCGGAACTTTCCGAAGACGAAGTGTCGGAAGGTTGCCGTCTCGCTCGCGAGTATAACGTTTGCAGCGTGCTGGTGCGGCCGTCCGACGTGGACCAGGTGGTGCGCTGGATGAACGGCAGCCCGGTACGCGTGGCCAGCACCGTGGGTTACCCTGACGGATCTTCCACCACTGGCGCCAAGCTCTACGAAGGGCGCGATCTGCTGCGGCGCGGTGTGAAAGAGATCGACATGACCATCAACATCGGGAAGATGATCTCCCGGCAGTTCCAGTATGTCGAGATGGAACTGCTGCAGATGGGCAAGTCGTGCCAGGAATCGGGTGCGCTGTTGAAGGTGGATCTGGCGTCCAGGTTTCTCACCGAGGACTTGAAGATCATCGCCACAAAAATCTGTAAGCGGATTGAATCTTCGTTCCTTTGCGTGGACTATAGCCTGCGCGATCTGTCGCTGGTGTATCCGTTGCTGAAGGACCGCGTGCAGTTGAAGACCGCTTCCGGAATCGAATCGCTGGCGGAGGCACTGGAAGTGCGCGAGGCTGGGTGCACACGATTTGGCACCACCGCCACGGCATCGATTCTGGAGGACTGGAAGACACACCTGGAACAGCAAGCCGCCGGCGCCGCAGCGGAAGGGTAATCCTTCCGTGATATCCTGATACACCTGTCCAAATGGCGCTCCGAAATTCTCTACCGCGAATCTGTATAGCCATGGGCTTTTCCGATACGGAAAAGCTGCTGCACCATGCCAAGCGAGAGTACGAAGAGGGAGAGCGCTTCTTCGAGTTTCGGCTGGATTACCTTCCGGACCCGGAGCAAGGCGTACGGCTGATGCGGTCGTTCCTGGCCGGACATCCCGATGTGACGCTGCTGGCGACATGCCGCCGCCATCAGAATCACGGCAAGTTCAACGGCTCGATTGAAGAGCAGATCCGCATTCTGGAAGCGGCGGTGGATGCGGGCGCGCGCGCCGTGGATCTGGAAGTTGAGAGCGCGGAGGGCGTGAGCGCGAAACTGGATTCGCTGCGCGGCCGCACGTGCTTCATTCTCTCGTACCACAATTTTGAAACCACGCCGGCGATGGACGCCGTTGTCCGGCGCATGACGAGGATTCCGGCCGATGCCTATAAAATAGTCACCACGGCGCGAAAGCCGACTGACATCTACCGCGTGTTGTCGCTGGCTAAAGCGAATCCGAAGGTGTCTATGATTCTGCTGGCGATGGGCGAGGTGGGCTTCCCGACGCGCATTCTGTCCACGGCCCTGGGCGGTATCTATACTTATGCCGCGCCCATTTCGGCTGAAGGGACAGCCGCAGGGCAGATGAGCGCCAAGCTGTTGCGAAATCTGTATCGGGTAGAGAAGTTCTCCAAGGCGGCGAAGATCTACGGTGTGATTGCCGATCCGGTGCGGCATTCCATCTCGCCGGCTGTACACAACCGCGCGTTCCAATCCAAGCGCATGGATGCGGTGTACCTGCCGTTTCTGGTGCATCCGCCGCATCTGAAAGACTTCCTGGCGCTGGCCGATAAGCTGGGCATCTCCGGCTTCAGCGTGACCATTCCGCACAAGCAGAAGATCATTCGCTATCTAGACATTGTGGACCCGCTGGCGAGGCGCATTGGAGCGGTGAACACGGTGTGGCGCAAAGCGGGAAAATGGCGCGGCACCAACACGGATGCCGAAGGCGTTACGGTACCGTTGGGGAAAAAGATCCGGCTGGGAAAATCGTCGGTGCTGCTGGTGGGAAATGGCGGAGCCGCCCGCGGAGCCGCGTTCGCGCTGGTGGATGCAGGCGCGAAGGTGTCCATCGTGGGGCGCAATCCGGACCGTGTCCGCGCACTGGCGAAGATGTGCGGCGCTGAGCCGTTGATGCGGGAGCAAATGGAAGCGAAGCATTTCGATGCAGTGGTGCATGCCACGCCGCTGGGCATGTTTCCGCACGTGAACGAGTGCTTCTTCCGCGACAACATTCCGGCGGATCTGGTGTTCGACATGGTCTACAATCCGCTGGAGACCCTGCTGGTGCAGCGGGCCAAGGAACAGAACAAGGAAGTGGTTCCAGGCATCCAGATGTTCCTGGAGCAAGCGGCGCATCAGTTCGAGATCTGGACGGGAGACTCCGCGCCGCGCTCCACCATGGAAAAAGCCGCGCTGGAAGCTTTGGCTCCGCATTGAAGTATAGTTTTTAAATGGGCACGAAGTTTACGCGACGGGATCTGGCTGCGGGATTATTGGGCGCCGCTCCGCTGCTGGCGCAAGCGCCAGTCACGCAGGCGCCGCCCGCTGCCGGCGACGACGCCTCCATAGTGCGTGACAAGCTGAAGAGCAACGCCGAGCTGATCCGCAAGTTCGAACTGCCCACGGCCACCGAACCCGGCTTCATTTTCAAGCCATGAGGACCGAGCTTAGCGACGACATCTTCTTCGCCAGCATTGCCGAACTTGGGGCGAAGTTGAAAGCGCTGGAGGTTTCGGCGCTGGACCTGACCAATGGATATTGCGACCGGCTGGAACGGCTGGGTCCGCGGTACAACGCCCTGGCGCTGTCACTGCGGGAGCCGGCGATTCGTACCGCGAGAGATATCGACAAGGAACTGAAGCGCGGCCGCTATAGAGGTCCGCTGCACGGAATTCCTTTCGCGGTGAAAGACCTGATCAGCGTGGCGGGCGAGATTACCACCTGGGGCGCGAAGCCCTATGCGGCGCAGGTGTTCGATTACGACGCGACCGTTGTTAAGAAGCTGGAAGCAGCGGGGGCGATTCTGATTGGCAAACTCGCCATGGTGGAACTTGCCGGTGGCGGCGGATACAACACGGCGCAAGCGTCGCTGTTCGGCCCAGGGCTCAATCCCTGGGACCGGACACGGTGGTCGGGCGGATCTTCCAGCGGATCGGGCAGCGCGGTGGCGGCTGCACTGGTTCCGTTCGCTCTAGGCTCAGAGACGTCAGGGTCCATCGTGACGCCGAGTGCGTTTTGCGGTGTAACCGGGTTGCGGCCCACCTACGGGCTGGTGAGCCGGTACGGAGCCATGGCACTGTCCTGGACTCTGGACAAGATTGGCCCTATGTGCCGGACGGCGGAAGACTGCGGATTGGTGCTGCGGGTAATTGCGGGAGCCGACGATCACGACCCGGCTTCGGCCGGCAAGAGCTTCTACTATGCGCCGCAATTCACGCGCGAGATGAAGGACGTGCGGGTGGTCTACGCGAAGGTGGATTTTGAGGAATGGGCGGAACCGGCCACGCGCGATGCGTTTCAGGCGGCGCTTGCAGTGTTGCGCAGCATCGGGGTGCAACTGGTGGAAGCGAAGCTGCCCGATCTGCCGTACAGCGCGGTGACGGCAACGATCATTTCAGCGGAAGGAGCTTCGTCCTTTGAAGCTTTGATCAGCGGCGGCAAGGTGGAGCAACTGGCGGACAAGCGGCAGATCGAAGGCTTAAAGGCTGCCATGGATATCCCGGCGCGCGACTACCTGAAGGCGATGCGGATCCGGCGGCTTGTGCAGCAGGAGATGAGGCTTCTGCTGACCGACAACGACGTAATCCTGGCGCCTGCCAGAACCACCGTGGCGCCGAAAATCAGCGAACCGCTGGACCGCAGTTTGGGCTTAGGCGACCGGACGCCGCCTGCCTCGCAAGGGATGCAATCGTTGATTCCGGCAGGCAATCTGGCGGGTCTGCCCGCCATCTCAATCCCTTGTGGACTGGTGGGGAATTTGCCGGTGGCACTGTCACTGGTGAGCCGGCCATTTACCGAGAACCTGATTCTCTCCATCGGGAACGAGTTTCAAAAGCGCACCGACTGGCACCGCCGCCGGCCTAATGTGAGCTGAGGCTGGGATGCTTGTGCGGGGAGGTGCGACGCTTCCATTCCGCGTGTACGGCGTGGTAGCCCAGATAGAGAAACGTGCCTCCGCCAAACGCCAGCAGAACGGCTAGCCAGCGGTTTCCCAAGTAGGGTGACGCAGCGTACTCCACGACGCCGCCCACCAACATGATGCCCTGGACCAAGCCCGCACATAGGAACGCGCGGCCGCGGGATTTGAGGGCTGCTCTGACGATTACGCCGAAGGCCAACCCTTCCGGCAATTTGTGGAGTGCCACGCCGAGCAGGATGGCGGGGCCAACCGGTCCGGAGCTCCGATCGTTCCCTGCCGCCAGCATCCAACCATCGAAGAAGCTATGCAGCAGGGCGGCTATGATCAGCGGTCCGGCGAAACCGTGGAGAGGGGTGTGGCAGGAATCGTGATCGTGGGTATGGGAGCACGACGGGCAGACCGGATAGAAGTATTTGTCAACGACCAGCAGAACGGCAAAGCCGGCAGCCATCAGGCCCGCGCCCGGCATGAGTCCGAATTCCCGGACTAACTCGGGCAGCACCCAAAAGAGGGAAACCATCACCAGAATCGCGCCGCTGAGCGGGATCACGCGGCGTGAGATTTCGGGTAGGCTGGTGAGCCATACGCCCAGAAACGCACTGGCCACCGCAAGCGATGTAAAAATGAGGAGAGATGCGAAGGAAAACACGGGCGGTAGCTTCACTGTACCAGAACATGCCCATAGACCATGACCGAACTTCCTGACGTCCTGCAGTTGGTACTGGCGTGCTTGACCGTCACCGCCGCCATCACAGACTGGAGATCGCGAACGATTCCGAACTGGCTGGTAGCGGTGGGTCTTGTGCTTGGCTTTGGGGCTAACGTTTACCTGTCCGGCTGGGATGGTTTGCTGCGTTCGGTTGCGGGCTTCGGCTTGGCGGCGCTGGTCTATGTACCGATGTTCGCGCTGCGGGCGATGGGGGGCGGAGACGTGAAACTGATGGCTGCCGTGGGGTGCATGGCCGGGGCGCGCAACTGGTTCGTGATTTTTCTGTTAACTGCAATACTCGGCGGAATTGCTGCTTTGGCAATCCTTCTGTCGAGAGGCATTTTGGCTGGTACTTTACGCAATGTAGCTTACATTTTAAGTGAATTGGTACAGCTGAGAGCGCCTCATTTGTCGGCTCCGGAATTAAGCGTCGAGCACCCGAAAGCGGTGACGCTGCCGCACGGAATGTCGATAGCAGCGGGTACTTTACTATTCCTAATAGTTCTGCGGTTTGGACTACTCCAACAATAGGTCTACTAAGTAGGTATGATCATAGAGGAGCAAAAGTACTAGGGAAAAATGGGGTAAATGGCTCTAGTACGAATCAGCAGTTTGAGATACGATCCCTGTAATGGATTCTAATGGCGGATGAGCTTTTCAAAATCCCCGATCATCACGACGAATTGAATTCGTTGTTTGAGAGCGCACCGGACTTAATGTTCACGGAAAACCTTGCGGGCAGGATCACGCGGGTCAATCTGGCGTTTGAAAGAATCACCGGATACACAAAGGCGCAGGCGGTTGAGAAGAGCTTCCTGGACCTGGTGGTGCCGGAGCAGAAACAGCAGATCGAACGAATTCTGCAGGACCTCAAGGGCGGGGCTGTTCCGCGGCCCTATGCCCTGGCGATCAACACGGAATCGCGCGGCCGGGTGGTGCTGCAGGTGCTGCTGCAACTGGTGGCGGCCAATGGCAATCCGCCGCTGATTCAGGGATTCGCCCGCGATGTGGCAGACCGGCGGCTAACCAGCACCGAAATCCAACTGCTGGAAAAGACAACAGAGTTGGCGCGCTTCAGCCGTTATCTGCAGTTTCTGCACCGGTTGAGCACCACCAACTACGGAAGCCTGCAGGAGCTGTTCCGGGACTATCTGAGCACCGGCTGCGAGATCTTCGATGTGTCGCGGGGTGTACTGACGCAATGGAATGAGGACGGTTTCACGGTGCGCGCCGCGAACGATGTTGCGGGGCGCTATCTGGAAGGCGATGGAGTGGATTTGTTTTCCGAGCGGGTGGCGAAAACGAAAAAGACATTCACCTGCGCGAGAGCCCGGAATGAGCGGGACTCGACCTGTCCCTACGGGTTCTACATCGGCACTCCCATTCTGTTGAACGATCAGGTTTACGGAACCATCGGTTTCTGGGTGGGCGACGATGTACCGCTCACGACACTGCATCCGCAGGCGAAAGAAGTAATCGAATTGATGGCCAAAAGCATTGCCATCGCCATCAACCAGCGGAACCTGACCGATCAACTGGCGCACCAGGCAACGCACGATGCGCTGACAGGGCTGCCGAACCGGCTGCTGCTGAAGGAACGGCTGGATGCGGCGCTGCATCGGGCGGATGAGAGCAATTCGCAAGTGGCGGTAGTGTTTATCGACCTGGACCGATTCAAGCAGATCAACGATACTTTGGGACACAGCATCGGGGACCGGCTGCTGCAGGAGATTGCCGAGAGGTTAAACGGCGAAGTCGGGCGCGGCTATACGCTGGCGCGAATGGGAGGCGACGAGTTCACGGCGATCCTTTCGGACTTCGACGATGACGAGGCCGCGGTGAAGCACGTTCGCAATTTACTGGCAGCGGTGCGCAAGCCTTGCCGGGTGGACGACTATGAATTGTTCATTACGGCCAGCATGGGAGTGAGCTTCTATCCGCAAGACGGCCGCGATGCCGCATCACTGCTGCGCAACGCGGACAGCGCGATGTATACGGCCAAGAATAGCGGCAAGAACGACTACCGGTGCTTCAGCGCGGAAGGAATCGCCGCGGCTTTGGAAAAGCTGGAGCTGGAGAACCTGCTGCGCCGGGCGCTGGAAAACAAGGAACTGCGAATCTTTCACCAACCGCAGGTGGATACCGACGGGAAGCTGGCGGGCCTGGAAGTGCTGTTGGCCTGGGAGCATCCCAAGCTGGGCCGTATTTCGCCGTCGCGGTTCATCCCGATCGCGGAAGAAAGCGGAATGATTCTGCCCATCGGTTCCTGGGTGTTGCATCAGGCTTGCCAGCAGGCGGTGGATTGGCAGAAGGCTGGGTACGCGCCGGTCCAGATTGCGGTAAACGTTTCGGCACTGCAATTTGGCCAGGCGAATTTTGTGGCTACCGTTGCGGTAGCGCTGGCAGCGACCGGGCTGGACGCGAAATATCTGGAATTGGAATTGACCGAAAGCCTGGTGATGCGCGATGTGGAACAATCCTCGCGGCGGATGTCGGAACTGCGGAGCCTGGGCGTGCGGATTGCCATTGACGATTTCGGTACGGGTTACTCTTCGCTGAGTTATCTGCGGCGGCTGCCGGCGGACACATTGAAAATCGATCAATCGTTTCTGCATGAGATTGAGGCCGGCCAGGGGCGGTCGCAACTGTTTGAGACCATCGTGATGCTGGCGCACAACATGGGGCTGCAGGTGACCGCGGAAGGCGTGGAGAATGCCGAACAGCTGGAACTGGCGCGGCAGGCGGGTTGCGATCTGGTGCAAGGTCATCTGTTTGGCGGTGCGCTGAGCGTGGGGTCGGTAGAACTGATGATGGCGCGCGTTCCCGGCCTTGCTGGTATCATCAACCGGTGATTACCAGAAGAGAGTTAGGCACTGTATTGGCCGCGGCGGCGGCGCTTCCCAAACGCGGAACGGCAGCTGACAAACACGGGTTCATCAAAAGCATCTGTTCCATCATCTTCCCCGAAGGCCAGCCGCTGGCGGAATCCTTCACGCAGGCCAAGCGAGCCGGCTTCGATGCGATGGAGTTGCGGATCGGCGCCGATATTCCGCTGGATAGCCCTGCCGCGGAGCTTCAGAAGACTGCCGAGGCGGCGCGGCGGGCCGGAATCACCATTGCGACGCTATGGGTTTCAGAGCCGCTGCAGAAGAATCCACTGAACAGCGATTCGGCGGAGAGCCGCGAGCGGGGTGTAGCGGCTATCGTGCGGTCTGTCGAGGTGGCGCATCAACTGGGCTGCGGCGCTCTGCTGCTGTATCCGGGGCGGCTTGGCAGCGGCGCGCGGCTGGACGTGGGCTATGAGACCACTTGGGAACGCTTCACGGCTGAGCTGAAGAAGGCCATTCCGGCGGCTAGCAGTGCGAAGGTATATCTAAATCCGGAAAACGTGTGGAACAAGTTTCTGGTAAGTCCGCTGGAAATGCGCGCGTTTGTGGATCAGTTTCACAGCCCGTGGCTACAGACGCATTTCGATATCGGCAATGTGATGCAGTTCGGGTATCCGCAGGATTGGATTCTGACATTGGGTTCGCGGATCAAGCGGGTCCATGTGAAGGACTACAAGTTGTCGGCACGCGCGGAGCAGGGCCGCTTCGTGGATTTGCTGGAAGGTGACGTGGATTGGAAAGCGGTGATGGCGGCACTGGTGAAGACCGGGTATAAGGGGTTTCTTTCGCCTGAGATCAGCTTTGAAGCGAAGCAGCAACCGGGCCAGTTGCAGCGGGTTTCGCAGCAGCTGGATCAGATTATTTCGATGGCTTGACGAATTTGCGATAGAGGACGTAGGCCAGTATGCATACGCCGGCCGCGATGGCGAAGTAGAGCACGTCCGTATGCAGCTTTTCCAGCGCCCACTCCCAGCGGTCGCCCAGGAAGTACCCCAACGAGATAAACGACAGGCACCAGACGAAGCCACCGGAATAGGCGAAGAGCGCGAACTCGGCGAATGGCATATCGGCCGTTCCAGCCACGTAGGCAGTGAAGTGGCGAACGCCCGGGATGTAGTAGCCGAAGGCGAGCGTCCAGCGGCCCATGCGATGGAACCAGTTGTGTACGCGATCCAGTTCGGCCTGGCCGAAGTGCACGTACTTTCCGTATCGATGGACCAGCGGCAGGCCGAGTTTGCGGCCGAGCCAGTAGCTGATGGTGATGCCAAAGACGCTGCCCAGGTAGGCCGCGGCGAAGGCTGGGACGAAGTTGAGGGTTCCTTTGTAAACCAGAAAGCCGGTGTAGGTCATCAACGTCTCGTCTGGAACCGGCAGGCCTACGATGCCTAGCACCAGCAGAACGAAGATGCCGGCGTAGCCGTAGGTGGAGATCCACCGAAGTACGTCGTCGAGTTGGAGATTCAACTTTCAGGATAGCTTGTCTTTTTGGACTGACGGCTGAAAGATTGAGGGCGGGTGAATGGGGCATTAAATGCCGCTCATGTTTGGGGTTGGGTGCATCGATTCACGCGTAAGTTGCGTCTTTGCTAGCGAGAGGGCAAGACGATGGGAATGCTTCCAGGATTGATTGCCGCGGTTGTTCTGATTAGCTCGACGGCTATGGCGCAATATCCACGGGATGAACGGCGCGAGGTACGGGGTTACGAACGAGGCTACGAACGAGGCTACGAGCGGCGCGATGGCGGGTTCAACGTCATCCGGGCTGTCCAGGCCAATTTGGAGCGTGTCGCCTCGCGCGGACGGATGGGTGGACGCGAACGAAACCGCATCGATCAGGCGCTGCGAAGTTTGAACGACTTCGAACGCGACTTGGGCAGAGGGCGGTTTGACCGGCACGATCTGGACAAGGCCATCGGAAAGGTGGACGATGTGGTGCGGCGGGGAGCGATCGACAATCGGGAACGCAATATTCTGATTGGCGACGTGAACCGGTTGCGTGAGTTCCGCTTTGAAACAAGCTACCGGCGCTGATCAGAACTCGATCTTGACCGCCAGTTGAACCTGCCTTGCGGTTTCGTTCAAAGGACTGACCGCGGGAAATCCGGACTGCTTGCCTTGGCGGCCATACAGGGCCGCTAGGCGTAATCCCGGTTGGAGTCGGGGATCGTGTAGTTGGGCAACGCGCTGCGATGCAGGGAGACACGAAGCTGCCGGCGCAGGTCGAGTGAGAAATCGAGCGGGCTGCCGAAGGTGTAGAGCCGCCGCGTCCAGCGGTGAGGACTCTAGTTGAACCGCGGACCAATGCTCCGCCGCCCGAAGTGACCAGGTGTTGGCCATCGACCCAGATGATGTTGTCGGTGAATTCAACGGTCCAGTTCTTGTTCCGGTAGGCCCGGCAATGCTGGCCCGTTGCCGAACGACGCATATAACGTGGGCATTTCCGGATGTGCGCGATCCCAATGCAAAGCGTCGATGCTGAAGCCGGCGCGGGCTTCGTTCAGACGCTGGATTATTTCTATCTGCCGCATAACTTGGGGCTGCTCTATCAGCGGATGATCAGGAATCGGGCTGCATGCCATAGAGAAGCGTGACCACCACTCGCGATGCAGCCAGCGCAGCGATCGTTCCGATCACGATTCCGCTCAAGACATAACCAATGGCACCTCGCAGCACCAGCCAAATCACATCCTTTGGCGTGCGCCAAGAGCCATTCGTATTCCGATCTCTTCGGTGCGCCTAGTGACGGTGTAGGCGAGGATGCCGTAAGGCCCGATCGAAGTAAGTAAGAGCGCCAGTATCCCGAAGAAGAGGGAGAGCGACGACATCAGTCGCGCCAGACCGACCGAGCTCGCTATTTGTTGCTCCCTAGTGTGCGTCATTTCGATGGGAACATCAGGAGCCAACTGGTGGAGTAACGCGCGGTACGCCGGATTCGCTGATGGTGTGCCAGGATGCGTTTTGAGAATGAGGTGAAGGAGCGTAGCTGGTTACTGCACCGGCGTGTATACGTGCTGAACCGGGCACCGTAGTCCGGCGTCAACGTCAAGATCAGATGATCTATTTCCAGCTCCACGCGACGTAGACAGCGAGGACGATGATCGCTGACCAGCACAGGAGCAGTCGTCTGAACCATGGATGGGTCAACTGGGTTTCGACTGCACGTACATCAATGTGGCGGCCGGAACTGTTGAGGTTCAGCACGTAAGCGACTTCGCTGGCCGCGGCGAGAGCGTCGGCTTCCGTTGCGTATGGCAGGTGAATATCCACCTGATTGCCTGCGTTGGTTTCTACGCCCATGGTGTAGAAGTCCGCTACCACGTAAGAGTCTGAATCGTCGGTGTCGACGCGGTGGCGTGCATAACAGTGGAGAATGGATTCGCGGCCCACCCATTGCCCACTGACGATAGGGAAGGGGAACATTGAGGTGCGGACGCCGGCCGGCTTAACCACCGTGATATGCCAATTTGCAAGGACGCCAAGAATCCAATAGGCGGCCAGAACTATCAAAGCCATGATGATTCGAATCTCGGTTGTAGGCCTCCAGTTTGGTTCACCGAGAAAGGGAATGAAGAAAGGGTAGAGCAGAGGGGTGAACAGGATTGGAACGCCGAGCGCCACCCCCCATGGAGCCCACCTGCGTCGAAACCAAATGACGTCTTTCAATGCCGTCCCCAGGTACTCCTGTTTCAGCCGGCCTTGGGCGGCCCTTTAACGGCAGGCGCTCCGATCGTCAGCGCGAGCCATGTCGTTTATGTTATCAACTTCGAATATTGCTTCTGATAAGAGTGTTATTCGAGTATTTGTAAGCCCCTCGGTTTGCCGCTGAGAACACCGGGCGGACTGAGAGTGAGCCCTGGCACAGGCGGCTGCGAAACCGAACTCCACGGGAACGGGACTGCTCAGGTGCCGGCAGTAACGGGAAAGGAGCTATTTTGATGCGCCACGACAGTGATGCCATCTGGAAGGCGCCGCCGGTGGGAGTGCCGCCGATCAATCCGCTGGCAGGGCCTAGGGCCAGGCCCGGCGGCAAGGCGCCGGATGTGATGGACCATGCCAGAACGATAGACTGTTGCGCATTTGTTGTGAGTTGCTGGTTGTAGCTGACATTGACCGGGGCGTTGGGGAGCGACGCGGTGGTGATGGCGAATTGTCCGAGGGCGGCTTGCTGGGAAACACTGAGCGCGGCAGCAAAAACCGCCAGAGGGAGAAGCCCGGAAGATCGCACCGCCTTATTTTGCTGCCAGCGGCCCGCGGTGCGCCAGAGAATAAAATAATCTTCGGAATGTCAAACCGCTAGCATCCTTTTCTCGTATACATTCCAGAACCAAAGGAGGATTGAGTGTTCAAAAGCACCACCGCACTATCGCTCAGCCTGTTGCTGACAGGCTTGGTTTTCGTTTCCGCCCCCGCGCTGCGCGCGGCCGACCATCGGGATGCGCCCGCCGTGGATGGAGCCGGTGAAGGCGATATCACAGACGTATTTGCATTTCTTGATCCTAACAACAGGAATCGTTTGATTCTGGCGATGGGAGTCAACCCGGTTGCCGTTCCGGCTCTTCTGCACAGTTACCGGTTTTCGAAAGATTTTCTCTACCAGTTCAAGTTGGATCTGAATGGCGATGCGAAGGAAGATCTGGTGATTCAGGCCAAGTTCAGCGAAACCGCAACCGGACAGAACGTTCATATCCGTATTGGGGTTCCCGATTCCGGCACGGAAGGTGCGAACAACAACTTCATGGAAAATGCTCCAAGCGCGCTGGATCACGTGACGGGCGAGGTTTTTGGCGATGCTACGGACGTTCAGGTTTTCACCGGGCTGCGTGACGATCCGTTCGTTCTGGACGGGCAGTTCTTCCGCATTGTCGCCGGATCGCAAGATGTGTTTCGTGCCATTCCTGCCTCGCCGCTTGGCCCGCTTCGGGGCCGCGCAATCAAGGCGGATGGTACGAGCGGCCTGGACTCCTTCGGCGGTTTCAACGCATCCTTCATCGTGGTGGGTATTCCCGTTTCCTGGTTGGGTGGTTCCAAAGACATCGTCAATATCTGGGGGACGGTGAGCGCGCCGGTTGCCGAGACTGGCAACTATGTCCAGTTCGAGCGGATGGGACAGCCGTTGTTCAATACGGTCTTCATTCCGGGTGGGCTGAAAGATGCATTCAATCAGGGGATTCCGGCGGATGACGTGGCTCGCTGGTCGAAGTACGTGCCCGATACGTTGACCACTACGGACAACGACGGCACCGGGAACACGATTGCCGGACGCGCGTCGCTGCTGACCGCACTGGGTCTGACGGCTTCGCCGTATGGGGTGCCGTTGTTGCTTCCGGGCAGTTTCGCAAATACAAATCGCGAGTTGCTGAGGGTGGCGCTGTTGCCCGACGTGATTCGACTGAACATCAAGCTGGATCCTAAGGATCTGGGGATTGGCCAGTTCGGCCTGACCAATGGCCGCCGTCCAGGGGATGACGTTGTGGACATCGCGTTGCGCGTACTACGGCAACTGGCGGATGTGAATTTGCCGGCGGCGCTAAAGGTTCCCGGCAGCGGTCCGGCGCGCGGAGGCGCGTTGAACGCTGACGACCGCCGGTTCTTTGCGGTGCTGCAGGGTACGGACTTCACTCGTCCGGATGCCACGCTCACCGATCTGAGCACAGGCGGAAATGACAAGCCGCTGCCGACGACGTTCCCGTTCCTTGCCGAGCCTCATACACGGCCAGGCGACGCGGGAAACATCGGCTTCCCGTCGTTGCAGTAGCCGTTGCAGTAAGTAATTCCACCACCCGCGGACCCTCCATCGGGTCCGCGGGATTTCTTTCCTTATGCGTTTTCTTCTCTTCCTTCTTTGTCTGCCGATGTTCGCGGAAGTGCCTGGGTTCAATGGCAAGCCGATTACAACCGACGACCGTATCTCCCTATACCAAGGTTGGGTGGCGGGCGATCCGGCAAACATTGCCAATCAAAATCTTCTGGCTGGAGCTTACATTCAGAAGACTCGCGAGACCACCGATTTCAGTTATCTGGACCGGGCATCCAAGATCATCGATAAAATTCTGGCAGGCAAGAACGACTATGAAGCGGCGCGCCTTCGCAATCTGATTGAACTCAACCGGCATCACTTCGCCAAGGTGATTGAGTATGCCGGGGAGATGACCCGCGCGGCGCCGGGCGATGCGCAAACCTGGGGTTCGCTGGGCGATGCGCTGATGGAATCGGGCCAGTACGAACCGGCACGGGCGGCGTTCGAGAAGATGCTTTCCATCCGGGCGAATCTGTTCAGCTACAACCGCATGGCCTATTTCCGGTTTATCAACGGCGATGTGGAAGGCGGTATCGCCATGATGGCCGATGCAGTGAAATCGGGTGCGCGGTATCCGGAGAATCAGTCGTGGTGTTTGGTGGAATTGGGGAATATGTATTTCAAGACGGGGCGCTGGGCGGAAGCCGGGCAGGCTTACCAGGAGGCCATCGCGCTATTTCCGTCGTCGCACGCGGCCCACGCTGCGCTGGCGGCGGTGCAGGCGGCGCAGGGGAACATACCGCAAGCCATTGGCAGTTACAAGCGCGCGCAATCCATCACGCCGATGGTGCAATACGCGGGCGCGCTGCACGATCTCTACCTCGATGCAGGAAAGAAGACAGAGGCGCGGCAACAGGCGGAGATGGTGGATCTGGTGGCGAAACTGGAAGAGGCGGCCAACCAGAAGGCCAACCGCACGCTGGCGTTGATCTATGCGAATCAGGATCGAAATCCAGCGAAATCGTTGGAACTGGCTGAGGCCGATTTGCAGGTTCGGCAGGATGTATTCACCTACGACGCCTATGCCTGGGCTTTGTTCAAGAACAAGCGCTATGACGAAGCGTGGAAAGCTTCCGAACAGGCGATGAAGCGGGGGACGCCGGAGGCGATGTTCTACTATCACGCGGGCATGATTGCGAATGCGCGCGCTGATGCGACCGCGGCGAAGCAGCTGCTGGAGAAAGCAGTGCAGCTCAACCCCGGGTTCGATATCCGTCAGGCGGCCATCGCGCGAAAACTCCTGCTAAGCCTTCAGTAACTTTGCAGCGGGTTGATCCACCAACCAAAGCAGCCGTCCGTCTACCGGACGAATCAACTGCGCAGGCAATTGTTCCGGTTCGAACGGACCTTCGAGGACGCTCTTCAATGCGGGTGCCTTGTCCTCTCCACTCACCAGGAAGACAACTGCGGCGGCGTTATTCAACACGCGCGCGGTCATGGTGATGCGCTCCGTATCGAACTTGCCAACCCAATTGCACACCACCAGATGTTCCTGCTCATGAAGTGCCTTGGTGCCCGGGAACAGCGACGCTGTGTGGCCGTCCGGGCCCATGCCCAGCAGTACGAGGTCAAAGCGCGGAAGTTGCCGTTCCCCCAAATGGAAATGGTCAATCAAACTGCGTTCGTACTCTTCCGCCGCCGCGTCGGTATCTTCGATTTCGCCTTTGATACGCCAGATCCGCTTCGGGTCGATTGACAGTTTCGATAGCAGTGTTTCCTGCGCCATGCGAAAATTACTGTCGGGATGATCTGGGGGGACGTGCCGTTCATCTCCCCAAAAAAAGTTGGTCTTCTTCCACTGCACTTGCGCGCGAAGCGCTTCATCGGAAACCAGAAGGGAGAACAAGCCTCTGGGCGTGGAGCCGCCGGAAAGAGCGACGTTGAACACGCCCCGGTCTTCCAGGGAATCCTTGGCAGCGCGAACAAACTCCTCCGCACCGCGGCGGAAGAGTTCATTCGTGCCGGCCAGTATGTGAAGCTCGCGGCCGCTCATCTAACCGCCGGCGGCACGTTCTACGTGGCCGCCGAACTGGAAGCGCATGGCCGAGAGTAGCTTTTCGGCGAAATCGTCTTCACCGCGTGAACTGAATCGTTGGTAGAGGGCAGCGCTCAAGACAGGCACCGGCGCCGATTCATCAATGGCCGCCGTGATGGTCCAGCGGCCTTCGCCGGAATCGGAGACGCGTCCGGAGAAATTCTCCAGGTTCGGCGATTCCAGTAGTGCGATGGCGGTGAGATCCAGCAGCCAGGAAGCAACCACGCTGCCACGCCGCCACACCTCGGTAATGTCAGGCAGATTGAAATCGTACTGATAATGTTCCGGGTTGCGAAGCGGAGTGGTTTCGGCATCCACGGTGCGGGCGGTCTTCCCGACGTTCGCTTTCTTCAGGATGTTCATACCTTCGCCGTATGCTGCCATCAGGCCGTATTCAATGCCGTTGTGCACCATTTTTACGAAGTGGCCGCCGCCGGAAGGGCCGCAATGCAGATAGCCCTCTTCCGCCGTTCCCGCCACATTCTCACGCCCTGGAGTGCGCGGGACATCTCCGCGGCCGGGAGCCAGGGTTTTGAAGATCGGGTCCAAGTGTTGCACTGTTTCCAGGTCGCCGCCAATCATCTGGCAGTAGCCGCGTTCCATGCCCCAGATGCCTCCGCTGGTGCCGACATCCACATAGTGAATTCCGTGTGTGGCCAGTTCCTTGGCGCGGCGAATGTCGTCGATGTAATACGAGTTTCCACCGTCGATCAGAATGTCGCCGGGTTTCATCAACACGGAGATCAAGCCGATCATGTGATCGACTGCCGCGGCCGGAACCATCATCCATACGGCGCGCTGTCCGCTTAACTTACTGAGCATGTCTTCCAAGGACGTTGCGCCAACCGCACCTTCTTTCGCCAAAGCGTCCACACTTGCCGCGTTCGTATCAAACACGACGCATTCATGTCCACCATGCAAGAGACGGCGAACCATATTCGCACCCATTCGGCCCAGGCCGATCATTCCGATTTGCATTGCCAGTTGCTCCTTGAGATGACTTTGTGCTTTTGTAAATTTTGGTGTACCGCTCCCTCACGGTCGCGGCGTGGAAACGGTCGCGGCGTGGAAACGGTCGCGGCGTGGAAACGCACGCGGCGTGGAAACGCACGCGAGCATTTCTAATCAGGTACCAGTGCCGTTTTCATCGCTGCCGCAAGCGTACTGAGTCCCGCCGAAATATCGGGACCGATGTGGACGCGTAAGGCGCGGCGGCCCCGCTCCGATAGCACTTCAAAATCGCCACGCGCCTGCGCGGACTTCACGACGCCAAAAGTAAAGGTCTGTCCGGGCACCGGCAGGTCGCTGGCATCGTCACAAGTAATTTGCAGAAAGACTCCGCTGTTGGGTCCGCCTTTGTAGGCCTGTCCGGTGGAATGCAGGAAGCGGGGTCCGAAGCCCAGGCAGGTGGCCACGCGCTTGGTGTCGCGCACGGAATGACGCATGGATTGCAACGACTGCTCGTGCGCGTCATTCATTTCGATGTAACCGAGAATTGCGAAATAGTCGCCCGTGCTTAGCCTGTTGAGATGGGCCTTCAGGTATCCGGTAAGAGTCTGATCGGCGCCAGCGGCGCTCTTCAATGCCGCCGCGTTCGCGGGGTCGGTGAAGAGCTGGACTCCGCTATCGGTAAGGATCGGGCTCTCCGCAGGGAGCGTGCCCTTTGCCTCATATTCGGAGGTCAACTTCTTGGTGGCGATTTTGCTTGCTTCCACGTCGGGCTGATTGAAGGCGTTGATACCGAGGATGGAGCCGGCGGTAGCGGTGGCGATTTCCCAACGGAAAAACTCTTCGCCCAGATCATAGATGTCGTCCACGGCAATGCGGACCACGGGGTGCCCCGCTTGCTCCAGCGCGTTGATGGCGGCGTCTTGCGCCGCATCGGGCGCGGATTCCAGACGAAGGTAGGCGAATACCCGATCGTTGCCGTAGACCGCCGGCGCGCCCAAATGTTCGCGATCCACCGGAATGAGACCTCTACCGATCTTTCCGGTAGATTCGGCCAACAGCTGTTCCAGCCACGCGCCGAGATCCGCGATTCCCGGCGATGGAATGATGGTTACCTTGTCGCGGCCCTGTTTCCCCGCGACGCCCAACACGATGCCGAGCACCACTCCGGGATTCTGTTCCACGGCAACCGTGGGCCCACACGCGTGCACCATTTCTTCGGTGGCGTTCAGAAATTTGGGAAGATCCACACCCATAATTGCGGCGGGCACCATACCGAAGTTAGACAACGCCGAATAGCGGCCGCCAATGCTGGAGAGACCGTAAAAAATGTGCCGGAACTTATCGCGTTCCGCCACTTTTTGCATATTCGAGCCGGGGTCGGTGATGGCGATGAAGCGCTTGGATGCTTCCTCTGCACCAACCGTCTCCTTCATACGCTCAAAGAAATATTGCTTGAAGATATTGGGCTCCAGCGTGCCGCCCGATTTGCTGGACACGATACAGATGGTGCTGGCGAGATCGATCTTCTTCTCGAGAGCGCGGATTTGCGCCGGATCGGTAGAATCCAGAACGTGGAGTTCGGGATGCCCTGGGATTACGCCGAAGGTGATGCGCATTACTTCCGGACAAAGGCTGGAACCGCCCATACCCAGTAACAGCGCGTGCTTGAATCCCTTGGTGTCCTGGGCGATGTCGATCAAGGGCTGGAGGTGCGCGATTTGATCGTCAATGATACCGAGCCACCCCAACCACTTAGATTCATCTTCGCCCGTCCAAAGCGACGCATCCCCACGCCACAACGCCTGCGCCTTGTTGCTTGCGCTCCACTCACCGATCGACGATGTGACCGCGGCGGCGATATCCGGAGGCAGCTTGTAGGATTGGCTATTGATCTTCGCGGCACCTGCGCTTGCGCCGGCAGTGGCCGCCAGCAGCCGGTCGAAGGCGTCTACGAACTGCTGCAAGCCGTCTACCAGCAACTTGTCAGTCACCGCTTTCATGGAAATGCCGGCCTGTTCCAGTGAGGCCATGGTGGCGGCGGCTGCCGGCACATTTTCCGAAATGCTGGCGCGCAACGATCCATGATTGCGGAACGCATCGAAAGTAGCGGGCGGTATGGTGTTCACCGTGTCGTTGCCAATCAACTCGTCGATGTAAATTACGTCGCTGTACTTGGGATTTTTTGAGCTTGTGCTGGCCCAGAGGACGCGCTGGCTTTGAGCGCCGGCTTCCGCCAGTGCATTCCAGCGCGCTCCGCTGAAGAGCTCTTCATACTTTGCGTACGTGAGCTTCGCGTTGGCGATGGCTACCTTGCCTTCAATGCTTTCGAGCAGCGCCCGTTCGCCGGCGTCCGCGGTAGCCTTTAACCTGGCGGCGATGGTGTTATCGATTGCCGTGTCAATGCGGCTGATGAAGAAGCTGGCAACGCTGGCGATGCCGCTGACTTTCTCGCCGCGCGCTGCCCTGGCTTCCAACCCGGAGATGTACGCTTCGGCAACCTTTTCATAGGCGGCCTGCGAGAAAAGCAGCGTTACGTTGATATTGATGCCTTCGCTTATCAACTGCTGAACGGCGGGGATTCCTTCGGCGGTTGCGGGCACTTTTACCATCAGGTTAGGCCGGGATACCGCCTTCCACAGCCGTCGCGCTTCTTCGATGGTGCCTTGCGTATCGTGAGAGAGTAGCGGCGAAACTTCCAGACTGACGTAGCCATCGCGGCCTTTCGATTCGTCGTAGACCGTGCGCAGAATATCAGCGACGCCTTGTACGTCGCGGATGGCGATCTTCTCGTAAAGGTCTTTCGCCGAGAGGCCGGCTAGTGTTGGGTCTTCCAGCATGTCGCGATAGTCGGTGCTTCCGGTGATGGCTTTTTCGAAGATCGCCGGGTTCGACGTGATGCCGCGCAAGCCGTCTTCCACGATCAGCCGTTTCAGCTCGCCGCTGGTGATCAGCGTCCGGCGAATGTAATCGAGCCAAACCGATTGCCCGTAGGACAACAGGCCTTGTAGCGGATTTACTGTTTTTGGACTCATATAATTCCCTCGTTCCCTGACGATATCAGTTGGATTCTTCAATTGCGTGAATTTTGGCGAGCCTGCGGACATGGCGCTCTTCGGCGGTGAAGTTCGCATGGACGTAGGCGCGAACCAGTTCCTTGGCCATCTCTTCTCCGATGACACGCCCACCCAGAACCAGTACGTTCATGTCGTCGTGTTCCACGCCCTGATGCGCGGAGTATGTATCGTGACAGAGGCCGGCGCGGATGCCGCGAAACTTGTTGGCGGCCACGGAGGCGCCCACTCCGCTACCGCAAATGAGAATTCCGCGATTGACACTGCCGTCCAGAATTGGCTTTGCGACGGCGGCGGCATAGTCGGGATAGTCTACCGGGGCGGTATCGTGCGTTCCCACATCCAACACCTGGTGCCCCAGGGAGGTGAGGAACTGCTGGATGTGCTCCTTCAGTTCAAAGCCGGCATGATCGGACCCAAGCACAATGTTCATGGTTAGCTCCCTTGTGCCAGTTGCGCTTTGGCCGCCGTTACCACTTTGGCCTTGGTGAATCCGAAAGCCTCTTGCAGCACTTTGAGCGGAGCCGACGCGCCGAAGGTAGTCATGCCAAGAATGGATCCGGTAAGCCCGGTGTAGCGCGCCCAGCCTAAAGTGGACGCCTGCTCCACGGCAACCCTGGCTGTGATGGAAGGGGGAAGAACGCTTTCCCGATATTCCTGCGACTGGTGTTCGAACAGCTCCCAGGACGGCATACTGACCACACGGGCCTGAATGCCTTCCGACTTGAGTTCCTCGTAGGCATCCACGCACAACGACACTTCGCTGCCGGTGCCGATGAGAATCACATCCGGTTTGCCGCCTTCCGCGTCGGCTACGATGTAGGCGCCGCGGGCCACGCCGGCTGCGGAAGCATACTTTGTCCGGTCGAGCGTGGGCAGTGGCTGGCGGGTGAGAATCAGAGCGACTGGTTGGCGCGGCGTGGTCATGATTACCCGCCATGCTTCCACCACTTCATTCGCGTCCGCGGGGCGGAGGACGATCAGATGCGGGACGGCGCGCAGCGAGACCAATTGCTCAATGGGCTGGTGCGTGGGCCCATCCTCACCAACGCCAATGGAATCGTGGGTGAAGATATGAGTGACGGGAATCTCCATCAGCGCGCTTAGCCGGATGGCGCCGCGGGCGTAGTCGCTGAAGATCAGGAAGCCGGAACCGAACGGCCGCAGTTTCGATACGGCGAGCCCGTTGAGAATGGAACCCATGGCGTGCTCGCGAACGCCGAAATGCAGATTGCGGCCGCCGTAGCTGTTCGCCTGGAAATCACCCGCACCTTCGAAAGTAAGCCGGGTCTTGGTGGACGGCGTCAAATCGGCGGAGCCGCCAATCAGCCACGGCACGTTTTTCGCAATCGCGTTCTGCACCTTGTTGGAAGAGTCGCGGCCGGCAAGGCCCTTCGCATCGGGCGGAAACACGGGCAGGTCCTTGTCCCAACCCTTAGGCAGCTCGCGGGATTGAATCTGGTTCAATTCGTCCGCCAGTTCCGGGTATTCCTTGCTGTATGCCTGGACGGACAGATCCCAAGCCTCACGTGTCTTTCGGCCGCGCGCCCCAATGCCGTTGGCGAAGTTCTCGTAGACTCCGTCCGGCACCAGAAACTTGGCATCCTCCGGCCAGCCGTATGCCCGCTTGGTCAGCTTGATCTCTTCTTCACCAAGCGGTTCGCCATGCGCGGCGCTTGTATCCTGCTTGTTGGGGGAACCAAAGCCGATCTGGCTGTGCACAATAATCAAGGTGGGGCGATCGGCAGTTGTCTCCGCCGCGCGGATGGTGGACTCAATCACGCTCAGATCGTTCGCGTCGTTGACCTCCAGAACTTCCCAGCCGTAGGCGGCGAACCTGGCTGCCACATTTTCCGTGAACGCCAGTTCCGTATGGCCTTCAATGGTGACGCGATTGCTGTCGTAGATCCAACAGAGGTTTCCCAGCTTGAGATGCCCCGCCAGCGAGGCGGCTTCACTGGAAACGCCTTCCATCAGGCAGCCATCGCCACAAATGGAGTAGACGTTGTAGTCGAACAAAGTGAAGCCGGGTTTGTTATAACGCGAGGCCATCCACTTGCCCGCTATGGCCATGCCGACGCTGTTGGCTAGGCCCTGCCCCAACGGCCCAGTGGTAGTTTCCACGCCGGAGGTCCAGCGATATTCGGGATGCCCGGCGCAACGGCTCTTGTGCTGGCGGAAGCTCTTGATGTCATCGAGGGAAACCGAGGGCTGCCCGAGGATTTCGTAATCGGGATCCACGGTCTTGACGCCGGTCAAGTGGAGCATGGAATACAGCAGCATGGAGGCGTGGCCGGCGGAGAGCACGAAGCGGTCGCGATTGGGCCAGATGGGATCTTGCGGATCGAATCGGAGCACGCGCTGCCACAGACAATAAGCGGTGGGCGCCATGCCCATCGGCGTTCCGGGATGGCCTGAATTCGCCTTCTGAATCGCGTCAATCGCCAATGTCCGGATGGTATTGACACTGAGTTGATCGATATTGATTTCGGCCGTAGCCCCTGTCGACATAGTTCCTCCTGCGGAACAATCCTGCTGTCTAATAACCCGATAAACCGACTCGCGCCGCGCCCAACAGAGCGGTCTTGTCGTTTGTAATTACGCGAACGGGGATGGAGCGCATCAAGGCGCCGATTCTTCCCTTATCCCAAAACGCTTCCATGAAATCCGGCTCGCAGAGTTTCGGCAGAATCTTGGGGCCAATACCCCCACCGATATATAATCCGCCAATAGCCATTATCTTCAATGCCAAATTACCGGCCTCCGCTCCGTAAATGGAGACGAAGATCCGCAGCGCTTGCTCGCTAATGGCGGACGTGCCGTCGAGGGCTGACTTGCCGATCACCGCGGACGCGTCACCGTTTGCGAGTTGTTCTTTCAGCCAGTCCGGTTCGGCCGCGCGGCCGGTGTCGCGAAGGAAATTGTAAATGTTGTGCAGACCCGGGCCGGAAAGAACCCGTTCATAACTGACGTGGTCAAAGCGCGGCAGAAGATAACGTAGCAGTTCGATTTCAAGCTCGTTGCGGGGAGCAAAATCCGCGTGCCCGCCTTCGGAAGGGAAGGGCCTGTGTTTCCCGTTTTCAAACACAAGCCCGGCTTCCCCCAAGCCCGTGCCGGCGGAGATCAAGGCGTAATTACCCTGCTGCCCTGGCGTTCCTTCACTCAGGACGGTGAAATCCGCCGCATCCAGTTCCGCAATCCCGTAGGCGTTCGCTTCCAGATCGTTCAGCAGCCGGACAGAAGGCAGGCCAAGCCGCCGCGCGACGTTGACCTCACTCACTACCCACGGAAGATTGGGAGTTTCGCAAATGCCGTTGCGTACCGGCCCGGCGATTCCGAAGCAGGCGTTCGTCAGCGAAAACCTGTGCTTTTCGACGTAGGCGACCGCGATCTCTTCCAAGCCCGCGTGTTGCGCGCTGTGGAAGATTTCAATATTCAGGGGCTTGAGCACGGGCGAAGCATCGTCAAAAACTGCCAGCCGCGTGTTGGTGCCCCCAATATCTCCCGCCAGAATCATTCCGTGGTGCTCCAATGCCGTTTGTCGTGTTCGATTAGTTCCTCCGCCTCCTTGGGCCCCCACGTCCCGCAGGCGTAGTTCGGGAACTTACGCGGAGGCAGTGCTTCCCATACATCCTGAATGGGCGCGACAATATTCCAGGATGCCTCCACCATGTCGGACCTTTGGAAGAGCGTTGCATCGCCCACCATACAATCGTGCAGCAGACGCTCATAGCCGGTGCTAGCCGTTGTTCCAAAGTAATCGTGGTAATGGAAATCCATATTCACGTTTCCAATCTGGACGATGGGTCCGGGGATCTTGGCGCCAAAGCTGAGAGAGATGCCCTCATCCGGCTGTAGATGCATTACCAGCCGGTTCGGAGTCAGTTTTTCCACCGGGGTATTGCGGAAGAGCACGAACGGCGCTCGCTTGAATTGAATGGCGATTTCAGTGACGCGCTTCGGAAGACGCTTGCCGGTGCGCAGGTAAAAGGGAACGTCGGCCCAGCGCCAGTTATCGATCAACAGTTTCATGGCGACAAAAGTCTCCGTACGCGATGTTGGCGAAACTTGCGGTTCGGAGCGATAGGCGGCCAACTTTTTAATAGCGCCATTCGCACTTTCGCCGTATTGGCCGCGGACGGTGCGGGTGAGCACTTCTTCCGGCGTCATGGGTTGAATCGATTTCAAGATCTTCGATTGTTCGTCGCGAACCACGTCGGCGTCGAAAGAAACGGGCGGTTCCATCGCGGTGAGGCAAATCAGCTGGAAGATATGGTTCGGCACCATGTCGCGCAGGGTACCGGCCACTTCGTAGTATCCGCCGCGGTCTTCCACTCCCACGGTTTCGGCAACGGTGATCTGCACATGATCGATGTAGCGGCGATTCCAAATGGGTTCGAAGATGCCATTGGCGAAGCGGAAAACCAAGATGTTCTGGACCGTCTCCTTGCCCAGGTAATGATCGATGCGGTAGATCTGCTTCTCATTCAACACCTGCTGGATATCTTTGTTCAGCTTCCTGGCGGACTCGAAATCCCGTCCGAACGGCTTTTCGATAATCACCCGGCGCCAGTTGTTTTCTTCGGTAGTGAGGCCGGCCGCTCCCAGTTGCTGCACTATGGCGGCAAAAAAGTTGGGCGACGTGGCCAGGTAATTGAAGTAGTTGCCGTTGGTGCCGTGTTTGGTATCCAGCTCAGCCAGAAATGCCTTCAGCTTCTGATAGGCGGCGGGGTCCGCAAAATCTCCGGACATGTAATAGATGCGTTCCTCAAACCACTTCCACAACTCGGGATCGACGTCGGAGGTGGCATAGAGCTTGATATCTTCGTTGAGACGGCTGCGGAACTCTTCGGTGGTGAATTCGTTGCGTGCAAAACCCACCAGCGCGAAATTCGAAGGAAGCAGTTTTTCTTTCGCCAGATTATAAAGAGCGGGAATTAATTTGCGTTTGGTAAGATCGCCGGACGCCCCGAATATGACCATAATGCAGGGGTCCCCCGGACGGCGCGCTTCCGATCCCGAATCATCGGGCAAATCTGTCATGGTCATGTTCTGCATGGTTATCCTCTTATGATCTTGTAATAATCCCCGCGACGCCCCATGCCCAAGCGGTTGGAGCAGACACGATCCTAACACGCTAGCAGTTTTAGCTGCGCCGTGAAAATCTCTAAATAATAACCGCTTCCCTATTGCAAGAGATTGCCTTCTAAGTAATACTTGAAAATCACTACTAGGCGAGGTTTCGCAGAGCAGATCCAGGTGTGTCCTGCGATGCAGAGCGCCGCTGGACTGGCACGAACGTGAAAAACAACATGACGATGACCCCGGCCACGTTGAAAACCGTGCTGGGATACCTTGCCGTGTGTAGTGTGGTGTGCAATGTAGAATTTTGCGCTTTTGCGCAGCAATCCCGGCGCATCCCGCGGCAGGTGGATCAATCGTCAACCGCCGTTCAGGGAATCGTTCGCAATCCGGCGGGGTTGGGACTGGGTGGCGCGGCTGTCCGGTTTCGCAATGCCGACGGGCGGGAGTTTCGCGCTACAACCACCGGCGATGGCGTCTTCCGGATCTTGAACATGATACCCGGTCCTTATGAGTTAATCGTGGGACGGGAGGGCTTCTCGTATTTCCACCGTCCGGGAATCGAACTGCGCGGCGCGGACACGCTTAGCTTTGAGGTAACACTGCAAGAGATTCCCACGGCAGCCACGGGCGTTCGTGAGGTGCCGTTGCGGCCAGAACTTGGAAAGCGCCTGGCCCCCTTCGAGGTGGAACCGGTGCAACCGTACGGCCGGGAGCTTCCTCTTGCCTCCAATGTGCAGATCGTCGCTGAGATGGCTCCGCGAACCCAGCCGCCTCCGTATGATCGGATTTTCACTACGGTTCCGAACCGCTGGTCGGACGATTATCCGGCGTACGGCCGGTATAGCCAGAAGGGAGAATTTCCCTATGTGGTTGGGTATTGGTACGACCCGTTCAACCGGAACAAGCTGAAGGGCGACTACCCGATCTTCGGCAAGCGCACGTTCCTCAACATGAAGTTCTTCAGCGAGACCTTCGCTGACGGGCGGCGAATTCCAACGCCCAGCAACGTAGGATCGGAACGTCCGGACAGCCAGAATTTCTTTGGCGGTTTCAAGCAGTTTGCCATGAGTGAGACTCTGGCGTTTTCCTTCGATCTGTTTCGTGGCGACGCAGCGTTCCGCCCCATCGACTGGCGCGTCAAATTCACACCCGAAGTGAACGTGAATTACATCAAGGTGGATGAGCGCGGAATCGTCAATATCGATGTTCGCAAGGGCACCACGCGGACCGACGCGCACCTTGGTTTGCAGGAGGCGTTCGTCGAAGTGAAACTGAAGGACCTGGGCCACGAATATGATTTCGTTTCGGCCCGCGCCGGCATTCAGGGGTTCAACAGCGACTTCCGCGGGTTCATCTTCTCAGACCAGGAACCTGGACTGCGCATCTTCGGAAACTTCCATGCGAACCGCTATCAATACAATCTGGCTTACTTTGCCATGTTGGAGAAAGATTCCAACAGCGGGCTGAACCGGATGGATTTTCGCAATCAGCAGGTTTGGATTGCGAACCTATACCGGCAGGATTTTATTAAGCGCGGATACACCATTCAATTCAGCTTTCACTACAACAAAGACGACCCTTCCTTCCGGTTCGACGAGAACAATTTCCTAGTGCGGCCTTCGCCCATCGGCGCGGTCAGGCAGCATTCCATCCGCTCGTATTATTACGGTTTGTCCGGCGATGGCCACCTGGGCAAGCTCAACATCACGCATTCTTTTTACCAGGTGCTGGGACAAGACAAGTTGAATCCGCTGGCCGGCAAGAAGGTGGATATCAACGCGCAGATGGCTGCGGTGGAACTGTCGCTCGATAAAGACTGGATCCGCTACCGGCTATCGTTCTTCTATGCATCGGGCGATAAGGATCCGCGGGACGGCACCGCGCGGGGTTTCGACGCCATCTTCGATCATCCGAACTTCGCCGGCGGCATCTTCAGCTTGTGGAATCGGGAAGGCATCCGGCTGACGGGTAGTGGCGTGGCGCTGGTGAGTGGAGATAGTTTGTTGCCGAGTTTGCGGTCCAGCAAAATTCAGGGGCAGAGCAGCTTTGTGAATCCAGGCTTGTTCTTATACAACGCGGGCGCCGACATTGATGTGACGCCGAAGCTGCGGGGGTTTGTGAATCTCAACCTGGTGCGCTTCGCCCGCACGGAGCCCTTGGAACTATTGCTGTTTCAGAAGCCGATTCACGCGGGCGTGGGGGCCGATTCGGGAGTGGGCGTGAAGTATCGTCCACCGTTGAGCGATAACATCATCCTGGTGGCGGGTTTCAATACATTTCAGCCGTTTCGAGGGTTTCGCGATATCTACGTTGGCCGGCTGTTGCTATCTGGATTTGTAAGTTTGCGTTTCACGTTTTGACAGGCTCGTGAGAATGACTGAATCTAACTATGCAAAAAAACGCCGCATGATTCGTTCCGCGTTGGGGGCTGCCGCCGCGACATTCGTACTGCTGTTTTTTGTGCTGCTGACTTCCAGAGTCAATCGGGCGCAGGACGCAAAGCGAGACACCAGGAAACCCGGGTCCTCACAGATCGATTTCAGACAAACGCAAGCAGAGGCGGATACCAAGAGTACAGGCTGCGTGAGTTGCCACGGAATGACGGAAGCGGCGACAATGCACCCCACAGCCACCGTTCGCATCGGCTGCGCGGATTGCCATGGTGGCGATTCCACGGTAATGAAACCGGCCGGGACCGAAGCCGGCGCGAAGGCATATACGGACGCGAAGTTGCAGGCGCATCCAAGACCGTCAGTGCCGGGCTTGTGGAAGAATTCAGGCAATCCCGTACGGGTGCAGACGGATTGGCTGAAGGAAAGCAAAGAGTATATTCGCTTCGTGAATCCGGGAGATCTGCGGGTAGCCGAACTGACGTGTGGCACCGCCGGGTGCCATGAGCAAGAGGTTCGCAACGTTCGCAGCAGCATGATGACGCACGGGGCCATGCTGTGGCAGGCGGCGCTCTACAACAACGGCGCGATCCCTTGGAAGAATGCGCGCTTCGGTGAGAGCTATTCCGCCGATGGCTCGCCGCAACGGATTAAGACGTGGCCTCCGCCGAGCCAGGAAGACACCAGGACGAAGGGCATTCTGCCGCAACTGAACCCGCTGCTGCGTTGGGAGATCACGCAGCCAGGCAACGTGCTGCGCGTGTTCGAACGCGGCGGCGGACCGCGCGGAGATCTGGGCAGTCCGAACATGGAAGAAGATCCGGGACGGCCGGATGAGAAGCTGAGCGATCGCGGTTTGGGAACGCTGCTGCGGACCGACCCTGTGTTTCTTGGGTTACAAAAAACACGGCTGCTGGATCCGGTTCTATCTCTCCCAGGCACCAACGATCATCCCGGCGATTATCGCAACAGCGGCTGTACGGCTTGCCATGTCGTCTATGCGAACGATCGCTCTCCGGTTCATTCCGGTCCCTACGCGCAGTTCGGAAATCGTGGCCGCAGCGCACAGATAGACCCGACGATTCCGAAGAATGAATCGGGCCATCCCATACGGCATGAATTCACGCGGTCGATTCCGACCAGTCAATGTATCGTCTGTCATATCCATCCCGGCACGAATATGGTGGCGTCGTATCTGGGTTACATCTGGTGGGATAACGAGACCGATGGCGAATCCATGTATCCGGCAAAGCAGAAGAACCCTACCGACGAAGAGCGCTATCAAACCTGGATTGCGAATCCGGAGGGCGCGGCGGCGCGCGGCAAGTGGAAGGACATGGAGTTCCTGGAAAAGATTGGCACACCGGAGTTTAACAAGGAACTGAAACACACGCAGTTCGCCGATTTCCACGGACATGGCTGGGTATTCCGCGGCGTCTATAAGCGCGACCGCAAGGGCAACCTGCTGGACACCGAGGACAAGGTGGTGGCCCCGGACGACAAGCAGAAGTTCGACAAGGCCGTGCACTTGAAAGACATCCATCTGGAGAAGGGGATGCACTGCGCCGATTGCCATTTCTCCCAGGACAACCACGGCAACGGGAACTTGTATGGCGAAACGAAGAATGCCGTGGAAGTAGATTGTATCGATTGCCACGGCAGCATCGACAAGAAGGCCACATTGAGAACATCGGCCGCGGCGGCTCCGAAAGGCGGCACTGATATGGCGCTGCTGCGCACGCCTTGGGGACAGCGAAGGTTTACCTGGCTGAACGGCAAGCTGCTGCAGCGGTCCGTCGTCGACAAAGACCGCGAGCCGTGGGAAGTGGTGCAAGTGCTGGACACCATCACTCCGGGCAATTCGCACTACAGCGAAAAGTCCCGCTACGCGAAGACGATTCTGAAAGATGGCGAGACCTGGGGAGCGGCGCCAGGCGATGCATCGAAGCTGGCACACAGCAACAGTAAGATGACGTGTTACACCTGCCATTCTTCCTGGACCACAAGCTGTTTCGGCTGCCACCTGCCGATGATCGCGAATAAGAAGATGCCGATGCTGCACAACGAAGGGCTGACCACCCGCAACTACACTTCCTACAATTTCGAAGTATTGCGGGACGACATCTACATGCTGGGAATCGACGGCACGGCGACGAAGAATCGAATTGCGCCGACGCGGTCCACGTGCGCGGTAGTGGTCAGTTCGCAGAACGCAAACCGGGACTGGCTGTATTACCAGCAACAGACCATCTCCGCGGAAGGCTACAGCGGCTTCGGCTTCAGCCCGTATTACCCGCACACCGTGCGCGCGAAGGAAACGAAGAACTGCACGGATTGCCACGTTTCCAAGGGGTCCGACAACAACGCCTGGATGGCGCAACTGCTGATGCAGGGCACGAACCTGGTGAATTTCATGGGCCGGTATGTCTTCGTCGCTGAAGGTGCGAAAGGCTTCGATGCCGTTGTAGTGGCGGAGCATGACGATCCTCCGGCGGTGCTTGGCAGCGATCTGCACAAGCTGGTCTACTCCGACGATTACGAAAAGCTGGTGAAGGCGAAGCGCGAACTGGAAGAAGCGGATCATCACGCAGGCAATGTGCTGGATGTACAACTCCGCGGCGAATATCTGTATGCGGCACTGGGCAAAGGCGGATTCCGCGTCTACGATGTGGCGAATATCGACAACAAGAATTTCTCGGAGAAGATGGTGACCGCGCCCGTCTCCCCGCTGGGGCAGCGGTTGTATGTGAAAACCAAGTTCGCGACGGCCGTTGCTTCTCCGTCTACGTTGGCATTAGACCCGTTGCGCACCCATGATCCGGCGAACGAAGAGAAGGCCATCGCGCTGATGTATGGCTTCCTCTATGTGACCGACCTGGAAGAAGGTTTGGTGGTGATTGGCAATCCGGATTTGAAGAGCAAGGCGCCCGGAGTGCTGACTCTGTTGGATGGAAATCCAGCGAACAATTTCCTGAAGCGCGCGCTTGCATTCAATCCGAACGGTGTGTTGAATGGGGCCCGGCGCATCACCATCGCGGGAACCTACGCCTACATTTTGTGCAATCGCGGTCTGGTGGTGGTGGATCTTCAGAATCCGCTGGAGCCGAAAGTTACGGCGGAGATGGGCGCGCCGGATCTTCTCGACCCGCAAGGGATCGCCATCCAATTCCGTTACGCGTTTGTGGTGGATAAGGAAGGCTTGAAAGTGCTGGACACCACGTCGCTTGCGGAACCGCGACTGGTGAAAGGTGCAGTGGTTCCGCTTCCCGATGCGCGCAATGTCTATGTGGCGCGGACGTACGCCTACGTGGCCGGCGGCAAGCAGGGCATGGTGATCGTCGACGTGGAACGGCCGGAGCATCCGAAGTTCGATCAGGTGTTCAGTGCCGAAGGAGAGATCAACGACACTCGCGACATCAAACTGGGCATGACCGCCGCCAGCGCGTTTGCGTATATGGCCGATGGCAAGAATGGACTACGCATCGTGCAGTTGTTCGCTCCCAACGATACGCCGAACTATCTGGGATTCAGCCCGCGCCCGAATCCGAAGCTGATTGCCACCTACAAGACCAAAGGCCCGGCGCTGATTGTCTCTAAGGGAATTGATCGCGACCGTGGCGTGGATGAAAGCGGAAACCAGTTGACCGTTTTCAACCGCCGCGGGTCCAGACCGTTCAATAAACAGGAAATGGAAAAGATGTATCTTCGAAACGGGAAGATATATACCGTGACGAACGAGCCCCCCACGTTGCCGACAGGGAAAAAGTGACGAAAGAGCATGAGCGCCTGGCGCGGCCGCATACAGACAAGCTTGTCCGGCCGTGGCGCAAGTGGGGCCCCTACGTCAGCGATCGCGCCTGGGGCACTGTGCGCGAGGATTACAGCGAGCACGGAACCGCCTGGGATTACTTAACGCACGATCTGGCGCGCAGCAAGGCGTACCGTTGGGGCGATGACGCGATCGGCGGCATTTGCGACCGCTATGAGTTGATTGTCTTCGGGCTGGGGCTGTGGAACGGCCACGACCCCATCCTGAAAGAACGGCTCTTCGGACTGAACAGCGGTGAAGGCAATCATGGCGAGGACGTCAAAGAGTATTACTTCTATCTGGACAGCACGCCGACACATAGTTACATGAAAATGTTGTACAAGTATCCGCAGCGGGAATACCCGTACGGATGGCTGGTGGAGGAGAATCGGCGGCGCGCCGGGGGCGGGCCGGAATTCGAACTTCTGGACACCGGGGTCTTTGAGGACAACCGCTACTTCGATGTGGTCATCGAGTATGCGAAGGCATCGGAAGAAGACATCTGCATCCGAATTGAGGCTTTCAATCACGGTCCCGAGGAAGCGGAGCTGCATTTGATTCCGCAGCTTTGGTTTCGCAATACCTGGGCCTGGAGCAATCCGGCGCTGCCGGAACCGTCCATCACGCTTGGTGTTGCGCCAGAGGGCTGTATCAATCTTCGAGCCGACGACAGCAATGCGCTGCCTCCCAGGAATCTGCGGGCGGAGTATCGTCTGGGAGTGCGCAATCTTTATGCGCCCGGCGATGGGCAGCCACTATTCACGGACAACGAAACCAATGGCCCGCGTGTTTACGGCAATGGCGCCAGCAGCCGCAAGCCGCATGTGAAAGACGCCTTTCATCGTTACCTGGTGAACGGGGAGCGGGATTGCGTGAACCCGGCGCAAACCGGGACGAAGGCTTGCGTGAATTACACGCTGCGGGTTGGCGCCGGGGAATCCGCCGTGCTGCGGCTGCGGTTGACGCCAGAGCAACTGGACCAACCTCTGCGCGAGGTGGACGAAATTGTGGCCGCGCGAAAACTGGACGCGGATGAGTTTTACGCCAGCGTCCATCCGGCCCATGCATCGGCGGAGGAACGCATGATCCAACGGCAGGCTCTGTCGAGTCTGCTGTGGAGCAAGCAGATCTACATCTTCGATGTGAACCAATGGTTGGAAGGCGACGATCCGCAGTGCCCGCCGCCCGATCGCCGCAAGCACAGCCGCAATAAGCACTGGCGCCATTTGAACACCATGCGTATTCTTTCCATGCCGGATAAGTGGGAATATCCATGGTTCGCGGCCTGGGATCTGGCGTTTCAATGCGTGACCCTGGCGCTGGTGGATCCCGGCTTCGCCAAGGACAATCTGTGGTTCCTGTTGTTCGAACAGTTCCAGCACATCAACGGGCAGATCCCGGCGTATGAGTGGGAATTCTCAGATTTGAATCCGCCCGTGCACGCCTGGGCCTGCTGGCGGGTTTACGATAGCGAACGACAGCGCACGGGGAAAGGCGAACGCGAATTCCTGGAGAAGTGTTTCCACAAACTGCTGATCAATTTCGCCTGGTGGGTGAACAAAGTGGACAGCCAGGGCAACAACGTCTTTGAGGGCGGATTCCTGGGCCTGGACAACATCACCGTAGTGGATCGCAGCGAAAAATTGCCCAATGGAGCCATCCTGGAACAATCCGACGGCACCGGTTGGATGGCCTTTTTCTGCGTCTACATGATGCGCATTGCGCTGGAGCTTTCCAAGGAGAACAAAGCCTACGAGGGGCTGGCGACCAAGTTCTTCGAACACTTCATTTACATCGGCGCGGCCATGAAGAACATGGGTGGCCGCGAATTTCAGCTTTGGGACGAGGAAGACGGATTCTTCTACGACGTGCTGCGTTATCCCAATGGCGAATTTCATCGCTTCCGCGTACGGTCACTGGTGGGGCTGATTCCACTGTTCGCGGTGGAGGTGCTGAGCACCGCTGAATTGCAGGACCATCCGGAATTCCTGGCCAATATCGGCTGGTTTGTGCGCAACCGTCCCGATCTGGTCCGTCACGCCTGTTCGACGCCGATGAAGGTGGACGGGCCAGGGGTCATTCTTTCCATGGTGGATGAGCACCAGCTCAAGCGGCTGCTGGAAAGGCTTTGGAATCCGAATGAATTTCTATCGCCTGCCGGTGTTCGCAGCCTATCCGCCTATCATCGGGAACATCCATTCATCTTCGGCAACAGCCGTGTGGGGTATGAACCGGCTGAAGAAGACGTCAAGCTGAAGGGCGGCAATTCCAACTGGCGAGGGCCCATCTGGTTTCCCACGGCGTATCTGATTGTGGAATCCCTAGTCAAGTTTGGAGAGGCGCATGGTGCGGATTTCGGACTGCCCGCGGCGGATGGCGGCGTCACCACACCCAAGGTGATGGCGGAAGAGATTGCCAGCCGGTTGATTCAGCTGTTCTGCCAGAATGAGCAGGGCCGCAGACCGGTCTTCGGTGGTGCGGAGAAATTCCAGACTGACCCCTATTGGAAGGATCTGTTGCTGTTTTACGAGCATTTCCATGGGGACAACGGGGCAGGAATCGGGGCCAGCCACCAGACGGGATGGACCGCGCTGGTGGCGAACCTGATTGATGAGTGGCGCGGCTAGCGTACTGTCCGACAAATAACTGGACACAAGAAACGGCTTGCTCACGCGCGCGGCTCGGTCTCGAACTCGTTGCTGCAACAGTAGTGTCCGAGCTGCGACTGTAACGGAGTGGTTTCCGGCAGTGTCCACCCAATTCGCGGACACTACACTAGCGTGTGTTGTAACACCGCAAGGAAAGGCTTGATGGAGCTGCTATCCCCGCGATGCTTATTGCTTGCTGAAATTCGCCTGAGCTGAGGAGTTGCTGTTGATGGTTAGCGTGCAGGTGTTGTTGGCGCCAGTACAGGCGCCGCCCCAACTGACAAACGTCTTGCCGGCGGGTTATGTTGCCGTAAGGGTTATCGCGGCTGCGTTTCGTCCTTCACCTTGCCCGTTGGCCGCGGCAACCCAGGCGCTGCGGAACAGAAATCTCCGTCTTTTATTTCCGGCTGGAAATCAGCTGATGAATACTCAACGTGCCATTGACAGGTTTCTCTTTGCTCCAGTCGTGGTAGTCGTGGCATTCAAAGCATCGTGCCTCGGCCGTATTCGTCTTGCCGGCGCGATGGCATTCCTGACAGGTTTCAATTCCCGGCAACAGAATGTCCGAGGCATCTTTACTGCCGCTGGCCTTGGCGTGGCAGGAATCGCAATTCACCAGGCGGTGGGCCTGATGGTCGAAGCGGGCATTCTTCATCCAACGTGCATTGATGGCGGCCTTGGGCACTTGCGGCACCTTCGCCGCGGCCACGTAGAGCAGGCGATGGCACTCCTTACACGTCTTGCCCCATAGCAGTTGCTCGGCCTCACCCATCATTTGCGCAACCCACTCCGCGGCATTGTGAGGCGGAGGCAGCGGCGGCCTGCGTGGGATTCGCTGATCCAGGGTGACCACATGAATTTCATCGGGATGCAACGCAATGTACGCGGTGAATTTCTTGAACACCGCTTCACGCACCATCTCGGGCTTCTTGTGCGGAACGGCGTCTTTGAACCGCTGGTCGAATCCCAGCGGATGGCACGCCGAGCAATGCTCCATGAAGTTAACCGGGGCCATATAAGCGCGCGTGGAAACGTGCGGGCTGAAGGACGCTTGCACCGGCTGCGGCCCGGACGGATCGGGTTCGCCGTAAGGCATCGCGCGCTTGACACCCTCCGGCTGGTGGCAATCGGCGCACTGCATCTGCACATTGGATCCCCGCGGTCCACGCAAATCCTTCTTCAGATGGACCTGGTGGTTGAACTTGATACTGGTGGAATCGTGCTGGCCCGGCCGCACCGCGGCGAATTCCGGGTGGCCGCTGTTAAAGCTCTTGATGCTGGCCGCCACTCGCAGGGTGCCGCTCTTGGTTTTCAGATCGCCGTGGCATTCCGTGCAGCCGCCATCGTTTACGCGCGCCAGTGAGGTTTCGCCGCTATGCTCCACGTGGCAACTGGAGCACGCGGGGGTGTAGAACTGCTGTGCCTGATGGATGGGGCCATCGTGGCACGATTGGCACGACTGGTCTGTCACCTTTGCTGAAAACGCAGTCTTGCTGGAATGGCAGGCGGTACAGTTCTGGCCGAACACCGCATGTGAGGATTTGATGGGTCCGCTGGAATATACCGCCGGATTGCTCGCCATGGCATGCCATGCCAGCCACGACAAACCCGCCGCGGTGAAGATAATGGTCAGCAGGCGGCGCCATTGCGCAATGGGAAAGACGCGCTTGAAGTAATCGCGGTCGATGCGCTGTGCAAGGTTCTTGGTGGTGCGGGTCCGCCTGGCCATCTTAGTAGCGCAACGCCATCACGGCGTGCACCCCTCCCAATACCAGCAGCAAAATCGATAACGGAACGTGAACCAGAAGCCACCCGTGCAACCACCGATACAGGCGAATCTGCCGGTTCAGTTGCCGCTCTTCTTCGCAAATGCTTTCCAGGTCGGTGAGCACGGAATGCACGGAGGAGGGCAGCATCCGGCGCAGGGAAGCGAAGATCTCAGCCGAGCGCTGCGGTTCCTGCAATTCCGCGCCGGGGGCCTCCGGGTTGGCGAAGAAGGGACGCATGGTGCTGATGTATAACTCGCGGAAATGTTCTTTCTCTTCCTGCTCAATCTCAATCAGAGACACGACGGCGACCATCGGATCCACAGCGGCCGTTGCGGCGGCACTTCCGCGATCCATGGTGCCGAAAACGGAGGTGACCAGGTTCTCCGCTTCGTCGCGAAGCTGCTGGCGAACGTGGGGGATCTCCTCGTAGATGGTTTCCAGCGGGACGCGCCGGGTCATCATTCCGGGAAGGTAGTGCTGCAATACCGCGCCCACAATACCGCTCAACACTACAATGAACAACAAGGCCATTAGCACGGCGGTCAGCGGTCCACGCCACGCAAAGCCTCCGTGGAACAAGATCATGGGAAAGCTTAGCAGCCCCAGCCAGAGGTGGCCGCGCATCCACGTTTTGGCCCGGCCGATTCTCCACACCGGAACTTTTTTGCGCGCCCCCAGCAAACCCGCAAACAACATGAAACCGTACCCGGCGATGCCGTAGATCAGACCAAGAAAGCTTCCTCCCTTGGGTCCGCTGGGCGCAGTCATCGCGTAAGGCAGATACATTGCCAGACTGATGCCGAAAATCGCGAGACTGGCGATCAACCAGGGGCGGTGAGTTTCGTCGATTCGCATCGCTGGCTCCTACAGCCTCCCCGGGACGGCCTGCTTCAAGTTGAAAAATTTCAGCGGATCCACGCGGTGCGCGGCGTCATGCGGGCAGGCATAGACGCAACTGGGCTCTTCGTGATCCATGCACAGATCGCAAGAGGTTGCCTTTTGCTTCACCACCGCCACCTGGCGCGACGGCATCAACGGATCCGGTTCGTTCACCGTGAACGGATGCATGTTGATGTTGCCGTACGGGCAATTTTTCGCGCACAGACCGCAGCCGATGCACCAGTCTTCAATGTAGATTTCCAGCGAATTGCGCCGCCGGATGGAACCTACCGGGCAACCCACCATGCACAGTGGATCGCGGCACTGGCGGCAGGAGGTGGGCACCAGATAGTGATCGAAGCGCAGACCTTCGCGAATCAGCCGGGTGACTCCGTCGTGCGAATCGGCGCAGGCTTTCACGCAATTATCGCAGCGGGTACATTTGTCCAGATCCAGAATCAGCAGGCTCTGGGCTTCCATCAGACCTTGTTCCAGGAAGCGGTCGAGTGGAACGCTGGTAGCTTTGTTCAACCGCATGCGGTTCTGTTCTTCCCGTTCGGCGGCCACGTGCAGCAGGTTCTCATGGATGTCAGGGAACCGGTCCATCATGTGACGGAAGTCCTCTGCCTGAATGCGAACCAGTTCCACATGGTCCAGTGCCGTGCAAGATGCGGTTCGACGTCCGCCGGGACTGAGCAGTCCCATCTCGCCGAAGTATTCGCCACGGCCCAGGTAGGCCAGAACCAACTCTCCGCCGGGATGCTCTTCGGCCACTTTCACAAAGCCAATGCGCACCAGGTAGAAGCTATCGGCAATCTCACCCTGGCGGCAAATGGAATCGCCTTTTGAGAACCGCACCAGCTCCACCTTGTTTCGCAGCTCGTCAATAAAGTCTTCGCTCAAGGAAGAGAAGATGGGAACGGTCCGCAAGTGGTCGTCCAACGCGCGTTTGCGATAGTTGGCGTCCAGCTTGGCGCGCATATTCTTGTTGCGCTGGATGATGTCGAGCACATTGCGCAACATTTCATACATTACGCAGTCGGTGGAGGCGCGCACGGTTGCCGAGCGCGGGTACAAACTCATGCACGTCATTTCACCGAACAAGTCACCTGGGCCCAATTCGGCGGTTGGATGCGCCATATCCAGATCCACCGGAGCATCGATGCGGATCATCCGCTTCTGATCTACGCCGTCGTCCGTGTGTTTTGGACTACCCGTCAGGATGCTGGTCAACCGGCTGAAAAATCCCTTGGCGCCACCCTCTGTTTTCACGTGGGCCATGGGCGTGGAGAGGAATACCTCCGCCTTCCCTTCGGCAATGTAGAATGCCGTGGATCCGTATTCGCCCTCACGGCAGATGATGTCGCCCTTCTTGAAGTGCCGCGTCACCACCGCGTTCTGGTTCAGCTCCAGAAACGTTCCTGAAATTTCTTCGAAGTATGGCAGCTTGAGCAGGTCGTCCACCTGCACCGGTTCGCCGCCCGGAATCACCGTTTGGATAATGCTTTTGTTCGTCAGCGCGCCGGTGGGGCAGGAAATCATACATTCCCCGCAGGAAACGCAGGATGAATTTCCCATCGGCAGATTGTTATCGAACGCAATGCCGGCCTGATATCCTTTACCTCGGCGAGCCAGCACGTCGTTGTGCTTTAGATCGTCGCAACCCCGGATACAACGGTCGCAAAGGATGCAGGCCTCGTGGTCCACCGCGATCACGAATGACGAATTGTCCTGGCCGCGCGGCGAAAGCCGTTTCGCATACCGCGACTTCTTGATCCCTTCCTCGCGCGCCAGCGTTTCCAGTTCGCAATCGCCGGATTGTTGTTGACGGGCGCAGGGGCTGGGATGGTCGGCCATCAACAGCTCCACCAGCGTCCTGCGCGCACCCAGCACCTTTGGCGAATTAGTGCTGACTTTCATGCCGTTTTCGGCGGGTCGAACACAGGCGGCGGATAACACGCGGCCACCGGCGTCCACCAGGCACACGCGGCACACGCCAACGGGCACTTCGTTCTGCTGATGGCACAGTGTGGGAATGGGAATGCCGATGATCCGGGCAGCGTCGAAGATGGTGGTTCCCGCCGGAACCGACACGGGTGTACCGTCGATCACCAGGTCAAGCAGGGTCTCGGTCATGCCGTAAACTCCTCGCGCATGGGACAAACCCCTTCCGGGCACTTCTTCTGGACGATATGCGACTCAATCTCCGCGCGGAAATGCAACAGTACCGAAGAAAGCGGCGAGTGAGCGAACTGCCCCAGGCCGCATATGGACGCGAGCTTCATCGCCTCTGACAGTTCTTCAATCAGACCCAGATCCGACGGCTTCCCCTTACCTTGAGACCAACCGGTCATGATGTCCACCATCTTCTGCGTCCCGATGCGGCAGGGTACGCACTTACCACAGGACTCATTGCGGAAGAACCGGACGGAGTTCAGCGCCATGTCCAACATGCAGCGCCCTTCCGCGCACACCACAATGGCGCCCGAACCCAGCATGGAGCCCACGGCCGATAGCGCCTTGAAATCGAGCGGCGTATCCATCATGGATGCGGGCAGATATCCCGACGACGGCCCTGATGGAGCCCAAGCCTTGAACTTCTTGCCCGGTGGCGGACCCAAGGCCCGGCCATAAATCACTTCCGACGCCGGCGTACCCATCGGGATCTCGAAAACGCCCGGATTGCGCACATCGCCGCTGATGCCGACGAATTTCAATCCGGAACACGGACCGCGGCCCTGCGCTTTGTACCATTCCACGCCATTGATCAAAATCTGCGGGACATTGGCGAACGTTTCCACATTGTTGAGCGCAGTTGGTTTGTTCCAGACGCCGCTCAGAACCGGAAACGGCGGCTTGTTCCGCGGCTCGGCGCGCTTCCCTTCAATGGCCTCGATTAACGCAGTTTCTTCGCCGCAGATGTAGCCGCCCGGGCTGACGAAGAGCTCCATATCGAAGACATAATCCGAGCCGCATACATGGTCGCCAATCAATCCCTCTCGACGGCAGTGCTCAATCTCTTCCCGCAGAATGTGTTCCTGCGCTTCGTATTCATGGCGGAGGTAGAAGATGCCTTTCCGCGCCCCGGTTACCAGGCCGGCGACGATCATGCCCTCAATCACCAGATTCGGCAGATGCTGCATGATGAAGCGGTCTTTGATGGTTCCCGGCTCACTTTCATCGGCGTTGCAGACCACGTATTTGTCGGGACCCGGAGCCTTGCGTACTGCATCCCACTTGACGCCGGTGGGAAAGCCGGCGCCGCCAAGCCCGCTGAGGCCGCTTGCTTTCAAAGCCGCAAGGGTGCCTTCAAAGTCGCCGGTCTCCACCAATTTCCGCACGCAGGCGTAGTGCGCAGCGCCTTTGTAGGGGTCCGACTTCAGGTCCGTCTGTGGTTTATCGGGCGGCATCTCGGGCAGTGCGCTATCGGCCAGTGCGGTAAAAATCAGCGCCTCCACCTGGGATGAAGTTACGTTGCGGTATACATGATCGTTGATGGAAACGGCGGGGGCTCCATCGCATTGGCCCAGGCACGATACATCACGGATAGCCACATTCTTCTCGCCCATCGCCTGGAAACGCTGTTTCAGATCGGCGCGGACGTGATCGGAGCCTCGCAAGTGGCACGACATGTCGCAGCAGACGTGCGCTGTAATTTTGGGCGGCGGAGAGAGATGGAAGCTGGCGTAGAAATCGGCGACACCATGGATGCGGGCAACCGGAATATTGATGCGCTTGGACAGAGCTACCAACTGGTCGCCGGTAAGATAACCATACTGGCGCTGAATGGCTCTCAGTTCGTCAAAGATTTCGCTTCCGCCTCGCACTAATCCTCCGGCTGTACGGTGAGCGATTATTATAACCGAGTAACTTCCGCCGACGGTCAAAAATCTTATTGGCGCACAAAGCTAGCGTGCGCCAGACTTATTGGCTTTGCACTACTTCGGTTGCGAGACGATGCGGAGATAAGGCTTCACTGTTTTCCAGCCATCGGGATACTTTACTTTGGCTTCGTCGTCCGACACGGCGGGGACGATAATAACGTCTTCGCCGGACTTCCAGTTTACCGGCGTCGCCACTTTGTGTTTGGCCGTAAGCTGCATGGAATCCAGAACGCGCAGAATCTCGTCGAAGTTGCGCCCTGTGGTCATGGGATAGCTCAGCATCAATTTGATCTTTTTGTCCGGACCGACCACAAATACGGTACGCACGGTGGCGTTGGTGGCAGCGCTACGGCCTTCCGAGGTATCGCCCGCATCGGCCGGCAGCATGTTATAAAGCTTAGCCACGCTGAGATCGGGGTCGCCGATCATGGGATAGTTCACCTTGTGACCCTGCGTTTCTTCGATATCCGCGGCCCACTTGCCGTGGTTGCTGACCGGATCGACGCTCAGACCGATGATCTTGGTGTTACGCGCGGTAAAGTCCGGCTCCAGCTTGGCCATATAGCCGAGTTCCGTGGTGCAAACCGGAGTGAAGTCCTTCGGATGCGAAAACAGGATGGCCCAGCCATCGCCAATCCACTCATGAAACTTGATTTCGCCCTGCGTTGTTTGGGCAGTGAAATCCGGCGCAGTGTCATTAATTCGTAGGGACATCGGTGTATTCTCCTGGGTTGCTGCGGCCGTCTGGCGCAATCGTAGTTTATTGATTCTATTCCAAGGGCCTGTAGTGTTGTCAAGCTGGCCGGGATGCACCAGGAAAGCGCCAGTATTAGATCGCCCGCATTCGATTTCCGCGCGGTTTTTCCTCCACCTCCGCCAAGCCCAGCGCCTTTAGCACCGGAGGCACGTACATTCCGAAGCGGCCACGCAGGCCTTTCTTCAACCCATACCACCCGCCCACCGGATTTCCGGCCGAGCGCCCCCAAGCTTCCACCGTGCCTTCAGCCGCCTCTTTCTGCTCGTCGGCACTGCCCAGCAGCATCCAATCGCCATGGGCTTTCAGCATCGCATCCAGGTCCTCGATGCAGCGGATTTGATAGCGCAGTTCGGTTTTTCCGACGATTACCACCAGCGCCGGCGGATCCAGCTTTTCATCGCGAAAAGCGCTGAACTCCGACCCGCCGCTGGGCGTCTTCAACGTCCATGGATTCTCTCTGGTCCCGCCGCTCTCTTTCTTCATGCAGCCTCCGCTTTCTGCTTCAATGCCAAGGCAAACTGGTCAAATGCGGGTTGTAAATCAGGAATCGATTTCTCAATCAACGGCGCCATCAACCCACTGAAGACTTCCTGCATCGCGAACTCAACCGTGCCATTTCCGTGCGGCGTTAATCGAAAGGTCCGGACTCCCTTGAATAATCCCAACGGCATGCCGCCGGTCCATACCATGGTCTTGGCCGGCTCGAATGCCGTGACCTTTACGGCGAATGCCCGCCCGGGGCTCAGCTTGGTAAACACCTTTACCTTTTGCTGCAGGGCGATGCGCCCTTCCACCCTCTCCACCGTAGGATTCCATGCCGGGTATGACGCGGCATCGGTCAGCAAGGCCCAGATCTTGCCGGGCGTGGCGCGAATTACCGTGGTTGTGCTGAAGGCCTTCACTTGCCCGCCGCCGTCTTTGCCAATGCATCGAGAACGGATTGCTTCACCAAATGCTCCGCCCCCCAGCCATGGATTGCTTGCAGTACAGGAAGGAAGGTCTTACCCACTTCGCTCAGCGAGTATTCGACATGGAGCGGTACCGTGCCGTGATCCTGGCGATGAATCATCGACCGCTGCGCGAGTTCTTTGAGATCCCGGCTGAGGACCCTGGCAGCGATGTCCTTGTTACCCATGCTGGCGGCAATCGCGGTTTTGAGTTCCCCGTAGCGCAGCGGCCCCACCTTCAGTTCCCACAATATTCGTAAGCGGTATTTGCCGCCGATGAGAGACTGAAACCCCTCTACCGGACATTCAAACTGGGCGGCAGGCCGTGGCTGATGAGTTTCCATTCAGAGTCCGGGGTTCATAGGTAACGATACGTTGAGATGCGGCATCCGCGCAAGTACGGACAGGAGTGTCCCTGGGGCTGAGACGCAAAAAAGGCCAGAACTTGCATCCTGGCCTTAGTATCACAAGGAACTACGAGAGGAAAAAACGGTTTAGCGTGCTGCGAGGAGCGCGCGCAGGTGACGGGCGCGTTCCGGGGATCGAAGCTGACGCAGCGCCTTGGCTTCAATTTGCCGGATGCGTTCACGAGTTACATCGAACTCCTGTCCAATCTCTTCCAGGGTATGCTCGCGCTCACAGCCGATGCCGAAGCGAAGCCGAATCACCTTTTCTTCCTTCGGCGACAGGGTCTTCAGGATGTTGGCGGTTTCATCCCGCACGTTGGAGTCGATCACGGCATCCACTGGAGAGCCCACCCAGCGATCTTCAATCAGGTCGCCCAAAGCCGACTCGCCGTCGCGGCCCACGGGAGTTTCCAGCGACACCGGATCGCGAGAAATGGTCTTCAGCTTCTGAACTTTCTCCACCGGAATGTCCATCCGGCGGCTAATCTCTTCATTTGTAGGAGCACGGCCCAGTTCTTTCTCAAGCTCACGGGTCGCCCGCAGGAACTTGTTCATGCTCTCGTTCATGTGAACGGGAATACGAATAGTCCGCGACTGATCAGCAATGGCACGGGTGATCGCCTGCCGGATCCACCACGTTGCATAGGTGGAGAACTTGTAACCCCGGCGATACTCAAACTTGTCGGCCGCCCGCATCAGGCCTATATTGCCTTCCTGGATCAAGTCCAAAAGATGCAGCCCGCGGTTGACGTACTTCTTGGCGACAGACACAACCAAGCGGAGGTTCGCCTCCACCAGATCTTTCTTGGCGCGTTCCGCTTCCAGTTCCCCGTGACGAATCACGGTCAGGGTGTGCTTTAATTCCGTTACGGTTGCGCCGACGGTGGTTTCGCGCTTGCGAATCTCGCGCTTGAGTTCGCGAATACGCGTCTGCAACGCCGGAGAACGCTTGTCTTCCAGTTTCTTCAGCTCAATATCGAGGTGGTTCATTTCCTCGGCGGCGCGGTCCAGTTCTTTGCCGAACTGTTTCCAGCGGACGTTCAGGAAATGCGTGTTACGGATGGCGATGGAGGTTTCAATGCGTGCGCGGGCCAGTTTACCCATCGCGCGCTTGCGCAATTTTTTGTTGGCCGGCGTGACGGCGTTCGCCTTGTCCGCCATCTGCAATTGCTTCTTGGACGAGGAGATGATTTCGGCAAAGTGCTGCCTGGCCTCCGCGCGGCGCTTGTTGTCGGCGGGGCTGCCTTCTTCTATATCCACTCCACCCAGGTCAACCAGGTTATCTAGTTCTTCCGTTCCCTTCTTTATTTGCTCCGCCATCTCCAGAACAATGTTCTGGATTAACGGGGAACGGCTGATCGATTTCTGCATACGGAGCTTACCGCGCTCCATTTTGCGGGCTAAATTTACTTCGCCGTCTCTGGTAAGAAGCGGGACAGCACCCATCTCGCGGAGGTATACTCGTACTGGATCATCGGTATAGATCGACTCTTCGACCTGCGTAGCGGCTTGGGGATCTTCTCCCTCAGCAACTTCTTCCGGATGGAAGAAATTAGGTTCCTCGTCGAACGGGATGCCCAACGGCTCGTTATTATCACCTATGAATTGATCTTCGAATTGATCCACTTCGGACTCACCTCCCCCGTTTAAAGTCAACTTGGACCGTCTGCCTCGGGGACGACAAAACGGCGCGCCAGTGCTCTAGTAAAATAGACGAGGCACCCGGCTCGGCAGAGTACACCTGACTGTAAAATTTACACGCGACGCGTGGTCAAGTATAGCACCAAAAGAAACTCCTGTTAAGTGTTATGTTTCACTACTACTGACAAGATGTTACAGAACGGATTCCGTTCCAGTTTTTCTTGACTTTCGGTCCTATTCAGGGCTGCTGAGTTAGACGCGCTCAGGGCCTTTTGAGTCGCATCATCTCTTTCAATTCCTTCAAGAAAGCCTCTACGTCCTGGAAATCCCGGTAAACTGAAGCGAATCTTACATATGCGATCTTGTCCAGGGTGACCAGCCTGTCCATCAACATTTCTCCTATCTCTGTAGTAGACAGTTCGCGGTCTTGGGTTTCCGCAAGCCGCGATTCCACCCCATCAATAATATCAGCCAGCTTACTCATTCCGATGGGCCGTTTTTCACACGCTCGCAGTAGCCCATTCATCACTTTCTGCCGGTCGAACTTCTCCCGGCGGCCATCTTTCTTGATGACCATATACGGTATCTCATCGATTCGTTCGTATGTAGTGAATCGGCGGGTACAACCTAGGCATTCCCGGCGCCGGCGGATAATTTCACCCTCTTTGCTCTCCCGCGAGTCGATGACTTTGTCTTCCCGATGACCACAGAATGGACAGTTCATTGAGGCAACCTCGATTCCAACTGCTTTAGATTCTTCCAGTTCAGCCCCTCTCGCAAAGCCAGCAAAATTCCGATCGGCACAATTACTACATACGTAGTAAGCCAGATCAGGATGGCCATCGCGCTGGAAACCTCCAGTGTCAGACCAAAGAATTCGGTCAATATCAGGATGGAAGCCACCTGCATTCCGCCTCCGACGCCGGGGATCTGAATGGCGCTGCCGAGTCCGACAAACCCACAGAATACCAGAGTATCCGTCACCGTGAAGTGGCTGGTTGCCGGAAATGCCATGAAAAGACAATAGTTACTGGCCACGATGATCATCCACTCGAGCAGCGTGTAAAACACCAACTGAGCCACGAAGCTATGGCTCCTGGTGGATTCCATGCCTGCGGCGAAGGCGGTGACCAGCTGTTCCAGTCTCTTGTAGTAATTCTCCGGCAGAAATGTAACGGCGGAGAGGAAGCGGCGCTGCATGGCATCTGAGAAGTGACGCACGCCCAGCAGGAACAGAAAACACAAAGTACAAACGCCGGCCACCAGGTAGCCGCCTGTCCTGAGTATAAATTCAAAACCGGGACCAAGGCTGAGGTGGGCGGCCTGGACGTGACTCAAGGCGTAACCGAAGAGAAGCAGGACGACAAGCAGGTCGTAGATCCGTTCCAGCAGCCAGGCGGCCAATTGTGAGGAGAACGACACGTTCTCTTTCATCGAGATAAGGTAGGGGCGCACCAGTTCCCCGGGTCGGCCGAACAGGACGATTGCAGTGAACCCGATGGCCGTGGCCACCAAAATTCGCCAGAGGTTCGGCGCCGGGCACACCGGACGAAGCAGGACCTGCCAGCGCAACGCCCTGCCCACATAAGTGAACAGGATCAGGACGATGGCGCCCGAAAGCCAGCCTGGATGCAGCTGGGCGAAGGTCGAGATAAATTGATCCCAGCGAAACTCAGAACCACGAAGCCTGCGGAAGAAGAAAATGGCGCCAATGATGACGGCTGCTGCCAGCACTAAGGCGACGGCACGCCAGCGTTTCGACGGGGGCTGGTTAGGCATGAAGGGGCGGCGCTGCACTAGAATGGATAATCAATTGCACGAGTGTCTCACATTCAAGCGAACTTCTTATGATAAATCCTCGTTGTATCAAGTGGGAGCACAAAGAGGAAATCGATGTCAGCCGCCGCCACAGCACAGATTCAAGGGCAGGCCTGGATGCAATCTGGTTTGCAGGCAGGTGTACAAGCGCTGACAGGTGCGAGCAGGACGGCGGACTACCGTTTGGATTCTGAAGCGCAGCTGATAGAACGATGCCTGACAGGCGAGGATACGGCCTGGGAAGACCTGCTGAAGGCCTATACGCGGCGGGTGTATGCTGTGTGCTATCGCTTCACCGGGACCGATGGAGAGGCCCAGGATCTGACGCAGGAAGTGTTCCTGCGAGTGTTCAAGACGCTGAAAAGTTTCCGTTCGGGCGAGGGTTCGTTCTCAGTCTGGTTGAACCGCCTGACGCGGAATCTGTTGATCGATAACTATCGCCGGACGAAGCTGGAGCGGGCGACGGATTCGATTGAAGACCAGCTGCTGACGCTGGAACAGACGACGGCCGGCGCCGGACGCGCGGACAGCATGCTGGCTGGACGCGAGGCGAGCGAATTATTGCAGGGCGCCTTGCAGAAACTGTCTCCGGATTTGAGAGAGACGGTGATTCTGCGTGATATTGAGGAATTGGAGTACCGTGAAATTGCCGAGGTGCTGAATGTACCGGAGGGCACGGTGAAATCGCGATTGAACCGGGGGCGGGCGGAACTGGCCCGAATCCTTCGGCGGCATATGGTGACATTATGATGCCGGGTAAAGATACCGACGGAACAATGAATTGCAGCGACTTTGAAATACTGTTGTGCGACTACGTGGACGGCACGCTGGATGCCGCGCGCAAGCGGGTGCTGGAGGCGCATCTGCATAGCTGTGCGGCGTGTGGTGAGTTTACGCGCGATGTGATGGGTGCGGTGGCTTTTGTGGAGCGCGCGGAGGATGTAGTGGTTCCCCCGGAGCTGCTGACGAAGATTGCGTTCCATATTCCGCAGTCCGCCTCACGAACGGTGAAGACGGGCGGCTTTCGTTCGTTATTTGCAAAATGGCTGCAACCGGTTTTGCAACCGCGGTTCGCCATGGGTATGGCGATGACGATTCTCTCGTTTTCCATGGTGGCGCGGTTTGCCGGAATTGAACCGCGGCAGTTGAAGGCGGCGGACTTGAGCCCGGCAAAAGTCTGGGCGGCGGCCGATGACCGCGTACACCGTTCATGGCACCGGGCGTTGAAATATTACGATAGCCTGCGGCTGGTTTACGAAGTGCAGTCGCGGTACAAGGAATGGACGGAACCGGAAGAAGAGGATCGAAGCGGTTCGGGTGTAGGAAATTCGGGTGTAGGAAGTAAGCCTGCAGAGGGGCAGAACAGAAAATGAATTGCGCTAATCATCCAGAGGCAGCAACGGCATACTGCAGAACCTGCGGTAAACCGCTGTGCCCAGCGTGCCAGCGAACCAGCATGGGCACCATTGTGTGCGAGGAACACTTTGTTCCACAGGCGCCGCCGGCGCCCGATCCGCAAGCGGCCTATTCGCCGTACACGGCTCCGATGCCGGGCGCCACGCCTTATTCAGCACCGCCCGGAGGCTCCGCTTCCTCACCCGGTCTGGCATTTATTCTCGGCTTGATTCCCGGCGTAGGGGCAATCTATAACGGGCAATACGCCAAGGGCCTGATCCACGTGGTGATCTTGGGCACGCTCATCAGCATCCTGAATTCAGGCGCGGCCGGCGGACTGGAAGCGCTGTTCGGAATGCTCACCGGGCTATGGGTAATCTATATGCCGTTTGAGGCATATCACACCGCCAGCAAGCGGCTGCGCGGCGAACCGGTGGACGAGTTTTCCAGTGTCATCCCGCTGCAGCATCAGACGGCCGGGTTCCCGCTGGCTCCCGTCATTCTGATTGGCGTCGGCGTGATCTTCCTGTTGAACAACCTGGAGATTGTGCGGCTGTATCAGATTCTGCGTTACTGGCCGTTGTTCCTGATTCTTTTGGGCGTCTATATGCTTTACGCGCGGCTTGCGCCCGGCGGGGTGGATCGTGAACGCTAACCTGGCACGGGCAATTCGTGGTCCGATTATTCTGATCACCCTGGGAATTCTGTTTGCGATTGACCACTTCGGCTCCATCAGCTTCACGCGGACGTGGCCGGTGCTGATCATCGTCATTGGATTGATGAAGCTGATGGAACGGGCAGGTGCGGCGCAAGGGGGAGGGATTCCACGATGAGACGCGGATCCATTGTCGCGCCGGTGATCCTGATTGTGATCGGCGGTATTTTCCTGCTGAACAACCTGCATCCCGAATTCTCAGTACTGGATACGCTGGCCAGCTATTGGCCGTTCATCCTCATCGCCTGGGGACTGCTGCGGCTGGCCGAGATTCTGATTTCCGCCGCTAGGCAACCGCATCCGCAAGCGGGTTTGCCTGCAGGCGCTTCGCATGGGCTTTCGGGCGGAGAATGGGTCTTGATTGTATTTCTGTGCCTGCTGGGGTCTGGCGCTTTCTTTATCAAACGTCATGCCGGCAATTGGGCGCCTAACAGTATCCGCTCCAAGATCATCGGCGATTTCGGCGATTCTTTCGACTATCCGATTGAAGAGAAGAAAGTGGCTACCGGTAAAACTCCGCGCGTGTTGATTGAGAATTTTCGCGGCAATGCGCGGGTAGTGGGCGCGGATGTATCCGAAGTCAAAGTGAGCGGGCGCAAGACCGTGCGGGCGCTGCAGCAGACCGACGCGGACGATGCCAATCAGCGGTCTCCTATTGAGCTCAGCAATCAGAATGAGCTGGTAGTCATCCGCACCAACCAGGACCGTGCCCCCGGCGACCGGACCTTGAATGCGGATTTAGAGATTTCCGTGCCGCGCGGTTCAACGGTGGAAGGCCGCGGCAGGTTTGGGGATTTCGACATCAGCGAACTGGGCGGCAACGTGGAGATCATCAGCGACAATGCCGGGGTGCGGGTGCAGAACATCGGCGGAAGCGTACGCATGGACCTACGCAAGAGCGACCTGATCCGCGCCGTCAACGTGACCGGCCCCGTGGAACTGAAGGGCCGCGGCCAGAACGTGGAGCTGGAAAACATCGCCGGACAGGTGACCATCACCGGAAGCCACAGTGGCGATCTGCAATTTCGCAATCTGGCGAAGCCGCTGCGCTTTGACGAGGACCGCACGAATCTGCGGGTGGAGAAAACGCCGGGGCAGATCCGTATGGCGCGGGGTTACTTCCGCGGGACGAACCTGGTAGGCCCGGTGCAACTCACCGCGAAGTCGAAAGACATTGAGATCTCAGACTTCACGCAAGGGCTGGACCTGTCTATTGAGCGGGGCGATATCGATTTGCGGCCCATGCGCACGCCGCTATCGAAGATGGATGTACGGACTGGCAACGGAGAGCTTTCCCTGGCGCTGCCGGCCGGGTCTAAATTCGATCTGAAGGCCAACGTGCAGAAAGGCGAAGCACAGAATGAATTTGGCGATCCCATCCGCTTAGAGACCTCCGGCCGCGGGGCATCGCTGCGCGGCGGGGCGGGCGACGGACCGGCGATTGTGCTGAACGCGGACCATGGGTCTGTCATCGTGCGAAAGGGCGATGGGGCGCTGCCGCCGCTTCCGCCTTTGCCCCCTGTGGCGCCGAGCGGAAAGATGCCGAAGATTGTGGTGGAGCGCAATTAGGCGTACGGCTGCCTTATAACTCCCTTACGAGCCGGAAGCTTATCAAGTTGTAGCTTTGATTGGACGGGTAAGCGCTCGACCGGGCCGAGGCACGATGGGCACCGATATCCAAATACCAGCCCATCCCTCGCAACACACGATACGCGCCGGAAGGCGGACCTTGCGGATTCTTGCGTGGGGAAACGGAGTAATAACTCCGGCTGTACCAATCCTGGCACCACTGAAAAGTTCCGCCCAGCAGGTCATAGGCGCCATACGGCGAGGCATTTTTGTTGGTCTTCAGTTCACCGCGCAGACTGCCATCGTAGAAGCCCACGGGATTCAAGTGCGGAACTGAATCTTTGTACGGTCCGCCGCTATTTGAAAAATTGGTATAGCTGGCGTCAATCTCATTTCCCCAGGGATAGCGCCGCTGATCGACGCCTCTGGCCGCCTTCTCCCACTCCGCTTCGGTGGGCAAACGATATTTCTTTCCGGTCTTAGCGCTCACCCAGTTGCAGTAAGCAACCGCCTGCTCCCAGGTGATGCCCACCACCGGGTAACTCTCGTTGCCCGGAAGTCCGCCGCCGTGGTTCGGCTCGTTGTCCCACCAAAACGACATTGGATTCACCTTGCCATCGGGCCAAAGCCTGGACTCGTTATAAGCCGGGTCGTCTTTGAACTTCTTGTACTCGGCGTTGGTCACGTTGAACTTTCCTATGTAGTAGGCGTCCAATTCCACGGTATGAACCGGCCTCTCGCGTTCAGCGCCCTCCTGGAAGTTGTCCCCCATTTGGAAGGCGCCGGCCGGAACCAGAACCAGATCGCCGTAGCCGTCATTGATCGCCGGGGGACCGGCGGGCGCGGCAAAACAAACAGAGATCAGCAGGAAACAGATTAATCGGAAACCTCGCATCTTAACGTCCCACGCTCCTGAAGAATCCTGCCTGTTGCATCCAGTTCTTACAGCGCAACATCCAGTCCGACAAGCCCGGATCGGTTTCAGCCGCACCGAAGCCATGCCGGCCATGCTGATAGATGTGCAGTTCCGCGGAGGCCCCCGCCTTGCGGAGATCCAAGAAGAGTTGCGCGGTACCGGCCGAAGTGGGATCGGCCGCCGCGGCCAGCAAAAACGCCGGCGGGAAATCTTTCAAGGACTCGCCCGGCGCCGCACGGCCCGGGCCATACACCAAGGCCACGAAGTCCGGCCGCGAACTGACTCGGTCCACCGCGTCTGCTGCATTGACATTTGCGCCCAGGGACACTCCGGCAATGGTGCGGCCCATATTGCTGCCCGCCGAAAAACCCATCAGGCCGATGCGGTTGGGGTCGAGCTTCCAATCCGCCGCCCGCGCCCGCACCAGGCGAATCGCTCTCTGGCCGTCCAGAATTCGGGCTTCTTCGTTCGGATAGCGCGGCGCCAGGCGGTAAGTCAGAATGAAAGCCGTCACGCCCCAGGAATTCAGGTGTTCGGCCACCGCCATGCCTTCCGGATGATAAAACAACTTAATATTGCCGCCGCCCGGACAAATGATGATGGCCGACCCATTGGCTGTCCCGTTGTCGGGCTGCACCACGGTGAGGAATGGTTTGTCGAGATCTTCATTGCCGATAGCACCCGGCACCTTTCCCTCCGGCCATAGCTGGAGGTTGTAGTCGAGATGGCGCTTGCCTCTGTTCGGATCGTGATCCGCTCCCGTCAGAAGGGCGGCTGCAGTAAGCGCGAGCAATATAGTTCTCATGGTCATTGATCCTCACAAAGGCGGCACATCCTTAATACACAATATGCCCACCGGCCTTGCAATTTCCACCGCCAACCTAGACCCGCCGCCTTCGCATGATCGCCGCGCGGATCGTAGGGCTGGATTAGGCCTCGTTCTTTTTGGGGAGTTGGAGACTTTGAAGGCGGCGTTTGTGATTTGGCCGAATAGGGCTTCGTCTTCGGCGTTGGTCATGGTTTGGATGTGTTGTGGGCCCGGGAGTGGGGAGTTCCCAGGTGCTTCTAACTATTTGGCTGGGATGGATGGAATGAATGGGATAAAAACTTTGAGTTCTTTGCCGGGCCTTGCCGGATTGCGAACTACAGGCTACCTGTCAGTGCGCCCGGCTGAGTGGCCGAGGCGGCGATTTGTTCATAGTGGGCAGCACGAGGAGCAGAAGTGAATTCCAGCGGGAATGAACGCTCAAAAGGCCAGACATGGACACCGATGGCATCGATGCGCGGGTTGATAAACCGGTAGGGGAGGTAGCTATGGCTGGCTAATGGGCAAAGGCGCCGAAGCCCCCGGCCAACCGGCTCCGGTTCGTAACACCCCCTCTGCGATAATGAAATCGGTTCCCCACAACATGTCGTCAACGCCCTTCGTCCATCTGCATTGCCATACGGACTACTCGCTCCTGGATGGAGCCTGCGAGATCTCCCAGCTTATGGATCTGGTGGTGGAACAGAAGATGCCCTCCATCGCCATGACCGACCATGGCAACCTCTTCGGCGCCATCGAATTCTACAACGCAGCTAAATACAAAGGCGTTCATCCGGTAATCGGCTGCGAAGTCTACGTCTCGCAAAAAGGCCACAAACTCCGCACCGAATCCGACCGCTACAACCACTTAGTCCTGCTCTGCGAAAACCAGGAAGGCTACCGCAACCTCATCAACCTGGTCTCCACCGGCTACCTGGACGGCTTCTATTACAAGCCCCGCATCGACAAAGACCTGCTGGCTGCGCACTCGAAAGGGATCATCGCCCTCTCCGCCTGCCTGCGCGGCGACATCAACGAAACGCTGATCGCCGATAAATACGAAGACGCCCGCCGCCTGGCCTATCAATACACGGACATCTTCGGCAAGAACAACTTCTTCCTGGAAGTGCAGGACCACCAGCTAGACCAGGACAAAATAGTCAACCCGCTACTCAACCGCCTCTCCGCCGACACCGGCATCCCGCTCGTCGCCACCAACGATTCGCACTACCTGCGCAAAGATGACGCCCGCGCGCACGAAATCATGCTCTGTATCCAGACCGGCAAAACCATGTCGGATACGAACCGCATGAAGTTCACCACGCAGGAGTTCTACATCAAATCGAAGGCCGAAATGGAGCGGCTGTTCGGCGAAATTCCTGGCTCGCTAACGCTTCCGTTCGACATCGCCCAACGCTGCAACATCAAGCTGGATCCCATTACGGATCCCTTTCCGAAGTTCGATGTTCCGCCCGGCCAATCCATCGATAGCTACTTTGAATACGTGGCTCGCCACGGCTTCGAAAAGCGGCGCGTGCGGTTGGAAGCCCATCAACTGGAAGGCAAACTCAAGCACGATCTAGCCGAATACGCCGAACGTCTGGACCGCGAAATTAAGTGCATCCAGTCCATGAAGTTCTCCGGCTACTTCCTGGTGGTCTGGGACTTCATCCGCTATGCCAAGGATCGCGGCATTCCTGTAGGCCCCGGCCGTGGTTCCGCCGCCGGCAGCCTGGTTAGCTACGCCATGGAGATTACCGACATCGATCCGCTGGAATACGGGCTGCTGTTTGAGCGCTTCCTCAATCCGGAACGCATCAGCATGCCCGATATCGACATCGACTTCTGTACGCATGGCCGCGGTGAAGTAATCCAGTACGTCACGGAAAAATACGGCCGCGAACAAGTGGCCCAGATCATCACGTTTGGAACCATGGGAGCGCGCGCGGCAATCAAAGACGTCGGCCGCGCGCTCGATATGAAAATCGGCGAGGTGGAACGCGTCACCAAACTGGTGCCCGCCGTCCTCAACATCAAGCTCAAAGATGCCTTCGAAATGGAGCCCGGCTTTGAGGAAGCCAAACACAAAGACCCGCGGTTGAAAGAAGTGCTGGACGTAGCCTGCCGGCTGGAAGGTATGGCACGCAACGCCTCCGTACACGCGGCCGGTGTAGTCATCTCGCCCACGCCGCTGAAAGAACTGGTTCCGCTCTACCGCACCAACCGGGATGAAGTCGTTACCCAGTACGACATGTCGGGAGTGGAGAAGCTCGGCCTTCTCAAGATGGACTTCCTGGGCCTGACCACGCTGACCATCATCGCCGACTCCCTGAAGCTGATCGAAAAACACCGCGGCGTGAAGATCGTAGTAGAAGACCTTCCGCTCGACGACGAAAAGGCCTACAAGATATTCTCCGAAGGCTTCACCAGCGGCGTCTTCCAGTTTGAATCGCGAGGCATGCGCGACATTCTGCGCAAGTATCAGCCAACGCGTATTGAAGACCTTTGCGCCCTCAACGCGCTCTACCGCCCCGGCCCCATTGAAGGCGGCATGATTGACGATTTCATCAACTGCAAACATGGCCGCAAGGAGGTCCGTTATGAATTCCCGGTGCTGGCCGAGATACTTTCGGAAACCTACGGCGTAATCGTGTATCAGGAACAAGTAATGCAGGTGGCGAACCTGATTGCCGGCTACTCGCTAGGGGAAGCCGACCTGCTGCGCCGCGCCATGGGCAAGAAGAAAAAAGAGGAGATGGACAAGCAGCGCGAGCGCTTCACTAGCGGCGCGAAAGAGAAAGGCTTCAACGCCAAGAAGGCGGAGAAACTGTTTGAACTGATGGCGAAGTTCGCGGGATACGGCTTCAACAAATCGCACTCCGCAGCCTACGCCTATCTCGCCTACGTCACGGCTTATCTGAAGGCGCACTACCCGTTGGATTTCATGTCGGCGCTGCTGACGTCGGAAACCGGCACGGCCACCAAAGTAGTCAAATACATCAATGAATGCAGGGATATGGGCATCAACGTTTTGCCTCCCGCCGTCAATAAGAGCGACCGGGATTTCACGCCGGACGGCAATGCCATCCGCTTCGGACTCTCAGCTATTAAGAACGTCGGCGGCTCCGCCGTGGATTCCATCACTACCGTTCGCGACAAGGACGGTCCGTTCAAATCGCTCTACAATTTTTGCGAGCGCGTCGATCTAACCGCCGTTAACCGCCGCATGATTGAAGCGCTCATCAAGGCGGGCGCAACCGATTCGCTGGAAGGCACCAGATCCCAACAGTTCGGCGCCATCGACAGCGCAATGGAGACCGGCACCCGCGCGTTGAAAGATCGCCTCAGCGGGCAGACCGGCCTGTTCGCCATGCTGGCCGGGGCCGAGGAAGAGCCGGAACCACCACTTCCGAAACTGCCCGATTGGACAGAGCGCGTCAAGTTGGCGGGCGAGAAGGAAATGCTCGGCTTCTACGTCACCGGCCATCCGCTTTACGAATACATCGACAAGGTGAAGGAGCTGGCGACCCACAACAGCGAGACCATCGAAGGATTGGCCAAGGGAGTGGAGGTCACTGTGTGCGGCATCATCACCGGCTTGCAGCGCCGCCGCAATAAGGAACAAAAACCTTGGGCCTCGTTCCTGCTCGAAGATCTGCAAGGCTCCATTGAAACGATGGCCTTCACGACCGCGTACGACAGCGTGTTGTCCAGCCTGGTAGAGGATTCCGCGGTGATGGTGAAAGGGCTAGCGCTGCCGGATGACGGAGGCAGCACAAAGGTCTCTGCACAGAGCATTATTCCGCTGGAAGTAGCCCGCGTGCCGCTTCCGTCCGTGATCGCCATTCGAGTATCGTTGAATCAGAACGGCGATAAGGCGCAAGCGCTCAACGATCTGTTCACTAAGAAACCGGGAACCGCCGAGGTCCGTTTGAAAATCGAGAAGCCGCGCGACTTTTCAGTTATCCTGGACGTGACGACTCGCGTTCGCGCAGACAAAGAGTTTCGTGCCGAAGTGGAGCGCATCTGCGGACCGGAATCCCTGGAAATTCTAGCGAGCTGACACAATCACAAATGCCCGACCCGAACCAGCCACTCTTAGAAGAACCCCCGAAGCCGCCCAATCCCTCGTGGGAACGGGTGCAGCTGGCACGGCATCCTAAACGGCCGCACGCCTTGGATTACATTAACCGGCTCAGCCCGTCCTTTTTAGAACTGCATGGCGACCGCGCCTACGCCGACGATGCCGCCATCGTTTCTGGAATGGCCGTGTTTGAAGGGCAACCGGTGATGATCCTGGGCCAGCAGAAGGGCCGGGACACCAAGCAGAAGCTGCTGCGCAATTTCGGCATGCCCAAACCGGAAGGCTACCGCAAGGCACTGCGTGTGATGCGCCTGGCAGCCAAGTTCAACCGCCCCATCATTACGTTGCTTGACACCCCCGGAGCCTACCCTGGCATCGACGCCGAAGAGCGCGGCCAAGCTGAGGCTATTGCCATGAACCTGCGCGAAATGGCACGCCTGGGCGTACCGGTCATCACGGTAGTGATAGGGGAAGGGGGCAGTGGCGGAGCCCTCGGGCTTGGCGTTGCCAATCGCGTTTACATGTTGGAGAATGCCATCTACAGCGTGATCTCTCCGGAAAGCTGCGCGGCCATCATCTGGCGCGATTCGGGAAAGGCGGAACTGGCCGCCGCCGCATTGAAACTGACGGCGCCCGATCTTTTGAAACTAGGTGTCGTGGACGGCATCATTCGGGAACCGGAAGGCGGCGCACACCTGGACCCGGACACGGCGGCGGATGCAGTACGCGAAACATTACGAGAGGCGCTGGCCGAGTTGACAAAGCTATCGTCCAAAGAGCTGATCGATCACCGCTATAACAAGTTCCGCCGCATGGGCAACTTCTTTGCGGAGGCTGCCCACGCGTGAAACCCATCTACTTCATTATCGGTGGCATCGCTTTCGTCGGTCTGCTGTTCTACCTTACGCTCGGTCAGAAGCATTATCGGGTGGAAGTCTGCGTTGCTTATCTTGGACGCACCGATTGCCGCACCGCATCGGCTGCAACAAAGCAGCAGGCGCAGCGCACGGCCACGGAAAACGCATGCGCTCTGATTGCGTCCGGCATGACGGATTCCATCGCCTGCGCGAACACCGTGCCTACCAGCATCAAGTGGCTGGAGTAGTTATCTGGTCGTCCCGCTGCCCGGTTCGACGATCTCGCCTTCATTACCGGAGTCGCGATTAAGCGGATAGCCGACGACTTTGCCCTGTATTGTGACACCGCAGCAGTAGTTGAATCTTCCCGAGGTAATGCCGGTCAGCGGATCGTCCCCGGTGCGGAATTCCGCGGCGGAAAACGACTCTGACGGTACCATCAAGACTCGAACCGGACCGGAGCTGGAGACGAATTGCAGGCCGTCGCCTTTCAGCATCTTCATCGCCGCTGGTTCCGCGGTGACAGTTCCCTGGGTAGTATCGTAGATCAATGTAATTGTGTTCAGTGACATTTGTTTCTCCTTGTTTTTAGGTTTGGAACTACCGTTTTAGTAACTCTAGAAACTGCGGATCTTTTTGGAGATCGGCCAGCAACGGATCGTGGCTCAAGTCCGATGCCAGGGACTTCGGCGATTCGCGAAGCATCACCAGCCGGAAGTAGGTTTCGTTCAACAGCGCAGTGGGCTGCAGCGAATGGTCGGAGCGTTCCCGGTTCATCAAAGCGCCGGCGATTTTGCGCAGGTCCGGAAGCACCAGCTGAAACAGCCTGTCTTCGACACTGCGATCCCCACCGCTCCAGGCGCGGAGCAAAGCAGTGACCTCGCCGCCACCGTCTGCCATATTGACCGTCTTGTAAACCCGCTGAATCTTGCCATGCGCCGGGGTGGGACGGAATAGAACGACTTGGGTTGTAAGTACTGGTGCGAACGCCATGGCTACCCATAAGAGCGTGGCTGGCTGGGAAAGTCCGCCAAGTATTTTGCATGCCCATCTACAATAGTTGGCGTGTTCCCAATCCTGCGAAATCTGGCGCCTTGGATGGCCGGCTTCTGTATGTTGTTCGCACTGGATGCGGCACTCTTCCGTACCCCTTATTACCGCCGGATTCTAGAGCCCGAATCGTACGCGGGCCAGGTGGAGAGGTTGATCGGTACCGGAGGGAACCAGTCGATAGCGGTGTTGGGCGATTCCCGCATTGCGGAAGGCTTTTCGGCCCGGGTGGCTGACGGGCAGCAACCGGGTTGGCGGTTCCTGAACGCCGCAGTTCCGGGGTCGACTCCGCGTTGTTGGTATTACCTGCTGCGGGATCTTGATCCACAGGTGGGACGGTTCAAAAAGATTGTACTTCCGGTGGACTCCTACGAGGACGAGGACGGCCCGTGGGAATGGGCTGACCGCACTCTGGATGTGAACATTCTGGCGGCTCGGCTTCGGTTGGAGGATACGCTTTCGTTCGCCGCCTCCTTCCACTCGGCCGAGGCACGCTGGAATGCGTTGCTGGTTTGCCTGTTGAAAGGTCTGGCGTTGCGTGAGGACCTGCAGGCGTTTCTGGCGCACCCTGCATCGCGGCTGGATAAAGCGGCTCTGTACCGGGCATCCGGAGCCGAGTGGACGTACAACTATGACGGGAATCCAAAGAATCTGGTGGGGAGCACACTTCCCGATCCTTCGAGACGCCAACCTTCGCCGCAAACCGGCTTGTACGGGGCGTATCGCCGTGCATGGTTCGGCCGGATCCTCAGCCGCTACAAGGATTCCGGCACGGCCATCGTCTTCCTTCGGCTCCCTCGGGGGCCAGTTGTTCCGCCGGTAGGCCACGCGGGCCCAGGAAGTTCCATCCGTGGATTCACCGGCGTGACGGTTCTTCCGGAGAGCCTCTTCAATGCTCTGGAAGCGCCGGAATACTTCTTCGACGAACTGCATCTGAACGCCCGCGGCAGACAGTTGTTTTCCACGCAGCTGGCCGGCGTTCTGGCAGGACCGGGCTGATGCTGTTTCAAACGCCGCAGTTCATCCTGTTCCTGCTGTTGGTCCTGATTCTGTTCCACGCGGTACCCTTCCGTCTGGGTCGATTTGTGCTGCTGGCCGCCAGCTATGCGTTCTACATGATGTGGAACGCGAAGTTCGTGCTACTTCTTCTGCTTTTGACGGTAGTAGATTTCTGCGCGGCCTTGCTCATGTCGGGCAGCGTGGCGCGCAAGCGGCGGACGTGGCTGATCATGGGCCTGTCGGCGAACCTTGGGTTCCTGGGTTTCTTCAAATACTACAATTTCTTCGCCGCATCGCTGGCCAGTTTGACTCACGTTCCCGAGCAGAGCCTGCTACTGCAGATTGTGCTTCCAGTGGGCATCAGCTTCCATACGTTTCAGAGCATCTCCTATCTGGTGGATGTCTACCGCGGCGAACAACAGCCGGTTCGCAACTTCGTGGACTATGCGCTGTACATTGCGTTCTTTCCGCAACTGGTGGCCGGGCCTATTGTGCGTGCCCGCGACTTCTTCCACGATCTGTATCATTGGCGCCCGCCCTCGGCCGAGGTCTTCAGCAGCGGCTGTTTCCTGATACTGCAGGGGATGGTGAAGAAGTTGGTTCTTGCCGACCGGTTTGGAGCTGTCGCTGCGTTGTATTTTGGGGATGTGACGGCGCATCCGGGGGCGCTTTCCGCCTGGTCTGGCGCCTTTGCATTCGCGTTTCAGATCTACTTCGATTTTTCCGCCTATACCGACATCGCTATCGGCTCCGCGGCGCTATTCGGTTTTCACTTCCCCGCCAATTTTCGCGATCCGTACTTTTCCACCAGCGTCACGGAGTTCTGGCGGCGCTGGCATATGTCGCTCTCTTCGTGGCTGCGGGACTATCTCTATATTCCCCTGGGCGGGAACCGGCACGGCAGTTGGGCAACGTATCGAAACATCATGATCACCATGCTGCTGGGCGGGCTTTGGCATGGGGCCAGCTGGAAGTTCGTAGTCTGGGGTGGCTATCAAGGAGTTTTGCTATGCGTCGAGCGACTGATGGCAGGCCGGGTCACTATGCCTGCTTTCGTAAGAGGCTTGTGCACATTCGCTCTCATCTCCGTGGGCTGGGTGTTCTTTCGGGCGAATTCGTTGCACGATGCAACGATGGCGATCACGCAGATGGTTTCCAGGAATGCAGGAGCGTGGCTGTTGGGACCGGCAGACCTGTTGCTATTGGCGTCTGCCGTGCTCGCCGCCCGCTGGCCGATGCTGGAACGCATGGCTCAAGCGCCAAGCTGGACGAAGTTGGCGGTAATTGTTTGTGGCCTAGTAGTGATCGAGCTGTTCGCCGCCGGTGAGGGCACTGTACCGTTCATCTATTTCCAGTTCTAAGCAGCAGCACACCCGCCACTACCATCAATGCGGCGGCCAGTTCAAAGGCGCCGGCCAAGCCCAGGCTGTTCTTGAAGAACCCCGCGGAGACGGCGATGACTCCGCCGGCCAGACAGCTGAACATGTTCAGCAGCCCATAGCCGGTGCTGCGCAGTTCCGGCCGGACAAACTGACTTAAGACCGGCATCGTATTGCAATCATAAATGCCGCGCCCGAAACCGAAGGTGACAATACCGAGGATAAACGTTGGGATGGAATGAGTGAAGCCCACAAGAAACAGGAACGGCGCGGCCAGCAGGATGCCCGCTGCCTGCATCAGAATCCGGCCTCTGGGCGAAACGGCTTGCCAACGATCGGATAGCATTCCGCCCACCAGAATTCCGGCGTAGCTGGCGGCTTGCAAATAGATCGTGGCGGAGAATCCCGCGGAAGCCATGCCCAATTGGAATCTCTCCACCAGATAGAAAGGCAGCCAGGTGTAGATCAGCCAGTTCGCCATGGCGACGATGGAGAAGGCTGCGGCCAACCGCGCGAAATTCGGGCTTCGCAGCACTTCGCGAATGCTGGCGCCTATCGAAAGTGGATCGGCTTCGCGGACATCCTCCGGTTGTGAGCGGAGGAACCACCACAAGACAAAAAGATAGACTACACCGATGGCGCCGAGGATAGTGAAAACGGGCCGCCATCCGTGGCGCTCTCCCATCCACCCGCCCCACGCGCCACCCAGGATCACTCCGGAATAGAGGCCGCTTTGATGAAGTCCCGCGGCCACCGAGCGTGTGCGGTCAGGATGCGCCGCCACCACCAATGCCAGGGCGGCCGGCAGATAACACGCTTCGCTGATACCCATCAACGCGCGCGTGACCAGAAGTTCGGGGATGGTTCTGACGAATCCCGTCAGCCAGGTGACCACACTCCAAACCAGCAGGCTGAACAGGATCACGCGCACGCGGCCTACTCGATCCGCAATGTAGCCGGCCAGCGGCCCCAGCAGGCCGTACGTCCACAAGAAGACGGTTCCAATCAGGCCCAGTTCAGTGGGAGTGGCATGGAGATCTTTTTCCAGCAGCGGGAACAACGAGAAGACAACTTGCCGGTCCCGATAGTTCAGCGTGGCGACGACGCACAGGAGCGCGACGAGGCTCCACGGGGATAGCGCCGGGACGTTCATTTAGGCTATCGCGGAAGACTGAAACTCAAATAGTGGCTCCACCGCGGTACGAAGTTGCCGCTCCAACTGGGGCGTGAGTTCGCCCGACTGCGGCATGGAGGAACCGCAATCGATTCCGGACCAGCCGAGAATCGCTTTCACCGATGGGATGACCGGAAAGTGCAGCACGATTTCGATCAATGTATTGATGCGAGCCTGCAGCACCTGCGCATCCTCCCAACGATTGGACCGCGCTGCTTCATACACGCTGACGAACGCTTCCGGCAGCAAATTGTAAAAGGTGCCGATTCCGCCGCTGGCGCCCATCAACAGACCCGCTGCCAGCACCTCATCGCGGCCATTGAAGACGATGCCGCCGGCGCGGCGAATCAGCGAAAGACGATAGAGATCGAAGTCGGTGAACTTGAGCCCAACCACGTTGGGGATGGAACAGAGGTCGAGGATCTGTTCCACCGACCCGATGACATTGGTGAGCTGGGGATAGTAGTAAACAAGGAAGGGAAGTTCGCCGGCTTCGGCCAGCGATTCATAATAGTGGCGAACGGCGGGGAAGCCGTTGGCGGAGAGCGGCGGCAGGCTGCTGATGGCGTGCGCGCCGGTCTTTCTGGCGTGTACGGCCAATTCCAGAGCATCGGCTGGATCGTGGGCGCCTACGTGGACCACGATATTTCGCCCCGCTGGCGAGAAGCGGCAGGCGACTTCCGCCGCATCTTTGCGAACGCTTTTCGGAAGATGCAGGCCCTCGCCCGTTTGTCCGCAGATGTAAACGCCGCTGGCGCCGGCATCGAACACTTTCTCAAGCAGCTTTTCAAATGAGCTGCGCATTAAGGCGCCGTCCGCGTTCAAGGGCGTAACCAGCGCCGGTAGAATTCCCGATAGTGTTTGCACAAAGATCCCTACCCACTATAGTGAATCGAAAAAACGATTCCAATTCTCATGCAGTTGCTGTAGAATTCCAGGCACCGCTGTTTCACACAGGAGAGTATGCATGATGAGTTCGAAAATATTTCGCCAGCGCTGCGCGTTCGCGGCATTGGTTTCAGTTTTGTTGCTTGCCGGTGCGGCTCAGTTGCCGGCGCAAGAGCGAAACTTCCGAAGCACCACCTTCTACAAAATCAATCCTGGACGCGTCGGTGATTTTCAGGCCGCCGTCAAAGAGTATAACGCCGTGCTTGCCAAGGCCAACTATGACAAACCGTATTCCATGTGGGTTTCGCAAACCGGAGACCGCGAGTACGCGCTGGTCAGCTATCACGCGAAATTGGCGGAGTTGGACATGTTGCGGGCCGACGATCCGAAACTGAAGAATCAGCAAGCCGACCTGACCCGCATTGCCGGCCGAATCAATCAGTGCGCGCAGGAATCCCGCCGCTCTCTGGCCGAAGTGGATAAAGACTTGAGTCTGCCGCCGTCGAAGGAAATGCCCAAGATGGTTTCGGTGTTGCGGATTCATCTTCACCCCGACAAAGTGGATGAGTATCTGGCATTGGTTAAGAGTGAACTGTTGCCGGCTATCAAGAAATCGGGGGTGAAATCGTACACCGTGGTAAGAACCCGCTATGGAGGACCGAGAGCGGAACTGATATCCGCAGCCGGGATGGACAGCTGGGCGGACCTGGACGGCACATCTCCGATTGTGAAAGCGATGGGTGCGGACGCCTACCAGAAGTATCTCAACAAAATAAGACCGTTGATGCAGGATGCGGAGTACAACGTATTTCGGTACCAACCGGAATTGAGCTTCCGGCCGGACATGCCGGGGGGCGGTTCCACAGGCGGCAGCCGCTAAGCTTAGCTTGACCCATGCGGTGGACACCGCGCCGCCGCATGGGAATTGCGTTACTTTCGCGGCAGGATCCGAATGTTTCGGAACTCGATCTTTTGGTCTTTCTGGCACTGGAAACCGATCACTCCCGAAGCGTGTTTCGCGTCGCGGGTATCCAGCAGCTTCTTGCCGTTCAGAACGATCAGAAAGTGGTCTCCATCGGCCGTGATTTCGTACTTGTTCCACTGATCGCCAAGAATCTTAGTCGGCTCGGCGAACGCCGAACCCACCAGACTTCCGGTGTTGTACTTGGCGGGCTGGTAATCCCAAATCTGTAATTCGTAACCGGTGATATGGGGCTGGCCTTCTTTCTCTGAACGGAGAAAGACTCCGCTGTTGACGGTGGCGGCGCCGCGGAATTCGAGTTTCAGATCATAATTCGCAAAAGTGTCTTTGGTACTGAGCCAGCTCATCACGGACCCGTCGCAGGCCAACGCGCCGTCTTTCACATGGAAGCTATCGGCCCAGTGGCCTTCCCAGCCGTTCATGGTGGCTCCGTCGAACAGTAATTTCCAGCCGGCGGAGGACTCCTTTTTCGTCAGCGCGTTGGGCTTATCGGCGGCGGCGGCAAAGCTCGCCGTCAGGGCAATCAAAGTGAGGATGCGGGTTTTAGAAAACATATTTTAGGGCGAGCTGTAGGGAACGCATAGTCTTAGCGGAGGTAATGACTCCGAAATTGGATGGACTTCTGGCGTCAGAACTGGGTACGTTCCAGTTCGGATGATTCGACGCGTTAAAGGCTTCCAGCCGGAAGTTCAGCAGGTGTCTTTCATAAATCTTGATGTTTCTGGCGAGCGACAAATCGGCCTGCGCGGTGCCTGGCCGGAACAACGTGTTTCTGCCCATGTTTCCAGGCCTCCAGCTTAGATCTGGATTGGTGAAGTTAACGAACGCGATATTCCAGTATTGCTGAGTTGTGCGGTTGGCCGGAATGGGGCTGATGCCCGTTGCGTCCGGCTGATTGCCTAGCGTATTCAAACCGGCCGTGTCTCCAAGCTGCGAGACATTCACCGGTGTTCCACCGGAGAGAGTGACGATGCCGCCCAGTTGCCAGCCGCCGGCAAGGGCGCCCAAAACGCCGTTAGTGGCCCATGGCTTTCCGGGGCCGAACGGCAGTTCATAGACAAAAGACGCCACGAAGCGGTGCCGCAAATCAAATTGCGAAAGACCCCGCTCCGCATGCAGATCGTAGCTGTTCACCGGCCACAAGGTATCGCCGGAGTTGGTGCGAATTCCACTGCCGCCGTCAATCGCCTTGGACCAAGTGTAGCCGAGCATGTACGTCAGACCCCTGGAAAAGCGCTGCGTCAATTTTGCGCTCAGCGCGTGATAGTTGGAATTGTCCACGCCGTCCACTTCCTGCAGGCGACCGTACACGGGCCACGGAGTGCGCGCAATCACGCTTCTGGAATCATTTGGACCCGTCTTGGGAACCGGCTGATTGAAGATGCGGAAGCGTTGCAGTTTGTGGCCTTCGTTGCCCAGGTAGCCAACCTCGAGCACGAGATCGTTGGTCAGTTGGCGCTGCACGTTGAACAGCCATTGCGTGACGTACGGCGTGCGCATGTTTTGGATGTTGCCCAAGATCTGCGGCGCGCCCAGGCAGGTACCGCTATACCCGGTACAGGTGAATCGCTGACGCTCCAAGGCCCACGGATCCTGCAGCACCGCGCTGCGGTCTTCAATGCTGGTGATGAACAGATCGCGGCCGGCCAGATTGCGGGCCATGTCGAAAACGGGGTTGCCGGAATCCTGGACATAGAACATACCGAAGCCAGTCCGTACGGTCCAGCGGTCGGTTGGGCTGTATGACAGACCGATGCGCGGCGCGAAGTTATTGTTGTCTGAGTTCACCAGGCTACGGCCCATGTACTGATTGCCGGACTGCACCGCCTGTCCATCGGCAAAATGGAAGTTCAACCCCTCATAGAAATCTCCAGAACCGGGACGGGTGATGATTGGCGGCTTCGCGTTGGCGATCAGGCCGTTGGTGTCGACGCCCGGCCCGAACAGCTGCACGTTCACGATGCCCCTGTATTTGTCGGCCCACGGACGTGCGTTCTCATACCGCATGCCCACATTCAACGTCATCTTCGGGGTGATTTTCCAATCGTCCTGAATGTAGGCATAGTAAGAAGTCCGCCGGAGCATGCCGTTCGCCATGGCCACTACGCGCGCCGATTGAGCAGGCAAGCCCAGCAGATAGTCGGCAAAAATAAATCCACTGGCATTGCGGTTCGCGGGATCGAAGGTGGATTGCCCGTCGAAGATGAATTCGCCGGTAGCCTTCTGGTTGCCGTATTGGTTGTAGCGATCGCGCCGCACCTCCACACCTAACTTCAACGAATGCCGTCCCCGCACGATGGATAAATTGTCCATGAATTGGAACGTATCGTCGCGGGTGACCCACGGCGTGACGCCGCCAAAGCCATTAATCCCGCCGCCGAGGCCGATAGCCGGAACACCATAAGCCAATGGGCTTGCGGCGAACAATCCGTTGATACCGAGCGTTGACTGTACGTTCGTATTGTTTGCAAAATATCCAACCAGGTCGTTGTTGAACTGATTCCACGCGAAGCGCGCCTCATTCACGATGGAGTTCGTAATAATGTGTGCGTTGGAAATCATCCCCTGGCGCACGGTGGTGGCCACCTTAAAGGCGTCGGTTGGAACGGTTGCGTTGGGCACTTGCAAATCGTTACCCCAACTGAAGCGGCCGAACCAATTCGACTTGGCATTCTGGTTGAAATCGATTCGTTGATTGAACTGATCGGAATCGGTAGGGGAGACGGCGTCGCGCACAAAATTCCGCACCAGGTTATTGCCCGGAACAACGGCTTGTGGAAAGTATGGCAGCAATTTTAGCGCGGATGAGCTAAAACGCGATTGAGGGATTTTGTTTCCAGGGAATGGTGTTGCGGAGACCGCATTTCCAGCGCTATTGAATATGCGCGATGTGGGATCGAAGATGGTGCGGCTCTGCCCGGTGAAGTCACCGGCGCGCATGGCATCGGTGGCCACGGAAGCACTGACCTGCGTGGTCGAGCGGTCGCGAAGCGCCTCATAGTTGGACATGAAGAACAGGCGATCCTTGCCATTGAACAGTTTGGGAATCTGTACCGGGCCGCCGAGGGTAAATCCGTAATTGTTGCGGCGAAACGGATTCTTTCTTCCAGAGTTTTGCAACCACTGCCGCGCGTCAAATGCCGAATTCCTTAGAAATTCGAAAGCCGCGCCATGATACTCATTGGTTCCCGATTTCGTGGTGGCGTTGATCTGGGACGCGCCCCGCCCGAACTCGGCGGAATAGATACCCGTTTGTACTTTGAACTCCTGCAGCGCATCCACCGACGGATGAATGATGTAGGAGTTGAAATTCGGATCGGTGTTCTCTACGCCATCAAGAGTGTAGCGGTTGTATTCCAGACGCTGGCCGGCGATGGAGAGCGAGGTGTTGCTGCGTGTGCCGCCCTGCAGCCCGCCTGCGCCACCAGCTCCGCCCTCCGTGCTGACATTGGGGCTGAGAGTTACCAGTTGCAGATAGTCGCGTCCGTTCAACGGCAGATCGACAATGCGACGATTGTCTATCACGGTGCCAAGTGCGGTGCTCTCGGTCGTCAACAGCGGGGCGCCGGCGGTGATCTCAATCTGCTGGCTGGCATCGCCCACTTCGAGTTTGAAGTCGATACGAAGCACCCCGCCCACATCGAGGCCCACGGCCTTACGGCTGGACGCCTTGAAGCCCGGGTTCTCCGCGCGGATATCGTAAATTCCCGGAACCAGATAGGTCAGCGAATAGTTGCCGGTCTCATTGGTAGCCACCTGCCGCGACTGGCTGGTGGCTGTGTTCGTAACAGTTACCAGAGCGCCGGCGATAGTGGCTGCCGTGGGATCGGAAACGGTTCCAGTAATCTCGCCGAAGTTTTGCGCCATGGCTGGAATTGCGCATGCTGCCGTTGCCAGTAAGAAGAATTTGAACCGTTGCATTTTTGACACCGCTGTCCATGAAGGCTTATCACAAGCGGATAGCAGGGCGCAAGGGCGCGCAGTCTTAGCCCTCCGGAGCAACGAACTCGAGGCGCCGAGGTTTGACTCGTGAGTGCTTGCAAAAGCTCGGCTGTACCACTCCCAAAGGGTCGCGCGAAGAATCAACGACTTGCGCGATCCTTCTTCCGCTTCAAGCGGGCGCATTCGACCGGCCAACCACTCCCTGA
>JBBRNO010000022.1:0-66710 GCA_038230275.1 Bryobacterales bacterium
AGCACGAAGCGTTCGGCATCCAAATTCGCGGGCAATCCTTTTTCTAGAGCGAGATCGATACTAGGCATATTGCGACGTTCCAAGATAGCTTTCCCGCCCCTTCAGAGCAAGCGAAAGTTTGAGTAGTGGAATGAGGGAGATAAGCTGTGGTTTTTCAACTGTGACGATAGACATCCGCACCCGCCTACAAGTCGTTAGAACAAATGATAACAAAATTGTTGCGGCTGGACTTTTCCTGGGATTTCCACAAGCGATCCACTGTTCCGGAGTGAAACGGCCATTCCCGAAACGGTATTAGGAATGCCTTTATTTTCAAGCATTTGCCTTTGGAGCTTGGCTTGCATTCCAGCTCTGGGTGAAGAGAACTTATTATCTTATTTTCGCCTCCTTCCTGCTGGGATCGATGGCGTCTGCCACGACAATCGACCTGACCGGGACCATCCGGGACTTCAAAGGTGCGAATGAGCCTGGGGGCCATCCCGATTTCGAGGCCACCATCGGGGGCTTGCAATCCGGTGCTGTCGGTCCCTTCCTTTCGGCTGGATTACCGGTGTTCACCGGTTCCGGCAAGCCCGGTTTTTCCGGCGCGGCAAACTTCGCCGAATGGTTTCACGACGTTCCCGGCGTAAACCAGAGTGCCGCCCTAACCATCACCCTGGATGACACGGGAACGCCGGGAGTGTACAGCTACACCAATACCAATTTCTTCCCGATCGATAATCAGATGTTCGGCAATACGCCCGGCTGGGACCATAACTTTCACTTCACCTACGAAATTCACAGTCTTTTCGGCTTCCATGGAGGCGAGACGCTGAAGTTTACCGGAGACGATGATGTCTGGGTTTTTATCAATAACAAGTTGGCGGTCGATATGGGAGGTGTGCACGCCGCCGAAACCCGGTCAATCACCTTCGACCCGTCCACCTCAGTCAGTTTCGGGTTGATCGCGGCCAATTCCTATAGCATGGATCTGTTTTTCGCTGAACGCCATACCACTCAATCGACTTTTAACCTGCAGACCAATCTAGATGTTGGATCGCCGGCGGTGGAGTCGCCGTCAGTGCTGTTGAGTTTCGCGGGCATTTCAGTCCTTGCCTTTGCAAGGAAGCGGCGAGTCGCTATTTTAAGGTGATCCTGTGAGACGCAAGCGTAGCGCCAATCACCATCTGCAGCCGGGACAAGCTCTTATTGAAGTCCAGCCGGGCGATGACCGCGCGCCGGCGGGAATCGGCGGCCTCGTTCTGCCGGGTGAGGACCAGAAAGTTCGTGGACTCGCCGGTCTGGAACAGGCGGGTTTCGCTCTCGAGCTTTTCCTGCGCGGCGCGCGAACTCGCCTCGGCGGCCACAATTCTCTGCCGCCCGCTCTGGACGCCCTGCAGAGCGTTCCGGACCTGAGCCTCAACCCCTTGTTCTACCTGAGCCTGTTGGAGCCGCAGACGCTTTTCAGCAATCACGCTTTGAGCGTAGTTGGCATCGGCCGTACGGTTCCTGAGGTTGAGGTCGATCTGCACACCGGCCTGGATGGATTGATAACGGCCACCAAACACGTTCCCAAGAGCAGTGCCATAGCCGCCGATCAGAAAATCGGGCAGAGTTCCGGCGGGGACCACCGGAAGCGGAGGGATGCCCGCGAGGGTTGAAAGCCGGTTCACCTGGCCGTATAGAAGATTGTTGGAAGCGGTGAACGGATTCTCCCCCGGCCTCACCGTTCCTCCCAGGCCGCTTAGCGAATAGTTGGCTATCAGGTTCACCTGCGGCTTGCGCAGATCGGAGTTGAGGTCCTTCTGGATGCCGTTGACCTGTTGCTGCAGGGCAACCGAGCGCAATTCCGGACGGCGCTTTAATGCTTGCGCCACCGCCTCATGCACGTCTTCGGTCTCCGGAGCCTGGCTGGTCTGGACGTCGGCCGGTACAATTTCCTCACCCCAAAGCGCCGCGTTACGATCCGGAGTCAGCAGCGTCTTCAAGTTGTTCTCCACCGCTGTCAGGGTGGCAACACTCGAATACAACGTGTCCAGCCGCCTCTGCAACTCAGCCTCGGAAGCGGCCCGTTCCACCGGAGCCAGTGTGCCGCTGTCGATCAGCCGCCGATTCACCGCCAGCTGTTCGCGGCCCAAATTCACCGTATCGCCCCCCAGCACCACATCCTGCCGCGCAGCTACCAGGTCCCAGTAGCCTTGCTCCACTCGAGTCACGATGTCGATCACCCGGATCTCATAATCCACATCGGAGATGTCCGCCCGCTTTTTGCGAATGTGGATCTCCGTCCGCGCAGGATCGGTATGAAGACCACGCAACAATGGTTGATTAACGCCCAGCGTCAAACGGGAAGTAAAGAATGGATTGAAGGAAGAGAACGGATTCGTATTGGTTTGCCGGGAGTTCTCAAAATCCAGATTCAGACCCGTCCCGAAGTTAGGCAGCTTCTGATGCAGATAGAAATTCTGGTTGAGAAAGCGCTCGTTCAAGGTCCCGCTGCTGCCCTGCAGTATGGACCCGGTGGGCGTGTTCCGGTTCTCAAACAGGGGCACCCAACGGAAAGCGGGATCGAAGAATCCACGGGCGGCTTTCACTGCCTCTTTTGCGGTATCCCGGTTCGTTTTTTCAATCTCGATCTCCAGGTTGTTGGTCAACGCCATCTCGATGGCTTCCTGCAAAGTCAGCGAACGTTGCTGCGCGCCCACTCCCACCCGCGGCGGCCCAATTTGCGGCCCAATCTGCGGCAATGCCTGCGCCCACGCCGCACCCGCGCCGGCCAGCAGCAGAATCAGCAGCAGCGGAAGCGTCGTAGTCACCGCCACCTGCACTTTGCGGCGGCCAAAGAACCCACGCAAGCGGCCCCAAAGATTGAAATGGCCCACGTCGTCGAACAAGGAATACGCAACCGGCGTCACCAGCAGCGTCAGCAACAGGCAAAGAGACTGTCCGCCAATGACGACAATCGCCACCGTCCGCCGCGAACCGGAACCAGCGCCACCGCCCAACGCCAGCGGAATCATGCCCGCCACCAGCGCCGCCGTAGTCATCAGAATCGGCCGCAAACGGTCTTCGCAGCCTTGCATAATCGCGTGCAGCCGGTCCGCCCCCTCCGCCCTCAGTTTCTTGATGTGATCGATCTGCAGAATCGAATTCTTCTTCACAATTCCGAAGAGCACCAGAATTCCCAGCGAAGTATAAATCACCGAAAAATTCTCATGCGCCAGCACCAGCGAAAGCAGTGCGAACGGGATCGAGAGCGGCAAGCTCAGCAGAATGGTCACCGGGTCGATAAAGCTTTCAAACTGCGCCGCCAGCACCATGTACATAAACACAATGGACAAAATGAACGCGATCACGTAGCCCTTGGCGGCGCGCCCGAACTCCTTACTTTGCCCCACCAGTCCGGTGCGGTACTCCAACGGCATATTGAGGTTGGCAATCGTCTCATCCAGCACCGGCAGCACTTTGCTCAGGGACTGTCCGCCCACCAGATTCGCCGTCAACAGAATTTGCCGCTGGCGATTGTAACGGGAGATTTCCGTCGGTCCGCTCGCTTCTTCCAGGCTGGCGACGCTGGCCACTGATACGTTCCCCAGCGTGCCGGATGGAACGTAGAGGCGTTCCAACGCTCGCGGAGAATCACGGAATTCCTTCTGCACCCGGAGTTGCACATCATAGCGGTCCTCGCCTTCGCGATACGTCGTCGCCTGATCGTCTCCGCCCACCAGCGTACGCAGCGCATTGGCCACCGAGCCCACGTTCACGTTCAGGTCCGCTGCTTTATCGCGATTGATCTTCACGCGCAGTTCGGGCTTGCCGGCTTCATACGAACTGTCAAGATCGGCCACGCCCTTCACTTCCGCCAGCCGCCGCTTGATCTCCCCGGCGTACTTTTCCAGTTGCTTCAAATCAGGACCTTGCACGAAGAACTGCAGCTCCGCATTCGATCCGCCGCCCGAAATCAGCGCCGGCAACTGTACCGCGATAGTCAGATCGCGGAACCGCTTCATGCGTTCGCGCGCCAGAATCATCAACTCTTTCTGCGATTGCTTGCGCTCCGTCAACGGCGTCAGCTCCACAATGATGGATCCGCGGTCCACCTGTTTCCGTGCGTCGGCGCCGATCGTGGTTAGAATATTCCGCACACCGGGCAATTGCTTCAGCTCCGCTTCCAACTGCTTCATCACCGTCTCCGAACCTGACAGGGAAGACCCGGCCGGCATACGGACAATCACTTCAAACTCGCCCTGATCGTCGGTGGGAAGAAAGCCCACACCGGTCATCTTGAACAAGGGCACGATGCTGATAAGAACCAAAACCGACACGGCGACAATCACCCAACGGTGCGACATGGACCACGCCAACATGGCCCGGTAGGGCCGCGATATATGGCGGAAGAAGCCCGCTTCCTTGGTCGATTGTCCGTTTTTCTTTACCTCGGGCTTCAGGAACCGCGCGCACAGCATCGGCGTCAGTGTAAAGCTGACCAGCAGCGAAACCATGATGGCGAACGCCGCCGTATAGCCGAAGCTCGACATGAATTTTCCAACGATGCCGCTCATCAACGCCACCGGAATGAAAATGATCACCAGGCTTAACGTCGTTGAAAGTACCGCTAGGCCGATGTCGCGCGTACCCTGAATGGCAGCCTCCACCGGACCCAGGCCCTTCTCTTCGGCGAACCGGAAAATATTCTCCAGCACCACGATGGCATCGTCGATCACAATGCCCACCATCAAGACCAGCGCCAGCATGGTGATCTGGTTCAGCGTGAAGCCCATCAGGTTCATCAGCGTGTAGGTGGAGATGATTGACGTCGGAATGGCAATGGCCGCAATCAACGTGGAGCGCCAACTGCGGATAAACACGAACACGATGCCCGCGGCAAGAAATCCGCCAAGTATCAGATGCTCCTGCACCGCTTTGAAAGAATCCGAAATGAAGTCCGATTGATCGCGCGTGTAGCTGATCACGTAGTCCTTCGGCATGCCCTTTTGCAGCTCGGCAATGCGCTCTTTGATGGCGTGAATCACGCTCAGCGTATTCGTGCCCGCCTGTTTCCGGATCTCCAGAACAACCGCCGGTGTGCCGTCCAGCCGCGCCAGGGAGCGCGGTTCTTCCACCCCGTCCTCCACATAGCCGATGTCGCTGATGTGCACCGGATTGCCGCCCGCGGCGCCCACCACAATGCGCGAGAAATCACGCGGATTTTCCACCCGCCCCAACGTGCGCAAAGAAAGCTCACGGCTGCCTTGCTCCACCCGGCCGCCGGGAATTTCCACGTTCTGCGCGGCCACCGCGGCGCGCACCTGATCGATATTCAGGTTGTAGGAATAAAGCTTCTCCCCATCCAGCCAGATCTGAATCTGGCGCGTCCGGTCGCCGATGAACTTCACCTGTCCCACGCCGGCCAGCGATTCAATGTTCTTCTTAAACGTGTCGTCCACCACCTTTGTGGTCTCGCGCAGATCGCGGCCCGAAGCTACCACCACGTTGAGAATGGGCGAGGCGTCGGTTGCCAGTTTCTCCACAATCGGCGGATCGGCGTCGCGGGGCAGATCGCGCAGCACGCGGGAAATCTTGTCACGCACTTCCTGAGCACCGGTTTCCGGATCTTTCTCCAGCACAAATTGAATGAAGACCTGCGAGATACCTTCCGACGAAATGGAGCGCAGGTCGTCAATCCCGCTAATCGTATTTACCGCTTCTTCAATGCGCTTGCTGACTTGCGATTCGATTTCTTCCGGGGCCGCGCCGCGCAGTGTCGTGGTGATGGTGACAACCGGGAAGTCGACTTTCGGGAAGAAGTCCACACCCAGTTTCATGTACGAGTTCAAGCCCATAACAACCAGGGCCAGAATCAACATCGTGGCGAAGACCGGGCGTTTGATGCAGAGTTCTGCTAATTTTTGCATGGATGTGGTTCCTTGTCGGCAGGCCGGGCGTTAGGTGGTGCGGACCGGCGCCCCTTGAATCAGTTGTGGCAGCGCGGAGACGGCCACGCGGTCGCCCGCCTTGATCTCCGCATTCGGCAATTCAATCCAACCTTTGATCTCCTGGCCCGGCGTGACCTTGTGTTCAATCACCTTGCCTTCGCGGATCACAAACACCTTCGTCAGTCCGGCCATCGTATAAATGGCTTGCGCCGGAACCACCACAACTTCGTTGTTCCGCGACAATACCAGCTGCACTTGAACGAACATGCCGGGCCGCAATCGGGGATCGTTCTGCACCAGCCGCGCCTCCACCGTCAGCGAGCGCGACTTGGAATCGAGCGACGGATTTAGTTCGCGCACCACGGCGTGGAACTCCTGCTCTCCCGCCGCTTCTGTGGTAAAGCTCAACGTGGCGCCCATGCGGATGACACCGGCAGCAGTTTCGGGAATCTCCACCCGCAGCCGCATTGGATTCGTCTTCACCAGCGTCAGAATGGCGGTATTCTCTTTCATGTATTGCCCCACGGACGCATTCTTCTGCGTCACTGCGCCATCGAACGGCGCGCGCACCGCGGTGTCTCCCAGCCTCTTCTGCGCCAGTTTCACGTCGGCGCGAAACGCGGCTACGTTGGCCCACTGCGTCCGCATGTCGTCCCGCGCGGCCTCCACCGCGGCCTGCCGCGCGCGGAACGATTTATCCAGTTCGGTGGCGCGTTCCTTGGAAATATCGCCCGTCTGCACCAGCTTCATCGCGCTCTCATATTTCGATCGGGCGTCTTCCATCTGGGCCACCGCCTGCCGGATCATCGGCGTGGATTCCGGCGTCACGTTCTCCTGCGAAGCATCCAGCCCCACGCGCGCCAGCGCCTGCAACAGCGCCGCGCGGCTCCGTTCCACTTGCAGCGTCAGCTCCTGCTTATCCAACTCCGCCAACACTTGTCCCTTGCGCACATTCTGGCCAAAGTCCACGTAGATTGCGGCAAGGCGGCCGGGCACTTCAAAGCTTGCCGTCACCGTCTCATCCGGAATCAGCGAGCCGGTCACTGAGATCGCCTTGTCAATTTGCCGTGTTTCCACCACCGCGGTCTTCACCGAAAGCGGTTCCACCGGTTTGGCGGACGAAGCCTCAGCCTTCGGTTCATTCTTCGAGCAGCCGGCCAGTAGGATGGCGAGCGTTATCAATCCAGCGAATCGCAGAGTCATTTATTGTCCTTGGATACAGGTACCGTTTAAGAAGATGCCAACCATGCCGCGGAGGATGTCCTCATTCGATAAGGTGAGATTCCCGCAGCGAAATAGAATTGCGTGTTGGGCATAGTTCGACACCATCCCCAGAAAGACGCGAGCCGATAGCGCAGGGTCCACTTCGCGCATCGCGCCCTGCCGGATCCGGCGCGCAATGTAGCCGGCAACAATGTCAAGGACGCGCGAACTCTGGCGTTCAAAAAACAGATCCTTCAACTCGTGCCCCTCCAGATTGCTGAAAAGCAGCAGCCGGATGAACGACGCATCGTGGGTGTACCACTTCAGAATCAGTTGGCCCAGTTCGGTGAAAAATCCCTCGTCGTCATCCACGTCGCCGTAGCGCGCGGCCAGTGCCGCCAGCATTTCCACGCCTTTATGCGAGCTAGTATCGATAATGGCCGCATAGAGATCGCTTTTCGTCTTGAAGTGTTCGTAGAGTATGGGTTCGCTGACGCCAACCGCGGCGGCGATTTCCCTGGTCGTAGTGCCCCGGAACCCCTTCTCACCGAAGAGACGAATGGCCGCGTCCACAATGGAGGCCTTACGTTCTTCAGAAGACAGGCGAGGCTTGGGAACGGCTTTTTCTGACATGAGGAGAGGTTTTCGATGCGCAGGTTATCAATTGCTAACTTAGTAACCCCTAGGTTAGCAATTGATAACTTACCCGTCAATACCCCAAATCCCAACGTGGGTCAGTACAGCTCGTCCACCGAACGCGCCGCGGCTTCTGTCAGGTCGTCGCCTCCGTCGTCGCTGACGCTACAGCGGTAGCGGGATAACAGCCACTTCACGAACTGCTTGGCGAACGCCAGTTCCGCCGCTTCACACAGCTGTGAAACGGTCACGCGTTCCGGTTCCACCGTGATCAGACACACGTACGGCAACTGCCCTTTGAGATCAGCTGCGCGCGCCGCAGCGAAGTGCGACGCCTCCGCGGGATCGGCGAAAATTGCGAATCGATTCCGCCGCGCCGCGTCCTCCACCGCATGGCCCAGCCCAGCGGCGAACCGCGACACTTCGGCCACATCGAACGCGCCGCTCCGCGGCTCCAGAAACAAAATTTCAGCCATATAAAATCACTTTACAAACACCATCGTCACGCCAGCGACCGGTGTCCCAATTGCATGACCTGATCGCGGTAGGCTCCGCGGTTCGGGGCGCCAGGGAATGGATTATTCACATCACCCGGTCCCAACGGCACCGCCCTACCCTTTGGGTCCACCTTGAACCCGATGCCGCCTAATCCCACATCCGCTTTGGCCTTGTTCGTTTTTACTTCCACGCTGTAGGTTGCCAGCCCGCCGCTGTGGTCGTCTCCATCCGGCTTGTAGCGGACCACGGTGCCGTCGTCGTACTCCCACTTTTGCATCACTTGCTGGCCCCCTAACGGGCTCCCCACATTTTTGGTCTTCGCCACCGGAGTTTCCGTCGCCATCTTTTGCAGGAATTGAGCTTCCGTCATATTATTGAGTGCCGGCCCCAGCCTTCGCGCATTCTCGCCAAAGGCGCCGCCTCGATTGAAGCCCTTCAAGGCACGAGTTTGTTCGGCGGTCAGATTGTTGAAGACGGCGCCGCTGTCGATGTCCGCATCCAGCCGCTCCGCCACCAGATTCTGGGCATCGCAAAGCTCCATGGCTTTCTGTCGCGCCTCGGTTGCGGCCTGCAGGGAATCGGTGGCGTCCTGGGGAAGGCCCTGCAGCTTCTGCAAATCAGCCAGATCCTGGTCTCTGTTCGCCCGCATCGCCTTAATGCCAGTGAGCTTTGTGCCCAAGGTACTGACGTCGGCAGTGGCTGTCTTGATATCGCGGTTCAGGTCATCCAGCGCGTCGGCAGCTTTCCGGGCCTCCTTCTCGGCTTCACTCTTCAGCTTTAAGCGGGCGTCAATACCCAGTTGGTACTTCTGCCGTTCCGCCACTGCGCGATCCAGGTCTCTTTGCAGTTGCTGGAAAGTTTCGTCGGGAACCTTGAGGGCTTCCGCCGCCTTCTCGAGCGCGCTTTTGGCATCTTTTTCTTTGTCGGTGACAGTCGGCCCATACCAATACTTGCTGAGGGCGCCTTGTTTGCACCGCACCGTTTCGTCGGCGGCTTTCGTTTCCAAGTCGAAGGTGTCTTGCGCCTGCTTGATTTCGGCCACTGCTGCTTTATAAGCCTTGTCCGCCTCGTCTCGCTTTGAGGTAAGTTCCGCTTCCTCGCGCAGCAGGCGGGTCAGCTTGTCCGCCATGCTCGGCGGCAGCGCCGCGTCCGTCGCCTTTTTCGCTGTATCTCTGGCACGCTCCTGCGCGCGTTCCAAGTCGCCAGTTTTTTGTCGCAGCTGCTTTTCGGACGATTCGAAGTCTACCTCGGTATTGATCTGCGCTCTAAGAGCCCTGGCGGCTGCGGATTTCGCGTCCTTAATCGAGGCCTCCAGTTCGTCGGCATACTGGACAGCCCGTTTCTTCGCCTCATCCGCCGCAGTCTCCGCGGCATCGGCGGCGGCAAACGCTGCTTTTGCGGCCGGCCTTGCCTGCAATGGATTATTGAGCGCGGCGTGGGCGTCATTCTTGGCCTTATCCGCATCGGCCTTCGCCTTCGTTGCCGCCGCCTGCGCGTTCTCCAGTGCGGAACGTTGAAGTTGGTCCAGACCCATTGCTTAACTTCCGCTCACCGTTGGAGCGACGCCCCAAATCTCCGCGCCGGGAATCTGCGTGGCCTCCTGCCAGCCCTGCCGGGTCACCTTGTTGGTTAATGCGTCCACGCGGGAGTTCGCCTCCAGAGATGTATCAGCCAGCACGGCGGCGATTTCCGGCTGCTGGTTGAAGGCGGGACTGATCGCAAACATCAACGCGACAAACGCCGCGATGGACCACTCCGCATCCAACCCATGCGTTCGCGCCCGTGCGATGCCAATCTCCGCCCGGCGCTGCAGTTCCGGTTCATCCAGTTCATCTACCGCCGGAAGGTTACGGGACCGCAAATGGGAACACACGCGCAGCAGGTACTTCTGCTGCAAGCCCGGTTGGAATGCGGCTTTTTGGGCGGCCCGTATGATCATCCTGTTCTCTGGCAAGTTTACCAGAGCAGCTTTCCACCGCGTCCGCCCCCGACGCCATGCGGTGTGCGGCATGGTTATGGAGAGATGGGGACGCCCAGAAAGCTATCCGCTACCTTCTCTTTGGATGATGTGCGTACCGCTCCCTGACGGTCACGGCTCGGAAATGCCGGCTGAGCCATGAGGTTAAGGGTCGGCCGCGCAGCCTCAACTCCACAGATGCAGCAGTCCGAACAGCGCAATCCAAAGCACGCCCATGAAGTGCCAGTAAAGCGCCACTGCGGACGTCACCGAACGTTCATGCCGGAAGACGTGTTCCGTCGCACCAGCCAGCCGCCTGGAGCGCACACCCAGATAAAATAACGAGCCGATTCCCACCAACACGTGAAATCCGTGGAAGCCGGTGAACACGTAGAACATCGACCCGTGGAGATTGGCTTCAACGTAGATCCCCTGCCGTTTCAATTCCTGCCACGACAGCAACTGCGACGCAATGAAGGCCACTCCCAGCAGTAAAGTGGTTGCGAGCGAGCGAATATACCGCTGCGCCAGACCGCGCCGCAATGCCCGCCGCCCCACTTCAAAAAAGGTGCTGCTGGCGGCCAGCAAAGCGGTGCTAACCCACAGCATCACCGGTATGCGTACGCGCTGCCAAGTGCTCTGAGCTTGCAGTTGGATGCCGTATGCCAGCACCAAAGCGATAAAGAATGCCGCGATCGAAAACAGCGCGACAATCATCCCAACCTGGTAGAGGCCTGGTGAATAACGGAAGTCTCCGCCACCCGAATCGCCACCGCCGCCAAAATCGTGTCCTTCGTGGCCCGGTCCGCGGCCACCGGTACCGCCGTGGGCCGGTATGGGTTGATCGACGTGCGGTTCGCTCAGACCTGACGGCATATTCTTATTCTCCCACTCCTTCGGAATGTCTTATGATGAGAGTCTCTGGAGGTGTTGGCAATGGGTATTTCACGACGAAGGTTTCTTGAGACTGCGGCGCTCAGCGGCGTTGCGGCGCAGCCCTTACTGGCGGCTGAGGTGGACGGCAAGTCGGGAATGCCGACGCGCATTCTGGGCAAGACCGGCGCAAGGGTTTCCATCCTCGCCTTCGGTTGCGGCAGCCGCTTCCTTTCCTACGCCGATGACGACAAGGCCATCGAGGCGCTGAACAAAGCTCTCGACCTGGGCATCACCTACGTGGACACCGCCTATGCCTACGGCAACGGCAAGAGTGAAACCCGTGTTGGCAAAGTGATGGCTACCCGCCGCAAGGGCCTTTTCCTTGCCACCAAAATCAACGCCCGCAAGGGCGATGACGCCCAACGTATTCTCGAAGGCAGCATGAAGCGCCTGCAGACCGATCACGTGGACCTGATCCATATCCACAGCCTGACCGACGAAGCCGACTTGGCCTCCGCCGAAGCGAAGGACGGCGTGTTGAACGTTCTGCTGAAGCTCCGCGATCAAAAGGTAACGCGCTTCATCGGCATCACCAGCCACACCGATCCGGCCGTGCTGAAGCTCGCGCTGGAACGCCACGATTTCGATTGCACCCAGATGGCGCTGAACGCCGCCCGCGCCGGCATGCGCAACGGGAAAGGCAATATGGAGATCAATGACGCGCTAACCACCAGCTTTGAGTCTCTCGCGCTGCCCGTGGCCAATCGCAAAAAGATGGGCGTCATCGCCATGAAGATCTTCGCGCAGGAAGGGCTTTCCGGTAAGGCTACGGCGGAAAAGCTGATCAGCTATTCGCTTTCGCTTCCGGTCTCGGCGTGCGTGCTTGGAATGCCGCAATTGGATTTCATCGATCAGAACATCGCCATCGCCAAAGCCTACCGGCCCATGCCCCACGGCGAGATGAAGGAACTCTCCGATCGCCTTTCGCTGGCGCACAAAGCACAGCTCGACAGATATTTCTGTAATCACGTCGACGCTTAAGTCATCCTACAGGGGATGATCAAAACCGTCGGCCTGCTCTTCTGTTCGAACCTGTTCATGACCGCTGCGTGGTACGGGCATCTAAAAACACCGTAGCTCGCCTCTGTTTATTACTATCTTGATCAGTTGGATGATTGCGCTCCCGGAATACTGTTTTCAGGTGCCGGCGAATCGTATCGGCTATGGTACGCTCAGCGCATTTCAACTCAAGATCATTCAGGAGATCATCACGCTGACGGTTTTTGTCGTCTTTGCATGGCTGTATCTGGACGAGCCAATGCACTGGCGTTACGCCGGATCGGTCGTGTGCTTAATCGGCGCGGTGGTCTTCGCGTTCTGAGGCAAAGGTTGAATCGCCTCACTTGATCCGCGCGGCCGCCTCAATCTCAATCGCAACGGAATTCTTCACCTTGAGCAAAAAGTTGCTGGGATCTTTCATGCCCCACTGCACATAGGGCACGGTGAACGAAATGGTAGCCGTCAGCTTCTGTTGTTCGATATGGCTCTTCACTTTCATCGACACTTCGTGTGTGCCGCCATGGATGGTGAACATGCCGTGCAATTGAACTTCGGAATCCCCGGCGGCCTCCACCTTGCCTTCCACGCGGTCGGGCACAAATGTGATTTCAGGATACCGGGCGCTTTCCAGAACGTTCTTGTGCATCCGGCTATCGCGGGCGCCGCTTCCGCTTTCGCCGCTGGTGGCGTCAATTACCAACAGCCCCCCGGCGCGGCTGCTGCCCGTATCAAACCAGACCTCGCCCTTCTTCACCTGAAATGTCCCGCTGACGGTATGCAGCACGTCGCCAAGCGTCCAGTGGACTTTGGTGGCGGCGGGGTTGATTTCCATCTCCACCCGTTCTGCAAAGACAGGGACGGAAAGCAGTGTAAGAATAACAACGAATTTCATGCGGTAGCGTGCCCGGTGTTGTGCACGCAGTAGCCGGACAGAAAATCGAGGATGACGTTGCCGTCTTCTGTGAAGAGTTCCGTGCCGCAGCAGCGCTGATACCGGACATTCATCTGTAGCGGATTTAGCAGGCGAACCCGCTGCGGATTGACGTAATCGGTATACTCCGCGCTAGCCGGAGGCGCCACGGCTGTGGTGCTTTCCATAATTTGTATGACGTGTGCCGGTTGCGGATTTGGGTACAACAATCTTCGCTGTTACTATCGTGACCAGCGCGGATAACGGGGCAAGGCGAGTGTCCCTGCGATCACAAGAGTCATCAGGCCTACCAGTGCGCTCAACGGCACTGTGTAGGAACGGGTGGCATCGAATCCAGCTCCCATCAAATAGGGTACCGTCGCAATTCCCAATGTGAATGATGCAAAGACCAGACCATAAATTTCTCCAAACGAACCCAAACCAAAGTAGCGGCTCACCAGGTAAGGCATTACATCGATCTCCGGTCCAAGCCCCGGCCCACCTAGAATTGCCGCCGGAACGCCGATCCCTCCGATCAACAGTGCCAGTCCAGCCGTCACTCGGGCGAACATCACCGCAACCACGTAAGGCGCGAAGAATCCGGCCATCCGTATACCTGAGACGAGCGCCCCGCCATGGCGAAAATCCCGAACAACGAAAGTGCGATTCGCTTCACTGCAATTCATCCGTGCCGGAGCTTGCTCTATTTTTCGCCGTCCATTCTGTAGATATTCTCCAACTGATCCGCACCGTTGATCCGCACCGCCAGATCATGCAGCAAACCATCGCTAAGCCTGTAGATCAGACCATGGACAGCAAGTTGCCGTTGCGCTGCCCAGGCGTTTTGGACGATGGTAGTGTGGCAGACGTTTTGCACTTGAGTCAGTACGTTCAATTCGCAGAGGCGATCTGTGCGCCCCGTCCCCTCGTCAATCTTTTCCAGCTCTTTCTTGTTCTGCACGTAGGTCTGCTTGATATTGCGTAGCCAGTTGTCGATAAGTCCGAATTGAGTATGTCCGCCGGCGGCACGGACACCACCGCATCCATAGTGCCCGCAGACAATGATGTGCTCCACCTGCAAAACTTCCACGGCGTATTGAATCACCGACAGACAATTTAGATCGGTATCCAATACCAAATTCGCAAGATTGCGATGAACAAAAACTTCGCCAGGAGCTAGGCCAAGAATTTCGTTGGCCGGGACGCGGCTATCGGAACAGCCAATCCAGAGGAATTTTGGAGCCTGCAACAAAGTCAGGCGATTGAAAAAGTTCGGGTCAGTCTCAAGCAGTCGACGCGACCAGTTCCGGTTATTCTCGAACAAGTTTGTAAGGTCTGGCACGGTACAAGCCTTTTGTTGGACTCGGCGCTTCTGTGAAGACGAGCGTTTCAGAATGCCGGGGTAATCGTCAAACCATGTTACTGTGCAGCGCCGGCGGCCCTTCTCTAATTGCCGAAATGCGCGGCCAGATAATCCACAATCAGCTTCGCTTCATTGTCCTTGGCTTTGGCGCCGCGCGCGATCATGCTGTCCACCATTGCCGCCCAAGCCGTGCGGTCGCGGCGTTGGCCGGTTACCGAATCCATGCCGTGGCACGTCGCCCCGCATGCCCGCTGGACAAGGGCCTTGCCCGGTCCATCCGGAAGAATCACGACCCCAGCGGGCCGCTCGGACACTGCCGGACCTTCCAGTTTAGACACCGTCGTACCAACAGCCGGAGCCACGCCCTCGCCAATCGCGAAGGCCATCAAACTATCGCTTGGCGTGCCCCCGAAGTAGCCCCCGCCGCCGCCCGCCATAATCGCCACGTATTGCTTTCCGTCCTTGCCCAGATAAGTAATCGGGATCGTATGGCCGTTCGCGTCGATGGGCTGATCCCACAGCAACTTTCCCGACCGCGATTCGAACGCGCGAAACCTGCTGTCGTTCGTGGCCGCGATGAACACCAATCCGCCGGCGGTGGCGATGCTGCCGCCCAGGTTTGGCGCGCCTGCGTTCTTGATGCCCTTCGCTTCCAATTCCGGCACAATCCCCAACGGCGCTCGCCAGGCAATCTCGCCCGTCCGCGTGTCCACGGCCACCATTTCACCGTATGGCGGATTGGTGCAGGGAACCCGCGTGTCACGATTCCAGAATCGGGCGTAAGTTCCATAAGCCGACGTGCGGGCGTAAGTCACCGCGCCGGTGGCCGCATCGGTCCTCTTCTCCATATGGCCCCATTGGCCCAGATTGTTCACGTTTGTGAACAAATAGCCAAGCGTAGGATCCACTGACACGCCACCCCAGCCGCCACCCCCCAGCGTGCTGGGGAACATCAGCGTGTTGCCCTCCAGTCCGAACGGCGTGTAGAGCGCTCCGATCCGCATCTGGTTCCGGTCGAAAAGATCGCGGCAGAACGCCGCATGTTCGGGAGTCAGGTTATACATTTCCTCTTTGGTAAACGCCACCCGCGACAGTGGAGGCGGCTTCAGCGGAAATGGCTGTGTCGCCGCGGTCTTCTCTCCCGGCACCGTGCTCTGCGGCACCGCGCGCTCCTCCATTCCGTAAAGCGGTTTGCCCGTCACTCGATCAAATGCAAACAAAATGCCCATCTTCGTAATCTGCGCCACGGCGGGAATAGTCCGCCCCTTCTGCGACACCTCGAACAATACTGGCGCCGCCGCTGCATCGAAGTCCCACAGATCATGATGGACCAGTTGTTGATACCACTTCAGCTTTCCCGTGGCCGCGTCCAGCGCCACCAGGCAGTTGCCGTATAGTCCGTCGCCATGGCGGTCCGAGCCGTAGAAATCGGAAGTCGGCGCGCCAAGCGGAACGTAGACAATGCCACGTGCCATATCCAGACTGAGAAGTCCCCAGGAGTTGGTGCCCGAACGATTCTTCCATCCGTCCACCGGCCACGTGTCGTTGCCGGGTTCGCCAGGGCGCGGCACCGTGTGGAAGGTCCACACCAGCTTGCCCGTGAACGCATCCCAGCCGCGAATATCGCCGTACGCACCCACGCTGGGGAACCCTTCCCCATTGGCGCTGCCGGTGATCACAATGTTCTTATACACGCTGGGTGGCGACTGTAATGAGAACCGTGCATCCGGCAGATCGCCCAGCACGCCTTTTCGAAGGTCCAGCAACCCCTCGTCGGCAAAACCCGCCGCGGCCTTCCCGGTGGTGGCATCAATGGCGATCATTCCACCCTTCACCCCAGCGAATACCCGCGGATGTGTCGACTTGTTGCCCGGCCAGTAAGCCAACCCGCGCAGCGCAACCTGTGTGGCTTCGTAGTGCCAGATCTGCTTGCCCGTTTCCGGTTCCACCGCGAATATTCCGTTGGCCGCCGTCACATACATCACACCGCCGACAACTACCGGTATCCCCTCCGAACCAGGCTTGCCCGTATGAAACGTCCAGGCGCGCTGCAGCCGTGCTACATTCGCCGGAGTGATCTGCTTCAGCGGGGAAAAGCGCCGAGCCCCCGCATCGTGCCCAAACATCGGCCAATCGGTCTGCGCATGGCCGACGGCCAGCGTGAAAGCGACAGTAATCAGGAGGCGAAACATCATAGGTGAAGTCTCAGTATATTGAACTCCTTCGCAGTGAGGTGCTCAGTTGGCTCGACCACACCTATTTGGAATGCGCCAGTGTGCCCTCCCACGGTGGAAGAGAGCGGCGAGGACGCCGCCATCAGGCCGCCGGAATGGACAGTATGCGCTGCGATGGCGAGCCGGCGACCGTAGCACGCGCCGCGTCTGGCAGTTACTCTGCGTTCACAGCGCGCAGATCTTTCGCATTATTTCGACTGCCCGAACCACGTCAATGTAGTAGCCTTTCACGCCCGCCATAGATAGCTGCGAGGTGCCGCCATGGGCAATCATATGACGATTCGCGACGATGCTATTTATCGCGTCAGAAATTCGTCCTTCACTTTGCTGTCTCAAATCTTCTTCCCACGTCTTGCTGAAAGATCCAAACAATTCCAAAATCTTGCCCATCTTAGGATTCTGAAATGATCTCAACTCCGTGGACACGAAGTTGTTAACGTTCTCATCACCGTGCTTCCTGCAGTACTCAATTAGGCACAACTCTACGGAATTCTCAAGGAAACCACATACCAGAACGCAAAGATACTTCGCCCAGTGAGAAAGCAATTCAGGATCGCTGGACAGGTCGCGAGTCCTTTCAAAAAGCGAATCCAGGCGCTTCAGCTGCGCGTCAATTTCCTTCATGGAAGCTACGAAACGCCAGCGAACGCGCCTTCTGCTAAGCGCAGCCTTTCCTTAACCCGCTCCTCTCCTGCCGTCCCACGTCCGCAAGCGTCCAGGAACTTCGGATCCCTGATTAGTTCGTTGTAGGCCTGTTTTAGTTTAGGACGGTCAATAGCCGGTTGGAGTTGGATTCGTTTGGCAACCCCTACCATTACGGAATCGAAGACGGCAGCGTTAAGGGCTCTCGAGGGGCGGAACGCTTCGCGTCCCACAGCTTGAAATATTTCATTGACCGTCACAGAAAATAGGCTCTTCATCTCAGAAGCCAGGTCTTGCGTCAAGTCCTTATGCTCTTTCATGAAACGGTTTAAGAAGAAGACCAACGGACTTCTATAATTCCGCGCATCATAGTATAGAGCGAGAAACCGTAGTATTAATTCCTGATCCCTCATTCTCGGATCCTCAGGACCGTAGATCGCCCGCCACTCCTCATCCTTGTTCAAATCCTGCAATAGCTGCCTCATCGGCCCGGAATGAAAAACAGCACTTCGGATTTCATGGGGCGTGAGTTTCTTGCCGCCGGAATTCAATCGCTCAAAGACCTGATAGACCCCGCTCTCATCATCCGTCGGCTCGTCCTGCTTGAAAACTGTGGCGTGCAAGATAGCGTCGTCCAATCGACGCCGGTCCTCATCCCGGAGAGTCTTGTAGGTTTTGCCCTCAAAGCTCTTGTCCACACCACGCAGCGAGAACACCGCTTTAGTTGGCTCCCAAATTTCGTCGTAGAAGTACTTCAAGGAGGAGAGCCTTTGTTGACCGTCAACCACTAAGAGCTTTCCGGAATCAGACTCCTTTGAAAGGAAGATACTAGGTACGGGGAGGCCCAATAAAAGCGATTCCACGAACCGGGACGCATCTTTTAAGTCCCAGACAAACCCTCGCTGAAATGAAGGTACATAAATCGATCCGTCGCGTAAGCGCCGTACTAAACTATCGACGGGATAATCTGCGCCATAACTTGAAATCGCGTATCGATGTGGTTCTATTTCTCGCTCGTCGTCCTCGCTGCGTCGATCGTCGATCTCGGTCTCTTTCTCTTCAAACCTGGTCATCTCATTTCCATTGACACACTTTAGTGTAGCGGTTCCGTTAGCCGCAGCAGCCTTGCGGCCGCAAGTCACAGTCGGCTCTGGTAACGAGGACTGCATTGCGGATGGGAAGTCGCTCCTCAAACTAAGCGTGTCAAACTGCCCGCTCGAACTCGCATTCTGAGGTAAAGTAACTGCAACGAGGCAACCCATGAACCGACGTACGTTCTTAGCCGCAAGCGCCGCCATAGCCACCGCCAGTCGCCCCATCCTCGGCGCCAACGATCGCATCAACATGGCCGTAGTCGGCGTACGCAGCCGCGGAAAAAGTCATATGAACGCCTACGGCACGCTCCCCGGCTCGCGAGTCGCCGCCATCTGCGATATCGATCAGGCGGTGGCCGAACGCGCCGTGCCGTTCTCTGAAAACATCCAGGGCGCCAAGCCCAAAACGTATCTCGACCTGCGCAAGCTGCTCGAAGACAAAGAAGTCGATGCGATTTCCATTGCCACCTGCAATCACTGGCACGCCTTGGCCACCATCTGGGCATGCCAGGCGGGCAAGGACGTGTACTGCGAGAAACCGTCCTCGCACAACATTTTCGAAGGGCGCAAGCAGGTGGAAGCAGCACGCAAATACAAACGCATCGTGCAGGTGGGAACGCAGAGCCGGTCCATGCCGCACAAAATGCGCGCCATTGAATTGCTCCAGGGCGGCGTCATCGGAAAACTCTATATGGCGAAGGGCCTCTGCTACAAGCGGCGTCAATCCATCGGCCACGAGGAAGCAAGTGCCGTCCCTCCCGGCGTCGATTTCGATAAATGGCTCGGCCCTGCCGAAATGCGCCCGTTCTACAAAAACCGCTTCCACTATAACTGGCACTGGTTCTGGGACACCGGCAACGGCGACATCGGCAATCAGGGGATCCACGAAATGGATATCGCGCGCTGGGGCCTGGGCAAGACCGATCATCCGCTAAGCGTCGATTCTACCGGCGGCAAATATGCTTACCAGGATGACCAGCAGACCGCCAACACGCAGTTGGCCCGGTTCGACTACGGCGATGCCCAGATCGTCTTCGAAGTGCGCGGCCTGCCCACCGGCAGCGAAGGCGGGCTGGAACAAGTGCAAGGCCCCAACTACATCGGCAACATCTTTTTCGGCAGCGGCGGTTATCTCATCGTAGATGACAACGACTTCCAGATTTTCCTCGGCGACAAGCGCGAGCGCGGCGAATCCATGAAGCATCCCGGCAAGTCCGACGAGCCCGATACCAAAGCGCACATGGCCAACTTTCAAAACGCCATGAAGAGCCGCAACGTGGCAGACCAGCGCGCTGACATTCTGGAGGGACACATGTCGGCCGCCATGGTCCACATGGCCAACACCAGCTATCGGCTCGACAGGCGTCTCAAATTCGACGGTAAGACGGAATCCTACCGTAACGACGCTGAGGCCAATGGATACATCGCAAGAAATTACCGCGCCCCGTATATCGTTCCGGATAAAGTGTAGGCACTCCTCAGAGCGTCCGAGTGCGCTCCTGATCGGAGTGTAGTGACTCGGTCTTCTCGTCGTTTAGAGCAAACTCGCCGGGTATGTTGGTGCGCCACCAGGTTTCCGCGGCTTCCTGGCTCCAGATACCGGCATCGTCGCAGCCATCAAGCAGCCGCTCCAGCATACGGGCTCCCACCGGCCGTTCCGCTGCCCCCTTTTCCAGACACATCATAATCACTCGATCCAGAGATGCAGGCACAGCCAGAGCGCTTCTGGCGGAAGGTAAATCCGGCACCTTCTGCAGGTGCGCCAACATCATCGCGGTAGCGCCAATCTCGTCGAATACCAGGCCACCGGTAAGCAGAAAGTAAGCCACGCAGCCAAGCCCGTATAGATCGGTTCGCCCATCAATCTGCGGAGTGCCCAAAGCCAGTTCCGGAGCCATGTATGCCGGTGTTCCACGGGCCCCGCCGTCTCGGGTCATCTGCGTGTCGTCGCTGTCCATTACCTTGACCAATCCGAAATCGAGAACCTTCACATAGTCGAATTCGCTTCCCATGCGGCAAAGAAATATGTTCGATGGCTTGATGTCGCGGTGCACCATTCCGTTGCGGTGAGCGTCCGCCAACGAACGGCATACCTGCCGCAGAATGCTCACAACCCGCGCCGCTGGTTGTGGCCCAAACCGCTGCACCAGAGTCTCCAGGTCTATGCCGTCCAACAACTCCATCACATAGTAGAAAACGCCGTCTTCGGTGACGCCGAAATCATACAGTTCCACCGTATGGGGTGAGCGCAGAAACGCCGTCGCTTTGGCTTCTTGCTCGAAACGCCGCTGCACCAGCACCGCGTTGTCCCCGGACGAATGAGACAACATCTCAGGCTTAATCAATTTGATCGCCGCGTCGCGCGCCAACATGCGGTGACGCGCCAGCCACACCTCGCCCATTCCGCCTTTCCCCAGCATCGTGATCAGCCGGTAGCTGCCCATCTCCCGCGCCTTCGTCACTTGTTCACCCAGCTTCGTCACCACGTGCGAGATGACGACGGAAACTCCCACCAACAAATAATCGGGATAGTGCATCAGCAAAGCATTGCTAGCCGGGCCAAAGTCCCAAAGCCCCTGTGCCTTCGAAAGCAGCATGCTGATCGGATTCATCGATGCGGAAAACAGCCCGGCCACCAGCGTCTTACGTGGCGCGTTCGGCACGATGGCGGCGAACATCAAGGCCACCACTCCGATCCAACTGATCTCAGGCAGCACAGGGCGCCCATGCTGAATGGTCGAGCAATGACCTTCCAATCCGAGGGCCAGTGCCATCAGCACCATGTACACCAACCCAAGATCCAGAATCAGCTTGGGGTTCCGGTCCTGCCCGCGTGTATAGAAATAGAGTGCAAGCGAAACGGCTACGCTGACTGCCGCGATCGTGTCGGTAATTTGCAACTGCGCCCAGCGCGGGTCGTTCATCGCCATGCTGGCTATGTGAGAGCCCAGCGTGCCCAGCACCCACAACACAGCGGAAAGCAGCGACAGTATTCCCACCCGGCGCGATGCATCCTTTAGCAGATCGTACGGAATGGCGCGGCCGCGCTTCCTGGGCATCCCAGGTTCCGCCGGTGTCGATGCGGGAAGCCGGCCTATAAATCGGGGGTCGGACATAGTTCCTTCATGAGTGTAAGATAATGAGCGAGTCCAGTACGGAGGCCCATTTGAAAAGATCTACCATCAGCACGTTTTTTATCGCGCTACTCGCCATCAGCTGGCTGGTCATCTACCATCCCGCATCGCGCGCCACGCCAGGCGCCGCCGTCAGCGGCCAGGGAAAAATGCGGTTCCGTGTAGCCTACACCGCGGACCATTTGCCGCCCGAGGCGCAACTGTACTTGAAAGGCGCGCATGGCGGGTTCACCGTGGATTTGCGTCCAGGCAAAGGCGAGACTTACTTCTCGCTAAAGGGCGCTGGCATTCTTCAGATCAGCAGCGACTTGAAGACGTCCCGAGTGCTGCCCACGGCGCCGGAGATGAAGAACACCAACCTGCACAACAGCACGGTCTGGTACGCCGCTGATGGAACACCCTTCCTCACATTTCCCGGCAACGAAGCGAATCAGGTGTTCACCACGTCGATTGATGGCAAGCTGCTGCACAGCTTGAAGACCCCCGAACTGGGCGTCGATCTGGGCAGTCCCGTTGCAAACGACTACTTCGCCGGCCGCGGCAGCTTCATCCCGACGGACGTAGAGCAACTGGACGGCATGCTCTACATCACAACTGGCTACTCCAATCTGGATTACGTCCTCACCGCGAAAATCCTGGGCACAAATCCCTTCAACGCCGTCTGGCATGATCTGGCCTTCGGCGGCAAAGGCACTGGTCCCGGCCAGTTCGGCACCGGACACGGTATCACCATTCCACCCGGCACAAAACGGCTGGACATCTCAGACCGGCCCAACTCGGAAATTGATCGCTTCACCCGTTACGGCCAATATCTTTCCACGCTGCGCATGCCGCTGGGTTCGCTGCCCTGCGACATTTACTATCTCGAAAACTACGCCGTGGTAGGAGCGCTGGACGGCCCCGACCGCAGCAAGGGCGCACCCATCTACATCCTGGAAAACGACAAACTGATCTCAACCGTCATGATCAAGGAAGACCTGGGGCTGGAGAACTTCAAACACATTCACAATGCGATTATGCGACGCACCGGCGGCAAGCTCTACATCATCGCGCAGGCATGGAATCCAGGCGACTTCGCAATCCTGGAACAAGTAACCGAATAACCGGCGAACCCCGAGTTCGCAAACCGAGCCGTGACCGTAAGGGAGCGGTAACCAAGCCCCGGCAGCATGACAAAGCGCCCATGGACCCTAAAGTCCGCCTACCCACCGCACTATCAGATGCCATAACTGAGGGGAGCATCTCCACGGTCGAGATGCTCCTGGCAGCTGGCGCAGATCCCAACTCCGCGGCATCCGAAGACACCCCCCTATACTGGGCGGCGCCCTTGGGGCACTCTGAAATCGTAGGAATATTACTAGCAGCGGGAGCCTCGGTAGCGCCCGGAACCTCGACCACCGCGATACACGCAGCGGCAGAAGCGGGTCACCTCGCCGCATTGAAACTTCTCCTAACCGCAAGCGGCAAAGCAGCACTGAATCGCTTCGATGACTTCTCACGGACACCTCTAATGTGCGCCGTCCAGCACGGCCACCTCGAAGCAGTCCGCTGGTTGCTGCAAAACGGAGCCGACGTAAACGCGCAAGACGAAGAAAGAATCGGCAATACTGCTCTACGCGATGCCGCGGCAAACTGCAGCTTCGAAATGATTGACGAATTGGTTAAAGCCGGAGCCGACCCCTCGCAGCCAGGCTGGATGCAGCTCACAGCTCTCCACAAAGCGAGCGAGCGAACAGACCCGGAGGCCGGCCGCATTCTGGAACTCCTGCGTCTGGCGGTAAAATCAAGGCAATGAACCGACGCACGTTCCTAGCCCTAGCCGCATCCGGAGCCATCGCGAGTCACGCTAGCCAACAACTCCGCAGCGCCACATTTCAAGTAGACGCAACTCCTGACATCGGCGACCCGCTCTGCTTCGGTCTTTGCCAACCAGCCAGCCGCGTAGACGACAAATTAACCGCCCGTGGCATGGTTCTATTGAACGCCGGACCTCCCATCGTTCTCTGCGCCGTCGACTGGGTAGAAATCGCAAGCCGTGGATACGACGAAATCTGCGCGGATCTGGCTAAAGCCGCGAACACCTCCACAGATCGCGTGACACTGCACACTCTTCACCAGCACGACACGCCGGGTTACAACCCCGGAGCAGAAGAAATCCTAGCGGCCAACGGATTAGGAGGCCACCTCTACGGAGCCGCATTCGTATCTGTCTTCCGTCGACGGTTGGCAGAAGCGGTCACCAAAGCCATGACCCAGGCGCAACCGGTAACGCATCTGGGAATCGGCCGCGGCAAGGTGGAAAAGGTGGCATCCAATCGCCGCATCCTCGGTCCGGACGGCAAGGTGCGATACGGCCGCATGAGCTCCTGCCGCATTCCCGAAGCGATCGCCGCACCGGAAGGAACCATTGACCCATACGTTACTCTGCTCAGCCTTTGGAACGGCGAAAAGCCCCTGGCCAGCATCACCTACTACGCAACGCATCCACAAAGCTACTACTGCAAAGGTGGCGTAAGCGCTGAATTTGTAGGAGCCGCGCGCGCCATTCGAGAGGCCGCTGTTCCCGCTGCAGCGCACATCCACTTCAACGGAGCCGGAGGCAATGTAGCAGCCGGCAAGTACAACGACGGATCGCCCGCGAACCGTCCCATCCTGGCCGGGCGGTTAGCCGAAGGCTTCAAGCGCGCATGGGACGCTACGGAAAGAACACCGATTTCCGCGCAGCAAGTCCGATGGACCGTCCTGCCGGTCCACTTGCCGACGCACCCCCGCCTGCAGGAAGCGAAGCTCTTGCAGGAGATCCACGACACTGGGCTGCCAGAGAAGCAGCGCACGCGCGCAGCACGGGATCTCAGCTGGTTGCGCCTGCCGCCAAACCGGCAAACACCGCTGCAGTTGCTGGATTTCGGAAAGGCCAGCGTAATTCATATGCCCGGCGAACTATTCGTCGAGTATCAGTTGGCCGCCCAAGCTATGCGTCCGGACGCCACCGTCGCCATGGCTGCCTATGGGGACTGCGGCGCGGGCTACATCGGAACGCGCATCGCCTATTCGCAGGGCGGCTATGAGACCGGAGAAGTCTCCATGGTCGCGCCCGAAGTGGAAGACGTTTTGATGGACGGCATGCGGCGGCTGCTCAAAAGGTAGTCACAGATTCTTCAGCCGCCAATTCTTGTACTCCACCTTCATCGGCCCGCCCACGTGTACCTGGACGCCAATCAGTCCATCCATAGTGCGGCCCGCCACGTCATCATCAATCACTGCGCTCATCAGTTGTCCATTCAAGATGTGCATCAACACATTCCCCCGGACAATCAAGTGCACGGCGTTCCAACCGCTAGTGATCAACGCCGCCAGCGCCTTGTTTTCTCCCAGGCTGGATAAAACAATCGGCCGCCGCGTGCCCGTCACATGCGTCACCTGGCCTCGCTCCGCCAGAAACAAGCGGCCCTTTTCCTCGTAGTTGTTTCCCGTGTATTTATTCAGCCCATCAATGTCGCACTGGTATCCACGCATGGCGAACTTGTTCTCCGGAGTAACCTTGTCCAGCACCACCACGCTTCGATAGTTGATCCCGCTGTTGCCGCCGGAGGTGATCCGGTACTCCACTTTCAGTTCGAAATCCTTCGGAGCGCCACCGCGCCAGATGATAAACGTGTTGCTCTTGATAATGGTTTCCGGCGTAATTTCGCCCACCATCATGCGGTCATCCACGCGCCAGTATTTCGGATCGCCTTCCCAACCGTTCAAGGTAGTGCCATCGAAAATAGAACGGAAACCCGATTCATCTCCGGCCAGCACCTCCGGCCTGTCACTCTGCTTCGGGATGAATGTTTGACCCGCCAGTGGCATGCTACAAAGCCCCGCGGTCAGTGAAGTAAGAAATCGTCTACGGCCCGTCCAATCAGTGAACATGCGTTTTCCCTCGCACATGATAGATTATCTGAATCGCCACCCATGAAGAAAGAATCGCGCGAAAACCGGCGTAAATTTCTAGCTCTCTCAGCCGGCGTGGCCGCGTTCACGTCCTGCAAGTCTCCGGCAGTCTCAAAATCCGGAGCTCACATGCGGCCGTATGGCGAACGGTCCGCCCATGAGTCCTCCGCCCGCGTTCTGCGCGAATTGACAAAGAGCCCGGGCACTGGATCCAGCCGCACGCCGTTGCAGGATTTGTACGGAATCATCACACCATCGTCGCTCCACTTCGAACGCCATCATTCCGGCGTCCCCACCATTGATCCCGATAAGCACGAACTTCTCCTACACGGCTTGGTAGACCGGCCGTTGACATTCACCGTGGCCGACATCAAACGCTTCCCGTCCGTCTCGCGAATCAGTTTCCTGGAATGCTCCGGTAATAGCATCGGCGGCGCCACCGGAAGTGAACTGCCAGACGTCCAACAGAGCCACGGCTTGCTAAGCTGCTCGGAATGGACCGGCGTCCCGCTCTCGGTTTTGCTCCATGAAGCAGGCGTACAGCCGGCCGCCCGATGGATCATTGCGGAAGGCGCCGACAGCTCACGCATGTCGCGCAGCATCCCCATTGAAAAGGCCTTGAACGACGGGATGGTGGCCTACGGACAGAATGGCGAGGCCCTGCGTCCCGAACAAGGTTATCCGCTACGGCTGATTCTGCCTGGATGGGAAGGTAACACCAACGTGAAATGGCTGCACCGCCTCCACCTCACCGATCAGCCGGCCATGACTACAAAAGAGACGGCCTACTACACCGACCTCATGCCGGACGGAATGGCGCATATTTTCACCTTCGTCATGGAAGCGCGTTCGGTAATCACACGCCCCTCCGGAGGCCAAAAGCTATCCGGCCCCGGCTTCCATGAAATCACCGGCTTCGCATGGTCGGGCCAAGGAAAGATTCGCCGCGTCGAAGTGTCAACCGACGGCGGCACAACCTGGGCCGATGCGAAGCTGCAGGAACCAGTACTCTCCCAAGCGTTGGTGCGCTTCCGCTTCCCCTGGACCTGGAACGGAGGCAGCGCAATAATCCAATCGCGCTGCACCGATGAGACGGACTACGTGCAACCTTCGCATGACGAATTTGTAGCCGAACGCGGCTACAACAGTGGCTATCACTACAACGGAATCAAGGCCTGGAAAGTGCAGCAAGACGGAAGTGTCACCAATGGCTAGAGCGCTCTTACTGCTATGCCTGCCGCTGATCGCCATCGCCCAACCGGAACACTTCGGCTTCGGCCACACTCCTACCGCGAATGAAATTGCAGCGAAGAACATCACCGTCATGCCAGACGGCACCGGCCTTCCGCAAGGGAAGGGAACTGCAAAATCCGGCGAGGCTCTCTATAAAGACAAGTGCGCTGTTTGCCACAACGACCACGGGGAAGGCCGCCAGGGCCAATATCCCGCGCTCGCCGGAGGGAAAGGCACGCTCAATACACCGAAGCCCAAGAAGACAGTCGGTAGCTATTGGCCCTACGCCACCACCGTTTGGGACTTCATCAATCGCGCCATGCCCTTCGACAATCCGCGCGAGCTATCCGCGGACGAAGTCTATTCCTTAACCGCATACGTTCTGTATCTCAATGGAATCGTCGAACAGGGTACTGAGTTGAACCAGAACACGCTGCCCAAGTTAACCATGCCAAATCGCAACGGTTTCATTCCAGATCCCCGTCCGGGCGTAAAAGTGAAAAGGTAACTATGAAGCCCACTGTCGCCCTTTTACTTATGGCCAACCTGACCGCATCAGCTCAACTGAAAACCGCCGCTCCGGAATCTGTCGGTATGTCACAACAGCGCCTGGACCAGGCCGCGCAAATACTAGCCGCGGAAACGCAATCCGGACGCGTGTCGGCGGCCGCAATCATCGTCGTAAAAAACGGCAGCATCGTCTTGCACCAGGGCTTCGGAAAGGCGAAACCAGACACCGTCTTCCTCTTGGCCTCCATCTCAAAACCAGTAACGGCAACGGCGCTGATGCTGTTAGTGGAGCGCGGAAAAATTTCCCTCGATGACCCCGCCTTACTCTATCTGCCCGAGTTGAAAGCCAGCCAGCGCCAGTTGATCCGCGTCCGCGATCTGCTAAGCCACACCTCGGGCCTGCCGGACATGCTGCCCGAAAATACCAACCTCCGCCGCGCCCACGCCCCGCTCGGCGATTTTGTCAAACAGGCGCTAACCACGCCCCTTCTCTATCAACCGCGCACCGATTTTCGCTACCAAAGCATGGGCACGCTGCTGGCAGGTGAGATTGTCGAGCGAGTCTCCGGCCAACGCCTCCGCGATTTTGAAAAGACGGAAATCTTCGATCCGTTGGGCATGAAGGATTCCTCTCTCGGCCTCGGCGGTCGCCGCATTGAAGACACAGCCTGGTGTCAGACAAGTACCGGACCGGACGAAGACAGCTTCGGTGCCAACTCACCTTACTGGCGGGATATGGGGCACCCCTGGGGCGGCATGCACTCCACCACCACAGACCTTGCCATCCTCCTCCAAACTTTTCTCAACGGCGGCCAATACAACGGCCGAAAGCTATTAAGCCCCACCACCATTGCCCGCATGACCAGCGACCAGAATACCGGCATCAAAAAACCCTGGGGCCTCGGCTGGGGACTGGCCACCAGCATCGTCTGGACCTATTTCGGCGACCTCGTCTCCCCTCAAACCTTCGGGCACTCCGGAGCCACCGGCACCGTAGCCTGGGCCGATCCCGTGAACCAACTAGTCACCGTGATCCTCACCACCAGACCATCGGCCGAAGACGACGGCCGCCTTTTGCGCACAGTGTCGAACGCAGTAACCGCAGCCGTGCAATAACTCAATACGTCCGTGTACCCGCCGTTAGCGTTGGAATGTGATAAACGGACTTCCGCGCCGTGATGTACAACCCATGGAATCCATCGCCCCAACAGCAGTTACCGGCTGCCTCCGGCACCTTCACCGTTCCCAAATGCTGCCCGCTGCCGCTAAAAACGCGAATCCCGTCAGCCGAAGCCATCCAAACATTTCCGGCCTCGTCTGTTTTAAGCCCATCGGCGCGCACCGCGGCAAAGTCGCGCCCATTGCCTAACCGGCCGCTGTCCTCAATGTCATGAACTTTGACAATCCCCGTCTTGACGTCCGCAATAAAAAGCTGTTGCTGATTACCTGACAGCGCAACCGCCGAAGGCGCGGGTGATTCCGCCACCATTTGCACCTCGCCCTTAGGTGGCGCGCCGCCCACCCCGCTGCGTTGCCGCGTAGTCCTGTACACCCGCCCCTTCGGCATATCGCAGAAGTAGACACTGCCGTCAATCGAATACACCACGGAATTCGGCCCCTGCAAGCCTTCGCTGGCAAGCACCGTCACACTCCCGCTCTTCTCGGTGCGGGTAACGCGGCCCGCACCCTCCGCTGTCAGCAGCCGGCCCTGATGATCGAACGTGAGATCGATGGCCTTGTTGCTGTTCTCGCGAAAAGTAGTCAGCTTCCCACGCTCCCAACGCAAGATCTTTTGGTTCGCAATGTCGCAGAAAAGCAGAAACCCGATCCGGCTGAATACAGCGCCCCCCGTCAACCCAAAGCCCGTGGCAATCTGTTTCATCTCGGCTTTCTTATCGATCAGCCGCCAGAACGCATCCGATTTAGCTTCAAACTCCGCCATCGCTACGAACCCTCCCCTGGCGCATACCAGCTCTTCTCCGGTGCCTTGTATCCAAAATTGAGTTCAGGGGTTTCCAGCCGCTTGCCATTCTGAAATCCCGAATCCATCAAGCTCGCCAACGCGCCGGTAACCAGCAACGTCCGCTCCACCGGATACGGCCGCTTGCCTGTCGCAATCGTTTGTGTCACACCATGCACCAGCATTGAAAAATTATTGGAATTCTCAATTGGCAAGTAACACAACGTGGCTTCCATGCTCTTTCCCTTGGGCTTCACCGCCACCAGAAATTCAGAAATCTCATTCGAAGCCAATACCGCTCCGCGAAAGCCATCGCGATATTCCACCAATCCCAGCACAGCCGGCGTGTCTTCAATCCGCTTGCCTGACCGTGGCTTTTGCTGCCGCGCCAGCACCGCATCCAGCAACTCCCGCCTCCACAAGCCTTGCTCCGCCGCCTTCCACACCGCATCGCCCTTCAGCATCTGCACCCACTTCACTCCCACCTCACCTCCCTTCCGCCGCTCCACAAACGCCTGCAGTGTTTCCAGAATGTGAAAAATCCCGCCATCCGCCACCCATCCGCCGCCCACGCTCAGCGCCGCTTCCATTTCCGTTCCCAGCACCGGGTCGTATTCCGGACGCCGGAAAGTCACCGGCACGCTGGACCCGGCCATCAGTGGAAACTTCAGCTCATGCGACCAGTCGTACATCTGCTTCGCCTTCTTCCAATCGTAGGAAAGGTGCTTGTCGCTAAACACCGGGCAACTGCGTCCGCTGTCCTTGAACACTTTTACAACCTGTTCAAAGAACTCGAAGCGCGGATACAACTGCTGCTGCTTTTCATTGTGTGGATATTCGCCGTGCTCGCAGACTTGAATCACCGCATCCACCGCAAGCTTCCCCGTCCCCAGCGTCAACGCATCGGCAATCGTCTTCTTCACCGGCACGCCGTATGCTTTGGCCAACCGGTGGCCCACATCCGCCGGATGCTTTTGGTCCATCCACAACGAGACCACCTCAAACGGCGGCTCGTAGTATTTCGGGCCAATCCAATATCCTTCCAGAAATCGCGTGATGATGTTGTCCGAATGCGAGCGCACAAAATAAGTAGAGGACAAGCATGCAATTCGCTTTTTGCCAGTCTGCCCTCGAAGCAATAGCGGCGCCGCCGCCGCACTCGCCAGAAATTCGCGTCGTCTCATCGCTTCTCCGCCGCCTCCTCGTTAGCGCGCAAAACGCGCAGAATGTTCAGTCCCATAATCTTCCGAATGTCCTGGTCGGAATACCCCAGCCCGATCAAGCCCTTCACCAGAACCGGATACTTCGATACGTCTTCCATTCCGGTAGGCGCCATGCCGGAGATGCCATCGAAATCCGATCCCAGGCCCACGTGGTCCGCCCCCGCCACCTTCGCCACATGATCGATATGTTTGAGCAACACTGTGTAATCCACCTTCGGCATCAGTGCAAAATACTTGCGCTGAATCTCGCGGACCGTCTCCCACCGCGCCGGATCGGAAGCGCGCGAAAGCAGCACCTGCTTGATCTCTTCATCGCGCGCGGGCCGGTTCTTCGCATAAACGTCATACGCCGCCTTCTCCAGATACCCAGCATGAAAATTGATACACACCACCCCGCCCTTCTGCGCAATCGCCTGGATCACGTTGTCCGGCATATTTCGCACAATCGGCGCCATCGCCTTGGCGGAGGAATGCGACGCCAGCACCGGTGCCTTGCTCACTTCCACCGCGTCCAGCACAGCCCTATCGGAAATATGCGAAACGTCCACCATCATGCCCAGCCGGTTCATTTCCCGCACCAGCTCGCGCCCGGATTTTGACAAGCCACCGTGCAGTTCCGTGCCGGTCATGGAATCCGCAAAACCGTTCGACGCAAAATGCGCCAAGGTCATGTAGCGAATTCCCAACCGGTAAAACACCCGCAGCACCGGTATACTGTCGGCAATCAAATGTCCGCCTTCCAGGCTCGCCATCGCCGCCAATTTGCCGGACTTGTGGATGCGCTCCACATCCGCCGCCGTATAGGCGAACTCCATGTCCTTCGGATTGGCCGCCACCTCGCGGTGCAGCGCCTCCAGGCATTCCAGTGCACGCGGCAGCCAGGCAGCCGGCGGATAGTCCTGCGGCTGCGCGTAGATGCCGAAAAGCACCGCGCCCAGCTTGCCCGCTCTCATCCGCGGGATGTCCAGTTCGTAGTAATCGTGTTTATCCCGCAGCCGGTAGCCTTCGTCGGCAAAAAAACGCGGCGTATCGATATGCGCGTCGAAGATCAGTATGTCCCGCAGCAGCCTTTCCGCGCGGTCCTGCGCCGCAAGCACGCCCGCACTGAGCAGAAGCAGGATCAATCGATGCATGCGACGGATTATACTACTCGCGCCGTGCAGGAACCGCATTTCTGCGGATCAGCTCTTCCAGTTCAGCCCCATCCGTCGCCGGTCCAATGTGGTGGTACGCCTCCGCAAATTGCAAGCCATACTTCGCTCCCAGTTCCCGGTCTCGTTTCAGCACCACCTGCTTGATATATTCCCGATTCGCCGTCGCGTCGTCATTCCCCAGCATCGGCAATCGCTTCCCTTCCTGAGTCATCCGCGCCCGCAGCCTCGCCCCGTTCTCACCGGCTGGTCCTTGAGCTTTATTGGCGAGATTCGACGCCACCTTTGTGTCGATCACCGAACTGATATCCACCACGCGATTCACCAACTGCGGCCCGCGCGCGTGATAATACTTCGTCGTCACCGAATGCGGCTGCACCCCGGCGTCGAAGTGTTCCGGATAGTCCTTGTCGCCACCCGCCATCCAGCACGCCGCCTCCACGCCTTGCGCCGTAAAGTAGTGGTCGGGATTTTCTTCATACGATCCCCAAGGGTCGTAGCAAATCACCGTATCGATCTTCAGCAGACGGATAAGAAAAATCAGCCGCGCCCGATACTCCAACCGCTCCACGCCATCCATCTGATGATTGCGATAGTTGAAATCATAAGTCTTCTTCAACCCCAATGCCCGCGCCACTTCCAGATTGTCGCGATAGTTCGCAATCACGCTCTCGGCGCCCACTCCAGGCCCCGCGGCATCGTCGATGGTAGTGCGGATCAAATACCCCGTATAGCCTTCGCGAATCAACTTCGCCACCAGGCCGCCGGCAAAAATCGGAATATCGTCGGCGTGCGGTTGAATCGCGGCCAGCACTTTACCGGCATGCGGTTTGCCTGGCAGATCACGCTCAATCACCACATCGCTCTGTGCCCGGCCAATTTGCGAACCAGCAGCGCCCGCAAGCCCCGCAACAAACAACCGCCTCGTAATTTGTGGCATATGAAGAGGAGTATACACGGACGGCCGTCAATCGATCTGTGCGGGATCACGCAATGGATCTGGATTTCCGATTTGAAGCCCGGCAGCCGTGAAGTGGATGCAGCCGTGCCCATTCCAACGGTGAATGACGGCTTCACCGGCCGCGCCCCTGACTTGGGAGCGTTGGAACTCGGAAAGCCCGAACCTCATTACGGCCCGCGCCGGCTCACCTGGCAACCGTTCTACCGCTGAGAGTGTCAGAAGATCAGATCGCCCTGGCCCACCATCCGCGGAACAAAGCCCTTCGCCATCTGCTCAATCGCGCAGTCAACGTGTTTCTGCCCGTTCACCAAAGTGAACATGCCGTGCCCCGGAAGCAGCGCATCCACACCCAGTCCACCCAGCTTGTGAATATCGCGGCGGTATCCCGCCAGTTCAGACCCTTCGGTATTGATCAGCCCCAGCACCCCGCCGTAAAAGAGAATGTCCCCGGTGAACAGCAGCCGTTGCCCGTCCAACTCCACCAGCAGAGCAGTTGAATCCAGACTGTGCCCCGCAACGTGAATGGGCCGGATTGCCAACCCGCAAACGTCAACCTCTTTTCCGTCCACCAACTCTTCATCAACGGGGCACGGCCGCAGTTGGAAACCGGTCGGATAGACACCTGCCTCGCGCCCAGCCCGCAACCCTGTCACAGTCTCGTCCGCATTTTCAATTGCGGCGCGCGACACCTCGGGTGCAAGTACCGCACAGCGAGTCAACTCCCGTAACGAAGAAGCCCCGGCCGCATGGTCCGGATGACAATGCGTCAGCAGAACAGCCGAGCAAACAGCAGCACCCGTGTCTTCTCTCAGATTGCCAATCAGCGTATCGGTGTGTGTGCCGCCGCCGGAATCGATAAGGACCACTCCACCCGGCCCGCGAATCGCATACACACTGCAATCGAACGGACCAGCCAAGCCATACTGCAAACTACCAACCAGGCTCAGGCGCGATGTAATCCGCATGTTCCCACAATAAGCTTTAGTGCGCGGACTCCTTCAGCCACGATGCATCCAATCGAACCAGCTCGTTGTGCTGCTTCTCATAGCTCGCCCCTGGCCGCAATCCGAATCGCGTATAGTACAGCAGCACGGATCCGTCGGCTGTCTCGCAGAGATAAGGATAGTCGCCGCGGCTTCCCGGATTCTCCGGCGATTGCAGCGGCGCCACTCTTCGCGGCTTCGACCACGTGGCGCCATTGTCGCTTGAGAGGGCCGCGTACAGATGCTGTCGGAAGTGCCCGGAGACTCCATTTGGATACGACTGAATGTCGTTCCAACACATCAACAGTCGCCCGTCTTTCAGTCGAACCACCGCGCCCGGCGAATCCGGAGCCATATACCGGCTGGCCCGTGGCGCATCGAACGACCGCCCGCCGTCCGTGGAAAAGGCTTCGTAGAATCGCAGCGTCTGTGTCCGTATCAGCAGCCAGACATGGTTCGGAGTAAGCTCCGTAAGTATCGGCTCAATCGCACCCGGATGCACCACCTGCGGCCCGAAAGGCACGCGAATCTCGTCCTGCCCCGGCCTCCACGTCTCACCGTTATCGTCTGAAAAAAACGTCACCACCCGGAATTCATACTGGTTCACGCCTTCCACAATATGATCGCTAGTGTAGGAAAGGCCTCCCACAATACGCCCGGATTTCAGTTGAATAATCGAATTGATCGCCCCTGTATACTCGTGGCCAAAATTCACCCGGCTCGGCGTGCTGAACATCTTGCCGTCGTCCTTGGAAACGCAGTGGAACAACTCGCTGTGCCCCCGGCTCATCAGCTTCGCATTCGACAATTTGAAATAGCGAACGTTGAATGCATGAACGTAGCCCTTCTGATCCACCAGCGTGTAAGTCTGCGAAGTAAACGTGCCCAACCCTGCCGGATACGCAAAAACCTTTTCGCCCGCCGGCCAGGTCTTCCCGTTATCGCTGGATATCCGCCGGAACACTGGCTGCTCCGGCCCGTCCTTCTCCATGTCGGAAAAAGGCCGGGCCACGGCCGCCAGACTGATCAACCGGCCATCCTTCAGCCGCGCCGGCATACTAAGAACACCGTCGTAGCTGATTTCCCGCGGCTCCGCGGCCGCGCAGGCCGCCACCGCCATTAGCGCCAATAGACAGGTTTTCATTTAGAAAATGTACTTCGCCCCAAATTGAACAATGCGGCCCGGCCCTGCGTTGGTGATCTTTCCAATCTGTGCAGGTGCAGCCAGACTTGCATTCGGGTTATCGAATTTCGCCCGGTTGAAGAAGTTGAAGAATTCAAACCGGACTTGCATCTTGCCCAGCCGCTCGTTGATCGGAAAGTCCTTGTTCACCGTGAAGTCCACGTTCGCCGTCCCCGGTCCAATCAGCACATCACGTCCGAAGTTGCCGAACGTTCCAATCGGGTTCGCCACAAAAGCCGCCGGATTGAAGTATTTAAGAATCCGGTCCCCTTTACTGCGGCTGGTTGACAACCCAGGGGTTCCAACCAGATTCGGCCGGTCCTGTCCATAACCGGTACGCGAGTTATCCACACCTGACACAACGTTGAAGGGCAATCCGCCGGCAAGGATGACGATAGTTCCAAGATCCCAATGATCCAGCAGCCGCGAAGTGAACCCGTTGGAAATGCCCAGCGGCTTCGTCACGGAAGGCGTCGAATAAACAATGCTGGTCGCGTTCCGCTGCCGCTGATCGAACTGCGCCAGCCCGCGGCTGCCCTTCATATCTTCGGCATTTTGCGGCATATCGGTAGCAAGGCCATTCGATAAATAAACGGATGCCGCATCAATTGCTTTCGCCCACGTATAGGAGTTCAGCAGCGTCAAGCCGTTTGAGAAATTCTTACGCACCTCCGCCTGCAACGAGTGATAGTTGCTATTCGCAATGGAGTTGCCCACCGAAACAGCGCCATACCGAAATGGTTCCGTGCCAACCGGAGGATTCGCCAAGTTCAACCGCCGCCGTGAGTTCGTGTTGGCGATGGTTGAAAGTGGATTCCCCGCGGCGTCGTTCCCGGCGGCATAGACCGCTGGATTCAGATGTTGGTAATACTCCAGGTGATGCGTTACGTTGCCAACCCACCCGGCCTGCACCGCAATCCTGCCTGGCAGCTGTTGCTGCACCGTGAAGTTGAACTGCTGCACCGTCGGGTTCACTGCATTGGGGTTGATCCCTTGAATCGTCAACGGCTGATAGGGTGAGAAGTTAAGGTTCTTCCCAGTCGGTACCGGGAACGCGCTCTGCAGGGCCACCGGAATCGGTGAGACAAAACTCGGCGTTACCGGAACATTGAAGTTAATGAAGAACGGCGCGCTATATCCCGACGGCGTAGTCGCGTCCCCGGTCTGCGTGGCATAGAACAGCCCGTAAGCCGCGCGGATGCTCGTTTTGCCATTCCCGAATACGTCCCAGGCGAAACCCACGCGCGGACTAAAATCATTCTTGTCCGTATGCAGAATGCCGTCGGCGATCCCAGGGTCCCCGGGATAAAGCAAGCCCACCGGTGCATTCACAAAAACCTGCGATTTCCTTCCAGGGATAAACGTCGAGGCCGGCGCAACAAATCCGCCATCCACCGTCTTCGTCGTTTTAAGCGCCTTGTACGGCGTGGACACTTGATAGCGCAGTCCCAGATTCAAAACAAAATTGCGCGTCAACTTGAAGTCGTCCTGCACAAACGCGGCCATGTAGTTAGAACGGTAATCGCCGCCCAGTTGGTTTGAGACGAAGAAGTTCGCCTTCCCCAGCTGGAAATCGGCCAGCGCATCACCGGTGATCGCACCGCTTGCCTGAAACACACCGTGCGTATTGCCGCTCTGCAGGGCGAAAAGCTGAATATACTTGTATTCACCGCCGAATTTCACGTTGTGCCGCCCAACCACCCAGGTGGCAAGATCGGAGAATTGAAAATCGTTGGAGCTGGATAAAATGTTGTTGCCGCCCGAATTGAAAATGCGCGTCGCCGCCTGAATGTGCGGGACATCCATGTATGGCGGTTGGTTCGGGAAATTGGAACCAAGATCGATCAGGTTAGGCCCGCGCCCCTGGTCGGACACATTCCAATCTACCTTTACGAATCCAAAGCGGAACTGATTCAGCAGCGTCGGGCGAATCGTGAATGTGTGATTGGCAATCGCCGCACGGCTGTGAGCGCTGCTGCTCTTGGCCGGCGGTCCTGTAGTGTTCAACAACGGCGTACCGAACCGCCCGAAGTCCAGCAGTGAAGTGGAAAGGGTATTGTCGTCGAAGTAGGACGCAGTCAAGCGGCTGCGTTCGTTCTGAATGTAGTCGCCCTTGATCAGATACTGATTGTTGTTCACCGGTTCGGCAGCCGCGCCAATATAGCGGCCGTCGGGGGAATTCGGCAGCGGCAGCAGCTTGATCAGCTTAGTGGCCACGGGATCGAACAGCGAAAGCGGAATGATGTTTCCCGGAAACGGGATGCCGGTAGTCGGGTTCTTGATGGCCGCCACCGTCTTCGAATAGTCTCCCGCCCGTTCCAATGCGGTCGGTGGAAAGTAGCTACTCACCGCGCGGCCTGCCCGCACTTTCAGCCATTGGCCAGTGCCGAAAAGAAAGATCTTGTTCTTCAACACCGGCCCGCCGCCGCTGAAGCCGTATTGATTCTGGTTCAGTGGAGTCACCTTAGGCTGAAAGAAACTCCGCGCCGCAAACGCGCTGTTGCGATTGAACTCGAACGCCGATCCGTGGAAATCGTTCGTGCCCGATTTCGTCACCACATTCATCACGCCTCCGGGATTCTTGCCGAACTCCGCGCTGTAGTTGTTCGTGATGAACCGGAACTCGGCCACCGCGTCGGGATTCGGATAGTTAAGCCCGGTGTTCATCCGCAAGCCGGCGTACTCGCCGCCGTCCAGGTTGTATTGAGTCATCTTCAAGCGGTTGCCGTTCACGCTCATGCGCGTGGCGTCGCGCTCATCGTTGCCCACCAGTTGCGTATGCACCTTTTCTCCGCTCACTCCGGCCACCAGCGTCGCCAGTTGCAGCGGATTGCGTCCGTTAAGCGGCAATTCTACAATCGACCGCGCCTCAATCAATTGCCCAACCTCTGTCGTCTGCGTATTCACCAGCGGCGCTCCCGCTGTCACTTCCACCCGCTCGCTCACCGCGCCAACCTGCAAGGAAACGTTCAGTCCGGCAACTTGCTGATTGGCCAATGTGATGTTGGAAAACTCAGCTACTTTGAATCCGGAGGCTTCCACCACCAATCTGTATTCGCCAATCGGCAGCAGCGTCAGGGTATAGCTTCCGTCGGCCCCGGAAGTTGCCTTCGCCGTCAATCCAGTCTGCACATTGTGCGCTTCCACGCGGGCGCCCGCAATCGAGGCGTTGCTTGCATCCGTAACCGTGCCTCGTATGCCCGCGGTGGTTTGCGCCTGAACCGTAACCGCGCAAAGCGCGAGCAGAACTGCGATGGAGAGTCGCATCGGTGATTCCTCCTTATGTCGTCTGTCGACAGTAGACTCGTTTATACACTAACCGCAACCGCAGGTCAACCGTAACACGCGAATGAATTTATAACCCTAAGCTCGAATAAAATGACTTAAGTTCCGCGGTCTGGGCGGCAGTGAAGGCGCGGTCCGGGGGCCTCACAAATCGGCGGGCTGTTCCAAAGTTTTCCATCGTCGCCCGCCAGAAGGGATGAGAAAACTTGGCGAAGAACGGAACGTCATACCGCTTCACAACGTCCACCGCACCGGCCGTGTCGCCGCGCTCGCAGGCCTTCCAGAATAGCTTTGGAACGCTTGGCTCAAACGTGGAGAATGTACTGTAGTACGCCTGCATCGCGTAAGGTTGATACATCAGATAGCGGGACTTCTGTCCACCAGAAAAAATGTTCAGCCGCTTCCCATACTGCGTGAATACCTCCACGCTATAGATCACCGGATATTCTTCTTTATACGCAACAATCGATTCAAAGGCCAGAATCCGCTTCAGTAACGGCATTGGCACTTGGCCATGTAGCACAATCGCGCACTTGGTCGCAGTCGCAATCTGGCGGAAGTGGTCAAACAGCATGTCGTCGTCGCCATATGGCGGCAGAAACACTTGCACCGCATCCACGCCGGCGGATTCCGCAAACTTCGCGTAATCCACCGCCTGCCCGGTCCACCACGGTCCCGTCGCGCCAATCACCAACCCGCGGCCATTCACTGCTTTCACCAGGGTGGTGGTTAAGCTCTTGATCTCGGCATACGTCAACCGGTCGTACTGGCTATTTCCCGCGGTAAGCCCAAACACATGGCTGCCCGCCTTCAATCCACACTCGACAATTCGCTTGATCCCGGAATGATCGATCGCGAAATCCTCTGTGTACACTGTCGGCACCGAACAAATCGGTCCAGTCAGCTTTTCTTTGAATTGCGCCGGGGAGACCGCTGCCTGCGATGGTCTTGCTGCCACAAGCGCCGGAAGCCAGGCGCAGGATCGCAAAAGAGTGCGTCGAGTTGTCATAGTGCTCCTTAAACCGTGTCCATCGCCGGAATGTCTCCAACCACCAGCCCCCGAAGTTGCTCCGGAGCCGGCGCTCCAGTGAACAGGCTGGCTGCAAGTCCAACTGCGAAAGTGGTCAGCGTTCCAATTAGCCCCAGATAGAAAAAACTCCAGTTCGTTTGCGTAATCACCAGCAGCACCGCAACCATTCCCGCAATCCCGCCGATCATGGATCCGGTGGAGGTGGCGCGCCGCGTCATCGTACCCAACAGAAAGATTCCCAACATCGGACCCGACAGCACACTGCTCACCCGTGTATAGGCCACCGCCAGATCCCCCGCCAAATGTGCGAAAAGCGCCAGAATCGTAACCAGCCCGCCCCACACCATCGTGCCTACTCTCCCCGCACGCGCATAATGCTCCGGCGTTTCATGCTTTCTGTAGACGCGTTGATAAAAATCCACGGTGGTCGCCGTAGTCAAGGAATTGATGCCGGCCGACATCACCGCCATGGATGCCGCGAAGATCGCCGCAATCACCAGTCCCGCCACGCCGCTAGGCAGTTCCTGCACGGCAAAAAGCGGCACAATCGCGTTGTTCGTAGTAAGCCCGGCTACCCGCTCCGGATGCGCCCGGTAGAATGCAAACAACGCGATCCCCACCGAGTAAAGCATCAACGTGACAGGCACAATTACCAAGCTTTGCAGGATCACCGATCGCCGGCAGTCCTTCTCTGATTTCGTCGTGAACAGTCGCTGCAGAATGGCCTGATCGGTAGTCAAAGGCGCCAGCGACAGAATCGCGCCGCCGGCAATGCAAGACCAGATGGTGGTCAGCTGCGTCGGATCAAGCGATGTATTCATGAAATGCAATTTGCCGTTCTCGCTGGCAATGCGCCACACCTCCGTAACACCACCGGGCGTGCGGAAGATCGCCGTCATCAGAATCACAATGATTCCCGACGTCACCGTGCAGAACTGAATCACATCCGTCCAGATAACTGCTTTGATGCCTCCCAGCGTCGTGTAAAAAGTGGTGAACATTCCCATCGCCAGCACACACTTCCACACGGGCAACCCGGTCACCAGGTTGATCACTAATGCCGGCCCATAAAGGGCAACCGCCACATGCCAGCTGCGCAACAGCTGAAACAGTCCACTCGAAAACAGCCGCACCCCCAAGCTAAATCGCCGCTCCAGATACTCATAGGCAGTGTAGAGATTCAAACTGGAATAGAACGGTACAAACACCAGAACCACCAGCGGGGCCACTAACGGATAGCCCACCGCCACCCACATCAGTTCCAGATTGTTCTTGTACGCCCATGCCGGTGCCCCCATCACGGAGATCGCGCTCAAATCAGCCGCGATAATGGAGATCCCGGCCGGTAGCCACGACATGGAGCGATTGCCCAGAAAGTATTCCCGGGCCGTGCTGTTACGACGATAGAAAGAACTCCCAAATGCGGCGATAGCCAACAGATAGAGCACCACAGCCGTGTAATCCAGCACGGAAAACGTCTTCATATCGCAGTCCAACCGCCATCTACCGCCACGTTCTGGCCCGTAACATAGGCCGAGGCATCGGACGCCAGAAACACCGCGGTGCCCTGTAAATCCGCTCCGTTCGCAAGTCGTCCCATCGGCACTTTCTTCCCGTAGTTCTCAATGAATCGCTCCGGCTGGCCCGCCAATACGCCACCAGGCGACAGCGTATTCACCCGGATTCCGTGCGGCGCAAAGTAGCTTGCCAAATACCGTGTCAGGTTGATCATGCCGCCTTTTGCATAGGCGTAGGAGACCGAATTGTGGATCGGCGTACCTTCGTAAATCGAAAAATCCGGCCCCACCATCCCATAGATCGATGCAACATTCACGATGCTTCCGCGCTTGCGTTCCATCATCGCCTCGCCGAATAGGCGGCACGAAAGAAACAGTCCCGTGGAGTTCAGCGCCATCACGGATTCCCATTCCGCAACGGTAGTATCCATCAACTCGCCGCCAGATCGAGCCACCGCGTTGTTGAACAAAATATCAACGCGCCCATACTGGCCCAATAACCGTCCGCGCAACGCCCTGATGTCAGTCTCCGATGTGAAGTCGCACTGCTCCGGAAACACGTCCAGACCCTCGGCCCGCATCTCCGCCGCCACCGCTTCGCACGAAGCTAATCCGCGCGAAGCCACCACCACCGTTGCCCCAGCCTCCGCCAAGCCGCGCACCAGAAACTTGCCAACGATTCCGGCCCCGCCGCTCACAAGCGCAACTTTATCCCGCAATTGGAAAAGCTCCAGCGTCTTCACGGCATCCCTTCAAAAGTCCAACTGCTTCGAATCTTGTTGCCCGATTCACCACCCGCAGTCAACACTCGCTTTCCAATCCGCACAAATCGGGCGTCAGCAAGAGGGTGCGGCAGTACACCTGCCGGGCGCACCTCGTTACTCGTCAGATCAAACGAATAGATGTCCGCCGAAAACGAATCGGTATACCCGCCAAGTAGCAAGATTTGCCCGTCCACCGCGATGGCCGCCCACGCTCTCCGCGCCACCGGCAGTTTGGGAAGTTCAGTCCACAAGTTCCGTTCGATGTCAAAGCTCCAGGCATCCTGCAAATTCGTAAGCGGTCCGCCCGCCTTGTCCTGATGAATTCCTCCAAAAACATAAAGCCTATTTTTTGTCACGGCGACTGCGGCAGACACTCGAACCACTCCCGGAAAATCGGCCCGCTTCGTCCATCCCGCGCCGGGTGACCACATCCACAGCGCACGGTTGGCCGACGATAAGTCGCCCATCACAGTCAGTCCGCCCAGCAGCAGAATCCCTTTGTCCGTAGTCGCGGCCACCGGGTACATCAATGGCGCCGGAAGCTTTGCCCCGGCAACGGCGCTCCATCCATCACCGTCAAACCGCAGCGCATCGCTCGAAAGTGCGCCACCCGCCACTCCTCCAAACACGTAAACTCCGCCGCCAAACGTGGCTGAGGCCGCGTCGCTCCGCGGTTCGGGCATCGGCGCGCCCGTTGACCACGTGTCGGTCTCCGCATCAAACAGATCGGTGCGGTCGCTCCAATACTTCTTATCTCCATCCCAATAGCTTCCGCCGGCAACAACCATCCGTTTCCCAATCACGCCCGCCCCGCAGCCCGAACGCGCTTGCGGCAATGGCGCCCGCTGTTCCCATTTCATCGCGGCCAACAAAAGCGGAGTAAGCAGCATCAGTTTCATCACATCGGCCTCGTAATCAGAAACAGCGGCTCATCCGGATGAACCAGTGGACATTCGTGGATCAACACCACCACGCCTTGGCAGGGTGCATGGAACGTTTCAATCTCTATTCCGGATACATCCACCAGCACTCCCAACACCTGACCTTTTTTAACAGCCTCCAGCAATACCACACGAGGAATCAGAAAGCCGCGCACCTCGCTCGCGACGCTGCCATCCACATTGCCATCGCCATAAAGCCGAATCGCATGTTCGGGAACATCGGGCTCGCCACGAACAATGCCCAGGTGCTTCAGCAAATTCAACACGCCGCGCCGATAGCAATTCAAATCGCCGGCGTCGATTCTGCCTGCTCCGCGCGCCTCTGCATAAAGGCAGGGAATCCCCCGGTCGTTCGCCGCTGACAGTGTGCGCCCCGGCGGAACATTTGGATGGCGCCAGATCACCGGAGCCCCGAAAATCTCCGCAGCCGCAGCCGCTGGCGCATCCGTTTCCAGATAACCAATCAAAGTGGGCATCGCGCACTTCACACCGCCGCTGTGCAAGTCCACGTAGAAATTCGCCAGTGGCAAAATGTGCTGGTCGAAGTGAAACGCAATCATCTCCGTCGGTGTCCCCGAAGCCGAGCCAGGGAAAACGCGAGCCAGATTCGCGCCGTCCAGCGGACTCGTACGCGAAAGATTCCAGAACGCGGGCGGATTCATCACCGGTACCGCCAGGAAGTTCCCGCTCATCGCCGGCGCATCCAAAGATTCAAATACGTCGAAGATCGTCCGCACACCCTCGTATTCGTCGCCATGCACGCCGGCGCTCACCAACAGCGTCGGCCCCGGCGCGCCGCCGCGCACCGCCAACACCGGAAGAGTGATCTCCGAAGATACTTCCAACAACGACCTTTGCTTCGATCCAACCGGAACACTGGTCAAGTCGAAATTCATTTGCCCAGCACCCATTCCCGTGTGAATCGTGCCCAGCGAATATCTCGCCCGCCTTCCTTCAACTGCTGTTGCCACACCGCCACAAACGTTCCGTCGCTCGCCTGCGTAATGCCGGGGTACGATACTTGCAACCCTTCCGTCTTCGCCAGTATCCGCGGTGTGCTCCAGGTCTTCCCGCCATCAGCCGAAATTGCGGTGCTCAACGGATAGCGAGCTAATGGAGAACTATTCCACACCACAATGATTTCCTTCGTGTTCTGATCCAGCCGCCAAAGCGCCGACGGAGTATTGTTTCCCGGCAGCGAACTCCGCATCGGAGCCGACCACGTAATCCCCCCATCGCTGCTGCGGCTCTCGTAATGAAACGAATCGCCGGACCGCAAAATCATCAGAACCTCGCCGCTATCCAACTCCACCAACGACGGCTCGCACAGTCCGTTGGTGCTATTCGGGCTGATCTTGTCCACAAACGTATGCACCGCTCCGCGCAGCGTCCAATGCTCTCCGTCTTTCGAAAGCATCACGCCGGTGGTAAGGTCCATCTCGCCCTCTGTACGGGCAGCCATGCCGATCTCCGGCCACTTGTCCCAAGCCACGCCGAACATATACGTGCCATCGCGCAACTTGATCCCATTGTGTTGTTTTCCGGCAACATACTGCCGCGGAATCGGAATATCGGCAGGCTTTGACCACGTCTTGCCGTCATCGTCACTGCGCACCATAGCAATCCAACTCTTGCTGATCTTGTTAGGAACAATCACTTGGGTGGAGAAGACAAACACCTTCTTCCCGTCCACCAGAATGTTAGGATCTCCGCTGGTCCGCACCGCATCTTCAATCAGCACTTTTGGTTCAGACCAGGCACGACCCGAATCGGACGAGAAGGAGCCATAGATCGCGCCCCGTGGCTGATCTTTTGGGGAAACCCACCACACCGTCAACAATTGTCCATTCGACAATCGGGCAATCTGTGGAATTGTATTCATGTGGAACGCAGCCCCATCGGATCGCTTGACGGCGCCGGTTTCAAAGTCAGCCGCGGAAGCAGCCATCGACAGCAGGGAGAAAAGCACGAAATATCTCATTGGCGTGTGTAGCCAGTTTAGTACACTGTCGACAGAGTGTAAACCTAGTAAGCCAGGAGGCCGCCGTCCGCCACCACCGTGGTTCCCGTTACAAACGACGCATCGCTGGAAGCCAGAAACGCAACCACTCGCCCAATTTCCTCCGCCGTTCCCCGCCGTCCCAGTGGAGTTGCCCGCACATACTTGCCGGACGCCCCGCCATACGCCAGGTCCTGCGTAATCGTGGCGTTCGCCGGTGTGAAAATATCTCCCGGAGCGACGGCATTTACGCGAATTCCGTACGGCGCCAGTTCAATCGCCATCGTCTGCACCATCGCCGCCTGCCCCGCTTTCGTCGCGCAATAGGCCGATGCGAACTCCTGGCCCGCGAACGCGCCTACTGAGGAAATGTTAATAATGCTGCCTCCGTCTCCCCTCACCACCATGAACCGCGCAACGGCCTGCGAAACATGAAACGTCCCCTTCAGATTCGTGTCCACAATCGCGTCCAGCTGTTCCCCAGTGCAATCCAGAAACGCAGCTACGCCCACCCGGCCCGTCAGGCTGGCGCTGTTTACCAGAATATCGATCGCCCCAAAATGCTCCACGGCGTCATCCGTCATCCGCCCTACCTGGGCGCGGTTGCGAATATCCGCGCGCAGAAAAATCACCTCGGCATCACTCAACGCAACGCGCGCCGGCTCAACCTGGGATTCATCAAAGTAAGCAATCGCCAGTCTAGCGCCGCGCTCCGCCAGAATCCGCGCGATCCCCAGGCCAATCCCGCTGGCGCCTCCGGTAACAAGCGCCACCTTGCCATCAAGATTCTCCATACACCGCCTCGTCCTCAAGCGGAAACAGCGGTACTCGCCGGTGCTTGTAATCGAAATGGCGCGGATTATCACTGGTCACGCCTGCTGAATCCACCAGAACAATAAGCGCCGCCACTGGCTCATACGCAGCCCTCGGCGCCACCACTCCTTTGACTATCAAAATCCGTTTTCGTTCGGGATGAATCCCCAGACTCAATACCTGCTCCAGACTCATCGGCGCCATCCGTTTGCTCGTCAGCACCACCGTATGTTCCTCAGCGGTTTCCACCACCGCCGTCGTCCCTTGGTCCATTGCACCCCAACCCCCGTGCCGGATCTGTGTCTCCACAAACTTCCCATCGGACAGCGTTCGCACCCGGCCGCTAATCATCACCGGCGCACCGTGGCGCACATCTGTCTTCCCGCCCACCGCTACACGTACGTCGGCTCCAATACCCGCAGTCACGCAACGCTCCACCGCCGCGGGGTCGTAAAGAATCACCAACGCATTACGAACACCCTGCCGCATCACTTCCTCGAAAAGAATCGTCGAATCTCCCGGGCTGCCCGCGCCAACGTTGTCGCCAACGTCCATCAGCACCACGGGCAACTCCGTCGCTGCCGCCGCCATCCGCACAGCTTCAGCCGGGCTCGGAAGCTGTCCCACAAATTCCGCGCGCCGATTCCACGCCCGCCTCGCCATCCACTGTGCCGCGCGGCGTGCCAGCGCATCGTCTCCATCGGCCACCGCCAGAAAGCTCGCGCCCATCTCTTCCACATCCGCATACGGGAATCCCATTGCCGCACTCGCGGAAAGAATTCCCGGCCACGCCATCACCGCAGCCACATCGTCGTAAAGCTCACGCGCCGGACTCTCCCCGCTGAACTGCCGCGAAATATGCACCAGCATCGGCGGCCGCTCTATCGCCTGCACCGGGCTCACTTCTCCGCGCAACGTTCGGGCCAGAATCGCCGCCGCCTCCGCACCCCTCTGCTCTTGATCCAAATGCGGATTGGAACGATAAGCCACAGTGGCTGTCGCGTGCTGAATCATCGCCTCGGAGACATTCGCGTGCAGATCCAGCGTCGTTACCACCGGCATCTCGTCTCCCACCAACTCCCGCACCCGCCGCAACACCTCGCCGTCAGCATCCCGGTAAGCTTCAGACACAGTGGCTCCATGCAGCGCCAGCAACAATCCATCCAGCGGCAAGGCCTTCCGGATCGCGTCCAGCAACTCATCGGCAACCGCCTCAAACCCCTCCGCCGAGATCGTTCCGCTAGGCACCGCGAACGTCGCCACCAGCGGAACGATGGCAATGTCCTCAGCAACAAGACCGCGCAACATTCCTCCCAACTCGTGGTGCGAATCGCGCCAGCGTTCCAGCATCTCGCTGTCGCGCGTCAGGCTGGTCGCCGCGAATTGCTCATAGGTAGTCGGCACCCCCAGAAAGGTATTCGACTCGTGTAGAAAGCCCGCAACTCCCACCCGCTTCATAGCAATCCTCAGGGCAATTCCGCCACAAACGCCGCTTCCACCAGCATCTTCACCTGCAAATCCACCCCATAGCAGCGGCGGTTCGGAGGATGACTGCCGAAATATTCCTTATAGATCGCATTCACCGCGGCCACATCGCGATTCACATCCTGCAGGTAGAGCCGTGCCGATACAATCGCGGTCTTATCCACGCCGGCCTCAGCCAGAATCTCGTCCAACTGCCGCAGAATCTCCCGCATCTCCGCCTCCACGCCGCCCGCAATCGGCGTCGAAGCCCCGGGCGCAATCCCGGTCAGCACAGTCTCAAGAGTGCGCCCCGAATGGATCACCGCGGCGCTAAAGGGAAAAGTAGAACTGGTTCGAATGAATTGCATAAATTGTTTACCTCGCCTCCACCAACCTGTGGAGTTCGCTCAAAACGTTAGTGTAAGAAACCATCGGTGACTCCAGTCCGCTAGCAGCCTGTTCAATAGAGACAGGGTCTTTGAACCCGCTCCCTGTCACCAGGCAAACCGCGCGATCTTGCGCGTGTATCGCACCGCACGCCAGCGCCTTGCGGTATCCCGCGAAGCCAGTGGCTCCCGCGGGCTCAGTGTAAACGCCCTCGGTTCGTAACAGCAATCGCTGCGCCTCGAAAACTTCCGCATCGGATACGCCCCACACCATTCCGCCATGCTGGCGCACAAGCCGCAGCGCCAAACCGGCGTCGATATCGAACGGTACGGATAACCCGCTGATCCGCGTCGTGCTTTCCACCGCGCGTATATCTTCGCGTGAATTCGTAAACGCATCCAGCAGCGTCGGACATCCCTCGGGCTGCACCGCGTGGATCCGTGGCATCCGCTCCAATCCTGCAAAGCCCTGAACCACGGCTGAGTACAACCCGCCGCCGCCCACCGGAACGAATACGTGTTCCACCTCAGGCAGCTGCAATGCAATCTCACGCGAGATTCCCTGCACGCCACGCATCCCCACCGGACAGTAGCGGAAAGCGGAAACCACTAACGCCGCGCCGCTGGAATCGGCGAACTCGCGGAGTTGCAGAAACACCGCCTCGGTAATCTTAGGCGATGTTACGAACTGCGGAATACGCATCACAATCGCGCCATGGGCCCGCATCTGTGCCAGCTTTCCCGAGGGCGCATCCTCGTTCACCAGAATCAAACAGGGAAGCCCGTACCGCGCGCAATAAGCCGACAGCGCCGATCCCGTATTGCCAGACGACGTTGCCACGCACGATCGCGACCCTCGCGCCAGAACATCCGCCAATTCCGCCGCAATGAACCGGTCTTTGTAGGATCCCGACGGATTGCAGCTCTCCATCTTAAAGAACAGCGACATCGCATGGGGACTCTGGATCAATGGAGTATTGCCTTCCCCCATAGTGATCGGAATCGTCATGTGAGCGTGGGCCAGAACGCGGGTGTCAACATCTTTTCTGAAAGCATCGGCATCGCGCGAATTCCATTCTGTAGCGCTGGCGATAGCGCCCCCAGCGCAGCCCATCGCAGGGCTTGGTCCAACTCTCGAACACTTGTCACTCCCGCCAGAACACTGTCGATGGCCGGTTCGCTTAACGCATAACGATACGCCAATTCAGCCAGACACTCTACTTCATTGGCCGCCAGCCGCTCCAACTCCCGCGCCGCTGATTTCAACCCCGCCAGTTCCTCTGGCAGACGTTCCACACGGTCCGTCAACGCGCCCTTCAGCAACACCGATCGCGCTAGAATCCCCATACTCTCCTGCCCGGCCGCGCGAAGCAAGGTGTTTCCCACTCTGCGATCCAGTGCATTGTACGCAACTTGCAAACAGTCGAAATGCCCGGATGCCATCGCCGCCGCTCCTGCCTTCTCGCTGTACACGCTGGCTCCCAGGTAACGGATCTCGCCGGAGCGCTTCAACCCCAATAGCGCCTCCGTCGTGGAAACGTCCGGCTCATGGTCCGTCACACTACAGTGGATCTGCATCAGATCGATCACATCCGTGCGCAGTGCCCGCAGGCTTTCCCGCACGCTTTCTGTCACCCGCTGGGGCTCCCCCGGATAAGGCATCACCTTTGACGCCAATACGTACTCTTGCCGCCGGTGCCCGATGGCCGCTCCAATGATCGCCTCACTGTCGCCGTATGTGCGCGCCGTATCAATCAGCTTGACCCCCATGTCCAGCGCGCTCTGCAATAACTGCGCGGCGTCCGCGGGCCCCGGCCTCAGCTTTGACCCGTGAATCGGAATCCCGTAGTCCAGTCCAATGGCAACGGTTCCCAAACCAACGCGGGATACCACCAGATTAGTCGCGCCAAGTGTCCGCAACTCCGGTGCCTTCGCCTTACCGAACTGCATGGTCCACCCGCTGCCAAGGAGAAAATGTGAACGAAGGAATCATGAATGAGTTATCCAGAGATTGTAATAAACTTGCAGTTTTCTGTCGACAGTCGGTAAACTGTGCAAATGAGATTGCGTGGCGTCATACCGCCCCTCGGCACTCCTTTGCAGGGCAACAATGAAGTGGATGAAGCCGGCCTTCGCCGAATGAGCCAATACCTTCTCGGCGCCGGCGTCGATGCCATCTTCGCAAACGGCACCATGGGCGGCTTCGCCTTCCTCACGGACGACCAGCAGGTCCGCTCCGTCGCCACTACTGTTGCCGAAGTGAATAAAGCCGTTCCCGTCATGGCCGGGCTCGGAGAAACCAGCACCAGCCGTGCCGTCCGCATGGCCAAAAGATTGGCAGCCGAAGGTCCCGACGTACTCTCGTTGCTTCCGCCGTTCTACTACCTCGCCACTCAGGATCATCTGTTCGCATACTTTTCTGAGATTGCTGCCGCCGTCGATCTCCCAATCATGTTATACGACAATCCGGTGCTCACCAAGAATGCAATCCATCCCGAAACCATCGCTCGTCTGGCGCGTGAAATTCCCCAACTCATCGGCGTCAAAATAAGCAACGCGGACCAGGCGAACCTGCAATCCGTTCTGACGTTAACTAAGTCCCAACCCGGCTTCACCGTGCTAACCGGACATGAGTTTCTCATCGTGGTTGGCCTCCAGATGGGTTGCGGCGGCTTTGTGGGCGGCTTGCACAATATCTGTCCGCATCTCGCGGTTAACCTCTGGCGCGCCTTTCAAGCTGGGGACATCCAACTGGCCGGAAAGCTGCAACAGGATCTGATAGCCACCTGGCAATTGTTCCGCTGCGGCGACATTTGGGGCGCATTCGATGAAGCCCTTCGCTATCTCGGTTTGTGCGACCGCGCCACCGGTGCGCCGTATGTAACGCCAATCAGCGAAGCTGAGAAAACCAAAGTCCACGGCATCCTCGATCTGTACGTAAAGCCGTACCTAGCCGTTCCCGTCTGATGTCAGCTACCGGTCTTTCTTGCCCCGTCCATCGGCCAGACTGGAAAACCGCTCAGGTTGCACCCAAGGCACGCGGAGGTGATTTGCAATAATCTCTTCCGCGGACATCTTCGACTTGCCTTGCAGAAACGCCATCAGCGGACGATGCGAAAAAATGATGTGCCTCACCTTCTCACTCTTGATAATCTTCAGCACGCTGTGCGCGAAGAGCGGCGCAGTCAAACCTTGCAACGTCCGTTCCAGACAGTCGTTTCCTGAGATGTTCCAGATCGTCTTGTGGAAATCAAAATCCAGTTTGGTCCGCGCGAATGGCGTCGCCGACTCCGATTTCTCCACCGCCTCCAGCAATTTCCCCAGCGTCGCCTCCTGCGCCTTCTTCATCTTTGCCCTTGCCAGCCTCAGCGCCTCAGCCTCCAAAATCAACCGCACACTATTGATCTTCTGCACATCTTCGTCTTCCAGATACACCACAAACATCCCGCGCCGCGGGCTGTTCATCACCAACCCTTGTTCTTGCAAATGTTGCAGCGCTTCGCGGATAGGCGCCCTGCTCACATGGAATTCGCGGGAAAGCTGGCTTTCATTCAACCGTTCCCCTGGCTTCAGATTGCCTGAAAAAATAGCGTCCGTAAGCAACTCTGTTATATTCTGCTTCAAGGTATTGACGGCGACCGGGGCGAATCGGGAAACTTTCGGCATAGAAGGTGACTGATCATGAGTATATTCCATTCTCTGTCGACAATGAACACTTGGTTCCGCGCCCTGCCCTTTGTCGTCCTTACCCTCCACGCGGAACCGCTCAAAGTCGTTTGTTTCGGCGATTCCACCACCGCGCCCAGGCAGGGGGTCGTTACCTACTGCGAGGCGCTGCAGAAAGCCGGGGATGGCGCGGCCATCTATAATCGTGGCTTTCCCGCGGACACCACCGCCAGGGCCAGAGCCAGATTCCAGCGCGATGTGCTCACCCTGCGGCCTGACCTTGTCTTCATACAATTCGGCATCAATGACTCGGCAATCGACGTCTGGAAGGTTCCCCCGGCGGAGCAACCTCGCGTAAGTCTGGAAGACTTCCGCCAGAACCTGCGGTATTTCGTCGATAGTCTACAGTCCACCGGCGCACGCGTCGTTCTGATGACATTCAATCCCATGCACTGGACGCCAAAGCTCAAAGAGCTCTATGGCAAACCGCCCTATCGCCCAGAGTCCGCCGGCGGCTTCGATGTGGGCCGGCCGGAATATCTGGCGGTCATTCAACAGGTGGCAGCGGAGAAGCAAGCGGAGCTTCTCGACGTGAACGCAGCCTTCACCGCCGCTCCCGGTCACAAATTGCAAGACCTGTTGCTCGACGGCATTCATCCCAATACTCTAGGCCACAGCATCACTACCAGCTTGGCTCTGCCGGTCTTGGAATCGGCTCTCAAAAGAAAAGGAACGCAATGAACAGGCGCGAAATACTCACCCTGGCCGCCGCTGCAACCCAACTCCCCACGGGCGCGGCGCAAACTCAAAACACCGCGGCCTTCAACAACGTAAGGGAACTCTTGCAACGCAAGGATCCGGTCACCTGGGTCTTCACCGGAGACAGCATCACCCACGGCGCGTTCCACACCATGGGCTGGCGCAGCTATGTGGAGATCTTCGCTGAGCGCGTCCGCTTCGAACTCAAACGCAGTCGCGATATCGTCATCAACACCGGCATCAGCGGCAATCGCATGACCGGGCTCGTTCCGGATGCCGATTGGCGCGTCCATCGATTTCAACCGCACGTCGTCTCTCTGATGATGGGCATGAACGACTGTGTAGCCGGGCCTTCCGGCCGCGACACCTACCGCACGGAACTCACTAAGTTCTTCGCCATGCTTACCGAACGGAAGACAGAGCTTCTGCTCCACACGCCCAACCCCATCGTCGTCATTGATCCGGCCAAAGAGCTCCGTAACGACTTGCCGGCATACGTAGACATCCTACGCAAGTTTGCCGCCGACAATGCCATTCCCCTGATCGATCACTACCAACATTGGCAGGAGACAAGAAAAGATATCTACGCCATGATCTACGTTCTGAACGATGCCAACATCCATCCGAATCACTTTGGCCACTCTCTACTGGCCAATCTGATTTTCGACAAGCTAGGCATCTACGACCCAGCCAGCCGCGTTTGCCGTATGTTCGTCCCTTAGTCCTCGGCCGATTCTAGACAGTGACATGATATCGGTGATGTACAAACTTCAACTCCTGCTCACTCTCTGCGCGCTCGCCTCGGCGCAGTCCCCCAGCGGCGGCCTCCGCGGAACGGTCTACGATGGTTCGCACGTCCCATTCCCAAACGTACAAGTCACAGCCACAAACACAACCTCACACCTCGCCACCACCATTACCTCCGGCTACAACGGCCGCTACGAAGTTTGTTGTCTCGCCCCCGGAATCTATGAAGTCACCGTCTCCTCCATCGATGGCTTCCCTGCGGCAACAGCCGATGTGAAGACCGGCGAATTCGCCAATGCCGACCTCCAAATACACCGCCTGGAAATATCTCCGGAGTTCGCCAAGCCGCATCCCATTCGAATGGCGGAACTCAAGACCCGCAAGTCCCCCGGTGTCTCCATCGCCGAAGTGTCGGACTACACATTCGGCAATTACACCGGTGAGTACACCAGCCCTCCCTCGGCCGACCTCAATCCGCGCAAGGCCTTCATCATCACTTGGAAAGACTTCCCATACCGCTTCGTGTTTTCGCACGAAGGCAGTTATTGCCCATGGTTTGAACTGCCCTCCGGCGCCGGACTCTCCTATCAATTCTTCGAAGGTAACTCCGGCTGGGCCGAGTTGTTCAACAACTGGGGACGCAAGGAACGCAACAGCTTCATCGATGTCCTCGAATCCGGTCCAGACCGCGTCTGGGTGCGTTGGACCTACTTCGGCGTAAATATGAAGGAAGGGGAACCAGCCTATCGCGGCACCGAAGATTTCTGGGCCTACCCCAACGGCCTCGTACTCCGCCGCCAATCCTACCAGACCCTGCGTCCCAACGATCCCAACGGCTTCACGCGGGAACCGATAGAGATGATCGGTCTAAGTCCGGTAGGCAAGCTCTGGTCCGATATTTTGGCCAAAGAAAAGTCCACCGGCGAAAGTCACGCGCTGGCCGTCCTGGATACGTTCTCTGAAAATCGATACGACGTTTTCTGGAAGCCGAAGCCCGCCGAAGTCTGGGCCGCAACCGCGCGTCGGACCGGCGCGCCGTGGAAACAGTTGGACGATGCCCGCGGCGTAGCCCTCATCATTCCCATGAAAGACGGCTCGCCTTTCTGCATCTTCGGCGACGCGTCCGGCTTCCGTCACGATTTCACCCGCCTCAAGGAACACAGCCACAAGGATACCGGCGGTGTAGGCTGGATCTCCAGTTCCTGGGACCACTGGCCCGTCGGCTGGCTCAACAGTCAAGCGCATCCGGTAGACCGCGAAACCCTGAATCGCTATCCCAACCACTTCTCCCCAATGGGCATGGATTTCTTCGCGCTGCCCAACGAAGAATCCGAACGCGGCGACTTCTATTCGCTAATCGGCGTGGGCGGCGGCAATCTCGAAAGCATCCGCGAAGTCGGCCGCAAATGGCTCTCCCAGGGCCCGGCGCGCATCGTCCAGCCCAACTCTGCCGCTGCGCTACCGCCGGCTTTTCGGTAAGCCAACCTCCCGCAGCGCAGGCTGCCCTGATTGCTGAATCTATTTGCCGCCGCGTTTTCACACAACCTGATGGAAGAGATGTCCATGGTCACCGTTGTGCTGAACGTCCTGCTCAGTCTGGCCTTTCTAGAAGTCGCCTGGCCCTCATCCCGCTATTCCTGCTTATCGCGGTGCTAACCATGTCCGTCATCCGCGGAAACTTGGATTGGATTACCGGGGCGCGATCTGCATCGTTCCTCACGGTCGTCGGAATCGGCGCGGGGTTCTGGTTTGCGCTGGCGCTTTCGCTGGATCGCGCTCCGGGCATCTCAAGATTTCTTTTCACTATCGTTTCTTTTCTCATCATCGGCGGTGTCGGCTGGATCATAAACGGATCGGCCCTTCGCCGGCCGCCGGCCGGCAATGCATATGCCGCAAAAATAATCCTCGCCGCCGCGGCCATTGGCCCGCTGATTATCGTGGGTGGGATTCTCTGGGGAATTGTGGTCGGCGGGCAGGAGAAACGGAAAGTTGCCGCCGAGATTAAGCTTGCCGACGAGCGTTTCACTTTTGAACAGCTTGGGGCCGACGCTCCGTTTGAATACCTGCTCCCGTATTTCAATTCCCAGGTCCCCTCAGTTCGCCAACAATCCCGCGACCGGATTGCGCACTCGCCAAACCTGGAGAACCGGATTGACGGATTGCTTCTGGGCTCCTACGGCGCCTACGCGGCCGACTATATCGCGAATGTATACGACGCACCGCCTGTTACTCTCAGCAAGACCTACGCGCAATGCCTTGACGCAGTCCTGGCCGACTGGAAGAGCACCCTGGAAGGAAATCTTCGCGGACCGTGGCAAAGAGATCTGGAAAATTACTTTCGCGGTGCGGAGAGGCTTCAGAAAGCAGGAGGCAACCTCCGGCCCCAGCTAACCGCATGGCACGCTTTTCTGTCCTCAGACCCGCGGCTCGCAAAGCATGCAAAGCAGGTCCAACTTATTCTCCAGTTCGCTCAGTAACGCGAAATGCGCATGACGCTAAATCTAAAACAGCAGCTTCAGCCCAAACTGAATCGTCCGGGCATCCCGAGCGCTGGTAATTGTCCCAAACGCTCCATTAATATTCTTCCCATTGGCGCCCGCCGAAAACGTTCCATTCGGAATCCCCAAGTTCACATGGTTCAAAAAGTTAAAAGCTTCCGCCCGGAACTGGAGATTTAAACGCTCCAAGAACTTCGTATTCTTGATCGCCGACAGATCCCAATTCTGCGTGCCCGGCCCGCGCACATCCGGCAGCACTCGCCCAATGGTCCCGTAAGTGTAGTCCGGCGGATTGACAAACTGGCCCGTATCGAACCACCGCGCCGCCGTCCCGCCGCCATTCAAACTAGCCGCAGTCCCAGTAGAATTCGGCCGCGTGGCCAGAAAGTTGTTAGCCCCCGTAATCAACACCGGCAGCCCGGTCTGCATAATCCCAATCGAATTTATCTGCCAGCCGCCAATGAACTTACTCGTCAACCCGGCGCCCTTCCCAAACGGCAGCTCGTACAACAGGCTCACCACCATACGCCGCGAAACATCCGTCGGATCCACGGACCGTTCCAGCCTGCGATTATATTTCCCGTCCTGATAACTGATCTGATTCACCTGCTCCACCGAACCGAAGTTCACCGGATTCGCCAAGCTATCGGAAATCACTTTGCCACCGGTAAACGAAACCAGCATCGTGAATCCCTTGGACATCCGCTTCTCCACGCTCAACAGCAGCAGGTGCGAATTGTAAGCGCCTAGCCGCGGATTGCGAATGGTAATGCCACTGTAGTATGGGAACGGCTTCAGCGATTGCAGCCGTGTGATGGTAGCCGCACCCAACGCACCCGGCACCAGGCCCGCATACGGATTCGGCACCTGTTGGCGTAGTGCCGCGCCCAGCGCCAGAAACTGATTGTCCAATTGATTTAGATCGTAGCTGCCCGCCGTGAAGCCACTGCCAATGTTGCCTGAATACCCGGCGTCAATCAGCCAGTTTCCCCGCAACTGCTGCTGCAGCGACAGCGAAACTTGATTCGACTTCGGCATGTTTCCATCTTTCTCGTCAATCGCCGGGTTCTGCCCCAAAAACGGCTGCGCCCCCAGTCCCCGCCCCAGCGGCTGAATCGGTGCCGAAGGGAATCCAACGCGCAGATTGAACGCCGGCAGATTCGCGTTCGATTGCACATAGCTGGTCGACGTCTGTGCATACCCTGCCGCGTTCCCGTAGTTCTCACGCCACATCTGCGATGGGTAAATCAAACCGTAACCGCCGCGCAGCACCGTGTGCGAAGTGCCAAATAGATCCCACGCAAAACCAACGCGCGGTCCAAAGTTCAAGTAGTCCGCCTCGCGGAACGCCCGCGGCTGTCCGTTCAGGCCCGCGTAAATGGTGCATCCCGATAGCCCGTTCGGCAGCTTGCACCCGGTGTCAAAGTTCGTCGTCCCGTCGCGGTTTTCCACTGTTTGCGCCTGATAGTCGTACCGCAGTCCAAGGTTCAACGTAAACCGCCGGCTGATCTTCCAATCGTCCTGGAAAAATCCGCTGGCGCTATGCGTACGCTGCGATTCACCCAGATGCGTTGTGACGGTGGCGCTGCTAACCGCCCCCAGCAGAAACGACGCGTACGCCGACCCGGTTCCCGCCGGCGTATTCGGATTCCCCGTCAGCGCCGACCCAAAAGTATAACTGCCCGATGGCGCCGACCGTTGCAGATTGTTCCCCTGCAGCAACCGGTAATCAATCCCCATCTTGAAATTGTGCGCTCCGCGAATCATCGTCACCGAATCCAGAAACTGCCAGTTCACGCTGCCGCGAACGCCGGCGGTCCCGGTGTTGAAGCCCGGCAGTCCATTGCTGATAGCGGGAAAGGTGTCCGCCGGAACTATCGATGGCAGTCCCAACTTCTCCGGCCATCCGCCGCCGAAGCTGCGCACAATGAACGGAAAGTGTCCGCGCGTCACACCGAGCCGCGCCTCATTCAACAGCGTTGGTGTAAACGTATGCGTATCGGATAGCACCACGTTCCAGTTCTTCAGGTTGTCGTCTCGCTTCGTAACCACATCGTTCGGATTGATGCCCGTCCCGTTGTCCGTCTGATGATTGAAGAACGAGTACCGCCCAAACATCGAATTGCGATCCGTAAACCGGTGATCGCCCTTCACCGTGAACTGCTGCATGTACCGCGCCTCTGCACTCAACCGCCCGTAATTGTTGGCGTTGGTGAATGCGTTGGTAGGCGTGCGGTTCGGCAGCGGATAAAAATCGTTGATCTTGGCAGCCACCGGATCAATACGGCTGGCGGGAATCACATTCCCCGGAAACAACTCGCGCGTGGCCTGCCCCGCGGCATTCGTCGTGGTCGTCGCCGGATCGTAGATCGGCACCAGCTTACCGGCCGTGTCCAGCAAATCGGAAAAATTCCCGTTGCGCTGCAACGCTGTCGGATACGTCCCCACCTGCGCTTGCCCGCGCCGGTAGTAAAACCGTTCCCAATTCGCAAAGAAGAACGTCCTGTCTTTGATCACACGCCCGCCAACCGCCGCCCCAAACTGGTTATAACGAAACGGAGGCTTTGTAACCGCGAACGTATTCCGCGCATCCAGCTTGTCGTTGCGGAAAAATTCGTAAGCACTGCCGTGAAAACCGTTCGACCCGGACTTGGTCACCATGTTGATCACACCCCCAGCCGTAAATCCGTACTCGGCCGGCAGCGCGCCGGATTGAACCTTGAACTCTTCCACCGCATCCACGCCAGGGTTGATCGCCACCTCGCCAATGTAGCTTTGAATATTGTTCGATCCATCCAGCAGTTGTCCGTTCATTGAATTCGGTCCGCCGTTAATGGAGATGGAAGAAAGCTGAATCCCCCGATCGGCGAATCCCGAATTCGTCGGCCCGGCGTTCGATTTCACACTCGGCGTCAACAGCGTCAGCGCCAGCGCACTGCGGCCGTTCAGCGGCAACTCCACCACGTGCCTGTTGTCGATCACCTTGCCCACCGAAGAGGTGCCAGTGTCCACCAGCGGCGCTCCGCCCGTCACCTCGATAGACTCCGCCACCTGCCCAACTTCCAATCGCAGATCCACTTGTGCCCGTTGATCCACCTGCAACACCAGTCCGGAAAATACGGACTTACGGAACCCGGCCTTCTCGGCCGACACCGTATATTTGCCCACGTTCAAATTCGGCGCCGAGAAATATCCGTCGCTATTCGATTCGGTCACAAACGTCAAATTGGTGTCGGTATTCACCACGCGAATCGTAACGCCGGCAATCGCCGCCGCCGTCGAATCGGTAACCGATCCTAGAATCGTGCCGCGTCCCTGCTGCCCGTAAACACCCGCGCAAGTCACCAAAGAAATCAAAGCCAAACCCAAAATTCTCATATCACTTCTCCTCATGGACGGTGGACACCCTTGTCCGCGCGCGACTCCCCGGTCGCGTTCCTACGTGTACATAAATTCAGCCGAAGCAACGCAAGCCACGCTCGATGCCAAACGCACCCAGTGCGCTGAAAATCCCAACGGGAAGATATGCCGCGCATACCCGTTCACCGCAACCTTCTCGTAAAGCTCCCAACTGCCGTCACCCAGAAAATCGATCTCGATCCGCATCACCGCCGCGCGATCGGTCTTCAAGTGCACCATCTTGTTCACGAACCCAGTCATCAGAAACGGCTCGGACGCAACGCCCGCCGCCACCGCAGTCCTCCGCCAAGGTCCGCCCCACCCTTGCGGCTTTCCCCACTGCCACAGGTCATCCGTTTTCCCAAACCAAATGCCCGATTGCGCCTGCCCCACCACCGCGTTATTGTCCGCGTTCGGAGTAGTCTCATTCCCACCCAACGCCAGCAATCCACGAAACGCCGTGTAATCCGGAATCACCCGCAGATGCTGGCAAATCGGCTTCACTCCCCAGATCGCCCCTTCAAACGCAATCGGCTGCAACTCATAAAACATCCCGTGGATATCAACCAGATAGTGCTCAGTCTCCACTTCCCGGATGCGCATCCATTCCGTCTGCCAGGCATGGCTGAACGCGTGGCTGGCTTTCGGCAATCGATACCGCTGCCACTTGCCCTTAACCAGTGCTGAGAGCAGCACGCTCGATTCGTCCCACCCGGTAGCGAACATCACGCTGTCCATGTTTTCGCGTGCGGCCACGTCCATGTGCGGCTTACGCGAAAGCGCCCGCCACTGTGCCCCGTCCCACTCAAACAATCCAGCCTGGTTATCCCCAAACTCGTAAAAGCCATTGTTCGTAACCACTACACGCCCTTGCGCCGTGTAGCCTCCCTTGAAATGCGGCCGCTGATTAATCGAAAACTGTTTCACCAGATCCACCACCAGCCGCGGCTTCAACGTAGCCACGTCCATCTCAAACAGCAACCCCTCCATCGTCAGCACGTAGACCTGGTTAGCCGGATCCGTCAGGTGCTTCATGGTGGAAGTCAGCCGGTGATTGGCAAACTCCGGAATGAACTGGAACTCACCGCCCATACTGATGGCGTATGGCCCAATGAAACACTGGTTCGATTGTTTGTGGATAAAGCGATTCGCATGAGTGCCATCATGCACGTGTACACGCTCAGACTTCAGCTCTTCGTCAATCCGGTAAAGCCCCAGGCCCGTGCCAGTAGTCTTCGTATGACTGTTGTAAGTAACCGCCCACAGTGAATCCGCCCAAGGCATCAACGCCCCAACGCCGCATTCAGACCGAATCGGCCCCGTGTCGGCCTTCAACCCAACGTTCGGCGGTTTATCAAAACCCAATGCAGCCGAAGCGCCCACCAACCCCGCCATCGCCATGCGCCGCGTTAACATACGCCACCCGGTTCAAATTCAACGTGGATCAAACCATCACCTGTTTCTGACATGCTCCGCGAACGCCAGCGGCTGGACCACTGCCTCATGCAGACCTTTTCATATAAGTTGTCACACTCCCGAAAAAATGTAAAGTGAAAAATTTTAGATTCCTGACGCGCACCATGACGCACAATAATGCCCCAGCCCCCGGTTGACTTGCGCGCACGGAACAGTATAATCGTCCAGTGCGAAGCACCGTTTTCCTCCTCGCGCTGGCGTGGTCACTGAATGCCCAACCTAAATACGACCTCCTGCTAAAGGGAGGCCACGTCATCGATCCGAAAAACGGCATCGATCGCACCATGGACGTAGCAATCTCCAATGGGAAAATCGCCCTCGTTGCCCCCAGCATCAATCGCCAGGATGCCACCAGGACCACCGACGTATCGGGCCTATACGTCACGCCAGGCCTCATCGACATCCATGTGCACGTCTATCTATGGCGCGAGCCCGGCGGCGAAGCATCCCAAGCCGACGCATTCTCGTTCCGCAGCGGCGTCACCACCATGGTGGACGCTGGCTCAACCGGCTGGCAAACGTTTCCCGATTTCAAGAACCGCATCATCGACCACGCAAAAACTCGCATTCTCGCCTTCCTGAACGTTACCGGCGCCGGGATGGGAACCGGCAAGGAAGACGACCCAGCCCAGATGAACGCCGAAGCCGCCGCGAATGCCGCCAAGGCGAACCCGGACGTGATCGTCGGCTTCAAGTCCGCCCATTACGCCGGGCCCGGTTGGGAATCGGTGGACGGCGCGGTCAAAGCCGGCGAGCTCACCGGCCTTCCCGTCATGGTGGATTTCGGCCGCATCAACGCCAAACGCACTCTCAACGCGCTGTTCATGGACAAACTGCGCCCCGGCGATATCTACACCCACTGCTTCTCAGGACACCGCGAAGAGTTATTGGAGAGCGGCAAAATAAATCCAGCCATGGAGGCCGGCCGCAAGCGCGGCATCATTTTCGACATCGGCCACGGCGCCGGAAGCTTCTACTGGTACGTCGCCGTGCCCGCCTACGCTGAGCATTTTTATCCGGATTCCATTTCAACCGACCTCCACGCCGCCAGCATGAACGCCGGAATGAAGGATATGGACAATGTGATGTCGAAAATGCTGAACCTCGGTTCGCCGCTCTCAGAGGTTATCCGCATGTCCACCTGGAACCCGGCCAAGGAAATCAAGCGGCCCCGGTTGGGTAACCTCGATGTGGGCGCCGATGCGGATGTGGCGGTTCTGCGAGTGGACCGCGGCGCCTTCGGATTCGTGGATTCAGCCGGAGCAAGAAACTCGGGCGACAAGCTGATCGTCTGTGAAATGACTTTGCGCTCGGGCAAGCTTGTCTGGGATTTGAACGGCCGTGCCAGCGAGAACTGGAAGACTTTCCCCTACCAGAAACAGACTTGGAAGCATTGAAAAAGGCGCGCCGGACCAAATCCAGCGCTCCCCAAAAATCACATCGCAACTCTAGAACTGAAGCTTACCTCCCAGTTGGATATTCCGGTTCCCGCTAGCGCCAGTAATATTTCCAAACGATCCCGTATTGATCGTGGATGCCGGATTCCCAAAGTTCGTATGGTTAAACAGCGCGAACGTCTCAAACCGGAACTGGAACTGTAGCCGCTCCTTAATCGGGAAGTTCTTAAACACTGAGAAATTCACCGTCTCCGCCCCCGGCCCATGCAGCAGGTTGCGCCCTGCATTGCCATACGCGTAATTGGTCGGCGCAATCGGATAAAGATCCGCCACCGTGAAAGTAGTCGGATCGATGCAAGCCACCAGATGGCCCCGCCCGCAATTGGAAGTAGCCGCGTGCACCAGATTCGGCCGGTACGTCCCGCTAGTGTACTGTCCGACACATAACTGGACACAAGAAACGGCTTGCTCACGCGCACGGCTCGGTCTCGAACTCGTTGCTGCAACAGTAGTTTCCGAGCCGCCACTGTAAAGGAGCGCTTTCCCGTAGTGTCCACCCAATTCGCGGACACGACCCCAGGTTCTCCGATACCGTAGCGTCGTCCCTCTTGTTCGCCGTCACTTCCGCCTGCACCGTCACCGTCTGCAAGATCGTGCCGATGGCCAGCTTGAAATCGGTTCGCACGGTCTGGTTGACACTCACCGGCACGCCCGTTTTAGTAACCTTCTGAAATCCCGATTGTTCCACCGTCACGTCGTAAACACCAACGCGCACGAAATCGATCGAGAAGTACCCAGCTTCATTCGTGCTGGCAGTCTGCGTGGTCAAAGTCCCGGTCTCCACTGCAGTCACTTTTGCGTTTGGAATGGATTTGCCGCTCGAATCGCTAACAGTGCCCACCAACGATGTGGTGGTAGCCAGCTGCGCGCTGGCACTGACGCTGAGAAGCGCGAAAAGAGAAAAGGTTACGAAAAGCCGCTTGAGCATACTAACCCCCAATTCTGAGCCCCGAATCACGGCGTAGCGGTCCTCCGGGGTTGCTTTTGACTCTTATTACGTATTGCTTACAGGGTACAGAAAATGCCGTAGCCGTCAAAGTGTTTTCTCACGTACGCCGCCAACATGGCTGCTGCCTGGAAGCCGTCCTGGTAACGCCATGACGCTTGTCAACGTGGTACCCAGGAACGCAGTTCGAGTCCAGCAGACAAACGGACTTTTTTCGCTTGACTTGTTGGGGGGGGCAACAGTACAATTCTCGGATGTCGTGGTGATGCCTACCTCAGCAGTTAACAGAGCTCCTCATCCGAACTAAGGAGGCAAATGAAGTATTCAGGGAATCTTCTTCTGTTGTCGCTGCTCGTGGCCCTCGGCACGACGGCATTCAGCCAATCCGCCACGCAGTCAATCCAAGGTCGCGTGACCGACTCCACCGGCGCCGTTGTAGCCGCTGCCAACGTTACCGCAACCAATCAGGGTACGAACATCTCCTTGACCCTGACATCCAATGAGACCGGCAACTACACGTTTCCGCTGCTTCCAGTTGGTGATTACACGGTTCGGTGCGAGAAGCAGGGATTCAAGTCCGGCGTTGTTAAGGGCCTCCGCTTAGAGACGGCGGCGCAAGTTCGCCAGGATTTCAAACTCGATATAGGCAACGTATCGGAGTCGATTGAAGTTGTGGCTAATGCTGTCAGCCTCCAGACGGAAAATGCCACGGTCGGCGCGGTAATTGAAAATCGCCGCATTACGGAATTGCCCCTCAACGGTCGCAACATGCAGAGCTTGGCTGTACTCGTTCCCGGCGTCCAATTCGGCGAGCGCACTGGACGCGGCGATGGCTCCGGCGGCTTCCCGATTCCCGGCCAAGGCTTCTCCGTCAGCGCCAATGGACAGCGCGAAACGAACCAGGTCGCGTCACTCGACGGCGTGGACGCCAAGGACCCGCGCATTCACATCATGAACTTCGTTCCGTCCATTGAGGCGATCGAAGAGTTCAAGATCCAGACCAACGCTTATACCGCCGAATACGGATTCGGCGGCGGTGCGCAGGTCACCATCACGATGAAAAGCGGCACCAACCAGGTCCACGGAACTTTGTTCGACTTTCTCCGCAATGACAAATTCGACGCCGAGAATTACTTCCTGAACTTCGAACGCGCGGCGGGCCTGGAACGGCTGAAGAAGAATCCGCTCCGCCAGAACCAGTTTGGATTCGTCGTCAGCGGTCCCGTTGTCATCCCGAAACTTTACAATGGCAAGAACAAGACCTTCTGGGCTTTCAACTATGAAGGGCGCCGCACCCGCGAAGGCATCGTCAGCACGGCCAATTTCCCCATCGACGAATTCCGCAACGGCGATTTCAGCCGCCTGCAAAAAGGCTACACTGCCAACGGCCGCTTCGTGGCGCCCACTCTGATCTGGGATCCCGACACCGGCAATCTGTTCCCGAACAACGTCATTCCCCGCTCGCGACTCCACCCGGGCGCTCTCAACGTGCTGGAAAAGTATGTTCCGAAAGCGCAGTTCATCCAGGAGGATCCACTGGACTTCACCGCTCGCGCCGCCGTCGCGCAGCCGATCAACGTCAACACGTTCTTCGCTCGGGTGGACCACAACTTCTCTGACAAAGACCGCGTCTTTGCCCGTCTCGCCTGGGACCGTTCAAACCTCATTCGCACCAATATCAATCCGAATCTACCCGTCTTTACCGGCTCGCAAGTGACGAACCTGGCCACCCAATGGATACACACGTTCAGTTCGAACATGATCAACGAGCTTCGCTTTGGCTTCCAGATCTCCAATGACCTGACCTCCAATCCACGAACTGACAATACGGCCTTTGACATGGACTCGCTGGGCGTTGGCCAGTTCCGCGTCCCCTCGGACGGCAACCGCAAGTTAACGGCGCGCGAGCATGGCATCCCGCAGTTCACCGGCCTGCCGTTCACTCTCCAGGAACTCACCAACGGTAACGGCTACGACAAGATGAATACCTACCAGTTTGGGAATCACCTTTCCTGGTTCAAGGGCAAGCACAACTTCAAGTTCGGCGCGGAATACTATGGCTTGACCATCGAACGCGGCGGCGCCAACCTGGAGGAGGGCTTGCTCGGCTTCAGCGGGCTGCAGGCAGGCTATTCGCTCGCATCGTTCCTCCTGGGCCGGCCCGATACTACGCAGACCCCCGAAGGCTTGCCGCTCACCTTTCCCGCGGCGCACCGCGGCGGCGCTTACATTAACGACGACTGGAAAGTCTCCTCGAAGTTAACTGTCAACTTGGGTTTGCGCTATGACTACAACGGCTGGCCGGTGGACGCCAAGGGCCTGCAACGCACTCTCAATATCCCTGGGCTAGGCTCAAAAATAGGCCGCGGCGAAGGATTCAAGAAGCCCGATGGCACAATTATTCCCACCGTCTTCCCTACCGTACTAGGCGAGGCTGGCGCCGTGAAAAATGCCGAACAGCAGCGCTTCCGCTTCTTCATGCCGCGCATTGGCATCGCTTTCCGTCCGACGGATAAATGGGTCATCCGGTCCGGCGTGGGTTGGTTCGACAACATCCAGCATCAGAACACATTCACCATCCTCAACCTGATGCCGCCGAAGGCCGGCAGCCAAGTCTACAACACCTCCATGCGGCCCGCGCAGAACAACAGCGTAGTTGGCGCCAACGGCCAGACTTTCTCGATTGCTTCCCAAACTTACGTGCCGGGTTCCAATGTGCTCACGCTAAACGATCCGTTCCTCACCCGTGGCGGCACCACTACGGTCCGGCCCATCGACCTGCTCTATCTGCCCAATGACTACAAGGACGGGGCCGTATGGAAGTGGAGCCTCGACCTGCAGCGAGAGCTTCCCTACACCATGGCTTTGTCCGTCGGCTACGCCGGCAGCAAGGGCACAAACGTTGGCAACAGCGTGATCAACTGGAACGACCCGCTCCGTCCCGCTACCACGTTCCTGCAGGCGAATCGTCCGTATCCGGAGTTCTACGACGCCGCCACTCCCCAACTCGGCGTACAGGCCATGGGCCGTATCCGCTACCTGGATTCGTACGGAGAATCTTTCTATCACGGGCTACAGGTGAAGTTGGATAAGCGTAGCGCCAAAGGCCTGACCTTCGGGGTCGCCTACACTTACAGCAAATCGCACGGCGACGGCGAAAACGGCGGGCAGGAAGGCGCATCCCTCCAGAATCCGCGTGATCGTCGCGGATCCCGCGGGTTGTTCCGGTTCGACCAGACTCACCGCCTGATTACCAACTGGGTCTACGAATTGCCGGGCCAGAATTTGAAGGGCCCCGTCAGGTACGTGATCGGCGGCTGGCAATTGAACGGTATCGTAAGCATTGCCTCCGGCTTCCCAATAAACATTGGCCAAGGCGCAGGCGACCTTGCCCTGCCGAACGGTCAGGTTCGTCCGGACCTCGTGGGAAATCCGGGGCTCAGCAATCCGAATCGAAAGCTCTGGTATAATCCGGCCGCCTACCAGCGAGTCACTTGCCAGATCGCCAGCCGGCCCGATCTTTGCCATCTCGGCAGCAACGGGTACAACACCCTGCGCGGCCCGGGCGAACGCCGGGTCGACTTCTCCATGTTTAAGAACTTTGCCATTACCGAACGCGTGAAGGTGCAGTTCCGCTGGGAAGCTTTCAACGCTACGAATACGCCATGGTTCGGAGATCCGAACGGCATCAGCTTTTCCAATTCCAACCAGATCACGCCCAACGGCAGCCGGGATGGCGAGATTCGCGGCATCCGAAACCCGATGCGGCGCATGCAGTTCGGGCTGAAGCTGTTCTTCTAACCAAATCTGTAAATCGACGCAAAACGCCCCGCCGGTTCCCCCGGCGGGGCGTTTCTCTGGTGGTGTGCCGAGCATGGTCGGCAGGTTGTGGGCGAAAGTCCCCTTGACAACCGGATACAGGTGAAATCATAGCGCAGCGCAAAGGTGCCGCCACCAGGCTCTTCGCTTCAGCGCAGGGGTCCAAAGGAAGCACACTAGGCCTAACCGGCTTCGGCGATCGTCACGGTGGCGACGGCTTCGATTTTAACGACGTGCACCAGTAAGTACCAACACGCTCGATCACACTAACCTCGAACCCTACGTAACCCAGTGGAGTTTCGACGTTCAGCGCCAACTGCCGGACCGTCAGGTTCTGACGGTTGGATACGTTGGCAGCAAGGGCACCGACACCGATTCAACCATCGACATCTATAACCCCGATCCCGCCTTCGACACAGCGACATTTTCCACCCAGACCCGCCGTCCCTATCAGTTTGTGATAGATAACCCGCACGCGCTTCCTGACGAAAACCGCATGAGCCGGGGCCTCCAATTCGGCGTACCGTATCCCTATAGCCACTCACTAGGCGAAGGCTATGGTCGCAATGAAGCATTCGGCGGCACCTCCCAAAACTCCCCTCTTCCCCATCCGCGTTTATCGGCGTCCATCGGCGGCCAATAAAAAAGCTGAGACGATGACCCCCAACCCACCACATAAGTATTTCCCCCATGAAAACCGATGAACACGACTTCCACTCGCTAACGGAACGCATCCTAGGAGCGGTATTCGAAGTCTCGAACACTCTAGGCGCGGGATTCTTGGAAAAAGTATACGAAAGGTCTCTCCTAAAAGAACTATCTCTTCGCAATATCCGTGCCACAGCCCAAGCCCCAATTCCAGTAATCTACAAACAGTACCCGGTAGGAGAATTCTTCGCAGACATCCTGGTAGAAGGCATCCTGGTAATCGAGCTAAAATGCGCCGACCGCCTGGCCCCCGAACACACAGCGCAGTGCATAAACTACCTAAAGGCCTCCGGCCTAACCCTCTGTCTCCTAATAAACTTCCAAAAACCCAAAGTAGAATGGAAGCGCATAGTCAACAACTTTCAGACTCCCGGA
>JBBRNO010000023.1:0-66296 GCA_038230275.1 Bryobacterales bacterium
CGATGGTCTGGTGCGCGATGTTCACAAAATTGAAGAGCTCGGCTTTCCCGTTTTTGCTACCGGAGTTAAGCCGGTAGATTCCATGGGCCGCGGTTGTGTGACTGCGTATAACGTGCCTGTAGAGTGCGGAGAAGTTCTGGTTCATCCGGGAGATTTTGTCTTCGCTGATTTCGATGGCGTGATTGTGGTGCCCAAGGGGATGGTGGCTGAGGTGATCGAGTTGGCGACGGAAAAGGTCCGCAGGGAGAATAGCTCCCGCGCTGAGTTAATGCAGGGCGCTTATCTGCGCGACGTGTTTGAGAAGTACGGCGTACTTTAGAAAATCCGCGGCTCCGGAGAAGATGTGACACCTGCAATTCTATTGGCGTTCGGGGCCATGTTCGCCTATGTCGTGCTGGGGTTGCTGCACAAGCAGGCCGACCGTGCCGGCTGCCGTCCGAAACAGATCAACATTTTGTTATTCGGCTGGTCGGCCCTTTTTTCAGTGATCCTGTTGCTGGCACGGGGTGAGACGCTTGCGGTGCCGATGAATGTCTGGGCTATCGCGCTGCCAAGCGGCGTCTGCGCGGCGACGGCGATTCTACTGTTCCAGATCGGCGTGCGGGAAGGAAAGATTGCCACAAGCTGGCTGATCATCAATCTGTCGGCGGCCATTCCGATTCTGATTTCGTTGATCCTCTACCGGGAAAAAGTGGGCGCGCGGCAATTACTGGCACTGGTGGCGATGCTTGCCGCACTGATTCTTTTGTGGCTTGAGCGCAAAGAATCGGAAAAGGCAGTGTCATGAAGTGGCTGCGGCTCATGTTGGCGGCGATGATCGCCAACGGATTCGCTTTGGTGGGCGCCAAAGTGCTGGCCGAAGCGGGGCTGGCAGCAACGCATCGAGACCACTATCTTTTTGGCTGGTACGCATCGGGCCTGGTTGCCGCTCTGCTCTATTCCGTGCGTAATTTGTCGCGGCCGCAGGGAAAGGAGATTTTCATTGGCGCCGGCATGGCGGCGATGAGTTTCCTGGGAATGCTTTGCCTGGTGGGTGCGCTCAACGGCGGCGCGCCCGGCTACATCGTCTATCCAATCGCGACTGGGGCGAACGTTCTGTTTGTCGCGATCGGCGGCGTTGTTTTGTTCAAGGAGCGGCTGGGCCTGTACGGCACGGCAGGCATTCTCTGCGGTCTGCTTTCGGTCGTGATTCTAAGCCTTCCATGAACGACTTCAACGGAAAGAGTGTACTGATCACCGGCACTGCGCAGGGAATTGGCCGTGCGATGGCGATTTGTTTCGCCCAAGCCGGCGCGCATGTAACCGGTCTCGATCTTGATTCCAGATTGAACGGCGACACAGCAGCCCTGGCAGGCGGCCGATTCACCGCGATGGAGGGTGACGTGGCGTCAGCAGCCGACGTTACCGCATGTGTTGAACGATGCGTTGAACGATGTGGACCGGTGGACATACTGGTCAACAATGCGGCAACGGTTGCCGGAGATGGCCTGCTGCACGAGGTTACCGAGCAGGCCTGGGATCGGGTGTCGAGCGTTTGCCTAAAGAGTATTTTCCTCTGTACCAAGGCTGTACTGCCCGCAATGATGTCTCGCCGCAGTGGAGTCATCATCTCGCTCAGCTCTGTCAACGCGCTAACTGGTTTGCACCTGGCGGCATACACCGCGGCGAAGGGCGGCGTGCTGGCATTGACACGGCTGCTGGCCCAGCAATACGGCGGCTACGGCATCCGCGCCAACGCGATCTGTCCGGGAACTATCCTGACTGAAACATCGCGCGTGGCGTACGAGGCCGCGCCCAAACTTAGCGGCGAATTACGTGCGATGTACCCCGCCGGCGAATTCGGTGTGCCTGAAGACATCGCCGATTGCGCCTTGTGGCTTGCGGGCGACAGCTCACGCTTTGTAAATGGCGCGGCTATTGTGGTTGACGGTGGGATGTCCGCGGTGCACCGCGTGCCGTCGGTGCTGCGGCAGTAGGGTCACACTGGAATCAGATCGTCAATTCGCTCAAAATCATCAGGCAGTGCGGCGGGCATCACGAATCCCCTGGTAAGATTCTGCGGCCACTTGATGGCCGCTCCTGTTCCAATCGCTACCCAGATTTCGCCCGGTACCGCTTCGGCCGCGATGGTTCGGGCGCAGGCAACAGAAGCTGCCGATGCGGGTTCCAGGGCAAAGCCTTCGCGCCCCAGATCACTGACCGCGGCCAACATCTGTTCATCGGAAACGGCAATCGCCGTACCCTGGGATTGGTAGAGTGCGCCAAGAGTCAATTCACCGCCAATCTTCTCCGCGATGGACAGCGCCACTGTGGAAACAGATGGCAGCGCTGTCAGCTTCGAAGCACAACTCCGCACCGCACGCACGTAAACATTGGCGCCTTCGGCCTGGCAGGCGATCATCTTCGGACGGGAGCGGGCGATGCCCAACCGGAACAGTTCATCGAACCCTTTCCAGATTCCATACAACCCGTCGCCACTGCCGGCGGGCGCAAAAATCCGGTCGGGAACGCGGTCTCCTAGCTGTTCGAAGATCTCGAATGCAATCGTTTTAAAGCCTTCCACGCCGTACGGGTTGGCGAAGCCGTCCCTGGGACACACAACGGTAGCGGGAAACCATCCGCCGCGAGCCACCAATTGGCGAACTAACAAGTTCTGTTCGCCACCACGGAAAACGCGGGCGCCGTAGTGCCGCATCAACGCGAGTTGGAGTTCCGGCGCTCCGGAATTGCAGAATATTGTACAGGCGAGCCCAGCCGCGCTGGAATACGCTGCTACCGAATTGCCGAGGTTGCCAGTGCTGATGGCAACGGTCTGTGAGAAGCCCAGGAAGCGCGCCATGGTGGCCGAGACGCTGGCGGCGCGGTCCTTGTACGACCAGGTCGGATTCATCGTTTCGTTCTTTAGATAGAGTTCCGCGGGGCTTTCCCAATTGTGGATCCGGCGCAGTGGAGTGCTTCCTTCAGAGAGTGAAACGATTTGCGACTCTGGCACCGGGGGCAGCAGACCCCGCCATCGCCAGATGCCCGGACGGGCGGGGTCGCGAAGGCGTTCTGGCGTTGTTGAATAACGCATGACCAAAGCGGCAGTTCGTCCCAAATCGCGACAGGCTGGGCATCCGTGAAATTGGGGGCCGATTGGATAGGCGGCGGCGCACGTAGCGCATTCCAAATAGGCTTCAGGTGTAGTTGGCAATCAGGACTCCCCAGTTGTCAGGACGAATATAGGCTTTGGAACGGATCGCAAGCACGGATCCGCCGGTGCTTGGCGCGTGGAACGATTGCAGCGTGTTGCCCCGCGGGTGACGGATTTCGGCCAGCAACTGACCCGGCGCGACGGTTTCGCCAACGGCACAGTGGGCGACAAACAGACCGGCCGTTGCGGACATCAGCCAGTCGCCCGCACAGGCGCGCCCATCGGCCGGTAACAGAAACTCTGCCGGCAACAACTTCCAATAAGCAAGGCAGGATAGAATTCCGCGCACGTAAGCGTCACTGCCTTGAGGCGACAGTTGCCCCGCGCCCAAATATTCGCAGCCCACCACGGCGCGCCCGCGCTTCCACAGCTCGCAAGACAGCACCCCTGCTGTCGCCGGCATTTGCCACAGCGTGGGCAATCCGAAATGGCGGGCGGCTGCATAAGAGGTGTTCGAATCTTCCGTTTCGCCATAGAAGCCGCAGAGTGGAAGAAACAGATATTCGACGCCGCCGCTGTGAAGATCGATCAGGTAGTCAGCCTGGTTCGCCAAGTCAAAGAGAGCCGCGGCCAGACGTTCGGTGGGTGAGCCGTCTGCCCTTCCTGGAAACGTCCGGGCGAGGTTCAAGCCATCGTCTGGTGAGGTCCGTTGCGATGCGCGCCAAGCCAGGGGATTCGCTACTGGAATGGCCGCCACCGACCCTGCCAGCGGTAGGGAGGTGAGTTTCTCGACTACATTTGCCACTGCTGCCGGGCCCTCGTACTCATCGCCGTGAATTCCGGCTGTGATCAGCGCAAAAGGCCCGGGCTTACTACCCCGCCGGAAATAGACATCGACTCCGGGAACAAGCTCCGACCACCCTTCAATCAGCAAGGTGAACCTCAGTGCCCGATCGCAACGACCGGAGCGCGGCCAGGGCCACCCGTTCGGTAAGCAGCGCATCTTCCGGCGGCGCAAGCACCGGCGCTCCCTCTTCCACCGAGCGCAGGAAGTATTCGAACTGCAACTTGAGACACCCGGCGTACTCTGGCGCGCCAAGAATCACGGTGTCAATCGCGCGGTATCCGTCTTTAGTTCGAATCGCCGACGGCCGGTCCGTGAGATCGATCTCAAAGTAGCCGTCGCTTCCCTGGATCGTCATCCGCGACCGCGCGCATTGGTTTAGTGGAAATCCACCGTCCTGCATCCAGGCAATGTGATCCACCGCCATGGATCCGTCTGCAAACGTGAGTACTGTCGTGATGGAATCCGGGCTCACCGATTCGCGGTACACCTGCGTCCCGCGCGCCAGGACTGTAATCGGCGCGGCCTGTTTCAACCACAAGATCAGGTCGAAATTATGGACGGCTGTGTCTAACACACCTAGCTCCCATGCCGGATTCGACAACCCATAGGGAGCGACCCGTGAGGTGTGGATGGCCCGCAACTCACCGAGCGTGCCGGAGAGAACCGCACGCCGCGCTTCCAGGTAATTTACGTTGAAACGCTCGCAGAAGCCCACCTGCACTACCTGATTGGGATGCCGCTTCGCTGCGCTGGTGATGCGCTTGGCGTCCGCGAGGGTCCCTGCGAGCGGCTTCTCCACAAACACGTGCTTGCCCGCCGCCAACGCACGCTCCGTCAGTTCGGCATGCGTATCACTGGGAGTCGCGATCACCACGGCAGTGGCCGCCGGATCCTGAAGGAGTGCTTCCAGCGAAGGATAGACCAACACGCCGGGGGCCTTGGATGGCGGGCTAACGTCAAACACTCCGGTTACGCGGCAACCTCGAAGCGATCGCAGGTTATCCAAATGGACACGGCCGATATTTCCTAATCCAATGATAGAGAGAGAGGTCATAAACTCTGGGGCAGCAGCAAACGATTGATAAAGCCCATCGCGTCGCGGAAGTGGCGCGTCGCCCCGGTCAGTGACCAAAGCCCGTGGCCCGGAAACATCATCTCAAACTCCAGTTTCGCCAGCATGCGGATGCTTGCACAGTATTTCGGGACGTCACAGTCATGCGTGTCCTGCAGCGAAATTCTGCCGCCGTGAAAAATCGTGTCGCCGGGAAACAGCATAGTGCGATGTGGTTGCTGCACTAGAAAACAGATCATGTCGCGGGAGTGGCCGGGCGCCGCGATCGGCAGGATCTTCGTGTCGCCGAGTTCGAAGGGCGTGTCAGGCTGAAACATGTTACTGACGGGGCAGGCAGTGAAATTTAAGCCAGGGGGATAGACTCCAGCACGCTTCGCCGCGGCCAGTGAGATCGCCTCTTCGTCACCAGCTATGAGCACCGGAGCAGTCAACGGTCCAGCCCATACCTCAAGCCCGAGAGCCTCTCGCAGAGCAGCGGCGCCACCCGAGTGATCCAGGTGATAGTGCGTCAGCATTAGCCGGCGCACACGGTCCAACGGAATGCCGTCCGATTTCAGCACATCGATAATCCGCTCTGTCTCGACACCCGCACCGGAATCGATCAGTACATATTCGTCGCCGCACTGGAGCGCGTAGGCATTGCAATCCAGCGGGTGCGTGAGCGACACACCCAGGTTCCCCGATGCGATGAGAAAAATTCCGCTGGCGATTTGCATTCGCCTAAAGATTCGGATTCTGGTAGTTGTAATCGCGATCCGGCTGGACCTTCATGTCGCGGAAGATCCGGCAAAAACGAACCAGATTCGCGATAGAGCACTCGCTAAACGCTGCACCCTTTTCCGGTGTTGCCAGATTCGGGTCGCCTTCCACGCCACTCTCGGATATGCAGCTCCAGCGGTCCACGAAGTGAACCGGGCCAGACCCGAACAGGTCGTCATAGATGAACTCGTTGCGGGACGATGGCGCTTCCCGCCCACCGATTTTATCGAGTTCCACCAGCTCTGGACGGATGTGCATGTACATCGCAGTTTCGAATTCACAGGCATGCGCCATCCCGCCAGGAAACGCCGACTCGCGCAACCGATCGACTTCCGCTTTGGCCAGCCACCAGTGGGCGGCCGCGGCACAGAAGGCTTTCGTGTTGTTGACCACCCGGCGCGCCACAAGGTTGCACAGCATCTGGTTGCTGCCATGTCCATTGATGAGCACAATGCGGTCGAAGCCCTGCCGCACAAACGAATGCGCCACATCGTAAACGAAATCCATGAACACCGTTTCGCGAATGGAAATGGTGCCGGGGAAACCCATGTTGTGCTCGTTGAAGCCGTAGTGGATCATCGGCGCCGTCAGAATCAGGCCCTCCGACCGCCGTGCCGCTTCCTCCGTCACATGCTCCACCAGAACATTATCCACATCAATCGGTAAATGATAGCCGTGCTGTTCAATAGCAGCGATGGGTATCACGATCACAGCGCCTTGTTCGGCGCGTTGCTTCGATTCCGGCCAAGTCAGTGTTCGATAGAGATGTTTGATCATGCAAGAATGTCCTTCTGTACGTTGTCGATTGCGCGCAGAATGAAAGCGAGGCGCCGCTTCTCAGGAATCTCCGGCTGTAGTTTGGCGAATTGAAGGCGCACCTGCTTCAGGCTGGTGGAGTACTCTGCGCGCTGGGCCGTGGTCAATCGCTTGGTGAGATAGACGGGCGGTCCCGGGGCGCTCGAAACCAGCGGCTCCATGGAAATCGTCCCGCAGAAATTGGCCGGTATGAATTTCATGTAAGCGTCTTCGGCTGCCAGAAAGGCTTCGCTCAATCCGTCGCGCAGCGAAGGCTTGGTCACACGGTAAATCTGCTCCACACTGGCATCCAGATGCTTGCGCCACGGCGTCGCCGGATCGGCCAGCATCTTGCCGACTACCCAGGTGGAAATCTCGCCGCCCGGGTTCGCCAGAATGTGATAAAACCATTCGCACGCCCGGCCGCCGTCAGCGTAAAGTGAAGCCAGGTGCGTGCCCGCGCCACGAACCGTCGGTAGAAACCAGCGGTCGCGCGGCCAGTGCTGCGGCGGCTCCACTTGCGGACCACCCAGCGTGCCGAACGCGCATTGTAAGGCGGAGATGAGCTTCGGCCGTAAACCTGGATCGCGCTGCCGCGAAGAGTCGCGCACGTCAATCAGGTAGTCGATGTGCTTGCTGAGTTCCACCAGGTGGGGCAGGCTGGCCGCGTCTTCAAATCGCATTCCCCACCCGCTAACCGCAACCGCTTTGCCCGGCCAGCGCGAATGGATGTACTTCGCGCAACGGACGTTTAACATGACGTGATATTCGGTTTCCGAATAGCGCTTGCACTTGTCGCAGGTGCATCTTCCCTGGTCGGCGGACTGCATACTAACGCCGTCAATTGGGAAGCGCGTGAACACGTAATCAATTACCTTGCGCATCCATTCCCACGATTCGTCTTCGCTGCCGCACATGGTGTTCTTATTCGCAGTCTTGCGAAGATGCGGGTTCGCCTTCAGAATATCGTCGAAGCCCCATGAGTAAACGCCCAGGCCGGAGATTACACGGATTCCTTTGGCGCGCGCATCCGCAATCAACTTCTGCACCAGCTTTCCGCGCTCTGCCGGCACCGCGCCGGCAATGTCCACCGGCCACGCACGGGAAACATAGAGGCCCCAAATGCAGAGGTCCTCAATGCCCAACTGCTTCATCACGCCGAACGTATCCCGATAATCCTTGAGTAATGGCTCATCCAGGCGCATTGACGGCCAATCAGCGTGGGTGTCGGCGAACGTCGCCAAGTCAGTGATCCAGCCGAGATACCCGCGGTAGCGGAATCCGGACTGATTGGCAGCCGCGGCGGGAAGTGCGGCACTGGCGGCGGTAGCGATAAATTCACGTCGATTCATGATAGGAAGGAGGGCCGGCCCACGGAATGCGGGACCGGCCTTGTAGTTTATCTAAAAGTAAAGCTTTAGCGCGAACTGCCCGATGCGTGCGTCCTTCGCCGAGAAAATACGTCCTCCAGACGCCGGAAGCTCAATGTTGGTGTTCGGGTTGTTCAGCTGCGTGTGGTTGAAGGCGTTGAAAGCCTCCGCCCGGAACTGGAGATAGAAACGTTCGGTAAAATTGAAGTTCTTGAAGATGGAGAAATCGAGGTTCGCCAGCCCTGGTCCCCGAAGGATATTGCGTCCCGCGTTGCCGATGGTGTAAGGAGCAGGTACACGGAAATCCGCGATGTTAAAACACCGTTGCGCGGTGCAGGAATCCACCTTGCCGGTTCCAATTACGTCCGGCCGGCGGGCGTAAGCAAAGCCGACGTTCGCGGGATCGCTCGACATGGAAGGAGTGAACGGAAAGCCCCCCTGCAGCGTTAGGATTCCGCCTAGCTGCCAACCGCCGATCACAGCATCCGCGGTTCGCGTCATGCTAGACATGAACGCTCGGCCCTTGCCGACGGGGATTTCCCAGCCGCCGCTGAACACGAATCGCTGCCCGACGTCCAGGTTTGAACGTCCGCGCATACTGGCAAGGTTGAATGGATTGTCGGCGCCATCGCCGCCGCCCTGATCGTTGGTGGATCCGTCAATCGATTTGCTCCACGCATAAGCCATCAGAAAGTTCAGTCCGTGCGAGAACCGTTCCTCAAGCTTCATCTCCAGCGCATTGTAGTTGGAGTTGTTGCGGTTGTCGTAATAGCTACCGGTTCCAAGAGCCGGGTTCGGACGGCGCTGTTGGAATGGACGAAGATCCGTAGAACTGACCATCGGTAGATTCACCGGCAGCGCATATTCCAGGAATGTCCCCTTGTTTCCAACATAGGCGACCTCCAGCGAGAGATCCTTGGTTAATTCGCGCTGAATTGCGAAATTCCACTGATACATCGTCGGCGTTTTCATGTGGGGTTGGAAGCCGAAAGTCAGCGGAGTGGCGAAACTCGCGTTAGAACTGAATGCGGGGAAAAAGTTCTGCACGCTCAGCGTGGGGAAGCCGTTCACCGTGGCCTGCTGTTTCGATTCATCGACGATAAACGGCACGTTGATGATTGGCGCGCTTACCGCGTTGTTTCCGCTGGTAAGCAGATAGAAAATTCCAGCACCCGAGCGGATAACAGTCTTGTTGCCGCCAAACGGCCTCCATGCCAGTCCCAGCCGCGGAGCCCAATTATTGTATTGGTTGTAGAGCAGTTTGTTCGGCAGTCCAACGTCAGTCGCCTTCACAATCTGGCTAGCGAAGCGGGGATAGGCAAACTGCGCCACCTGCTGCGAAATGGTATTGATCTGCCCGTTGAAAGTGGATACTTCCCAAACCTGCGTTTGGAAGTTGAACCGGGCCGATTGCCCCAGCATCGCGGTCGGCTGAAGGTTGAGTTCGTAGCGCAAGCCAACATTCAGTGTTAGATTTCTGGCAAGCTTCCAATCGTCCTGTACGTAGAAGTGATAACGGGTTTCATAGAGTCCAAAGAGATTCCTGGGGAAACTGCGGCTTCCGGAAGTGGGAAAGCCGGTGAGGTAATCGGCATATCCGTTGCCAGTGTAGGTTCCGGTAAATGAGAACGCGCCGCGTGAATTGGCCGAATTTGTCGAGGTGAGCCGGTAGTTTCTTATGTCTGTCCCAAACTTGATGGTATGGGCGCCGCGAATCAAGGAAACGCCGTCCACCAACTCAAACATGTTCGTGGGATTGACCAGCGGCTGATATGCATTTCCCGCGATTCCCTGGAATCCGGTGATACCCAGGTTCGGAAAGCCCGGGAAATTCTGGCTGGTCAATTCAAAGCCTCCAATACCGGATTGCCCTGTGTAGTTGGTACCCAGACCTTGATTCAGATTCGCGTTATGCATCCGGGTGTAGCCAAGCCGCAACTCGTTCACAATTGTGGGAGAAAAGATGTGCGTCTCAGAGGCCACCAGGTTTTGCACTCGCTGACGCTGATTGCTTCCGCCGTTCTGGGGATACGTACCCGGATTGAACGCTTCCAGATGATTGATGGAATATCGGACCGCCATGGAATCGCTGGTGCTGAAAATGTGGTCGTAGCGTGCGTTGCCTTGATTCTGGTCATTGATGAAGGGCGCAGCATAGGCGAACGTTCCAGTCGCTGTGTTCTGCCCCGGTATGAATTGCTGGTAATAGGCTGTCGCAGGATTAATGCGGCTCTGCGGGATGATGTTGCCTGGGAACGGAATGCCCGAGAGCGGATCCTTGATGCTGGTTGCCAGCGCGCTGAAGTCGCCCTTGCGGAACGCATCGGATGGCACCAGTACGTTCGAACTCCGCCCCTGGCGGGTGCGAGTGCCTTCGTAGTTGAGGAAGAAGAAGCTCTTGTCTTTTCCACTAAATTTGGGGAGCATCACCGGACCGCCAATCGCGAAGCCGAACTGATTCTGCCGGTAAGGGGCTTTCTTGGCGAGGAAGAAGTTTCGCGCGTCCAGTTTATCGTTCCGCATAAACTCAAACAGTGTGCCATGCACTTCGTTGGTTCCAGATTTGATGGTCGCGTTGACCACGGCGTTTCCGCGGCCATATTCGGCCGAGAACGAGTTCGCCTGCACTTTAAATTCCAGGATTGCATCCACGGACGGGCGCAGCGCCACGCCGTCAAACAACTGCTCGTTAATGCTGATGCCGTCTAGCAGAAACTCCGTCTTACTCTGCCGTCCGCCGCTTACCGAAACAACACTGCTGCCCACTGTGCCGGACGTTCCGACAATCGCGCTTGGCAACAGAGCCGTCAATTGAACAAAGTTACGTCCATTCAGCGGCAGATCCACAATCTTTTTGTTGGAAATAACCTGCCCTATGGATCCACTTTCAGTGTTCACAATCGGCACCGAATCTTCCACCTGGATCTTCTCGGAAACGTTTCCAATTTTCATCGATACATCGAGCCGTGCCCGTTGATCTACCTGCAAAACGATTCCCGACAGTTCCTGCGTTTGGAATCCATCCTTCGCCGCCGTTAACTTGTATTTGCCGCTCACTGGCAGGAAGGGAATTTCAAAATCACCGGTATCCGAAGTTACTGTGGTGCGCTCCAGACTGGTAGAAAGGTTTCTAGCTGTTACTTTTGTACCAGGCAAAACCGCTCCGGAAGCGTCCGTTACGCGCCCCAGTATAGTGGCCGCGTTCTGAGCCCACACCGGAATGGTAAGCGCGAGAAATAAGACTGATTGAATAAAAGCTCTCATAAGACTCCTCATTGAATTTGAATCAAGAACTGGCCGGACTGGCGAGGGCAAGTGATGGTAAGGGATCTAGCTTGCAAGACAGGGTGGACACTCGAAGTGGAACGAACAATTCCACTTTCCATGTCCCTGAAGGTATTGGAATCATCGTAGGGCGAATTGCTACAAACGAGCGCCAGACGTACAGCGGACTGAACGCTTTCGATGACCGGTCTGTTCCAGCGGCGGCCCATGTTTATCGAAAAAATAGTTATCTCTTTCCACACATAATACCGGTAACATGGATCATACGTCATGTCAAGGTCAAACAGACACCGTCAACAGGTACCGCGGATGTGCATTGCTGGTAGCAAGTGATGCGTGTTAGCATTCAGCAATTGGAAAGAAAGGAAGTTATGCTCTCCAAAGCCGAGAATCGCCCGGTTTCGACAAGTCTCACTCAGGAAGTAAAGCAGACCGTACTCGGGTGGCTTCGCGATGGCAAATACCCGCCGGGGAGCCGCCTTCCTTCCGTGCCCGAGATGGTCAGGCAGTTGGACGTCAGCCGTACCGTGATTCGCGAAGCTCTGCATTCCCTGGTGGGGATGAATCTGATCGAGATTCGCCCCGGGCTGGGGTGTTTCGTCAACCACATTCCAAGTGACTTAGTTCTGAATGCCGACGTGGTTGCCAGTCTGCTTGGGATGGAGGCGATCGTGGAAGTGGTGGCCGCGCGCCGGATTATCGAAGGGGCGGTGGCGCGGCAAGTTGCACTTTCGGCCACGGATGACGACTTTGAGGACATCGAAGAATCGCTGCGGCAGATCGAACGCACCGTGGGGAAAGACGCAGCAATGTTCTCTGCTACGCCCGCCTTCCACGTGGCGGTGGCGAGAGCGACGCACAACAAGATTCTGGAAAAAATCGTATCGTCCTTCAATTTGCTGATGGCCGCGGGAGGAGCGCTCATTGAGCGCCACGACACGCGCCCGCACTATCGGATCGCGGAATATGAGTCACACCGGAAACTTCTGGAAGCTCTCCGCACGCGTGATCCCGACATCGCACAGCGAGCGATGGAGGACCATGTCGGCGAAACCTTGTCGATGTTGATGGAAATCTCCGGCAGTACGAAACAGGCAACCGCCGTCTAGGTGCTTTCTGTCCCGGTAGATGGACGGACGGTGAATAAGGTATGGGAGTATTCTTACAATTAGGCCAGGAAAGTTGGGGCTTTGATGATGATCCGGACAGCCATGATCGCCGCGATTCTTGCTCTAGCGCCAGGGTTATGCCAAGGGGCGGCGGAAGCCTCGCCCGAGCCGAAAATCACTAGCGTCTATCCTTGCGGAGCTCAAATTGGACGGACGTACGAAGCCACCGTTCGAGGGCGCAACCTGAAAGGCGCTCGAAGCCTGTGGTTTCCGAAACCCGGCGTCCGGGCACGCGTGCTGAACGTCGCTTCTCCAGACGCCACTACCGATTTGTTGCGTGTCGAATTCACCGTCGATCGGGCCGCTGCCGTGGGACCGCACACTTTTCGTGTGTTCACGGCGGACGGCGTCTCGAACGCAGTTGAGTTCGCGGTCACCACCGCCGTACCCATTCTGGAAGGCACGCCCGACCAACCCGTCGCGCGGTTTCCAATCAGCATCGAAGGGAGAATTGAGAAACCCGGCGGCGTGAATACTTATCCCATCGCAGTGGCGGCGGGACAGACGCTTACCTTGGAAGTTCATTCAGGATTCCGCGGCTTCGACCCGTCCATTGCGATTGCGGAACAGTCTGGAAGTTGGTTCGATCCACAGCGAGTGAATCGCGTGGCATTCAACGACGAGCCGCTCTACTTTCCCGGATTATCGACCGACGCCCGGTTGGTGCATCGTTTCGAGCGCGCGGGAAAATACCTGGTTCAAGTGGGATCGTTTTCCGGCCAAGGGAATCCGGATTACGTTTACGAATTACGGATGACTCCGGGAGTTACGCCGCCGCCAGTGCTGCATCCGCATTGGCAGGATCTGTGGGAAGAGCGCCAGTTTACGCGCGCCATGGGTTCGAATTGGATTGCCGACATAGCAAACCGCGGCGCGGGGGGAACCATACCGAAGGCCGCGGAGACGTTTCGCGCGGTGAAGGAAGGCAATTCAACGGTTCCGGTGATGACACCGCCTGGCGTGGTAGAAGGCCGAATCGAGCAACCTGGAGAAGCGCACGTCATCCAGGTTAAGGTGGACAAAGCGCAAGATCTCGCTCTTGAGATTGAGACTCCGGAAGCGACCATGCCCCGCTTCAATCCAGTGGTCCGGCTGACGGAGTCCAACGGGAATGAGATCGTAACCGATGTCTACACCAAGCTCAATAACAACGGCCTTTATATGATGAAAATGATCCAGGCCAAGACCGTATTTTCTTTGGCTGCGCCCGGCGTGTATACGCTGCAGATTCGCGACATAACCACGGATCGCGGCGGAAATGGATTCGCCTACCGCGTGCTGGTCCGTCCGCAGATTCCTCACATCGGCAAGGTCACTTGCGCGGAGGATCATCTCAATTTGCAGCCTGGAGCAACCAAGACACTCACCGTCACGCTGGAACGTGAAGAAGAATTCAGTGGCGTGGTGGCACTGTCGGCTGAGAATTTACCCGCAGGCGTAACCGCTCTTCCCGCAATGGAAAAGCCGCTGGACCGTCCGCCGCTGCCAAACGGGGGCAGACTGGAACGATACACTCCGAAGCCGCAAATATCGTCGCTGCTGCTGATAGCTTCTCCGGATGCTCCTGTGTCCGGTGAGCCAGTAGTGGTGCGGATCACGGCGCGGCCAGTGGTTAACGGACATCTTGGCGAGCCCATTCCCGTGGCGGACGTGCCGGTAGCGGTGATCGCGCGGAGGCCGTCTTGAAAGGGATTCTTCTCATCGGATTTCTTGTGCCTCTGTTTGCGGCATCAACGGTTCCAAGATCTATTCGCATCGAGCCGAGAGATCGCGTCCTCCACGGCGAAGGTGCCGTGCAGCAACTCCTCGTTATCGGCAGCTACGCGGATGGCAGCGATCGCGACCTTACCAGCGAGGCCACGTGGAAACTCTCCGATACCGATCTGGCAACGATTGAGGCGAGCGGAAAGCTTGGCGCGCGGAAGAATGGACTGGTTACGGTTGTGGCCTCCGTTGCCGGACGCACAACCCGGACCAGCCTGCGCATCGAAGACGTGGAAGCAGCCCGCGAGTTTCAATTCAGCCGCGATATTGGCGGCATCTTTACCCGCCAAGGCTGCAACGGATCCGGTTGCCACGGTGGCGTAAAAGGACGAGGCGGCTTCAAACTTTCACCCGGAGTGCTCAATCCGAAGGACGACTACGAGTGGATCGTCAAAGGCGGCGGTTACCAGGTGCTGACGGCGGAAGTGAAGGGCGCACGGGTGCCTCGCATCGACGTTAAAGATCCGGCCAAGAGTCTGATCCTGCTGAAGCCCACCGGCGCTGTCGCCCATGGCGGCGGCAAACGTTTCGCCATTGGATCGCCCGATTACAACACTATTTTGAAATGGGTAGCGGACGGCGCACCGTACGGCCCGGAAGGCGGCCGTGAGAATAAAGTCGTCAAACTGGAAGTGTTTCCCAGTATTGTGACGCTTGAACGCGACGGCCAGCATCGCTTGCTGATTACGGCGCGCCTGGCGGATGGCCGCACGGAAGATTTTTCAGATCAGGCTTTGTGTTCGGTCAACGACAAGACGGTTGTAAGCGTAAGCGGATGCACTGTAAAAGCCGGCCGCATGGGCGAGACTTCCGTGCTGGTGCGGGCCGCCGGCCTCGCCGCCAGCGCGACGGTCGGTGTAATCGGTCCGCCGCTCGCGGCCTATCCCAATCCACCCGAATCCAATTTCATCGACAAGTTTGTTTTTGAAAAGCTCCGCCGCTTCCGCATTCCGCCATCGGCATTGTCAAGCGATGAGGAATTTCTACGCCGCGTTTGTCTTGACTTAACGGGCACGCTACCGCCACAGGAACGAGTCCGCGAATTCCTGGCTAGTAAGGACCCAACGAAGCGAAGCAGGTTGATCGATGTTTTGATCGCTTCGCCGGAGTTCGTCGATTACTGGACGTATCGTTTCGACGACCTCTTCCGGGTTGGAGTTTTCCCGAACGGGATCAATATCAAGTGGAGCCAGATGTATGCCGATTGGATTCGCGACAGCATCGCATCGGGCAAACCGTATGACCAGATGGCACGCGAACGCATCGCCGCCCAAGGCTATGACGGTCCCACGCGGCACTACCTTCCCTACGACGTAATTGGACCGGCCGGCGAGACGATGGCGGAAGAATTTCGCGTTTTTTTCGGCCGGCGGCTCGATTGCGCGCAGTGTCATAACCATCCGTATGAAGCGTGGAGTCAGGATCAGTTCTGGGGCTTGGCTGCATTTTTCAGCCGCGTGTTCAAGATGGGAGACACCGGCGCGGAGTATGTAGTTTTCGATCATCCCACCGATGAAGCCATGGGCAACGGCGATGTGAATGGCTCCATCAAGCTCTACCATCCACGGACGAAGGTGGAGGTGAAGCCCGCACTGCTAGACGGAACGGTGGTGGAAAGCACTGGCAGGGATAACCCCAGAAAGGTGCTTGCGGATTGGATGGTTTCGCATCCGTACTTCGCCGAGGCCGCTGCGAATCGAATTTGGAGTTACATGTTGGGACGCGGCCTGGTGGATCCGGTGGATGATTTCCGATCAACCAATCCCCCCAGCCACCCTGAACTGTTGGAGCGGTTAGCGTCTGAATTCCGCGGCCACAAATACGATCTGCGTTACTTGATCCGGACCATTGCTCTGTCGCGCACCTACCAATTGAGCGGACGTCCACTCGACGCAAATCGCGAGGACCGGACAAATTACTCGCACGCTTCACCGCACGCGTTGGATGCAGAGGTGATGCTGGACGCAATCAGCGCCGTTACTGGAATTCCTGAGGTTTTTACTACCGGCATATCGGAAGCCGTGAAAGATTCAGGACAGGCGCCAGCGGGAACGCGTGCCATCACGGTCCGCCAGCCTGACCTTTACTATTCGCGATTCCTGGATATCTACGGGCGTCCGAATCGGCTGACTTTACCCGAACGTAACGGCAAAGCAAATTTGAATGAAGCGCTGCATATGCTGGCCGGAGCTGCATACCAGGAGAAGCTTGGCGCTGCCGGCGGCCGGCTGCGAAAGATGCTCGATCAGGGCCGTTCCGATGATCAGGTGATCCAGGAGTTCTATTTGGCCGCGTACGCGCGGCTTCCAGAGCATGACGAATCAGAGGCGATTCGAAAATTGATAGCCTCGCGCGGAAATCACGAAGAGGCGCTGCGCGATTTTGTCTGGGCGCTGCTGTGCTCGCGGGAGTTTTCGGAAAACCATTAGAGTAGGAGATGCATTCATGATGTACAACAGGCATCCAGGCAAAGGCCGGCGCGATTTTCTGAAGGCGGGGTCTCTCGGCTTTCTGGGCATCCATTTGAGTCAATTCCTGCGCGCGGCCTCAACTACGGACGCCAAGGGGAAGGCGCAGTCTTGCATCCTGCTTTGGCTGGAGGGCGGCCCGAGCCAGGTTGACACATGGGATCCGAAACCGAATTCCGGCTTCAAACCTATCTCAACCAACGTGGCCGGAATTCAGGTGTCAGAGTTGCTTCCGAAGATCTCCAAGCGGATGGACAAGCTATCCATCGTTCGGTCCATGAAGACCATGGGCTCCGATCATCCACAGGGAACGCATTACGCCATTACCGGGCATGAAGTGAATCCGGCGATGCACTTTCCCAGCTTGGGTTCGGTTATCGCCAAAGAGACCGGCCCGCGTAACGGAGTGCCGGCGCACGTGCTGGTTCCGCAATGGGAGAAAGCCCGCCAATATGAGGAGTACTTCCGGTCCGGATTTCTTGGTCCGGAGGTGGATCCGATGGCGATCCCGGACCCCAGCAAGGCCGGCTTCCAGGTGGCGGATTTGAGTCTTCCGAAATCGGTCTCCGCGCAGGCGGTTGACAGCCGCCAAGCCTTCCTCAAGACTGTGGACAGCCACTACCGCGCTGCGTATGAGGGCGCCGAACATGCCAACATGGACGGGTTCACCGCGCAAGCCTGGAAGATGTTGCTGAATCCGGCGGTGCGGAATGCTTTCGATCTTTCCAAGGAACCGGACAGTCTGAAAGAGCAGTACGGGAAGGATGCGTTTGGGCAGAGCGCCCTTCTCGCTAGGCGACTGGTGGAATCCGGCTCGCGCTTCGTGACGGCCGCCGGGTTCCATAGCAATTCCTGGGATACGCACGCGAAGAACGATGAAGGCCACCGGGACCGCTTGTGCCCGGTACTGGACCGCACGCTGGCCGCGCTTCTGGACGACCTGGAACAACGAGGCTTGCTGGAATCGACAGTCGTACTCGCCATGGGAGAGTTTGGCCGGACCCCTTTTGTGAATCCGGACCGGGGCCGCGATCACTGGCCCAACAGTTGGTCCATCGCACTGGGCGGTGGCGGAATTAAAGGCGGGCAGGTGATCGGCTCCACCGATGAAACCGGTGCGAAGCTGACCAGCAGTGCCACCAGCATGGGCGACGTATTTGCCACCATCTACAAAGCCTTCGGAATCGATTGGACCAAGGAATACGACACTCCGATTGGCCGCCCCATCAAGATTGCCAACTCACTGGACGACCAAACCGGCGCACCGATAGCGGGACTACTGTGATACAGGCCGCGGCCGTGGAACAGCACCGCGGCTGGCTGGCGCCCGAATGGGTATTGATCGCTTTCCTGTGGTTCTCTTATGTTCTGAATCACGCCGACCGTCAAGTGGTCTATACCCTTTTCCCGGCACTGCAGAAAGCGTTCGGCTTCAGTGACACGGTGCTTGGGCTGACCGGGGCTCTCTTCCTTTGGGTGTACGGCGCCTGTTCCCCCATCGCGGGAATTTTGGGCGACCGCTGGCCGCGGCGGAAAGTGGTAACCGGAAGTCTAGTGCTGTGGAGTTCCTTCACGGTTCTGTCGGGATTCGCACCGAATGGAGGCGCCCTGCTGGCGTGCCGTGCATTCTTAGGAATCTCGGAATCGTTTTTCATGCCCGCCGCGTATCTCCTGATTGCCAACGCCCACCGCCCGGAAACGCGATCACGGGCGATTGCACTCTTCGGAACCAGTCAATTGGTGGGAGTCGCGTTAGGAGGTTCACTCAGCGGCCTGATTGCGCAACACTTCGACTGGCGGGTTTCATTCTGGGCCTTGGGCGCATGCGGCCTGCTGTTCTCCATTCCCTTGTGGAGATTTCTGAGCGGTGTTCCACCGCACTTCAACGGAAGCGGCAAAGGTCCTGCGGCCACGGTGAAAAGCTTCGCGGCGCTGTTCCAAATTCCTTCGCTGCGAATCGTGACGGTTTATGTTTCCGTCGCCACGTTTGGCCTCTACCTGGTTTACACATGGCTGCCTACCTTTCTAATCGACAAGTTTTCGCTCAGCATGGCGCGGGCGGGATTTGAGGCGAGTGTCTACCCGCAAATTGGGAGCGCTTTCGGCTTATTGATCGGAGGTACAGCGGCCGACCGCCTCTATCCCCGCCGCCATTCATCGCGGTTCTGGATCGTATTAGTGGCGCTTCTGGCCGGGGGCCCTTGCATCTATCTGGTAGGTTCCGGCGTCACGTTGATGGCTACCCGAATTGCCGCCATCGGATTCGGTTGCTTCGCTGGATTCATCGCCGCCAATCAAGCGGCATCGGCATTCGATGTTGTACCGGCAACGCAAAGAGCCTCGGCTATTGGCGCGCTGAATTTCACCGGCACCACCATCTCGGGATTTGCCCCTTTCTTCGGAGGGATGGCGCGCCGCACCATTGGCGTCGGCCAGCTGATGGCATACACGAGTGTGGTCTACATGGCAACCGCGGGATTGGTCCTGTACGCCATTCGCAGGCACTTTCACAAGGATCATCAATCAGCCGCGGATCGATCTTAGGACGTGTGCTAGACTCAGGTTGATCTTCCCCATGGGACAGCGCTTGTCCCGCCCCCGTCGCCTATCTTTATTGCTCGAAATCATCCATTCTGGTTCCTGTGCGTGACCGAGGTATACTTCTGCTTCAAAATATCAGAACGCCCTTGGAGAGTTATTTTCAATTTCGGGAGTTGCAGACGAATTGGAAAACAGAAATTCTCGCGGGCCTGACAACGTTCATCACGATGGCTTACATCGTGTTCGTAAACCCTTCCATTCTGCGCGATGCGGGCATGCCAGTTGCCGGCGTGTTCGCAGCCACCTGTATCTCGGCCGCATTCGGAACAATTCTGATGGGCGCCATCGCCAGGTACCCTATTGCACTTGCGCCCGGAATGGGTTTGAATGCTTATTTCACTTACACCGTAGTGAAGGGAATGGGCGTGCCATGGGAGACCGCGCTGGGTGCCGTCTTCCTTTCTGGTGTCGCTTTCCTGATTCTTACTTTGATCGGTGTCCGCCAGTGGATCATGGCAGCAATTCCTCCGTCATTGTACGCGGCGGTCAGTGCGGGTATCGGCCTGTTCATCGCCTTCATCGGTCTGCGAAACGCGGGGATCATCAAACCCGACGCGGCGACGATGGTGACCATGGGAAACCTTCGCGATCCAAACACCGCACTGGCTGTCTTTGGCATTTTGATCATCGCCTCGCTGCAGGCGTGGAACGTGCGGGCGGCAATCCTCTTTGGAATTCTGAGCACAACCGCTGTGGGCGCGCTTGCCGGACTGGTGCACTGGCAACCGCAATCCTATGGCTGGAGCGATATCTCCGCCACCATGTTTCACCTGAATATTCGTGGCGCGGTAGGGCTGGGCCTTCTGGAAATTGTGTTCGTCTTCCTGTTTGTCGATCTGTTTGACAACGTGGGCACGCTGATGGCGGTGTCTAAGAAAGCGGGCCTGATAGACGCCAACAACCGCATTCCACGCGTGAATCACATTCTGCTCTGCGATGCCACTGCAACCATCGCGGGATCGTTGGCCGGTACCACCACCGTTACCAGCTACATTGAGAGCGCGGCAGGCGTCGCCGTGGGAGGGAGAACCGGCATTACCTCCATTGTGACGGGCTTACTGTTTATCCTGACCCTCTTCGTCGCACCGTTGGTTGGAGCCGTGCCATCGGCCGCAACCGCGCCCGCCTTGGTCGTTGTGGGTGGACTGATGATGTCCGCCATCGCCGAAATTGATTGGAACGATATTTGCGTTTCGTTTCCGGCGTTTCTAACCGTGGTCATGATTCCGCTTACGTTCAGCATCGCCAATGGCTTGGCCTGCGGAATCATCTCATACGTCATCATTCACCTGGCAGTAGGGCGCGGCAAACAAGTGCCATGGGCGGCATACGTGCTGGCGCTGCTTCTGGTAATTCGCTTTGTCTACATGGGAAGCCGGGCTTAGTCACTCCACGATGCGCGAGTACACAACGTCACCACCCACACGAACCTCACGCACACTCTCCGCGCCGGCCAGTGTGAAGATCGACGCCAATACTTGCTCAGAGGATTGTTGACGCTCCAGCACTGCGGCCAGCGGACTCTGCAGAGGCGCTCGCCAATAAACGAAGTCCGCGGCCTTGCCAACGGTGAAATCGCCGATCTCGTCTTCCATACCGATCGCCTCGGCGCCGGCGAGAGTGGCCATGTATAGCAGGTGTGCCGGAGTAAGCTGCAGGCCATCCGGCGCGAGCCTTTGACATACGTACGCTTGCAGGCCTTCCTTCAAAATTCCAAATCCTGTCCCTCCGCCAACGTCGGTTCCTAGCGCGAATCGCACGCCTGCCTTCAGGTGGCGGCTCATTGGAAAGATTCCACTCCCAAGCGCCCCATTGCTGCATGGACAATGTGCAACGGATGTGCCGGCTTCGGCAAGCCGCTCCAATTCCGGATCGCTAGTGTGGACATTGTGCGCCATTACCGCGCCGCGGCCGCATAGTCCGAAGAATTCATACACCGACAAATAATCCGATGCCCATGGGAAGAGTTGGCCGACCTGGGCGATCTCCGCGGTGTTCTCATTCAGATGCGTTTGGAAACGAATTCCTTCTGTCTCACGAAGCAGGGTCTGACAGACTTCGAGAATCTGTTCCGAGGCGGACAGGGCGAAGCGCGGCGTAACGGCATAGAGCAACCGTCCCTTCCGGTGGAACTTGCGGATCAGCTCAGTGCAGTCGCGATACGCATGTTCGGCGGTTGTATGCAGTTCAGGGCGCAGCAGACGGTCTGACAGAACCTGGCCGGAGATGATGCGCAACCCAGCTTTGTCCGCAGCCTCAAACAGCACCGCGGTGGCCGCCGCGAAATGGGCGCCGAAGACCAATGCTGTAGTGGTGCCGTGAGAGACTAGCGCTCTAAGAAATCCGTCGGCAATCAGACGAGCGTGCGCTTCATCGGCCATCAGTGCTTCCTCCGGCAGGGCGCAGTGTTCCAGCCAGTCCAGCAGAGAACGGCCCAAACCGCCAAGCACTCTCAGTTGTGGGAAATGAATATGAGTATCGATCAATCCCGGCAGCAGAAAGCCGCCACGAAGATCGACTGTCCGTGCATCAGGATGCTTCTCGCGAAGCGCTCCATAATCGCCACACCCGGCGATGCGGCCATCGCGAACCAGCAAGCCGCCGTCCCAATAGCATTCCAGCGCGCCTGCTTCCAGAAAGGGATTGCGCGGGGTGTGAAAGACGGACGCCCTAAGAAGTTCGCCGGACATTTGAGAATTCAACATTGTCATCAAGGGGTCGGCCGCATGGGCTTCGCCATCAGGTCCACGAACAGCGCCTTGAATCGATCGATCTGAAAGTCCCACACAACGTTCATAGCGCGCGCGCCCGGCGCCGGAACAGGCCGCTGCCGTTTCGGTTCGGGCTTGTCCGGCCATGGGATTCCGCCGTACCCCTTCGGCACCTCATCCCAATACATCGATGCCGCATAGTTCATTCCTTGCATGGTGTCGATGTCCACATAGTAACGGCGCATTTCGGTAATCAGCGTAGGGTCGATGAGATACGCGGCCATCAGCTCATCGGGCATCCGGAACCACTGCTGTGGTTTCTTCTGACGATACGGTTCCACCACACCATGCAGATACAGTTCCGCCAAGGGCTTGTTCGCCCCCTTCGCGATCGCTTCGGCCATTTCCGGTGTGCGGTGTACTTTTTCCGCTACATCTACTGTGAATATAGTCAGTTTGGGCCAGGGCGCATGCAAGACGATTTTCGCCGCCTCCGGATCGTAAATAACGTTGACGGTTTTCGGCTGAAATTCCGGACTGGTCCCCATGAATGCGATCTCTCTTGTGAGCGCGACAATGCCCGGATCCAGGCTGATCGCCAGCGCTATGTTGGTCAGAGAACCACCGCAGTAAAGCGTCACCTGGTTCGGGTTATCACGAATCGATTTAATGATAAACAGGGCCGCGTGTCCGGATTTTGGTTTCGTCTTCGCGAATCCTCCGGGTGGCGGAACCACCACATCGGGGCCGGGGCTGAACTCTCCATACGCCCCCAGAAACGGATCGGTCCGGCTGCCGCCATAGAGCTTGGTTAACAGCACCGGGGTCTCCCTGGACTGCACCAGCGGAAACTCAGAGCCCATGTAAACCGGAACGTCGGAACGGCCGATGACTTCCAGCAACTTCAAGATATCCGCTGTCTCCTGCTTTAGCCAGCCGTTGCCTGTCGCCACGGTCACGCCCAGAACGTCGATGTTCGGCGACTGAAGCAGCATCACCAAAGGGTCGTTATTACCGCCAATAATTCCGTCCGTATCCTGATCGAACACCACCTTCCTGGCGCCGGCGGTGGACTGACCCGATGCGAATGGCGCCACAAACAGTGCGGCAAGAAGCAGCGGGAGCAAACGTTGGTCTTTCATGAAAATCCTTTCGGCGTACGCTGCGAACCGTTCAGAAACAGATTCAAGATCTCCGCAACCATTGTCCCTAACGCGACACTGCGACCAGTAACAGGAGCCAGCCAAGGCGGCAAATGTTGGAACAAGTGTGGAGATAAGGTTGGGATCAGCCCCAACCCTAGTGAACTCGCCACGATGAATAAGTTGTGGCGATTGTCATTAAAGTCGACGGTGCTTAGTATCCGCACACCCGTAGCCGCCACCATCCCGAACATGACAATTCCTGCGCCGCCCAAGACCGGTTCCGGAACCGCCGCTACAATGCAAGCCATTTTCGGCAGCGGTCCAAGAACAATCAACAGGACCCCGCCCATCGCGCAAACGAATCGGGAACGAACGGCGGTGATGGAGACCAGCCCGACATTCTGGGAGAACGAAGTATACGGAAACGCGTTGAAGACGCCGCCTGTCATGATGCCAAGCCCATCCGCGCGAAGTGCCTGTACCAAATCATATCGACCGAACCGCTTCCCGGTGATCTCCGCCAGCGCAATAAAGACGCTGGTGGATTCGACAAAGGTGATAATCATCACGATGCACATCGTCACGATGGGACCTATATGAAACTCTGGCATACCGAAGCGGAAGGGGGGAACAAAGGCCCTATGCAACGGCTTGACCTCCACTTCCACGTCGCGCACCCTATGCAAATATGAAAACAATGGACGTCGACTGGGTGACATTTGAGGGCAAGCGCATGAAGTATTGGTCCCTCGAAAAAGGCGAGCACTACAAACTAATAGTCGCTGCCATGCGCGCCAAGTTGGAGCAAAATCCGAAAGTCAAACAGGTCTTGCTCTCTACTGGAAATCTGATTCTGCGCCCCGATCATTTTCAGGAAGAGAATCCGCCCGCGGAATGGCGCTACTACCAGGTGTGGATGCAAATTCGCGGCGAATTGCAGAAATCATGAAAAGAACAACCATCGTATGGCTGTGCGCCGGAGTTCTGTCGCTGCTGGGAGCGTGGTCTGCTTACACACAGAATCCGCCGGCGCAGCCGCTCACCGTCAGGCAACTCAAAGACGATCTGTACATCATCGAAGGCACTTCCAATGGCGCTTTTGACGCCGGAAACATCGCGGTATACGTGACGAGTGAGGGCGTAATCCTGGTGGACGACCGCTTCGATCAGGACTATGCGGAAGTGGTGGCCGCAGTGCAGAAAATCTCCAACCAGCCCATAAAATACGTCATCAACACGCACCATCACGGCGATCACACCGGAAGCAATGCGAAATTTCTGCCGTCAGCTGAAATCATTATCCAGGCCAACGCTCGCAAACACATGATCGAGAAAGATATGCTTGGTACGCCTCGCATCACTTTCACAAAGGAATCTTCGGTGTTTCTAGGCGGCAAGGAAGTGCGCGCCATCTATTATGGCCGGGGACACACGGATGGTGACGTCGCAGTTTACTTTCCCACTCATCGCGCCGTCCACATGGGCGATCTCTATACGGGAACAAGAGACGTGATGAATCCCGTGATGGATTATTCCTCGGGTGGCAGTATGCAACGCCTGGCCTGCAACTTTGGATGAAGTTTTGAAGCTGGATTTGGACATCGTCATTCCCGGGCACGGAAGTGTGAGGGGCAAAGCGGGCCTGCAAGCGCACCGGGATAAGGTCGATGCAATTCGGCGCCGAGTCAGCGTGCTGATTCACCAGAAGCAATCCAACGATGAGATCAGCAAGTTGCTGGTGAGCGAGTTCGATTACAAGCCAATCAACCTGCGCGGCCTGGACGGAATGCTGGCCGAGCTGAAGAACTAGGGTGCGGGCGTCGTTGTTTTGTTTGATCTTCATCTGCTTGCACAGCGCTCAGGCACAGAGAGACTCGTTCAATGTCTATCTGATCGGCTCCGGTGGACCGGAGCTTACTCCTACGCGAGCCGGCGCTTCGACGCTGCTCAGTATCGGCGGCGACAACCTGCTATTCGATGTGGGGCGGGGAGCTTTAGATGGAATCTACGCCTGTCGCATCCGCCCTCAAGACGTAACGAATATCTTCCTGACTCACTTGCACAATGACCACATCGAAGGCTTGCCCTCCCTGTGGATCACACCCTGGTTCTTGTTGAGCCGGCAGCGGAAGCTGCAACTATGGGGGCCGCCGGGAACGAGTGAAATGGTTCAAGGCATGCGCCTGATGTACAAGCACGATCTGGACAATCGCCCGAATGCCGTCTTCAAAAGAGAGTACCTGGACATAGAAGTGCACGAAGTGTCACCTGGCGTCGTCTATGCAGCGGGCGGCGTGAAAGTAACGGCGATCCCAGTGGAACCTCACGAAGGCAACCCCGCGTTGGGCTATCGCATCGAAGCTAAGGGATACGCGGTACTACTAACTGGCGACGCGACGTATACAGACAGTCTGCTGAACGCAGGCAAAGGCGTCGACGTTGTAATTTCCAACGTCGCGGCCGGCGGCGAGAGCATCGAGAACTCCAGAGCCATCGATCCAATCTTGAACAAATTGATGCGGCCGGAGCAAGCAGCCAAACTCTTCCGCGCCGCTACTCCGCGCCTTGCCGTATACAGCCATATCGTGAAGAAAGACTTGGCCGGCGCGGAAGGAGACGCAACCATTATCGAGCGGACGCGAAAAGCCGGATATGCCGGACCGCTGCGTATGGGAACGGATGGCATGAAGATCGCGGTCGGAGAGAAACTCCAGATCACCGCTCCTGTAGCGCGCGAAAGTCTACCTGATTTCGATAGTTCAAGATCTGTCTTTTGAAGTAATGCGCGGAGGATATGAATGAGCACCACCAGCCGGCTGCTTCTTACCACCGGCATCGCGGCAGTTCTCACGGTAGCCAGCCCGCAGCGGACGACCACCGGTCCGGCACAGGCTGCGGTCATCCAGCAATATTGTGTGGGCTGCCACAATGAACGCAACAGGACTGCGGGAATCAACCTCGACGACGGCCTGTCGCACGTGGCTGCGAACGCGGAGCTATGGGAGAAGGTTGTGCGCAAACTCCGTGCGGGAACCATGCCGCCGCTAGGCATGCCCCGTCCGGACCGCACCGTCCTCGATGGATTGGCCGCATACCTGGAAGAAACAATCGACGCCGCGGCCGTCAAACCCAACCCCGGGCAGGCCATTCTTCATCGATTGAACCGGTCTGAGTATGGCACCGCAATCCGCGATCTTCTTGCACTCAACGTTGACGCTGCCGCTTTGCTTCCTGCCGACGATGCCAATCACGGGTTCGATAACAATGCGGATTCGCTGCGCGTGTCGCCGGCGCTGTTGGAAACCTACCTGACCGCATCGCGCAAGAGGCGGCCGCCATCAGCCCGCCCGAATCCGAGGCTAGGATTCTGGCCCGTCTGGAAGTTCGTGTGCCGGTGAGCGCCGGCCCGCACGCAGTTGGTGTGACCTTCGTCAAGAAGACTTCCGCGCAAGAGGACGGATTTCTGCAACCGTGGTTGCGAAGCAATCTGGATACGCAAGAACAGCGCGGTATCCCACTGGTGGAATCCGTTAGCATCGGCGGGCCCTTCCAGCAGCAGGGTTCTGGCGACACGCCCAGCCGCCGCAAGATCTTCGTGTGCCGTCCTACCAATGCCGGGGATGAGATCCCGTGCGCCAGAAAGATCATCTCGATGCTGGAACGTCGAGCCTACCGCCGTCCGGTCAGGGAAGCCGATTTGGAAACGCCGCTCAGCTTTTTCCAGGCTGGCCGCAACGCCGCGACGGGTGATCGATTTGAAGCAGGTATAGAGAACGCTCTTCGCTTTCTTTTGACGAGCCCGGAATTCCTGTTCCGCCTCGAAACCGATCCTGCCGATTCCGCACCCGGCTCCGTTCACCGCCTGAGCGATCTCGAACTGGCGTCGCGCCTCTCGTTCTTTCTGTGGAGCAGTTTTCCCGACGATGAGTTGATGCAAATTGCCAGCCAGGGAAAGCTACGCGACGACGCTGTGTTAGAGAAGCACGTCCGCCGTATGCTTGCAGCCGATCGTTCACAATCCCTCTCCACCAATTTCGCCGGGCAGTGGCTCTACCTCCCGAATCTTCCCGGCATCACTCGCGACACCAAGACCTTCCCCGACTTCGATGACAATTTGCGGCAGGGATTCCGGCAGGAAACGGAATTGTTCTTCGGCAGCATAGTCCGCGAAGATCACAGTGCGCTCGATCTACTTAGCGCTGACTATACCTTTGTGAACGATCGCCTCGCCAAACACTATGGCATTCCCAATGTGCGCGGCAGCTACTTCAGGCGTGTTGCCATTCCAGGCGAAGAGCGCCGCGGACTGCTGGGACAAGGCAGCGTTCTCACCGTGACGTCCTACGCCACGCGAACTTCACCCGTCCTGCGCGGCAAGTGGCTCCTGGATAATGTCCTGGGAACGCCGGTGCCGCCGCCGCCCAACATTCCCGCGCTGGATGAAAACCATGCCGGCATCCCGCCTCGCTCCGTGCGCGAAAGAATGGAAGAGCACCGCAAGAATCCAGCATGCTCCGTCTGCCACAACATTATGGACCCCATCGGCTTCTCACTGGAAAACTTCGATGCCACTGGCGCCTGGAGGGTGCATAGCGAATCCAACCTTCCAGTAGACGCTTCTGGAGTTCTGGTCGATGGCACGAAGGTGGACGGTCCCATCGCCTTACGAAAAGCCTTGTTGAGCCGCCCTGAAACATTCGCAACTACGTTCGCGGAAAAGTTGCTGACATACGCGCTGGGCCGCGGGCTGGAGTATTACGACATGCCAGCAGTCCGCGCCGTGGTTCATGCTGCCGCCCTCGAAGACTATCGCATTTCTTCGCTAATTCTCGGAATCGTCAAGAGCACGCCATTCCAAATGAAGCGCACCGCTACCAGCAAGCCCGAAGGAGACCGTTGAATATGAAATTCGTAACCAAAGCTCATCTGAACCGCAGAAGGTTGCTGAAGGGCATTGGAGTTTCGGTTGCCCTGCCATTGCTCAATTCCATGATCCCGGCGCTCACCGCTCAAACCAGAACTGCGGCGAATCCCGTGAAACGCCTCGGCTTCGTTTACGTTCCGCATGGCGCCATCATGGAAAGATTCACACCCGCAACGGAAGGCTCGAACTTCGTTTTCAGCCCCATTCTGCGGCCTTTGGAACCGTTTCGCGATCGTGTGGTGGTGGTGAGCGGCCTTGCTCACAAGACGGCCGATAATGCCGGTGTCCACTCCATGAGTCCACCCACTTGGCTCAGCGGCGTGCGCCCCAGCGCCAAAGATCAAGGGGTCCGTGCCGGCATCACGGTCGATCAGATCGCGGCACGGAAGATTGGACAGGGCACACAGTTCCCTTCACTCGAACTGGCCACGGAAGATCATTCTGGATTGATCGGTTCCTGCGATGGCGGCTACAGTTGCACCTACATCAATACGCTTTCCTGGAGCACTCCAATCACTCCGTTGCCGATGGAGATCAACCCCAGGGTCGTCTTTGAGCGTCTGTTCGGAGAAGGCGGCACACCGGAACAGCGCATGGCCAGGCTGCAGCAGCGGACCCAAAGATTACGACCAAAGATCGCACCACCGCCTTGATGTCCGCCGCCGGCTTGGGTTGGAAATATGGCGACAGTACAATTCCAGAATCGGCTGCCTTGCAAAGCGTCAAGCTCTGTGTCGATCTGGGCATCGACGTCAACGCGGCGAATGAGAAAAATCAGACTGCGCTGCACGGCGCGGCCGATCGAGGTGCTGACGAGATCGTGCAATTTCTGGCCGCCAGCGGCGCCAAGCTGGACGTCAAAGACAGTAAGGGCATGACGCCGCTAACCTTGGCTGCCGGAAGCGACAGCTACGGACATCCGGGCTACCCCACCACGGAAGCGCTGCTGCGCAAGCTCATCAGCGGCAAGAACTAGTGTACTGTCCGACAAATAACTGGACACAAGAAACGGCTTGCTCACGCGCGCGGCTCGGTCTCGAACTCGCTGCTGCAACAGTGGTTTCCGAGCCGCGACTGTAAAGGAGCGGATTCCCGTAGTGTTCACCCAATTCGCGGACACTACACTAGAACCTGAATCGCGCCGAAATTTGCAGTTGGCGCGCCCCTGACAAATTGTTGTTCGACGTGAGCGGCGCGAAGAAGGCTGGATTGCTAACCAGGCAGCCATTCGTGTGGCCTGCGCAAGCACCGGCGCCGGCAGCCGAGTAGTTGTAGTAAGTCGAATTCACGCTATAGATGTTCGTGAAGTTGAATAAGTTGAAGGCCTCGCCGACGAGCGAGAACTTGTAGCGTTCCTTAATTGCGAACTGGCGCCCGACGCGAAAATCGACGGTAGTCCCGCCGGGGCCCGTGAATGCATTCCTGGCAAGATTCGGGATGCGTCCGCCCGTACCCGTACCGGAGTTGTTCACCAGTCCGCCCGTTATGCCCCCGTCAGGTCCGCCGGCAGCGAAGCCGTTGATCAAACCGGTCACCGGCTCCCCGGTGGCGACGCTCACGATGCTCGAGAAGTTGAAGCCATCCAGAATCATGCGCGCCGCCGGATTGGAAAGATTCTTGGCGTAGTGCGGAATCCAGACCACACTCCCACTGAACCGCTGGCGCTGGTCCAGATCCGATAGAGCATATTCCTGCTTTCGGCTTTTGGGGTCGAATGCCAAGTCGGTTCCGTTGAATGTGCCTCCACTACCAGAAACCTGTCCGCCATCAATCGCTTTGCTAAACGTATAGTTGGCTGAGAACTCAACACCGTTCGTCATCGCGCGGCGAAATGTCAGCGCCAGGCTGTTGTACCAGGAATTCACATCGCTGTAGCCGGTGAGAATCGAGCCGGTGGGGTCGATCCTCGCGCCATAGAACGGCGTTGTGAAAGAGCTCTGTGTTGCACCCGCAGTATTGGTAATATCGTACGATTTGGAAAGCCTGGCCGGTTGCAAATTGCTGTCGATAAACATGGGCAGCCGCAAGGCACGGCTGAAAACATACGCGGCCGAAATGCTCATATTGCCGGGCAAGGCTTTCTCTATCGCCACTTCTCCTTCGTGAACCAAGGGATTTACCCAGTCCGGCGATTGGCCCCTCGTCGTCTGCGTCAACGTAGGCGGTGCGAACGCCGTAACCCGCGGTGTCAACGCGCCCGAAAAAGGAGCCGACGGAGTGGCGCCCGGCGGCGTAAAAATCAAGTTTGGAAACGACAGCGAAGGGCACGTTGTCGGGTTGCAATTGAAGGTCTGTTGGATCACGCCGTTCTCCGCTCGTGTGGCGTAATAAGTGCTGTTCGTTGTCTTCGCGTAGAACATGCCGTATCCGGCGCGCAGCACCATCCCGTTGCGGATCTGCCATGCCGCCCCCAACCGCGGAGCAAAGTTGTTCTTGTCGATATTGATGGTAGAGGTGTAGAGGGTTGTTAACGGCGTAGCGGTGTTCGGTTTCGGCGGTTGCGGAATCCATTGCAAATCGTAGCGCACGCCCAAATGCAGGGTCAGGTTGGGACGCACTTTCCAACTGTCTTCCACGAATCCTGCAAAGTCGTTGTTGTAGAAATCGTCCTTACCCACGCCTGTCACTGGATCGGTCACCTGTACAAAAGTCGTGAAGTGCCGGCCCGTCAACCCATCGCCAAGGTTCGTGCCCGTCACATCCGCCACCCAGTTCGGGAAGGCGGAACCTCCGGCATAGCTGTACACGCCTCCACCCTGAAATAGATTGATCAGCAACTCATGGATCAGGTTGACATCCACGCCCGCCTTGATGGTGTGCTTGCCGTGCGTAAGAGAGATGATGTCGTTAAACTGCAAACGGTGCTCATCCGGAAACGCCGGCCGCGGCAGCGCATTCGGCAACCCATAGGCCGAGACATTTGCGATTGAGACGCTAGGCGCCGTACCGTTAGCCGCCGTCACTTCCAGATCTCGCGACCATTGAAAGCGCGCGGTGTTGAAGATCGAGCTCGAAATCGTCGAGTCCAGACTGGCGACGAAGATACGGCCATGCGTGATATTGGTGCCGTTGGCGGTCACCGAGTTGTTCGCGGACGTAATCGCTGTGTTATAGAAATTTGGCGCTTTAAAGTTGTTCAGGTTGAAGGATACGCTTGCGTGGTGCTTCTGCGTCATCTGGTAATCCAGCTTGCCGAAACCCACGTCTTGATTTGCAGAGCGCGGAAATGCGCCTAGAAGTGAGGTGAGATAGCCGTTTGCCGCCGCGCACTGGCTAACGCTGACCGCGGGCGGGCAGCTCTGCGGAAACTTGGCGCTGCTGGTGTAGCTGATGGGCGATACTTTCCGCGAACCATCGTAGGTCAGGAAGTAGAATAGCTTTTCCTTGATCAACGGACCGCCCACGCTGCCCCCGAACTGCTGCTGTTGATGCACTGGTTGCGTATAGTTGCCGGCCGCCTTCTGAATCGGGTCCAGCGCGTTCAACGTCGGATATCGCAGGTAATAGAACAGATCGCCATGCAGCGTGTTATTGCCCGATCGGGTGACGGCATTGATTACCCCGCCCGCGGCCTGCCCAAATTCCGCGCTGTAATTGCTGGCGCTCACCTGAAATTCCTGAATCGAATCCATGCTGTAAACGTAGGGAACACCCGTGCGGCCCTTTGCCTCGGAAAAGAAGGCCTGATTGTTATTGGCGCCGTCCACGGAGGTGCTGTTATACAAACCCGAAATTCCCCGATACGAGATCAAACCGTTTCCGCCGTCGGTAGTGACATTGGTCGAAAGCAACGCAAACGTTTCCCAGCGCCGCCCGGCAAGCGGCAGATTCTCCACTTGCGCCACGCTCACCACCTGCGAAATTTCGGTCTTCTCGGTATCCACGATGCCCGCTTGTGCTGTAACATTTACGGCATCGGAAGTGGTTTGGACAGCGAGCGGAAAATCGAGAGTTAACGTCTGCCCAACCTGCAGGGTGATGTTCTTGCGGAGGGCTTTGTCAAACCCGGTTTTGCTGACTCCAACCTCGTAATGCCCCGGCTGAACAAAGGCTGCGGTAAAAATACCGGAGTCGTTGGTCACCAACTGGCGGTCGATCCTGGTGTCGGTGTTCCGAATGGTAACCGCCGCTCCAGGAACTGACGCGTCTGACGCATCCTTTACCGTTCCAGTAATCGTGCCCGCGCCTGAAGTTTGGCCAAATGCCGAACCGGCCGCGAACGTTAACAATAGGACAGTGCGAAACAGTTGTGTCTTCATGGGTCTCCCTTCTAGCGAAAGTACAGATGGCGCTCAATGGCGTCTCCGGAGACGTACTCCGGCTTCGGCCTGGACCAGTCGGCCATGAGCAGATTTCAGTTTGAGCGAAAGACTATTCTCCGAATGTACCCTGAAACGCAAGGCTGAATCAATGCTCCCAGGATGGGTTTGTGATGACGAGTTTGTTACAATCAAGGCAAGCCACGCGGTGCCTCCCCGTCAGTCAGCGGCCGCATTTACAAATAGGAAGCACATGGATTTAATCCTCAACGCGCGCGGTATGCAAATACCGGAATCTCCGCCGCAAACCACGCTGCTCGACTGGCTCCGGTTGCAAGGCTTGACTGGAGCAAAGGAAGGTTGCGCGGAAGGCGAATGTGGTGCGTGCACCGTCCTGCTAAGGCGCACACATCCCACCGGAAGCCAGTATGTCCCCGTCAATAGCTGCCTGTTGTTCTTGCCCATGCTGGCCGGCCAGGAAATATACACGATAGAGGCTCTGGCGGAAGGCGGCCCGCTTTGTGAAGCGCAGCAGGCCATGGCCAAAGCGGGCGGTTCGCAGTGTGGATATTGCACTCCCGGCTTCGTCATGAGCCTCTTCGCCGAACAGTATCGCCCTGGGCGCATCGGCCCGTGCGATCCTCATGCCCTGGCGGGCAACTTGTGCCGCTGTACCGGCTATCGTCCCATTCGCGACGCAGCACTGTCGCTTGGCCCGGCGCCTGCCGGTCTCTTCCGCGAACGTCTGTCTCAGCCTGCTCCGCCGATCAATTCGTTTTCGTCTATTGGCTTCCAACGTCCGGCGACCCTGGCCGAATATCTGCGAATCGTCGAGAGACAACCGGATGCGCAGACCATAGCCGGCGCCACTGACCTTGCCGTCGAAGCGAATCTGCGGGACCGCCGCTGGCCCTTTCTGCTAAGCGTGGAAGCGCTTCCGGAACTGCACTTCTTTTTAGATACCCCGGATCATGTCGAGATTGGGGCTGCATTGACCGTGTATGAAATCGAATATCAATGGACCGGGGCTCCACAGGTTGTCCGCGATTGGTTCCCGCTATTCGCATCGCCGCTCATACGCAATCGCGCAACCCTTGGCGGCAATCTCGCCACCGCATCTCCCATCGGTGACGCTGCACCGTTATTGCTCGCGCTGGATGCAAGTTTGAAGATCGCCGGATCGCAGGGCGAGCGCTGGGTTGGCCTCGACAAGTTTTTTACCGGATACCGGAAAACTGCTCTGGCCGCGGGAGAGTTGATAGTTTCCATCTTGATTCCCAAACCGTTTCCTGAACAAGCTCGCTTCTTCAAGATCGCTAAGCGCCGCATGGACGACATCAGTACCGTCGCCGCTTGCTTTGCCATCGATACAGACCACAGCCGCCGCATCACACGGGCCCGTATCGCCTATGGCGGCGTCGCGGCCACTCCCGTGCGCATTCAATCTGCCGAAGCCTTCCTGCTGGGCAAAAAGTGGAATGAAGAAACCATGCCGGAAGCGCAGGCAGTGATCGCGGCGCATCTGAGGCCGCTGAGCGATCATCGCGGCAGTGCGGAATACCGCTTGGCCATGACGCAGACTCTTCTTCAAAAGTTTCTGGTCGAGCAGCAGGAGTTGGCGGCCCAATGAAAGCGGTCGGCCAGCCACTGCCTCACGAGAGTGCTCGCGGTCATGTCACCGGCGAGGCGCTGTACACGGACGATCTGCTGCTACGCTTCCCTGGAATTCTGCACGCATGGCCAGTGATGGCTCCGCACGCCCATGCGGAAGTGCTCTCCGTCGATTGTGCGCCGGCGCTCGACGTCCCTGGCGTGATAACGGCGATTACCGCGGCCGACGTGCCCGCCGGCGGCGAAGGCGACACCGGTCCCAATCGTCATGACGAGCCGCTGTTTCCATCCGAGGTCCTGTTCCACAGGCAACCCATCGCCTGGATACTGGCCGAAACTCTGGAAGCCGCGCGTCAAGGCGCCGGGTGGGTTAGCGCAGTCTATCGCGAGTTACCGGCCGTGCTTACGATCGAAGATGCTATCGAAACCGGAAGCTATCACTCCGCGCCATTGCGGCTGGTGCGCGGAGATGCGGCCGGGGCGTTGGCACAAAGTTCGAACCGATTGCAGGGGGAACTTCGGATCGGCGGGCAGGAACATTTCTACCTGGAAACGCAGTGCGCCATCGCCTGGCTGGATGAAACCGGCGGTGTGGCTTTGCACTCGTCCACGCAGCACCCCAGTGAAACGCAGGAAATTGTGTCGCGCGTACTCGGCCGTCCACGGCACGAAATCACCGTGGAATGTTTGCGCATGGGCGGCGCCTTTGGCGGTAAGGAAGTGCAAGCGAATACCTGGGCCGCCATCGCCGCTCTGGGCGCAGTGAAAACAGGAAGGCCCGTGCGGGTGCGGCTCCCCCGCCGCCTGGACATGGTGCTCACCGGCAAGCGGCATCCGTTTCTCGCCAGGTTCGATGCGGGGTTCAACGGCGCGGGCGTGCTGCAAGCCGTAGAGCTTTCTCTCTACGCCGACGCAGGCTGGAGTCTGGATCTCTCTGAGCCGATCCTGTGGCGCGCCCTGTTCCACTCGGACAATTGCTATTTTGTCGGTGCCATGGCCTTGACCGGTTACGTGGCGAAGACGCACAAAACGTCACAGACGGCTTTTCGTGGTTTCGGAGGCCCGCAGGGGATGGTTGTGATTGAGGATATCCTCGATCGCATCGCCCGCACCTTGCATCTTCCGCCGGAAACTGTCCGCCGCCGCAACTTTTATCAGGAAGGCCAGAGCACTCACTACGGTCAGCCGGTGAAAGACGCCGCGCGAATTTCCAGAATCTGGAACGAACTTCTCGACACCAGTTCGTTCGTTGAACGCCGCCGCACGATCGCGGTGTTCAACGCCCAGCACAAACATCGCAAGCGCGGCATCGCTATCACCCCAGCGAAATTCGGCATCTCATTCACAGCCACTGCATTCAATCAGGCCGGCGCGCTGGTGTTGATCTATCGCGATGGCAGCGTGCAGGTGAACCATGGCGGCACGGAGATGGGCCAGGGCTTGCATACCAAAATCCGCCAAATCAGCGCGCAGAGCCTGGGCGTCCCATTGACATCCATTCGCGTGATGCCGACGCGCACCGATAAAGTGCCGAACACGTCCGCCACCGCTGCATCATCGGGAAGCGATCTCAACGGCGCCGCAGTGGTGGACGCCTGTAATAAGATTCGAGAAACCTTGCTGCCCGTCGCCGCTTCGCTGCTGGAATGCCAAGCGGATGCCGTACTCTTCGAGAATGGCTGGGCTCACGCTGGGAATCGGTCAATCGAGTTTGTGAAAGTGATTGAAGCCGCGTATCGCCAGCGGCTGCCGCTGTTCGCGCACGGCTATTACCGCACGCCTGAGATCCACTACAATCCCACAACCGGGCAAGGCCGACCCTTCTACTACTTTGCCTACGGAGCCGCGGTTGCCGAAGTGGAGCTCGACGGCTTCACCGGCGACACGCAAATTCTGCGAGTGGACATTTTGGAAGATGCAGGCAATTCGTTATCGCCGATTGTTGATCTCGGTCAAATCGAAGGAGGCTTCCTGCAGGGCGCAGGTTGGCTCACGCTGGAAGAGCTGGTTTGGGATAAGCAAGGTAAACTGGCCACCAATAGTGCCTCCACCTATAAACTGCCGTCCTGGTCGGAACTGCCTCCGGTCTTTCATGTTCGTCTATTGGAGCGTGCGGCCGAGCCGGGCGTAGTGTTTGGCAGCAAGGCCGTGGGCGAACCACCACTGATGCTGGCCATCTCCGTTCGCGAAGCCATTCGAGATGCCGTCGCAGCTTTTGGCGCCGGCGGAATCGTGGAATTGGAAGCGCCCTCTACACCGGAACGAATTTTCTTTGCCATCGAACGTGCGCGTCCCCGGCCGCTGGCCAACGCGCGCCCGAAAGCAGAAGCGGTCCAAAGATGAACCTCATCAGAATTAACCAACTGGACCAAAAGCATTTCGTCGACGCGTTCGGCTGGCTTTTTGAGCATTCCCCCTGGGTGGCTGAGCGCGCCTGGAAAGCTCTCCCTTTTTCAAGTTTGGAATCTTTACACCAGGCCATGACAAGCGTTGTACACGGGGCCGCAAGCGACGAGCAACTGGGATTGATATGCGCGCATCCGGACCTGGGCGCACGTGCCAAAATGACGGATACCTCCGCCGGCGAACAGGCTGGTGCGGGCCTCGACCGGCTGACACCGGACGAATACAACCGGCTCCAGTCTCTCAACGCAGCCTACCGGCAGAAGTTCGGCTTTCCGTTCATCTATGCCGTGAAGGGCGCAGGTAAGCACGACATTCTGCGCGCGCTCGAACTGCGCCTTGCTTCCGGCGCAGCCGCGGAGCGCGAGACCGCGCTACAACAGATTGGGCGTATCGCCTGGTTTCGCCTAACCTCAATTCAGGAGCCTAAATGAATACATTTGCAAGCGGACCAAAACGGAACTACTACGGCAAGGGCGACGTCGTAGTCTATCGCTTGAATCGCGATGGGAAGACTCCGCCAGGCAAAAGCCCCGTCTTCGGCGCAAACGTTCTGATGCTACTCTATGGCGATTCTTTCTGGCCCACCTATACCACCGGCGACAACACCGGCTTGGTTGCCACGGATTCCATGAAGAACTTCATCCAGCGTGAGACCATGAACTTTTCAGGTTACGATCTGGAATCGTTCTGCCACTTCCTGGCCCGCAAGTTCCTGCACACCTACCCTCAAACCGAGGGCATTCAAGTCTCCGCCAGCGAGATTCCCTATCAAGGCCTGTTGGATGGAGGCGTTGCCTTCGCGCCTGCTGGACCCGGCCACGCCACCGCCCGCGTAGAAATGCAGCGCTCCGGCGATGCGTTAACCACTACCGAAATTCGCTCCGGCATCAGCGGCCTGCGTCTCCTTCGCCTCGGCGGCAGTGCCTTTCATGGCTTTGTTCGCGATGAATACACAACCCTTCCGGATATCGTTAATCGCCCGCTGCACATGTGGCTCGATCTCGATTGGTCCTACACAACAGCAGACGCCGCCTTTCAAGACGGCGCCATCGTAGCCGCGGTTCGTAAGATGGTGTACGAAGTCTTTCAAGGCTTCGAATCGGGAAGCATCCAGCAGGTGATTTATCAACTGGGTATGCGCATGCTTGCGGACATTGCTGCCTTGGCCGAGATCCGGCTGGAGGCGAACAATCGCACTTGGGACACGGTGGTCGAATCCGGCCAGCACCTCGGCGTCTATTCGGATCCCCGCCCTCCCTACGGATGCCTCGGACTGACATTGCGGCGATAGTATGGCGCACCTATCCACTCACGTTCTCGACATGACCCTGGGCCGGCCCGCGGCGAACTTGACGATCAATCTCTATTACGCCGGGCAGCACTTGAAGACAGTTTCCACCAATGAAGACGGTCGTGTCGCCGATCCTTTGCTCTCCGGCGACACCATCCAGACTGGCATTTACGAATTGGTATTCCACGCCGGAGCATACTTTCGCGGCCGCGGCCATCCACTTACCGATCCGCCGTTTCTTGACGAAGTAGTCATCCGTTTTGGAATCGCCGACGCAGCAGGCCGCTACCACGTCCCGCTGCTACTTTCGCCTTACGGCTACAGCACGTACCGGGGCTCGTGAATGAACGTTATTGAACGATGCCGCTTTCTGGCAGGCATGAGTGAAGACCCCGGCAACCTCACCCGCACCTTCCTCTCGCCGCCAACTCGCGAAGTCCACCGGCACCTCGGTGATTGGATGAGATCCGCCGGCATGACCGTTTCCACTGATGCCGCCGGCAATCTGCGCGGCTTCTATGCAGCACTCAACCCAGGTGCGCCGCGCCTGCTGATCGGCTCCCACATCGATACCGTTCCCAACGCCGGCGCCTTTGACGGACCTCTGGGCGTCACACTCGGCATCGCGCTAGTAGAAGCTCTAGCCGGGCGCCGGCTCCCGTTCGGCATCGAAGTGATCGCATTTTCCGAGGAAGAGGGTGTGCGCTTCGGCATCCCTTTCATCGGCAGCCGGGCGCTGGTCAATGCCGTTGATCGAAGCTTGCTGGCCACCGCGGATAAGCTTGGAATCACCGTGGAACAGGCGATTCGAAATTTCGGACTCGATCCGGACAAACTTCCCGAAGCCGTTATACAGCCAAAAGAAATCCTGGGCTATGTCGAATTTCATATTGAGCAAGGCCCAGTGCTGGAAAGCCTTGCGCTGCCGGTAGGAATCGTTACCGCCATCGCCGGACAGAGCCGTCTCGACGTAGTGTTCCGCGGCATGGCAAATCATGCCGGAACTACGCCTATGCATCTTCGCCGCGACGCACTTTCAGCGGCTGCCCATTGGATCACAATGGTCGAACGGGAGGCGCGCACGGCGCCGCATCTGGTAGCCACAGTGGGATCAATCGAAGCCTTTCCCGGTGCCGGAAACGTGATTGCCGGAGAAGTCCGCATGAGCCTGGATGTACGCCACGAAGACGACGACGTTCGCCGGGGCGCTCTGAGCCGCATGCTGGCTGGCGCGCAACAACTCGGCGCGGAACGCAATATCGAAGTCGACTGGAAGCAACGGCTCGACCAAGCCTCCATTGCCTGTGGTTCCGCTCTCGTGGCGACGCTTGAAAAAGCGGTAGCAGCCGCCGGACTGCCTGTACACCGCATGGTGAGCGGCGCCGGTCACGATGCCATGGTGCTCGCGGGGTGGGTCCCGGCGGCAATGCTGTTTGTTCGCTCCCCCGGCGCCATCAGCCACCACCCGGATGAGTCTGTTTTGCCGGACGATGTGGAAGCGGCGCTGCACGCGGGCCTGCAGTTCTTACATCTTTTGGAGGCGCACCATGCCTGACATGGTCATTCGCGGTGGACAAATCGTAACGCACGAAGGCGTTACCAAATCCGATATCGCCATTGAGGACGGCCGCTTCTCCGCCGTAGGTCCTGAATTGCCGTCGTGCCCGCAAGAGATTGACGCTGCCGGCATCACTATATTCCCCGGCTTGATTGACGTTCATTTACACTTCAACGAACCGGGCAGAACCGACTGGGAGGGTATCTCCACCGGAAGCCGCGCGCTCGCGGCAGGGGGCGGAACACTCTTCTTTGACATGCCATTGAATTCCTCGCCGTGCACCCTCAACGGCGAGAGCTTCGACCTCAAGCGCCACGCTATGGAACAATCTTCCATCACGGACTTCGGACTGTGGGGTGGTCTGGTCCCAGGAAATCTCAACGAGTTGGATGAACTCGCTGGCCGCGGCATCATCGGCGTCAAGGCCTTCATGTCCGATTCAGGCCTGCCTGAGTTTCCGCGTGCGGATGACCTGACCCTCTATGACGGAATGTGCGTTGCCGCGCGCCACGGTCTGCCGGTGGCGGTCCACGCTGAGAGCGAAGAGTTAACCAAGGCTCTGTCCGCGCGCATTCGTCAAGCGGGTGGCAGCGGTGTTCGCGATTACCTCAATTCACGGCCGGTACTCGCCGAACTCGAAGCCATCCAACGTGCGGCGTTGCTGGCCAAAGAATCAGGCGCCCGCCTTCACATCGTGCATGTAAGTTCCGGCAGAGGAGTGGCACTGGCCGCTCAACTGCGCGCAACGGGAATCAATCTCACCATTGAAACCTGCCCTCACTATCTATTCTTTACCGGGGACGACATGGAACGCCTGGGAGCGGTGGCCAAGTGTTCACCACCATTGCGTCCCGACGCCGAACGCGAATCACTCTGGCTGGCGTTGATGCAGGGCGAAATCGACATCGTGGCATCTGATCACTCCCCATCGTCACCAGACCTCAAGAACGATCCTGACTTCTTCCGCGTCTGGGGCGGCATCGCGGGCGTACAGTCCACGCTTGCCGTTCTGCTGCAGGCAGGCCACAACCAACGGGGTCTGCCCCTTCCGAAAATCGCAGAGTTAACCTCGGCTGCACCGGCAAAACGATTCCGCATCGCTAACAAGGGCCACATCCAAACGGGTTTCGACGCCGACTGCCTATTGGTGGATCTGAAATCATCCTTCCAACTGGAAGCGGACCAGCTATTCACACGCCATCCGCTGAGTCCATACTTAGGATCGTCCTTCCGCGGCAAGATCAGGCGGACCATCTCTCGCGGTGAAACCATTTTTCAGGACGGAAAGATCACGTCGTCAAGGCCAGGCCGCATGGTAAGTCCCCATCAGGAGTAATATGCAAAGACTAGGACACACCCGCAGTTCTTCCCAGGCGGACCACGCCTTGTGGACACCGGACACCTTCGTTCGTGCCCCCTTGCCGGGCATGAAGAACGCGACCGCCATCGTGCATGCTGCTCCGGCGATGGGCGCGTCATTCACCGAATACTCCGCGGAGTTCGAAGCCAACGGCTGTCTCGGACCGGCCCTTGCGCAGCGCTTCCTCTATGTGCTCGACGGAGAACTCCATCTCAGCAGCGGGAAGAGAAAGCACGTCCTGAAGAAGGGCGGATACGCTTATGTGCCACACGGCATCAACAATAGCGTTATCGCTGCAACGGCAAGCCGCGCCGTTGTCATCGAAAAGCCTTACCAGGAATGGAACGGCTCTCCCGCACCGAAGGTTCTGGTAGGGGAGGAAGCACGCGTTCCCGGCCATCCATTGATGGGCGATGAAACAGTACAGGTTGGAACGTTGCTTCCGGCGGACTTCGCCATGGACTGCGCCGTCAACACAATGACCTTTCAGCCGGGGGCCACGCTTCCCATGGTGGAAATTCACGTGATGGAGCACGGCCTGCTGATGCTGGAAGGCGGCGGCATCTATCGCCTGGGCGAGTGCTGGTATCCGGTAACCGCCGGCGACTTCATCTGGATGGGCCCGTATTGCCCGCAGTGGTTCGGCGCATTAGGCAAAGTGCCCGCAAAATATCTCATCTACAAAGATTGGAACCGCCATCCACTCGCCGGAACAGACCTTTGAGTCTGACTGTTAATCAAGAACGCCTGATGGCGGAACTGGATCGTCTGGCCGGCTTTTCCGATGTACCCGCCCCCGCGGTAACGCGTGTGGTCTTCTCCCCGGTGGATCTGGAGGCGCGCGCCTACTTCAAGCAACTTTGCACTGACGCTGGCTTCCACGTTCGCGAGGACGCCGTGGGCAACACATTCGCCCGCTGGGCCGGCGCCGACCCCAACTTGCCGCTGGTCGGCACGGGTTCCCATATTGACGCCATCCCGCACTCCGGCCGCTATGACGGCACCGTAGGCGTTCTCGGTGGCTTGGAAGCCATGCGCGCGCTCAACGAAAGTGGTTTCCAACCGCTCCGTTCCATCGAGCTGCTGCTCTTCACCTCAGAGGAACCCACTCGCTTCGGCATCGGATGTCTGGGCAGCCGCCTGCTCTCTGGGAATTTGGATGCATCCGCAGGGGAGAAGCTGAAGGACCGGGAAGGATCGACGCTCAATGAAGTTCGTGCCCTTGCCGGATTTAACGGCCCGCTGGAAAGCGTGCGGCTCGCGCCAGGGTACTATCACGCCTTCGCCGAACTGCACATTGAGCAGGGGCCTCTTCTGGAACGCCGGCAAATTCCATTGGGTGTTGTCACGGCAATCGCGGCGCCGGCAAGCCTTCGCATCATCATAGAGGGTGAGGGTGGACATGCCGGAGCCGTACTCATGCCAGATCGGCGCGACGCATTTTCAGGCGCCGCGGAAATCAGCTTAGCACTGGAAGCCGCCGCGCGCTCCACCGGTTCCACGGACACCGTGGCCACCGTAGGCACGTGCGATGTTTTCCCGGGCGCGGTAAATAGCATTCCGTCGAAGGTGACACTTGGCGTAGATGTTCGCGACATTGATCTCCCCCGCAGAGATGCCGTGCTCCAAACTTTGGCGGAAGTTTGCGAACGGGTAGCCGGCCAACGCCAGCTGAAAGTTCAAACCGAAATCGTAAACATGGATGCCCCCGCATTCTGCGCATCGTCCGTAGTAGACGCCTTGGTCGAATCTTGTATGGACCGGAAGATTCCTTTTGACCGGATGGTAAGTCGCGCCTACCACGATTCGTTGTTCATTTCCCGTATCGCCCCAACGGCAATGCTCTTCATTCCGTGCCGAAACGGAGTGAGCCACCGGCCTGATGAATTCGCATCGGCTGAAGATATCGCCCGGGGATCGATGGTGTTGGCGACAGCCTTAGAGAGCCTTGCGGGCACTGCCCCTCGCTGATAGTGCACGGCTCGATTTGCCCGTGTTCTGCACCCAAAACCCCGCGTCCCCAATACTAAGAATGCCGGGATTACTTGGCCACTTCGTCCGATGGCCGCCGTTGGCCCCATTCGCGTCACACTCCGCGACACGATGCAGTGCGCAGGACCAAGCCGCTCCATGCGCAATTTCGGAGGCTTCACGGAGATTACGGCCACCCGAACCGGCGGCGACCGCGAAAGAGTAGATAAGCGGGCTATCCGGCTCGTCCTGGTATAGCGCTCCAGCCGCACTTCGTCTTTCACCAGCAAGCCGATGGGTTCGCGAGGCTTCGAAGGCAGCAGCCCCATCACCTGTTGCATACTGGCGCGCAGGCGCGCCACGCATTGCAGCCATTCACCTGAGTGCGCACGGGCCGTTTCCTGCCGGCCGCATCAATGAAGAAGAGCAGATTCCGCTTGTAAAAGGGCGCTTCCACCGCGGCGGCAACTGCTGCAATTCCCCCGCCCAGAAAGGTGCGTCGGTTCATTGCCAGCTCTTCTCAGCGGGGATACTGAAACTGCACAGAGTCCACCATGATCAACCCTTTGGGCAGATACTTCTGCCAGACCTCATAGCTTGGCTCGTCCGGATAATCCTGGCCCGCGCGTAATTTGTGCGGCTCAGCCACTGGCTTCACCGGCACAACATTCAGCGGAAACAGCACAAACATGAAATCCAGGTTCACGTCTTTCAAGACCGTTTCGATATCGTCGCAGCCGTACTGCGACTTCTTCGATTCCCGTGCTCCCAGGCAGGTCCACTGTTTGGGATCGGGCACCAGCTTGACAGACTGCTCAGCCCACTCTTTGCTGATTCGAATCGGCTGGCCGGTGAGCACGAAGTTAGCCGTGGTCTTTGGCGTGGTGGATTGCACCAGAACGACCATCTGCGCTCCTTGCAAATCGATTTCGCCCCTCAGGCGTAGCGACACGGTAACGTTGCGCAAGTCCGTCGAATAGTTGCCGCGGATGAAACCGTTTGGGCCTCCCAGACTTTCGTTGTGCTTCGCGCCTTTCGTATAGAGGTACATCAACATGTTCAGATAACCGGCTCCTGGCGGCGCGTGATGGCTGTCCAGGTACCATGGGCCGAACAAATAGGCGGCTCCGTCAAATATAGGAAGAGGGTCTCGCCGGTTAGAGATCCATCCACCGGGACCGTGGTCAAAAGTTTCCACGTAGGCAGCAGGCTGCTGCCCAAGGGCGCTCGCGCAGAGAAGCACGACCGGCAGTAGAAATTGAGGAATTAGGCGTAGAACTGCGAACATGAATCGGATCTCCTTATCCCGCTTCGCGCCTTGACTGCCGCCGGTTGCCGTCACCATCGTCATTATGCCAGCGAGGCTCGCGCCCGCGGCTTCGCACCGAAACCGCAACACGCCCTTCTGCATCGTTCCGCCGCCCACGAATCGGCGAAGGGATTGAACCCACGGGCCGGCGGGAGCACGGCGCGGCGCCCGATGTAAACGAAATCTGTTCCACATTCTGGACGTCAGACTCTCCGGCCTTGCGCCGCACTCCCCGGAAACAGTAGGCTAGGCGCATATGCTAAGGCGTCTCGCACTTCTCGCCTCCGTTGCCATGTGTTGTCTCGCGCAACAGCCGCGCGCTCTTTCCATCCTCCAGCAACGGTGTATACCTTGCCATTCCGGGCCATCCAAGAAGTCGGGCCTTGATCTCTCCAGCCGGGAATTAGCTATCCAGGGCGGGGACCGCGGTCCGGCCATTGTGCCCGGGAAGGCGAAAGAAAGCCTCGCCTACCGCGTCGCCAGCCATTCCGAGAAACCGCACATGCCCCTACAGTCCCCGAAGTTGTCAGAGGCGGACCTGACGGTGCTTGCGGAATGGATCGACCAAGGGGCCGAATATGGAGCAGCCGCCAAGGCCGTGGCAAGTGCGGATGCGCCTCTGCCGCTGCCAAACCACTGGTCGTTCCGAAAGCCGCAGCGTCCGGCGGTGCCCGTGGTGGCAACTGTGGAGCGGGTGCGCAATCCAATCGATGCGTTCGTAGCCGCTGAGCGGGAGAAACGGAAGCTGACAGCGGTGGGCCCGGCGGTTCCAAGAATGCTGCTGCGCCGGGTATACCTGGACCTGGTAGGCGTGCCACCTACCAAGGAGGAAATGGACAAGTTTTTGGCAGACCCTTCTCCAAACGCATATGAGGCCGTGGTGGACCGCTTGCTTGCCGACTCGCGTTATGGCGAACGCTGGGGCCGGCACTGGATGGACATCTGGCGTTACAGTGACTGGTATGGGTGGCGGAAAGGCAACGACGTACGGAACAGCCAGCGGTTCATGTGGCGCTGGAGAGATTGGATCGTAGAATCGCTGAATCGCGACAAGAGTTACGACCGGATGATCCTGGAGATGCTGGCGGCCGATGAAGTGGCGCCGCAGGATACGGACGCAATGCGAGCGACGGGGTTCCTGGCGCGGAACTATTCCAAATATGATCGCGATGGCTGGATGCAAGATGCAGTGGACCATACCGCGCTGGGGATGCTGGGCATCACCGTGAAGTGCGCGCGCTGCCATGACCACAAGTTCGACCCCATTGCGCAGGAAGAATACTATCGTTTCCGGGCGTTTTTCGAACCCTACGATGTGCGTGTGGACCGCGTGCCGGGGGAAGTGGACATCACCAAGGACGGGCTGTCCCGTGTTTTCGATGTGGACGTGCAGCGGCCGACTTATTTGTACGTCCGCGGGGATATTCAGCAGCCCGATAAAGCGAAAGTGTTGACGCCGTCGGTTCCACGGCTATTTGGATTTCCGCTTGGATCGATTGAACAAGTGACCGTGCCGCTCGACTCCTACTATCCGGACCACCGCTCGTTTGTGCAGAAAGATCTGCTGGCCAAGGCGAAGGCGGATGTGGAGCAGGCCCAAGCGGACTTAGCTAAGAAAGAGGAACAATATGCCACGGTGGGGAAAGACGTTGCCAAGCTGAGTGTGGCGGAAGGTTACGAGAAGATGCGCGTGGCCTCCGATGAGTTAGCACTGGCGAAGAAGACCTTGGCGGCGGCCAAGGAGAACGTGGTCGCGCTGGGGGCGCGGGTTGCCGCGGATAACGCACGGTTTGCAAGCCCGCCGGATGCTGCCTATGAGAATTTCGCCACTGAGGCGCGGACGGCTGAGCGGAAGGCCGGAATTCTGAAGGCAGACGAGGATGTGACGCGCGCGCAGATGGAACTCGACAAGGCGCTGCGGGCGACACCAACGGACGAGAAGATGGTAGGCGAGGCGCAAAAGCGGTTGACCGCGGCAAGTGCTTCGCTGACTCAGGCCACGGACGGTTATCACACGGTGGGCACGGTTTATGAGAACAAGAGCAGCGGCAGAAGAACGGCACTGGCGCGCTGGATCGGCTCGCCGGACAACCCGCTGACTGCGCGAGTGGCGATGAACCACATCTGGCTGCGGCATTTCGGCAAGCCACTGGTCCCCACAGTGTTTGATTTCGGTTTGAACGGAAAGCCGCCAACCAATCCGGCGCTGCTTGACTGGTTGGCGACGGAGTTTGTCAGGAGTGGCTGGAGCATGAAAGCGATGCACCGGCTGATGGTGACAAGCGCAACATACCGCATGCAGTCCTCGGCGGGGACGGAGAACAATTCGAATGCGGCGGCCGACCCGGATAACGAATATCTTTGGCGTATGAATCCACGGCGGATGGAGGCGGAGGTTGTGCGCGACAGTATTCTTTCGCTATCCGGAGAGTTGGATCTAACCATGGGCGGCCCGGACATCGACGAGACGAAGGGATTGGAATCGAATCGCCGCAGCATTTATTTCCGGCATTCCCCAGACACGCAGATGGAGTTTTTGAAGACATTTGACGGAGCTAACCCGGTGGAGTGCTATCTGCGGAGCGAGAGCGTTGTTCCGCAGCAGGCCCTGGCGCTGGCGAACAGCCAAATCAGCGTGGAGAAGGCGCGGGTGCTAGCGGCAAAAATCGGAATTAGTGCAGCGCCGGAGGCCTTCGTGAAGTCCGCGTTCGAGACGATTCTAGGACGTTTACCCAGTGCGGAAGAGCAGGCCGTCGGGGTACGTTTCCTGCAACGGGAACCGGATTTGCTGGCATCGTGGCAGGTGCCTGGGCCGCCAGCGGCCCGCGCGCGAGAAGACTTTGTTCACGTGCTGTTGAACCACAATGATTTCGTGACCATCCGATAGAGGAGTGATTACCATGAAGCCAAATCGTAATTTTCATAGCGTCGGGCGCCGGGGCTTCCTGGCCGACATGGGCATGGGATTCACGGGCCTTGCGCTGGGAGCGATGTTGAATGGGGAGAGCGTGGCCCGCGCTGCCACTGAGGGGTGGCGGGCGCCGGATGGGAAACCGCACTTCGCGCCGAAAGCGAAGAGAGTGATTTGGCTATTCATGATTGGCGGCGTCAGCCACGTGGAGACGTTTGATCCAAAGCCGGCTCTGAATAAGTATGCGGGCATGCGGCTGGGCGATACTCCGTTCAAGGATTTCGACCAGAATCCGCTGGTGAAAAAGAATCTGCGCGAGGTGATTGTCGGCCTGCACAAGATTGAGCCGAACCTGTATCCGCTGCAGGTCGGCTATAAGAAGCGTGGCCAGAGCGGGATCGAAGTCAGCGACTGGTGGCCGAACGTTTCCGAATGCATCGACGACATTGCCGTGGTGCGTTCCATGTGGACCACCGATAACAATCACGGCGCGCAGATGCAGTTCCATACCGGGCGGCACGTCCTGGAGGGGCAGTTCCCGACGATTGGTTCGTGGGTGCACTACGGGCTGGGCTCGTTGAATGAAAACCTGCCACAGTTCGTGGTGCTGGGTGAGCCCGTAGATACGTGTTGCGGCGGGTTAGCCGCGCATGGGGCAGCATACCTTGGACCGGAACACGGGGGCGTTCAGCTTGCGGTGCGTCCTGAAGATCCGCTGGCATTTTCCAAACTGGGGCCGGGTGTTTCAAAGGAAGAGCAGAAGAGCGAGTTCGAACTGGTGAGTGAGTTTAGCCGCCTGTCGATGGCGCAGTATCCGGATGATGCGGCGATGCGAGCGCGGATCAAGTCGTATGAGCTGGCGTTCCGAATGCAGACCGCCGTGCCGGAGGTGATGAAATTCAGCGAAGAGAACGAAGCGACGCGGCGGATGTACGGATTGGATCAGGAAACGACGAAGCCGTTCGGAGAAATGTGCCTGGCCGCACGTCGCATGGCCGAGTCCGGGGTGCGATTTGTGCAAGTGTTCCATGGGCAGAACGGAGGCGCGGGAAAGTGGGACGCTCACTCCAACCTGAAGAAGGGCCATACGGACCTATGCCAGCAGGTGGACAAGCCGATTGCCGGTCTGCTGAAGGATCTGAAACAGCGCGGGATGCTGGACGATACGATTGTCGTGTTCGCAACGGAGTTCGGCAGGACGCCGGGTTCGGAAGGCACCAACGGAAGGAACCACCACCCCTACGGCTTCTCGGTCTGGATGGCGGGTGGAGGAATCAAGGGCGGAGTCGTTAACGGGGCAACGGACGAGATTGGTTTCCATGCGGTGGAGAACCGCCACTACGTGACCGACATCCACGCGACGATTTTGCATCAGCTCGGGCTGGATGGAAAGAAGCTGGAAGTTCCGGGGCGGAAGCGCCTGGAGATCGATCTTGGAAATCCGATCCACGAGATTATCGCTTAGCTGGATAATCGTACTCTTCACATGCGCCGCATTCGGCCAGGAGAAGCGGACCATCGCTATTCCCATGCGCGACGGTGTGCGGTTGGCCACGGACGTTTACGGGGCCGACAATCTAGTTCGGAAGCCCGTACTCCTAATGCGCACCCCCTATAACAAGGATGGCGGCGCGGCGACAGCGCGGCGCTTTGCGGCGGCCGGATATGTGGCGGTCATACAGGATGCCCGTGGAGCGTTTGCCTCCCAGGGTCAGTACTTCCATCACAACAATGACGACCAGGATGGATTCGACACCATCGAGTGGCTGGCGCGGCAGCCGTGGTCGAACGGAAAGACCGGAATGTGGGGCGGGTCGCATCCCGGCGCGGTGCAGTGGCTGGCGGCCGGTGAGCGGCCGTACGGATTGACGGTGATTGCGCCAACCGCGGCGTCGGCTAGCCTTTATTACACGGCCTACATCGGCGGAGCGCTGCGGTTGGCCTTGATTGGCGGCGCAGGGCCGGCGGTTACCAAGCCGCCCGCAGGCAAGCAGGCACCCGAGGATTTAGTCCCCTTCTACAGCAAGCTGCCGCTAGCGGATCTGGATCAGTCCATCGGTTGGGATATGCCGTGGCTGCGCGGGATGGTGACACACCCATGGCTGGACGGATTCTGGACCAGGCAACATGCAAGCGAGCGGGTAAAGGGACTCAATTTGCCGGCGCAGCATATCGTGGGGTATTACGATTTCCTTTGCAAAGAAACGGTGGCGAGCTTTCTACGGATGCGGAAGTTCTCGGCGACTGAATGGGCGAGGGAGAACCAGCAACTAATCCTGGGACCCTGGGATCACGGGACGGTGGGCAAAAGCGCAGTGGCTGGATTCGAGTTCGGCGAGAGCGCGAAGTTGGATGTCGTAGAGGAGAATCTGCGATGGTTCAATCGGTTTCTGAAACCAGGAACGGCGGGTGACTTTCCTCACGTGCGCTATTTCGTGCTGGGAATGAAGAAATGGCGGACGGCCACGGACTGGCCTCCCCCGGATGCGGTGGAGACTTCGTTTTACCTGCATTCGCAGGGCCCCGCGAATACGCGAAAGGGGAATGGGCTGCTGACGACAGCGCGCGCGGCGAAGGATGAACCGCCTGACCGGTTCGCGGCTGACCCGGCAAACCCAGTGCCGGTGGAGCCGCCGGGAGGCGAGTTGATGCCGAGGTCGTCCATGTTCCGGCCAGTAGAGCGTGGTGCCATTGAAGACCGCGAAGATGTGATTGTCTATACGTCGGCGCCACAGACCGCGCCGCTGCTGGTGGCCGGTAATCCGCGAGCCGACTTGTGGGTAAGCGTGGATGCCAGGGATGCGGATTATGCGGTGAAACTTGTGGATGTGTGGCCGAACGGAGCGGCATACCCTGTCGCGGAGGGCGTGTCGCGGCTAACGCATCGCGACACGGATGCGAAGGCGTCTCCGGTCATGCCGGGCGAAATGTATCGCATCACCGTCGACCTGGGGCATACGGCATTTCAGCTTGCAACGGGACACTCGTTGCGGATCGAAATCGCGGGCAGCTATTTTCCGGCCTATGACCGGAACTCCCATACAGGCGAGGGGCCCTTTGCGAAGACGGAGCAGAAGGCGATGCAGCACATTTACCACACGCCCGCCATGCAGTCGCGCCTCGTGATTCCCGTGCTCCGGTAGTGTAACCGCATGCGCGATCACCGGTTCGCCATAATTGAGCGGATGAACTGATGCGTGATAAACGTGTGCGACCCGCAGTGCTCCCTCGCAATGCGCGAGGTCCGGCAGCAGCTCCAAGCGGTTGGATTCACCCGCGACGTTCGCATGGCACATCCACCAAGTTCTGGTCAGTGCCAGGAACCGATCGTTAGTTCGCGGGGATAGTGATCCAGCGCGTCCAGATTGAAATCCTCAATGAACCGCCTTCGAGAGAACCCGCACCGTCCGGTTGGCAAATGAACTGTCAATTTAAAGAGCAAGGCATCGGCGTCTACAGCGTCAATGGATGGCGATGGAAAACACCCTCTTTTCAATGGCGCCGTCCGACGGCTTGAACATACGGTTAGAGAATAGATGTCCATAGGGCGAACCCCGGTGGGAAGACACGCAAGCAAATCGGGTGTATGCTCCACCCGCGTAGCGTGGCGTCCTTCGGCGTGATTACTTCCGCCAGGCCGATGCGGCAGCTGCAAGCCGGCTTGAAATATACGTTCTGAAGAGCCGGGTTAATTCTCCGTGAGGAGCTCCACCTTCACGGAGTAGGTTACGGACTCGCCTGGTTTGATTACCACCATTCCGGTTTTCTTGCCGGCCCATACTTTGCTGTAGGGATCTACCCAGTTGAACTGGGGCTCCACCACTACGAACTTCTTGTCGAGCGGTGCGTAGACCTGGATTGCGGTGATCTCCTTCGACATGCCGGTTACGCGCAGGCCGAACTTGGAGGCCGGGTCGCGGATTTCGATTACCGTGTTGCCTTCCGGGGTCTTCCGCAGGTCGAGGAAGCTGTCGTCCAGGAAGAGTTTGCCCAGTACCGCTCCGCCCGGGGCTGTGAAATCGTACGGCGTGCCGGTTACCTTTTCAATTTTGCCGGTGGGAAAGACATCGTCGTAGTTGGTGACCAGGGCTCGCTGTTTGGCGGGAAGGTGCAGCTTCGCTTGCGTACGGTCACCGCTGGGCAACACAAAGTAGGGATGCCAGCCAATGCCCATTGGGAGTGGATCGGCGCCTACGTTTTTGGCGGTGACCGTCATCAGGAAGGCATCGTCCTTCAACGTAATTTTCGTATCCACGTCGGTCTTCGAGAGCCAGTGGCCTTGAAAATCGCCGGCGTGAAACGTTGCCGTAACCGAGGATTCATCGGGCTTCGTTTCGGTTGCCACTTTGTCCATTTTGGCGTCCAGAATCAGGCCGTGCATGGCGTTCTTGAGAGCGCCGGGGTTCTTGCCTTTCCAGTTCGCGATCAACGTGACCGGCTTACCCATGATGGGAGTCTCAATGGTGGTGCCATCGGCCGAGAGCTTTCCGCGAATTCGGTTGGCATACGGCAGGAGGATGGCGCCACCGATGCTGAAAGACTTGTTTCCGATGAGATCTTCCGGTCCGCCATCCATCAACTTTGGCGCATCGGCCAGCGGAGGGGCTTCCATCAGATCGATCTCGCCTTTGCCCGGAACGTAGGCACGGATCTGATAGGTGGTCATGCCGCGGCCGGGGAGAATTTGCGCGCTGACGAAGCGGGGCTTTGCGGTATCGGTGCTCTTGGGGCGCGACAGGGTGAAGCTTGGCTGCCCGCCTACCATGGCCACCGGAGGCGGCGCCGGGACTTCCTCTTTCTTCTCCGATATTGCCGGCCCCGAACTGCATGCAGTTGCGGCTAGGGCGAAAATGACGACGACCAGGGCGTTTTTCATCTCTACGATTGTATTCCTCAATTAGACCGGGAGACCAATGATTTGAAACCCGCGAAAAATAAAGTTGGCCTTCAGCGCGAGGTTGCCGCTGACAAGCAGCTTGTCGAACTCGTCCGGGCGATAGACGCTGGCTTTGTAGGCCGGTGACGATTTCGGGCTCAGCATGGCGGCGCGGCGGGCGTTGTCCACATTGGTTAGAAATGTCTTTTCGTCCGGTCCGGCGATGTCCTTCGGAGAGCAGGCGGTGGCGTGGATTCCGGGGTGATCTGTGTTCCAGCGGTCGAGTGCGGCAACATAGAAGGCGGTGTGATTAGGGCCGGACTGGATGGCAATGTCGTAGAAGATGGACCGGCCGAGCGAAGTGGCTATGCCGAAATCGGAGGCGTGGCGCATGGCCGGACCGAAGTAGATGTTGTCGAAAAACTCGTCTTGCGCCTGCTGCATGGCGGGGTCGGTGCAGGCCATTTTCAGTGTCCGCTTGAAATCGTCCCGCTGGGTGATTGTACCGGTGTACTTGGTTCCCGCGGGGTTGAAGAGTGACAAGTGGAAGTTAATTGCGGTTACGTTCGACTGGGTCGCGGTGGGTTTGTTCGTGTATTTTTTGAGGAGCGCGGCCAGGGTGCCCTGAATCTCTGAGACCTGGTGCTTTCCGAAGCTGAGTCCGCCTTTGGTGTCGGTTGGGCTGTCGGCAATGGTGCAGTAGCTGCCGCCTTCAAAGATGCCGGTGAGCGTGTCGATCATTTCCTTCTCAGAGGTGGGGGTGAGGGTTTTCATTGCGAGTCTCCAGGGAATTGCGAAACAGAGCCATTTTCGCCGGGCTCTGGAGGAGTATTGCACAAACTGGGGTGCCGGTTTACGGGGTGAATTGGGGACTGCGGGCGTTTTTGCGAAACAGAGCCAATTGCGACTTTCCTTCTTTCCTTCTGTAGTTTGCCGAGCTCGGTTAGGGCTTGGTAGTAGCTGCGTTCGATGGTGGTGGAGTAGCGGCGGAGTTTATCGAACTCGCGGGCGTTGGCGTGGAAGCTCTCGGCTAGGGCGGCGTCAGGATCGAGGCCATCCTGCATGTCGATTTCGAAGAGTTGGACTTCTACGCGGCGAGCCCTTTGCAGACGCCACAAGCTGGCGGCGATTTCGGTTACCAACTGGCATTCCTGGTGGGTGACTGGGTTCCAATCGTTGAGGAGTTCGTGACGGAGTGCCTGGTATTCGGCCGGGTCTTCACCGTCGATGACTACGTGTTTCGAGGTGAGGACGTGCCGCAGGGCGTTGTTGCGCATCCTGGCTTTTCCGATTCTTGTCTTCATCTTCGTGCTCCCTTTGAAAGTTTGGGGCTTCTCTTTCTGGTTTGAGTTTCGATTAATGGCGTACCAGGCGAGGTGTTTTTTGTGGTATGCCCTTGAAATCAGGGGAAATTGAGGCTTCACTTTTTTGGGATAGGTTTTCGGCGGTGAAAAACCTTGGCCGCAGATGCACGCGGATAGACGCGGATAAGTGGGGTGAACGCCCTGGAGCTGGTGGATTGGCTTGCCAGCGCGCTGCCAACGATAGTACTCTTGCAACGTGGGCAAAGAAAAGGCGAAGGCGGTTGCGAACTTATCACTCGGATTTCCGGAGTTCTCAGAACAGCGGGCGCTGACCCGCGGGGCTAACATTGAAGCCGCCGTGGTCCGCTTTCAGGAATGGATGGAGGCGGACAACTCGCCCATCCGTGCTATCCGGCACATTCCAGCGCGCGCCGCCCAGGCCGTCGACATCCCGGAAATGGTCGATTTGAAGTTGCGCAACGCGCTGATCGGCCGGGGCATTCATCAGCTCTACACGCACCAGGCCGATGCTTTGGAGGCGGTGGAGGGCGGACGGAACGTGGTGATTGTCACCCCAACCGCCAGCGGGAAAACGCTTTGCTACAACTTGCCCGTGCTGAACCGGCTGCTGGCCGAACCTGGCGCGCGTGCCATGTACCTGTTCCCCACCAAGGCACTGGCTGAGGATCAACTGCACGAATTCCAGGCGGCGGTGGATGCCATGGGTTCCGACATCCGCGCGTTTACCTACGATGGCGATACGCCGCAGGATGCACGGAAAGCAATCCGTGAGCGCGCCAATGTGGTTTTTACCAATCCCGACATGCTGCATAGCGGGATTTTGCCGCACCACACAAAATGGGCGAAATGTTTTGAGAATCTGCGCTACTTCGTAATTGATGAGCTGCATTATTATCGCGGCGTTTACGGCAGCCATCTGGGGAACCTGATCCGGCGGCTGAAGCGGGTGTGCGAATTCTATGGATCGTCGCCGCAGTTCATTTGCTGCTCCGCCACTATCGCCAATCCGCGGGAACTGGCCCAGGCACTTACCGGGAAAGAGTTCGATTTGGTAGACCGCAACGGCGCCCCCAGCGGCGAGAAATATTTCGTTTTCTATAATCCGCCGGTGGTGAATCGGGAATTGGGAATCCGGCGCAGCTATTTGCATGAGACGCGCCGCATTGCCCTGGAATTTATCGACCGGCAGCAACAGACGCTCGTTTTTGCCAACAACCGGCTGGCTACTGAGATCCTGATCACCTATCTGAAAGAGGCCTGCGAGCGGCGGAAAATGGCGCCGGACCTGATTCGCGGCTATCGCGGCGGTTATCTGCCGAAGGAGCGGCGCGAGATTGAGCGCCGGCTTCGCGACGGCGACATCCGGGCCGTGGTGGCGACGAATGCCCTGGAACTCGGCATCGATATTGGATCGCTGGATGCGGTGGTGATGGCCGGCTATCCGGGCACCATCGCGTCGACACTGCAGCGCGCGGGCCGCGCGGGCCGCCGCCAAACCACGTCATTAGCAGTTTTGGTGGCATCCAGCGCGCCGCTGGATCAATATATTGTGGAGCATCCGGACTACTTCTTCACCCGCTCGCCGGAACACGCGCATATCAATCCGGACAACCTGGAGATCGCGCTGAATCACCTGCGCTGTGCCGCTTTCGAGCTGCCGATTCGCGACGATGAAAAGTTTGGGCCGCACGACACGGGCGAGCTTTGCCGGTTTCTGGAAGAGACGGGCTTTTTGCACCACTCGGCCGGGGCGTGGCACTGGACTTCCGATACGTATCCGGCGGACGCGGTGAGCCTGCGCGCCGTAAGCAGCGACAATTTCGTGGTGATCGATATCACTGGCGACCATAAGGTGATCGCGGATGTGTCGTTCCCCACGGCGCTAACGGCGCTGCATGAGAAAGCTATCTATTTGCATGAAGCGCGGCAGTTCCAAGTAGAGCGCTTTGATTACGAAGGCCGCAAAGCGTATGTGCGGCAGGTGGACTGCGACTACTTCACGGACGCTATCGACTACACGCAGGTCAAGGTTTTGGAGGAATTCGAATCGCGCCCACTGGCCGGCGCCAGCGCTGTGCATGGCGAAGTGCGGGTGAACCGGCAGGTGGTGGGCTGGAAGAAGATCAAGTTCTTCACGCTGGAGAATGTGGGTTCGGGCCATTTGTCGATGCCGGAGCAGGAGATGCACACTACTTCGTTCTGGCTGCATTTCCCGGCCTCGTTTCTCGCAAAGTTTCCCGGCTTGACGCCTACCGAGAAGCAGAGCGGGTTGGTGGGATTGGGGAACGCGTTGCAGACGGTGGCGTCGTTGCTGCTGATGTGCGATCCGCGGGATCTGGGCGTCTCGCTCACTGAGGAAATCGCGCAGGGCTTGCAGGCTTTTGAGCCGAATCTATTCCTTTATGATGCGTATCCGGGAGGGATTGGGCAGAGCGCGCCGTTATTCCAATTGACGTCGAAGCTGCTGGCGCATACCGCGGATTTGCTGGCGCAGTGCCAATGTGAGGCCGGGTGCCCGAGCTGCGTGGGTCCGGTGGGGGAAGTGGGGGAACGGGGCAAGGAAGCGGCGGCGGCGTTTCTGGCGGCGATGTAAAGGGGAGTTTGCGTTAGCAACCGAGCTGTAACCAAATTCTTTCGTTCGGACGTTCACATTTTGGCAGTTCTGGCGTCTAACCATTGCGTGAGCTTGCGCGGACGCTGAGGCTTTGCCTCAGACCCGCGTGATACGATAAAAGTTCCGAACATTTCCGGGTTCCTGTGCGTATGAACCGAGCGGGGGACGGTGTATTTTTGTGAAGACAAAATGGAAAATTATCGCCGGCGTGGTGGGACTGCTCGTGATTTCGGGCGGGGCTTATGCCGGATATCGATACAATCAGCGTGGAATCGTAACCGTGCAGACCGGAAGAGCGGTGCGGCAGGATCTGACTGCCGTAGTAACCGCTTCCGGCGAAATTAAACCGCTTAAATACATCAATATCGGCGCAAATGCGATGGGCCGGTTGATTGACATTTACGTCAAGGAAGGCGACAAGGTCACGAAGAACCAGGTAGTGGCCCGGTTGGAATCCGTGCAAGCGCAGGCTGATGTGGCGGCGCAGAAGGCCGCAGTCGGTTCGTCCCAGGCAGATTCGGCGGCCAGCGAAGCTGGGTTGAAAGCAGCGGACGAAAACATTACCACGGCGCAGGCGACCGTCGAACGGACGAAGGCGGACCTGCAGCGGATGAAGGTGGACTTCGACCGGTCGGCGGAACTTTTCAAGAATCAGTTGGTAGCCCGCCAGGATTTCGACCAGAAGAAGTCGCTGTATGACGCGCAGGCAGCGGCGGTTCGGGAAGCTGAGGCGCGCGTGTCCCAGGCGCGGGCGCAACGGGCGCAACTGTCTGCTCAGTTGAATTCTTCCCAGCGGCGGATTACGCAAATGGATGCGAATCTGCGCCGGGCGGCCGACGTTCTGGATAAGTTTTCGGCGTACTCCCCTATTAATGGCGTGGTTACCAATCTACCGGTCCGGGTGGGAGAGACGATGGTAATCGGAATCCAGAATTCGCCGGGAAGCACGATTATGACGATCGCCGATATGTCTGTGATTACGGCTGAAGTCAAGGTGGATGAAACCGACATTGTGAACGTTCGCCTGGACCAGGTTGCAGACATCACCATTGATGCCATCCCCGGGCGCACTTTCAAAGGGCATGTGATTGAGATCGGGAACACGGCGATCCTGCGGTCCACCGGTCTGGCTGCCTCCCAAAGCGCCATTTCCAGCCAGGAAGCGAAAGATTTCAAAGTGGTGATCGCGATGGATAACCCGCCGGACGAGATTCGGCCTGGACTGTCGTGCACGTCGAAAATCGTCACGGCTACCCGCCAGAAGGCGCTCACCATCCCGATTCAGGCGTTGACCGTCCGGCAGAAGGGCGATCTTGAGCCGGAAAAGAAAGGCGAACAAGCTAAGAACAGTAACGCCCCGCTTGACCCCGTGGCTGAAAAGGCGCGCAAGGAAGAGATTCAGGGCGTTTTCGTCATCACCGCCGAGAAAGCTGAATTTCGGAAGGTGGAGACCGGCATCACCGGCGCTACCGACATTGAAGTGCTAAGCGGCCTGAAGGATGGCGACGAACTGATCACCGGCAGTTATAAAGTGATCCGCACGCTGCGCAACGAGACCAAGGTGAAGGTCGACAATAAGGCTCCGGTCAAGACCGAATCTTAGGGTACTCTGGAAATATAAACAATGGCACAAGCAGTGGAAGCTGTATCGCCGGCCGAGCGTGGCGCCCAACTGAAGAAGGACGGGATTGTCATCCGTACCTACGATCTTTGGAAAACCTATATCATGGGCGACCAGGAGATCAACGCGGTTTCGGGCGTGAGTATCGAGATCCGGCGCGGGGAATACGTCGCCATCATGGGGCCTTCCGGCAGCGGAAAGTCCACTCTAATGAACCTGATTGGATGTCTGGATTCGCCATCCAAGGGCGATTATTACATTAACGGGAACCTGGTCAGTTCGATGTCTGACGACCAGCTGGCGCAGATCCGGAATAAAGAGATTGGATTCGTTTTCCAGACGTTCAACCTGTTGTCTCGTGCGACGGCTTTACACAACGTGGAACTTCCGCTGATTTACGCCGGAGTCAACTCGGACGAGCGCACCAAGCGTGCCGAGAAGGCCTTGATGCAGGTAGATCTAGCCAAGCGCATGCACCACAAGCCGAATGAGCTTTCCGGCGGCCAACGCCAGCGCGTGGCCATCGCCAGAGCATTGGTGAACGATCCGTCGATTCTGCTGGCGGACGAACCGACGGGAAACCTGGATAGCGCCACCGGTGTTGAAATCATGGCGCTGTTTGACCGGCTGCATCAGCAAGGCAACACTATCATCGTGGTAACCCACGAGCACGACATTGCCCTGCACGCGCACCGTATCATCTTCGTTCGCGATGGTAAGGTGGCCAAAGACGAGAAGGTTGAAAAGTAGGCCAGACTGTAACTCGACGCCCTTGGCGTTGCGAAACTCTAAGGTTTTCACCCCAATCCTGGACTCGGCAAACCCCTAGTACCCGCGTGTAAGTTTTGGAAAGTATGAAGTAAACGCTTCATTCTGCCGATTAAGAACACGAGGGGGAACTGTGAGCGCTTGTCTGCATTGCGGTAAGCAACTGGCTCTTCTGAAAACGTTTGCCGGTTCGACGCAATTTTGTTCGGACGACCACCGGCAGCGCTATCAGGATGATTCCAATAGGCTTGCGCTTGACCGTTTGATGCAGACAAAAGATGGGAAAAGGGTGAGGAAGCAACCTGTCTTGCGCCCTGCACCTGTCCGGGAGGAAAGGCGGGAGGTTCCGCCGCCGCAGATGCCATTCCTAATGCAAATCCCCGGCCCGCCGCTTGCGGTTCGTCGTAGACCGGCTGGTAGTACCGTTCCGATTTGGCGCGCCAGCACTACTATTTACCCCCGTGTTCCGGAACTGGAATCCAATTCCATTTTCAGCAGTTCAGCCCCGGCCCTGCTGCGGCAGGACTATCGAGAAGCAGGGACCGCCCTGGGGGTTGGCCAGGGTGGAGGCGGAAGTTCGCATTCCGGATCCGCCAGTGTACTTGTGGTACCGCAGCAAATCCTAAGGGCCGAAAGGCCTTTGCCTCTTAGTCAAACCATTGCGAACGAAGCGGCTGGATCGAAATCTGTGATGTTCGGCCAGGCCGGATTCAATGGAGTTGAGGATGTGGCAAGAAGTGAGCAAACCGTGAGTGACTTCAATCAGGATCAAAAACCGCAAAATCGATTTCGGCTTGCCCCGCGGGAGCAGGCTGGACCAAAATTCCCCATGGCCGGCCCGATGGATAGCCGCGACTTCCTGCAGGTACTGGAAGGCAATGTGCCGCTGGAGCCGTATAGCCTGGATGTCGTTCATTTTCCTGCCGGATGGTCGTTGGGAGAGTTGTCACTTTCTACGCTGACGACCACAGGATTTGAGGGACTGGACGACTTGATCGCCGAATACGCGCCGGCACCAGTGGAGTTGGTTGCTGAGCCGGAACCGGAACCGGAGCCTGAACCGGCACCCGTGGTGGCCCCGGCGGCGCCTCGAACTGCCTTCTTTCCGGTTGCTTCCAAGCCGGTGGCCCCGGCCCACGCCAAGATCATCCAAGGTTATCCGCCATTGCCAACCGCGGCTCGGGATGCGGGCGGCGAGCCAATTTTCGATGTGAAACCGCTGCGGCCGCGGATGGTGGCCGGACCGAACCCGAACGCTCCGAAGCCGGTCGCGGTACAACCTGCGGCGGCGCCTGTGGCAACGCCCCCCGTGGCATCCCCTGCCGCCTCCAAACCTGTGGCAGCCCCCATTGCTGCCAAGCCCGCTGCGCCGATCGTAACGGCCCCTCCGGCTCCAGTTCGAGCTAACCCGATAATCCAGAAACCGGTCCCAGCTAGTCCTGTTGTCGCCCGGCCATCTCAGACTATCGCAACGCCTCCGGCAGCACAGCCCGTTAAGACGCCTCCGGTCAAGGTTGCCCCTGCCGCTCCTCCGGCACCGGCGCCGCGGCTGGTGCCGCAACCGACGGTTACCGTAAAGCCTGCGGTTGCTCCTTCCGTTACCGTACGGCCCGCCGCGGCAGCAAGTGTCGCGCCGCCCGCCGCTCCGGTCGAAAAACCAGCGCCTCCTCCAGTCGTCGAACCGGTCGTTAAGCCTGCGGCCGCGGCAGCGCCCCTAGCTCCGGCAGCCACGCCGGAGAAGCCGAAGATCAACGTCCGGCCGGCCTCTACGCCGTCGGTTGCGCCGGCGCCCACCCCATTAATCGAACGCGAGAATCGCCCGGCACAGCGTCCGGCGCCCAGCAGTCCCAGCCGGCCTGCCATGGCCGCGCGAGACGGAAATGCGCTTACGGCTGAGCGGCCAGAGCCGGAAATTGCCGCGAAACCTGCACAACAGCTCAAGCCGAAGCTGATGCCGATCCGGAAGAGCGAACCGGCCTTCACCAGCACAGTCGCCGTTGAGGAATTTCCCACTTTCGGGATGCATCAAATGGAACCGACCCCGTTTGGAAGGTTCTGGGGTAACGCGTCCAAGCTGGTGAAATCGGCTGCGGTTGCGGCGGCGGCGGCCGTCATCCTGACCGCCGGTTACTATATCTTCCGGCCGAGCCAATCCGCTGAACCGGCCTACGTTCCTGGCCCTACTGCCATCAGCGAAGGTAGTGCACCGGGCATGGTGATTGGGGGCGGTGGCTGGACCACGAACTGGGGCTCGGACGTTCCCGTTAATAAGGGTAAACAGATTTCTTTGTTCCGTCCGTCCATGTCGATGACCGATTACCGCTTTGAGTTCCGGGGCCAAATTGAGAAGAAGGCCGTCGGATGGATCTTCCGCGCCGCGAATCCGAAGAATTATCACGTGCAAAAGATCGAGATCATCAAGACCGGATTGAACCCCATTGTGGCGCTGATTAAATACTCCGTAATCAAGGGCGTAGAGGGAACCCATACGCAAGTCATGCTGCCCAGTGACTTCAAAATGGACACGGCCTACAAGGTGCGCTTAGAGGTAAAGGGCAACAAATTCACCACCTATATCCAGGACAAGCTGGTGGATTTCGAGACAGACGATCAAATTAAAACTGGCGGCGCCGGCTTCTACACTGCGCAGGGCGAACGCGCGCAAATCCGGTCCTCTCAAATCGCCTATCTTGGCGCCAAGTAGCATAACGGGAAAACACCAACACAGGACAATAGCACTACAGGAAAACACCATGGCAGAAAACGACAACGAATGGTTATGGTTTGACGAAGACGAGCCGGTTCAAACACCGATCCGGATGGACGATGCCTCGCCTCAGATGGATAGATCGGCCGTTTCCGCGGTGGAGGTTGTAAGAGCCGTACCGCTCCATCTGCAAGGCAAGAGCGACGAGGCGATTGAAGAGTTGAAGCGCGGACTGCAAAAGGGCCTGTTTCTTTCTGAAATCTACTCCACTCTGGCGCAGATTTATTACGAAAAGCAGCGCTACCAGGACGCAGCCGATACCTATGCCAAGTTGGCCGGCGCTGAGCCGAAACACCGCACGGTGTACTACAACCTGGCAGTGTGCCTGGAGAAACTGGGCAAGACGCAGGAAGCGGCGGACGCGTTCCGCAAGGCGCTGGAATTTGATGCCAAGCGAGCCGATGCACGTCTGGGACTGGCGGTGTGCCAGTTGCGGCTGAAGCAGCCGGAGTTGGCCGCCGATCACTTCGATCAATATCTGGCCACGAACCCCGAGAGCGAAGCGGCGCAATTCGGGAAGGCGGTTTGCCTTCACCTTTCGAACCGGTTAGACGAAGCGACGGTTGCGTATAAGAAGATTCTGGCGAAGAAGCCGAACTCTCCGGACGTGCTGGCGAATCTGGTGTCGGTTGGACTGGCGAGCAAGGATTTCGGGATGGTGCGTGAATACGCCGATAAGTTGCTTAAGGTGAAGCCTGCGGCGCGGGTTGCGCTGGAAGGTCTGGCGGCGGCCGCGCTGGCCTCCGGCAAGTTCGACGTAGCCGTGCAGCATTGCGCCGAACTGGTGAAAACCACGCCCGATTCGTTTGAGGCGCAGTACAATCTGGGAGTCGCCTGCCAGAAGCTGGGGCGGCTGGACCAAGCGGTTCGCGCCTATTCCGAGGCCATCCGCATCAATCCGAATTCCGAACAGGCGCAAGCGAACCTGGGTGTCGTGCTGCAGGAAAAGGGCGATGCGGCCGGGGCACGCAGTGCCTATGAGCGGGCTCTTCAAATCGCTCCGGACTTGTCGGCGGCGCTGTGGAACATGGCGCTGCTGGCCGATCAGCGCGGGGACGACGAGGAAGCGGCAATCCTTTACTCGGAGGCGGTGGCGAAGAAGCCGGATTGGGAAGAAGCCTGGTTCCGTCTGGGCTATATTCAACTGCAACAGGGTGACTACCCGGCCAGCATTGAGGCCTTCACCGAGTGTCTGAAGCGGCGCACCGATTGGGCCGATGCACAGCTGAACCTGGGCTTGGCTTACTGGTGGGCCGGGGAGCGGGAATCGGGCAGGAGTTCGCTGGAGAAAGCTTATTCCGCGCAGCCTTCCTCCGTGGAGGCGCTGCGCAGCCTGACGGCACTGACGGTGGAACTGGGCGATCTGAAGAAGGCGCAGGAATACCAGGCGAAGCTGAATAAACTGGGCGACCGGAGTGCGGAACTGAGCTATAACTTCGGGATTGCGTTCCAGGAAGCACGGCGTTATGAAGACGCCGCCAAGGCTTACCGTGAGGCGATTGGCATCAATTCCACCTTTGCCGAAGCACATCTGAACCTTGGTCACGCTTTGAAAGAGTTGGGGCAGGAGCAGGAAGCGAAAACCAGCTGGGAATTGGCGATTGCCACCAAACCCGACCTGGCTAACGATTATTTCTAGGCTTCCAGGTTTCCAAGTCTTCAACGGGCCGCCCGTTTTGGTAGTATGAACAGCCAGACATGACCACACTCACGGTCCTCTATCAGCGGCTTGGCGGGGAGCAGGCGTTTCAATCGATTGTGGCGGAATTCTACCGGCGCGTGCTGGCGGATCCGGCACTGGCGCCGTTTTTTGCCCATGTGGACATGGCCGCTTTGCAGGCGCATCAGGCAGCCTTTCTGATTCAGGCCATGGGGGGGCCCAACCTGTACCATGGACGCGACCTGAAGATGGCACACGTGGGATTGCGAATTCAGAAGAAGGATTTCTATGCGGTGGCTGACCATCTGGTAAACACGCTGTCCGCGATGGGCGTGGACGAAGATACCGTTGGAGAAGTGGTGGACCGGCTGGAACCGTTATCGCGGGAGATTGTGAACGCTGAGGCCAAAACTTAGGCGGGAATTCCATGGCACTTTACTGCGACGGCTCCCTCAGGAAGCGGTTGAGCCGCTGGTTCCGCGCGAAACCATCGCGCTAATTCATCATCCTCCACACGCCGGCGGGACATGATGAACCGCCGGTTGCGCAGTGCCCGATGAAGGCATCTCGCTATATGCCAAAACGCTGGAAGGGACCGCGGTTCGGCCACCAGGCATCCGCCCACCACCATCAGATCGCGAAGCGTGGCCGGAAGCCAGAACCGCCGGTAGATGCCGGCGGTGGAATTCTTGATTCGCATAAGAAACCGGTTCTTCACGGAGTGCATATTGAGCAGCGCCGGGACCGCGCGCCGGTTTCCCGCTACCACACGTCGCACGTGGTAGCCCACGGCACTGGGCGAATACAGGCAGCGCCATCCCAGCAGTTGCGCCCGCCAAGCCACGTCGGCATCTTCGCGGTAGGCGAAAAAGTCGGGATCGAAGAAATTGCCGTCTTCTGAAATGTCGTCAATCATGGTTCGCCGGTAGAGCGCCGCGGCGCCGCTGGCTCCGAAGACGTACTCCATTTCGCCGAACCGTCCATGGGCAAGCTCCCGCCAGCCGCGGTCGAAGTGGCGCATGGCCGGCGTAAAGTAGATGCCCACTGAATCCAACCTTGGCTCGACGGGTGGGATCAGGTCGGCCCCGATTGACAGCAGCCTTCCACAGAGGCTGCCGGCCGTTGGATCGATGCTGCCGGCCTCGACGATCTCCCGCAGAAAGCCCGGCGCCAGGAAGACATCGGGATTCAGGGTGAGAACCCATTCGCTGCAAGAGGCGGCAATCGCCTGGTTCTGCGCCGCCGCGAAGCCCAGGTTGCGTTCGTTATGGATGACTTGGATGCGGCCCGCAAACCGTTGCAGGATGTCTCTGGTGCCGTCGGTGGAATTGTTGTCCACCACCAGTACTTCAAACGGAACACCCGTTTGCCGCAGCAAGGCATCCAGACAGGGGGCAATGAACCTGCGGCTGTTGTAGGTCACAATCGTTACGGAAACTACGGTTTTCGCATTAGATCGTGTAGGCATTCTGTAGCAAAGACCCGAATCGGGGGGATTTGCACTACACTCAACGCAGGCATATCGCAAATAGTTCGAAGAATAGTTTTGCCGCTGTAGTTGAAAGGTACGTCTGGGGAATCTTTGCTAGTGAAGATGAGTGATGCCGCTTTACCCTCTTGGTGATGGAATTTTGGGCCTTGCGCAACCGGAGCGCGCCATTACGGCGATGCAGGATCAGGTGGCGCAATTGTTCGAGGAGGCACGCGAGGACGTCTATCGTTATTTACTGATGCTGGGCGTACATCCACCACAGGCGCAGGAAGCCACACAGGAGGCGTTCCTCCGTTTGTACGCCACCATGAAAAAGGGGGAGACGATCGATAACCCCAGGGCTTGGGTGTTCCGGGTGGCGCATAATCTGGGGCTGCGGATCCGGCAGAAACAGAGCTCGCAGCAACCGTTCGATCCGGAACTGGAATCGCAGATTGCGGTTTCCGGTCCGAATCCGGAGCAGAGCCTGCTGGAGCAGGAGCGAATGCTGCGGTTTCACCGCGCAGTGGAAGAGTTGTCCGAACAGCAGCGCCGCTGCCTGTATCTGCGGCTGGAAGGAATGCGGTATCCGCAGATCGGTTCGATATTGGGGATTAGCGCTTCGACCGTGGGCGAGTTTTTGCGCCGCGCGATGGTCCGCCTGAAGCGGTTGCCGGAAGAGATGAAACGATGAGCAGATCTCAAATGGATCGTCATTCCGATGTTGACGAGTTGATGCAATACGCCGATGGGGAACTGCCGGCGCGCAAGGCTCGCGAGATCCGCTCTCACCTTGAGGCGTGCTGGCAATGCCGCGCCAGCCTTGAGGAGCTTCAAAAGGTTATTACTGCTTGCGTGCGCTATCGGAAGGATCTCCTTCAAATCTACCTTCCTTCTCCGCCTGCACGATGGGGGGACATTTACCAGGGGTTCGCCGAAATCGACGCATCCCGGAATGATGTTCCCCTTTTTCTTCGAATTTTCGGATCTTTGCGGCGCAGGGTTAACGCTACGCCGCGTTGGGCAACAGCCGCGTTGGCGGTGATTATGGTGGGAGTGCTGGCTGTTGAGTTTTTGCAAACGCCGTCACTGCAGGCGGCCGAACTGCTGCGCAAAGCTGCGGTGGCTGCGGATGCCCGCCCGGCCAAGCCGCGCCTGATCCAGATCAAGAGCAGTAAGCACCAGATGACGCGGCGTTTGAACACAGCCGTGAGCGCGTCCAGCACAGCGGCCGCTGGTGAGATCCAAGCACTGTTCCGTGCGGCTCGCTACAATTGGAATGATCCATTGAGTGTCAGATCTTACCAGGACTGGCGGGAAGGGCTTGCCGATAAGTGGGACGATGTGACCACGTTAGACACCACCTTAGAGACGAGCAGCGTAACCGATCAACGCGTGTACGTTATTCATACCGCAACTGACACCGGAGAGCTGGCGCAAGCTACCTTGACCTTGCGTGTGGTGGATCTGCAACCCGTACACGAACGCTTCGAATTCCGCGACCGTGAGTGGCTTGAGATTTCGGAATTGCCGGACGAGGCTGCCCCCGCCTCCGCCGTGCTCGCCGGAAAGCCTTCCGCCACCGCTGTCCGGACGCAGGCGGAGCCCGTTACCGAGCCCGCCAGAATCCCCGCCAGAATCATGGAAGCCACGGCTGGTGACGAGCTGCAGGTCTTCGCCGCGCTTCACCGCCTTGGCGCCGACCTTGGCGACCCCATTGAAATCACTCGCGAGCGCAGCCAGATCGTGGTGGCTGGCATCGGGATCGCGCCGGAACGCCAGCAGCAGATTCATCAGGCCCTGGATGCCGTGCCCAGCGTCGTGGTGCGGTTTTCGGAACCGGCCGCGGCTACCGGCCAGGCCACGCAACCGCCCACTCCGGCTGCACCTGCAAAATCCAATACCTCGCAGTTTCAGGCGCGCATCGAACAGCAAATCGGCGGACGGCAGAACTTCGAACAATTCTCGTCCGAGCTTTTGGACATGACGGACGCGATGATGTCGCGCGCCTACGCTCTGCGGCGTTTGGCAGACCGCTTTTCGAGGGAACTGGAAGGATCTTTGAGTCCCGCGGATCGCCAGACTCTACAGAGCCTGAACCGCGAGCATACCGCCGCCATCAAGCGGCAGGCAGCACAAATGGAACGACTGCTGAAGCCGGTTTTGGCGCCGCTGGGCGGGTCTTCCGCGGGTGGGTCCACAAAGAGTGTAATTCGTTCCGCTTCGTGGCAACCGGCGACTGAAGAGCTGTTCCAGAACGCACGAAACGTGGAAGCGCTAATCGCCGTCATGTTGGGAGTGACGCAAGGCAATTCCAACGCACAGCTTCCTTCGGAGGTACTCTTAAGCGTGGCTCAGTTACGCGCCAACTCCGAAGCTTACGGGCAGTTGGCCGTCCAGGAACCTGGAGGCAAGTGAGGCGAACCCCGCAAGCCATCTTCGTATGTCTTGCGGGCGCATTGCTCACCGCGCCCC
>JBBRNO010000024.1:0-61672 GCA_038230275.1 Bryobacterales bacterium
TCAAGACAGCGTGGAAGGGTGCGCTTCGTAGAATGAAGCTTCCAACTGCGCCGGACTGCTGCCACCGACATGGACAAACACGGCATCAAGCGACACGTCATTGTGCAGATTGCTGGATGGAAGAATGAGGAGACACTCAAGCGATACCGAAAGGCAACGTCAGGGGGGGCTGGAAGCCGTTAAAGAGAAGGATCGAGCAATTCAGGAGCAGGCCGCAATACGCGCCGCAAGTCCAAAACTAAAGAAGGTATGGAGCCACCCGCCGGAGTCGAACCGGCGACCCTCTGATTACGAATCAGATGCTCTACCAACTGAGCTAGGGTGGCTTCTACTCTTCCTTTTATAACATGCAGCCACCCGCCCGGTCATCATTTCGCGTTCAAATATCGCTGGATATCGGGATACAGCAGCGGAATCACGTCCGGCTTCTCCAGATCTCCCCGCGTGACCATTACCGCGCCGGAGTCGATCACCGCCGGTGGAGTTTCCCCCTTCAACTTCATCGCAATCGCCTTCACCGACTCGTATCCCATCTTGAATGGGTCCTGCAGCACGATAGCATCCAGATGCCGGTGCCGCAGATCGGAAATCAGCTGGTCGGAAGCATCGAAGGCTACCATGCGCACCTTCGTCTCCCCGCGCGATTTCAACGCTTGCACCGCACCCGCGGAACTCGATTCGTTATCCGCAAACAAACCGCTCAGATCCGGGTGTGCCGTCAGAATGTTCTCGGTCCCGGACATAGCTGTTGCCTGGCTCGCCTTGCCGTAAATTGTTTGCACCAAGTGGATGTCCGGAAACTTCGCCCGCAGCTCCTCTTCGAAACCCTGCTCGCGTTCCATAGTGGATGCGCTGCCGGGCACGAATCCGATCAACGCCACCTTTCCCTTGTTGTTGATCAAATCGGCCAGTTGCCGCGCCGCCATCCGCCCGCCTTCCCGGTTGTTCGTCGCCACGTAGGTGATCCGCTGGGTTGTGTCCAGGTCGGAATCGAAAAGGGCAACCGGTATTCCGGATTTCATGGCACGTTCCACCGGCGCCACCAACGCTTTGCGGTCCACCGGCGCCAACACGATGCCCGCCAAATGACGGTTGACCATCGAATCCACAATGCCAATCTGTCGGCTGGCGTCAATTTCCAGCGCCGGCGCGTTCCATTCGATGTCGAGTCCAAATTCGCGCCCGGCCTTGATCGCGCCCGCATGCACCGTTTGCCAGAAAATGTGATTTGCGCCCTTGGGCACCACGCCCACCAGGGGTCTGGCCTTTGGTTTCTCGGAACAACTACTCAAGCAAATCGCGAGGACGAACAGTAAGAAAATACGGCGCATGGGAACCAGTGCTATTATCACACTCGACCGCCCATGGTCCTTATATGTCACTCATCCGGATCGGAGAAATTTCCGCATTTCCAACCGGCGAAGTCCGCGAGGTCCGGATTGCCGGCGAACCCTACGCCATCTGTAATGTCGACGGTGAGTTGCACGCGGTGCATGGCGTTTGTCCTCACAGCGGGGGATTGCTAGGGCAGGGTGCTCTCCATGGCAACATGCTGGTCTGCCCCTGGCATGCGTGGGAATTCGATTGCTTCACCGGAGAGCATGACTATAATCCCGCCGTCACGGTCCAAACCATTATTGTGATCGTGGGCGGAAATGCCGTCTCGCTTGAGCTTCCCTGATGCCGGAACTCCCTGAAGTCGAAACCATCGTGAATATCATTGCGCCGCGGCTAGCCGGACGCCGCGTCGTGTCGGCCGAGTTCCTGTCGTCCATTGTGCTCAGGCATTGCGCCTCCGGCGATCCCCGGCAACTGGTACAGCAGCCGGTTCGCAGAGTCGAACGCCGTGGCAAATTCATACTCATTCATCTGGAAAATCAAGTGCTGGTGATACACCTGGGCATGACCGGAAAGCTGCTGTTCGATTCCGGCCGCACTCCCTACACCCGCGCCATTTTCGCATTCGACGGCTGCACACTCTTCTACGAAGACATCCGCCAATTCGGCAGCATTGAATGGAGTCCCAACGTCCCGCGCCGGATCGAACTGTTAGGTCCGGAGCCCTTCGATATTACGCCGGACGAGTTCTTCCAGGCGACCCGCGGCCGGCGCACGCCGGTGAAGGCGCTGTTGCTGAATCAATACGTCGTTCGCGGATTGGGAAACATCTACGTGGACGAAGCGCTCTGGCGTGCCGGGATTCTTCCGCGTATTTTGGCTGGAAGATTATCCAGGCCGCGCACGGCACGGCTGCTAGCGGAAATCCAAAACGTGCTGCACGAAGCCATTGAACAACGCGGATCGTCCATTTCAGACTATGTGGACGCCGATGGCCGCAAGGGTGACTTTCAGTTGCAGCACAAAGTCTATGGCAGGGAAGGGAAGCCGTGCGCGCGCTGTGGCACGCCCATCCGGCGCATGGTTCTGGCGCAGCGCGGAACGCACTTCTGCCCGAAGTGCCAGCGCTAAAATTCCGGCATCGCCGCCAGAATCGCGTCGGCGGTTTGTGCGGCGATTTTCATCTCGCGCACTTCATGCACTCGCACCATATGGGCGCCGCCAAGAATACAGGCTGCCACCGCCGCGGCATTCGCAAACACCGTTTCTTCCGGAGTCGCGCGTGCCAGAAAAGATTTTCGCGAAGGACCAACCATCATCGGATAGCCCAGCGCGGCAAGCTGCGGCAGGCGCGCCAGAATTTCCGAATTCTGCTCTTTCCGCTTTCCAAATCCCAGACCCGGATCCACCACAATGCGGTTCTTCCCCACGCCCGCCCGAATCGCCCTGTGCACCGTGGCCTGCAAATCAGTGGTCACCGCTCCCATCACGTCCGGCAGGGGCGGAAGTTTCGCCCAGGTCTCCGGCGTGCCGCGCATATGGTTCAAGATCAGGCCGCCATCGTGATTCGAAACCACACGAGCCAGGCCGGGATCGAATGTCAGGCTGGTGGGATCGTTGATCACTTCCACGCCCAATTCAAAAGCCTTCTCCGCGATGGCCGCTTTGTAAGTGTCCACGCAAACGGGGATGCTTAGCTTATCGCGCAACCTCTTGAGTACCGGCACCAACCGCCGCAATTCTTCGGCTTCGGAAATGCGGGCCGAGCCCGGCCGCGTGGATTCAGCGCCCACGTCTATGATGTCCGCGCCTTCATCTTCCATCTCCAGCGCGCGTGCGTAGGCGCGGTCCGGATCCGCGAACTTGCCACCATCGGAAAACGAATCCGGCGTCAGGTTCAGCACGCCCATCAGCAGCGTGCGATCGCCAAACTGAATCTCGCGGTTCTTCAACTTCCACTCATAGCGTTTCCGCGTCATATTCGGTTTGCTCGAAACTTATTCATATCTTAGGCAGGTGATGGGGTCCAGATTGGCGGCCCGGTTCGCTGGATAGTAACCAAAAAACAGCCCGACGCCAACAGAGATCGCAACTCCCAGACTAACCCACAGCGGAGACAGCGTTGCAGGGACGGATGGAACCAGCGCGCGAACTGCCATTGCGAACAGCCCGCCCAACGCCACTCCGATCAAGCCGCCAATGCCCGTCAGCACCACCGCTTCCAGCAGAAATTGAACGCGAATGTCAGACTTACGCGCACCCATGGCCTTCCGCACACCAATCTCCTGCGTTCGTTCGGTGACGGAAATGAGCATGATGTTCATCACGCCGATGCCGCCCACTATCAGACCAACGGAGCTGATCACGCCGGTTAACAGCACCAGCGCTCCGGTCAACTGGTTCCACAGTGAGCTCAGAAAGTCAGGCGAGGTAATTTCGAAATCGTTTTCGGCGTTGTGTTTCACTCGCCGCAATCGCCGCATGGATTCCGTCACTTCGTCTTTGGCGCGTTCCGGCAGCACTTCCGGCGGAATCGAAAAGGCCATGATCAGTTCCTTGGATTCCGGGTACTGCTTGCGAAACAAGCTGAACGGAATGACTGCGAATTGGTCCACGCCGGGTCCGCCAAACAAGCCGGCGTCCTGCTCAAACACGCCGATCACTTCGTATTGGCGTCCGTTCATCCGCACCATTTTTCCAAGCGGGTCGGCGTGAGGAAACAGCGAGTCGCTGATGGCCGCGCCAATCACCACCACCATGCGCGCATGCTCCTCATCGTAGCGGGAAACAAAGCGCCCCCGGCCCACGGAGAAGAGGGGAATTGCATCCGCATACTCCGGCGAAGCGCCGCGCAGAATAATCCGTTCCACCCGCTCACTGCCATAGCGAATATCGTTGCTGTCGCCGAAGAAAAACGCCCTGGTTCCGAACGTGGTCACAAATTGCAGTGAAGGGCAGGTTTCCCGCAGGTAAGCCGCATCGGTGTCCTGCAGATACTTCCGCATGCGAATCTTCTCCGGCAGCCGGCCAAAGCGCGGCCCCACAGGGATGCGCGAGATGAAGTACGTGCGCGCGCCGAACGATTCCACCTTGTTCTGGATGTATTTGTTCAGACCCTCGATGATGGATGCCACCGCAATGACGGATGTAACGCCGATCACGATGCCCAAAATAGTGAGCGACGAACGCAACTTGTGCGACCGCAGCGTATCCAGCGCCACCAGCAAGTTTTCACGTAGCTCATGTCGCGTCATGCGCTAGTCCGCCCGCAGCGCAACCACAGGATCCAGCCGCGAAGCCCGGATCGCCGGATAGATGCCAAAGAACAGGCCGATCACCGAACTGAGAAACAGGCCCAGCATCGCAACCCAACCTTGCACGGACGCTGGAAAGGCAGTGAAATACCGCAACGCCAGTGCGCACAGAAAGCCGCCGGAAATGCCCACCACACCGCCTATCAGGCACTGCATCACGCTTTCCGTCAGAAACTGCTGCATGATGTCTTTCTTGGTGGCGCCCAGCGCGCGCCGCACGCCAATTTCCTTGGTGCGCTCCGTAACCGACACCAACATTACGTTCATAATCACGATGCCGCCCACCACGGCCGAGATTGAGCTAACCATCAGGAACACCGCGAAAAACGCGCCGCTGATGCTCTGCCAAAGTGAGATGTAGCTGTCCTTGGTGCCGATGAAAAAATCTTCGTCCTGCCGCGGAAGAATGTGCCTCCGGCCGCGCAGAATCATCCGCGCCTGGTCTTGCGCGCGTTCAAACGCGGCGTTCCCCGGGGCGGTAAGAATATTCAAAGTCAGGCTGAATCGCATGCCGCGAATTCGCAGGTAATCGTTCATGGGAACGATGACAAAATTGTCCTGATCCTGGCCCAATACAGAACCGATCTTCTCGAAGGATCCGACAACGGTGAATTCGTCATTGCCCAAGCGAATGGTCTTCCCCACCGGGTCGGCGCCGCCAAAGAACTGCTGCACCACGGAATCCCCAACCAGACAGACCGCCGCGGAATGTTGATCCTCCACTTCGGTGAAATAGCGGCCCAGCAGCAGTGTGCGCGTGTCGATGTCCACCATGCTCGCAGTGTGGCCAATCAGACTAACGTCTTCCAGATCGCGGTCTTTGTAATGTGCCCGAATGGTGCTGGAGGCGGTAGCGCCAACCGACTTGCAGCCCGCACATCCGGACGCCACGGCTTGCCGATCCTCCATTTCAATCCGCTTGTTTCGCAGCGCCTTGATCACCACGCCATAGTCTGTAACGGCGAACGGCGTGCGCGCAATCTGGAACACGTTCGTTCCCAGATTTGCGATCTTCTGCTCAACGTAGAGATTGGCGCCCTGCACAATCGTCATCACCGTGATCAGCGTCGCCACGCCCATCATCAAGCCAATCACCGTCAGCACGGTGCGCAATTTATGGGCGCGAAGGGCGGCCACGCTTTGACTCAGATTGTCGCTCAGGTTTAGCATTTATCCGGCTGCGATCTTCAGCCATTTCTTGCCGACACGCACCGTCACCGTTCCGTGAAACGGCTCGATTTGCAATTCAGATTGACGCACACCGTCAATCTCCACTGCCCCTGCTCTGATCTTCCGGGCGGCGTCGGTCACCGATTCGGCCATGCCCGTCTTCGCCAGAATCTTGTCCAAACGCCATCCGGCATCGGGTAATTCCACGGTCTGAATGTCGGTAGGGATCTGTCCCTTTCGCACTTCGCTGTCAAATGCAATAGCGGCATCGCGCCCATCCGCCGCCGAATGGAAATCGCGCACCACCCGCTCAGCCAGGGACAACTTGTTCTCCATCGGGTTGCCGGCTTTCAACGCGCCGATCTCCGCCACACTCAGGTCGGTCAGCAATTCGTAATACCGGTACATCAGTTCGTCGCTGATCTGCATGATCTTACGGAACATGACCTTCGGAGGTTCCGTAATTCCGATGTAATTGCCTTTCGACTTCGACATCTTCTCCACGCCGTCGATGCCTTCCAGAATGGGAACGGTGGCCACGATTTGCGATGGCTGCCCGTAGTCCTTCTGCAACTCGCGCCCGACCAGGAGATTGAACTTCTGATCGGTTCCGCCCATTTCCACATCGCATTCCAAGGCGACCGAATCGTAGCCCTGCGCCAGCGGATAAAGCAGTTCGTGAACGGAAATAGGCACGCCGTCTTTATAGCGTTTCGAAAAGTCGTCGCGCTCCAGCACCCGCGCCACCGTATAGCGGCCGCATAGCCGGATCATGTCCTCAAACTTCAATCCCTCCAGCCACTCACTGTTGAACCGCACCTCGGTCTTCGCCGGATCGAGGATTTTGAAAACCTGTGCTTTGTACGTCTCGGCATTCGCCGCGATGTCGGCCCGCGTCATGGGCGGCCGGGTCAGATTGCGGCCCGTGGGGTCGCCAATCAGTCCGGTCATATCGCCGATGAGAAAGATCACCGTGTGGCCCAGGTCCTGAAAGTGCTTCATCTTCCGCAGCAGCACCGTATGGCCCAGATGCAGATCTGGAGCCGTGGGGTCAAAGCCCGCCTTCACGCGCAGGGGCCGGCCTCTTGCCGCGGCTTGCTTCAGCCGTTCCCGCAGGTCTTCTTCGCGGATCAGTTCGGCCAAGCCCTTCTTTATATAAGCGAGCTGTTCTTCTACAGGGATGTTTGGGGTCAAGAACCAGTTTAGCGAAGGCCAGGTGTTTCACCAAGGCACTGCTTTGAAACACAGCGTGAACACGCCTGGGAAACCTTTGATGCTAATATCCTCATGCTTCTCCCATCTCAAGTTTCGGTACCGCTCCGCACCAAGCCGGTCGATGTCTTCTTTTGCTCGCTCGCCCAACCAATTCTCCACACTCTTGATGGCTCCAATCACGCGACTTGCATAGTATACGGTGCCGCGGAACACATCGCCTTCCTCCACGTGCATTGGGCCTATATGAATGCCAGCGCGGATTGAACGTGTGTATGGCCTGTCTGCGCGTGCAGGGCTTGGGGGCATAGTCCTGCTCTGCGTCCACACATTTGAATTCCACCAGAAAGCTGTCACCGATGGTTTTGATTTCCCGGCCTCTGAACTGGCCGATCAACTTTCGGATTTGGGCAAAATGTGCTTGCCGGACTTCGTTCATGGCCTCCTCCCGCAGTTCCTCCCCAAACGCAGTGAACCCGACAACATCGGTGTGTACAATCGCCAGCGTGACTCGATCGCTTCCGGCCCATTCGTGGAAAAGTCCGGCGACCACGCGATACGTCTGATCCAGCCCTTTTGCCCTCGCAGAGTTCGGACAAGCTTCACACCCAGTGGTAGCCTCTTTCGTACCTCTGTCAGTTCGAACCACAAGTCGGCAAGAGACAATTCGGAAACTCGCCAGCTTTCGGCCAGCCGAGGCAACCTTAGCTTGTGAAACAATGACTTCATGACGCGACCATTCGCTGCGACTGTATGGCGTGAGGGAAAGTGGTACGTTTCCCAGTGCTTGGAACTGGACATCGCCAGCCAAGGCGAGACCGAGGAAGAGGCGCTTGCCAACTTGAAGGAAGCTCTTGAATTGCATTTTGAGACGCCGGCGGCATCGCGGCCTCCCAATGTTCGAATGGTCGAGGTTGAGGTTGGGGCGGCTTAAGCCGGAATCTTTTCGAGAGATCAAGCGTCGGCTTGAGGCTATCGGTTTCGTTGAGGCCAGCCAGAGAGGCAGCCACGTCAAATTCGTGCGCCGCTCCGGCGAAATCGTCGACACTGCCATAGTGCCAAGGAAACACGAGGTTCCGGTCGGTACGTTACGCAGCATTCTCAGCCAGGCCCATATCAGTCCCGGCGATTGGGACCAACTCAAGGAATAGCTCGTCCGGTAACTGCCTTTTCAGAAAGCTCACCCCGTAATTCGCTATATTGAGCAAGTGCCATCCAGTGTGCGTCAGTTCATCCAACGTCGGCCTTGGCACGTTGCCTTCGCCCTCGCGCTAGGCGCATCCCTGGTCTGGGCTGGATCCGCTTTTTGGTCGGCGAATCACGCCATCGCGGAATCCTCCGCAGCCGTCGCCAGTGACGCCCAACTCGCGTTCACCGACACCAAGCTGAACCGTCCCATACCCGCCGGCGTAGAGGCACTGAACACGCCAACGGCCTATCGCGACGCCATCAGCTACCAAGGGCATCTCTATCTCTGTGGCCCCACGGGTCTGTTTTCGTTCAACGAGGATGGATCTCCCGCCGCCAGCTATCGGACCGGTATTGAACTGCCGCCGGCGCCGCTGGTCAACATGGCAGCCGGCCTCGCTTCCGATTCCACCGAACCGGAACTCTGGATCGCCACCGCCGGGGAGGGACTGCTTGCCTTTGACGGCCACGGCTTCCGCCAAATCCGCCCGCGCGACGCGGAATCCCGCACTCTCACCAGCATTCTGCCGCTATCGACGGGCCAGATTCTGATGGGAACCGAAAAGAAGGGCGTGCTGGTTTTCGACGGCAAGAGCCTTACACCATTCCACCCATCGCTCTCCAATTTCCACGTAACTGCGCTCTCCGGCCACGATGCCGACGTATGGATCGGTTCGCTGGACCGAGGCGCTCTCCACTGGCACGCTGGTCTGGTGGACAAGTTCGCCGAGGCGGCCGTGCTACCCGATCCGCAAGTTCTTTCCCTGGCCACCAGCGGTGACTCCGCCTACGTCGGTACCGCGCTCGGCGTTTCCGAATTCAAAAATAATCGCTTCGAACGTGCTATGGCGAAGGGCGTTTTTGCGCATACATTATTAGTGCATGGAAATCTACTCTCGGTCGGAACGCTGGAACAGGGCGTGCTCGAAATTCCCCTCGAAGCCAAACGGCCCCGTCCGACTGCCTCCTTCGCTGATCCGCTCCAAGCCGAAATTAAGCGTCTCCTTCACTTTGACGACAAGGTCTATGCACTGGCGGAAGACGGCCTCTACACCATTAATGAACGCGGAGCCTGGAAGCCGGTTGTCCATCGTCCGGACGCAGTGCTTTCCGATCGAAACATTTCCGCCCTGTCTCTCGACCGCGCGGGCCGGCTGTGGGTTGGATACTTTGACCGCGGCCTGGACGTTTTGGAAAGTAATCTGCAAAAGGCTACCCACTCGGAAGACGAACATGTGTTCTGCGTGAATCGCATCGTGCAGGACGATGCGCGATCGCTAACCGCCGTCGGCACCGCTAACGGTCTGGTGCTGTTTGACGCGGCGGCGAACAAGAAACAGGTGATCCTGCGCGCCGACGGGCTGATCGCGAATCACGTCACTGACATTGTCGTGAATCCCGACGGACTCACCGTAGCCACTCCCGCCGGCCTCACCTTCATAGACCGAGGAGGCACGCGCAGTCTCTATGCCTTCCACGGCTTGGTGAACAACCACGCATACGCACTGGGCCAATCGCAAAACAAACTGCTGGTAGGCACGCTTGGCGGTTTGTCCATCCTGGAAGCTGGCCTGGTCAAAGCCAGCTTCACCACTTCGAATTCCGCTTTGAAACAAAACTGGATCACGGCGATCGTTCCTTCCGCTTCCGAGTGGTTCATCGGCACCTACGGAGCGGGCGTGGTCCGCATGGACGCCGCCGGTGCATGGCAGAACTTTGCCGACATGCCCAAACAGACCGAGATCAATCCAAACGCCATGGCCACCGCGAATGACCGCGTTTTCGCTGGAACTCTCGGCAAAGGATTGCTCATCTACCGCGGCTCGCAAGGCCGCTGGACAACGTACACAACAGGACTGCCGTCGCTCAACGTAACCGCGCTCGCCAGCGCCGGAGGATATCTCTACGTGGGTACTGACAACGGGCTAGTCCGCATTACCGAGGCCAATCTTTGAAGCGTACTCTCGTATTCCTGCTCGCTCCTTCCCTGCTGTTCGCGGAAGCCGGCGTGTTGATTCCATCGAACCTGCAGCAGCCCGATCCCGCGGTGCTGTCGTTGGCCGAGATGAATATTCGCATCCGCATCGACAATCATCACGCGCGCGTGGAAACACGCCAGATTTTCGCCAGCCACAGCGGCGCCGTCCTGGAAGGCAACTACACGTTCGCCCTTCCCGGCCGCGCGTTGATTTCCGATTTCGCCATCTGGGACGGTGTGACTCGCATTCCCGGCGTCATCCTGGAGCGCAAACAGGCGGCGGAAATTTACAACATGGCGAAGATGCAGGCCATCGATCCGGGTCTATTGCAAATGGGTGAGCGTGATGCCGACCAAGTGAATCGTTCCGCCGTGTTCAGCGCGCATATTGTTCCTATTCCGCCCTTCGGCACCAAGCGCGTGGAGTTGGAATATCAGGAGCGATTGCAAACGGAACAGTTGCAGACGTTGTTCGCCGTGCCTCTGCGGCCGGATGCCTACCGTGCGCAATCGGTGGCGCACTTGACCATCTCACTCGAACTCACCTCGCCTCATGCGATGAAAGATTTCGAAATAGTCGGGAAGGCATATCCACTGCTGGTCAAGGAGCGGACTCCAAATCGCGTGACCGCGGAATTTGACGGGCGCAACGTCTCGCTGAGTGAGGATCTGGCCATCAAGTACACCATTGATCCCGCCAAACGCGACACGCTGGAAGTTCTCACCTATAAAGAAGGGCCAGCAGAACCCGGCTTTTTTGAAGCTTCAGCCGTCATCGGGCCAAGCGCCGCCGCCAAAGACGGGCCGAAGCGGACGGTCATCGCGTTGTTTGACGCGTCACTCTCCATGCAGTGGGAAAAGCTGGAGCGCAGCTTCCTGGCGCTGGACAAGCTGCTGCGCTCGCTGCGCGCCACCGACAGCTTCAACGTGTTGCTGTTCAATTCAGAAGTAGTTAAGTTTTCACCGGCCAGCGTAGCAGCGGATCCTGACGCGGTAGATAAAGCGCTCGCTTTCGTCCGTGCCAGCCGGCTCCGCGGCGGAACGAATCTGGAAGCTGCGTTAAAGCAGGCTGCCGACGCTGCGGCCACCGCGCAGGGCGGGGAATCCTACATCGTTTTGCTGAGCGATGGTGACGCCACCCGCGGCGCCAATATTCAGAACGCAAAGATTGCCGCCGCATACAACAGCCGCATCAAGCAAATCAAGAACAGCCCACGCACATATGCCTTCGCTGTAGGCGATGACGCGAACATGCCGCTGTTGAAGATGCTGACCAGCGGCAACGGAGTTCTGGAATGGGTCCGATCCACGGAGCCCGCTGACTTCAAACTCGACGCTTTCCTGGCGAAAATAGGCCGCCGTCCTGTGGAATCGTTATCGCTCATCACAGAGCCCGCTGCGAATTTCAGTATGGTGTATCCGTTGGAAGCCAACGCCTTCCCTGGCTCCGTCGCATCTTGGGTGGGCCAATATAAGAACCCGGCGCCGCAAGCCAACTTCACTGTGCGCGGCATCCGCGATGGCTCTTCCTTGCAGATGCGGACCACCGTGCCGCTGCCGGCGCAAAGCGTCACGCATCCGCAACTGCCCCGCACCTGGGCCAAGGCGCGTGTGGACGCATTGCTCGAAAAAATCGAACGCGAAGGTGAAGACCGCGCGACGATTGATGAAATTATCCGCCTCTCGCGAAAGTACAAATTCGTGACGCCTTACACTTCCTTTCTAGCCGCGCCGCGCGCGTTGCTCCGGCCGCGCCTCATCCGCCCCGGCGATCCGGTACTCCGCGTACACACCGATGAATCCATCACATCGGTAGTAGCCATGTTCCCCTTCGGCCTGGTAAAGAAGCTCCGCTACTTGAAGGACGAAGATACCTGGCAAACCAGGTTTCTAGCACCTTCCGACCTGCCGGATGGCACTCACGAGGTCCGGCTGATGCTCCGCGATAAAGAAGGGCGTGTCTTCCGCGAATCCAAGACATTTGTCATCGCCAGTAAGCCGCCCGCCGTCAAGATCCGGCTCGAGAAGACCCAGTTCCACCGCGGGGAAACAGTGCATCTGAGGGCCAGTGCTTCGGAATCGTCACGCACGGTGGTGGCGCGCATGTATGGCATCACGCCCGTCAATCTTCACTGGAGCAGCGCCGCGGGTGCGAACGCGGCCGACCTGATCATCCCCGCGCATCTGCCCGCTGGCCGCTATCCGCTAACGGTTTCAGCAGAAGACTTCGCGCATAACATCGGAACGCAGGAGGTGATCCTTGAAATCCTCCCGTAAGCTCTACGTGCTTGCTGCCTTCGTTGCAGTGGCCGCAGCCGGACGTGCCGAACTCAGAGAATGGGTCCAGTTCGTTCAGGCCAATAATCCCATTGAGGCAATCTTTTTTAAGACGGTCACGCTCCCCGCGGGTCCGGTGCTCTCATTGCGTCCGCCAAAAGAAACGGTAGCTGGCCTATCCAAAGCTATCGCCGCGGCACCCCAACAGGCGGAACTGCTCAGCCTGCGCGCTCATGAAGAGGAGCAGCTTTTGGACTTCTCCGCTGCCACCGCGGACTGGCGCAAATTCGCCGAATCGACGGCTGACAAATTCCAGGGGCAGGTTGCGTTGGTAGATTATTACCATCGCCGGCTGCAGCCTGCCGAAGAGTTGCAGGCCCTGGCTTTTGCTCGCAACATGCCAGCCGCCCCGGAAGAGAAGTTCACTGAACCGGCCCAGCAGCGCTCCTGGAAACTGTTCGACCGGTCGTTGGCGCTGGCTGGCGCACAGGCGCTCCCCGCCGAAGCGACTACGGGAATCTATCGCGACTGGATCGCACGCTACCCGGCCCAGCCGTCCGTGTATACCCGTTTCTTTGACTTTCTGAACGGAACCAATCAGCTTGCCGCGTCCGAAGCCCTGCTTGCGGATTACCAAAAGGCCTTTCCGGCCGACCAGGCCTTCCCGCTGCGTGCCCGCGCCACCATCGCGCAGCAACGGGGAACGCCGGCTCAAGCGGTAGCCATTTACGACAACGCATTCCAACCGCTGTGGCCACCCACTGTAACCGCTAACTATTTCGGGCTGCTGACGGAGACCCGCGGCCTCCGTAAGTTTCTGGAAAACGCGCGCCGTGCCGCCATTGCCAATCCAGCAGACATCAATCCGGCGGCGCGCCTGTTCTACTACTACCAGCAACAAGGCAATCTGCCGCAGGCCGAACGATCGCTATTGGAATACCAAGCGCGCAAACGATCCTTCACCGCGGACGAACGTTATACGTTGGCAAAACTCTTTGAGGCCGTCCACAGCTATAGCGCTGCCGCAAAGAATTATTTCGCGCTAGCCAATCTGCAAACTGCGACGCCGGCGCAGACGGAGAGAGGTTTATCCGGTCTGATTGATATTCTGTTCACTGCACCGGAGCAACCCATTCAGATTGGCGCGGGCGATCTTTCTTACTACAAAGACGTCGCCACCATGGATCCGTACCCGGGCGCGCTGAACGGTTTTCTTTCCCTGTTATTCAACACCACCAGTCCCGGAAGGAAATTCGCCGAGCAGGAACAGGCTTCGGTCGCCTATTTCCACCGCGCCAAAGCGTCTGAGTTTCTCAGTTCGTTTGATGCTCGTTTTCCAAAATCGGAAGACCGTCCGCGCCTCCACGCCAAACTGATTGAAGCGTACGCAGCTTATGGCGACAATGATGGCGTAGTGCGTCAGGGCCGGCAATTTCTCACCAGCTTTCCCAACGCTGCCGAACGCACGGATGTTTCGCTGGCGATTGCAGACGCCCACGCACGGCGCAAGCAAACCAAGGAAGAGTTCGCGGTCTATGACGCGTTGCTCAAGGAATTGAGCGCCGCGGCCGGCGGCATGCCACTTGGGGTGGTCCCGGCGAAATCGGCTGCGGAGGTGGCCCCAGCCACTGACGGTCAGGAGGAGCGGAAACCGGCGACTGCCCCGGCACGGTCTCCAAACTACGCGCGTGTCCTCGATCGCTATATCGGGCGTCTGGTTTCTTTGAAGCGCACCAGGGATGCCCTCGCGCTCTATCGCGGCGAGATCGATCGCAACCAGAATGATCCTGGACTTTACGAACGCCTGGCGGTTTTCCTCAACCAGAACAAGCTGGCCGCGGACCTGGAGCAGACCTATATTCGCGCCACGCAACAATTTCAAGATCGCACCTGGCACCACAAACTGGCGCGTTGGTATTTGCGGCAAAAGCAATCGGTGCAGTTCGACAAGCTCACCAAAGACATCGCCACCGCCTTCAACGGCACGGACCTTGAGACGTACTTCCGGGAAGTCATCGGGCAAAGCACTATTGATCCTCTGCTGTACCGGCAAGTGAATCTCTACGCCTATCAGCGGTTTCCGCACGATATGGTGTTCGTCAAGAATCTGTTGCGCGCCTACACCACAAAAGGAACGGTCGATAATGCAGCCTGGGAACGTCTGCTGCGCAATAACTGGTATTACGACGAGACTCTCCGATCGCAATTCTTCGAATACCTCTCGCGCAGCAACAAGCTCGATGCTGAGCTGGCCGGGCTTCGCCGCATCACCGGGCCTACCGCATCTGACCGCGCCGCCACGCAGATCATAGCGGAGGCGCAAGCTTGGAATTCTCACTTTGAAGAAGCGGCGCCGGTGTTGCAAGCGATCGCTGTCAACTACCCGGCCGAGGCGGCGCTGGGAGAACGCACCGCCTCCATCTATCGCTCTCTGCTGGGCACCGATGCTGCCGCCTCTATTGAAGACCGGCTAAGCCGCAGCAACCCGCGCGACACCCAAACACTGACTCGCATCGGTGAGATTTACGCCGATAAAGAACAGTTTGACAAGGCCCGCGCTTACTGGAACCGTATCGCCACGCTGGAACCCGGCCGCCCCGATGGATATCTGGAAGCTGCCACAGTTTTCTGGGATTATTTCCTTTACGACGACGCTCTGCGGCTGATTGCCGAAGGCCGTAAACAGGCTAAACAACCAGCGTTGTTCGCCTTCGAAGCCGGTGCAATTTACGAGAGCAAGCGGGACTACCCAAAGGCCATTGCCGAATATATCCAAGGCGCAACGGAGGCATCTCCTTCTCAAGCGCGGCTCCTGTTGCTGGCTCGCCGTCCGGCCCTTCGCCGCATCATTGAGGACGCGACGCAGAAGCTGGCAGCAGGCGCCAATCCCGCCGCGTCCGCTTTCGCGCTGCGCGTGGCTGTTTTGGAAAACCAGGACCGGCTGCCCGATCTCACCAGCTATCTGCTCGCCGTTGCAGGTACCACCAACTCATTTGACCTTCTGGCGCGTATCGATACCGTAGCCGAACGCCAAGGCTTCGAGAGTGTTCGCGAGCAGTCGTTAAACAGGCAGATGGCCATCACGACAGATCCGGTGGATCGCATGCGCCTCCAACTCCGGCTGGCGCGCTATTACGAATCGAAACCGGATGTGAACGCGGCCGCCCGAACCATGGATGCCGTCTATAAAGATAATCCTCAGATTCTTGGCGTGGTCCGCGCGTCCGTCGATTTCTATTGGCGAAACAAACGGGGCAAAAGCTCTGTTGACACTCTGGAAAGGGCCGCCGGCAGTTCCAACGCCACCCTGAAACGATCCTTCACCTTGGAAGCTGCGCAAAAATCCACCGAGATCTCCGATTATCAGCGCGCCCGCCGCTTCCTGAATCCCATGCTGACCGCGGAGCCGTTAGCAGCAGACTTAGTGGCCGCGATGGCCGATACGTATGCCCGTGAAGGGGACGACAAATCTCTGCGCACGTTCCTTGACGCGAGCCTGCAAAAAGCAGGTAAGACCGAACAGTCCATCGCCATCCGACGCAGCCTTGTTCCGGTTCTGACCCGGCTGAAGGACTATCAGGCCGCCACGTCCCAGTACATCGAGATTATCAATCGGTATCCCGAAGACCCTGCGGTGGTGCAGGAAGCGGCCGCCTATGTGCGCAAGAACAGCCGCATCCAGCAACTGAGCTCTTTTTACGAAAAAGCCGTCGCCGATTCGCCGCGCGACGCCCGCTGGCCGATGGTGCTGGCCCGGCTGAACACACAGCTGGAGAACTTCCCCGCCGCGGTGGATGCCTATAATCGCGCCATTGCCCTCCGCCCGGACCGGACGGATCTCTACACCGCGATGGCATCGCTTGAGGAACGGTTGCTGCATTTCGATAACGCTGCCAAAGCCTACACGAAGCTATATGAACTTACGTATCACAATCCGCAGTGGATGGTGAAGCTGGCTGAAACCAGGGCCCGCCAATCGCAACCCGATGCCGCCGTGAAAGCCCTGAGCGCCGCGTTCCTGGAAGGCGGTTCCACCAAATCGCAAGACTACTTCGAGGTGGCGCGCAAGTTGGAATCCTGGAACCTGCTGCCGCAAGCGAGAGATTTCGCGGCGCAAGGATTTAAAGCGATACCGAAAGATGATGCCGAAGCTCAACAGGATTTGCGATTCTACGCCCATCTGGCCGCCCGGCTGCGGACTTACGATGCGGCCTATCTGGCCATGGCGAAAATCACTCCACCCGAAGTCCGCATCGGACTAGTCGGCGAAATGGCTTCTGTCGCCAAGCGGTACTTTACTCCGGAAGAACGCACGGTCTTCGGGGCGTTTCTGCAAAAGATCCGTGTGCAGCCGCCCGCCATGGACTTAACCGCCGCCGCACAGTCCGCCGGTCTCAACGATCTTGCAGTCCGCTGGATGCAGGCAGCCTTGATCGCCAAGCCCAATGCCGAATCCAAAGACCAACTCCTTCCGCGGCTGGCAGCCTTGCAAGGCACCCGCATGCGCTATGACGATTTAGGCAAAGCCGTGGAAGCCTTCTGGAAGGTCTACCCGCAGGACGACGGGAAAGATCAATTGCTGGTTCAAGCCGCCGAGGCGTACCACCAGGCCGGAAGTCCGCGCGAGGAGCTGCGAGTGCTAACCCTGCTGAATGATCGTGGCATGCTCTCCGGTCCGTCCGCGCAGCGCTTCAGCCGGTTGCTTCGTACCACGACGCCGGAAAAGCTGGTGACGCTTGCGCAAACCGGTGCCTCCGATGAATTGCGCGACGGCGCGGCCACCTCTGCAATCTCTGGCACCGATGCAGCGTTGGCACTGCGCGCCATAGCCGCGCGCGGCACCGGACTGCCTCCGGTTTGGACGAAAGCTTACTCCGCATTAACAGGACTGTATTTCGCACGTGCAACGCCCGATATCAACGCGGCATTCCAATCCGCCCTGGGACCAAATACGATTGCCGAACAGCTGGGCCATCCGGTGGCTCGTGAGCAGCAGTTAGTTGGCGATCAGTGGTTCTATTACGGATCCCGCTACGGCGAATATCTAGCCGTGACCAAGCAGCCCAATGCGGACGATTATCTTCCGGCCGCGCTGGAAGGCACCCCCGCCAACGGAGCAGCTTACTTCAAGCTCGCCGAGTATTATCGTGAAGCAGGCGCCACGGCCAATGCACTGGAAGATTATGACCACGCCTTGCAGTTCAATCCAAATCGCGGCGACGTCCACAGCCGCATTGCGGAAATCCTCTGGACGCAAGGGAAACAGGACGAAGCAAGAGTCCATTGGAAGCAAGCGTTTCAAATGTTCGCCGTCCAGCAAGACCTGCGCCGCGTCCCGGAAAGCTTCTGGAATGATGTGCAGTCCGCTCTGCAGGCAATAGGTAAATATAAAGTGCTGGCCGACGTGCGGCCCGAAGCTGACCGTCTGCTCCGTACGTATATTTATCGCAACGGTCTGTATCGCGTGGATCCTCTGCTGCAGGGGGTGCTGTCGGCGTCGCCCACTCCCGCCGAAGGAATTCGCTGGATTACCGATCTCTCCCGCCGTGCAACGGATCCCATCAATTTCCTCGGCACCATCGTGTCGGCGGAATGGCTGCCTGCGTCCGGCAAGGAGATTGTATATCAGCGCTTGTTGGAAACCGCCGACCTCAAACTGTCACAAGCTCGTGGTGACGCCCAACGCGACGCTCTGCAGAATAAGCGCCGCTATCAACTGGAGTGGATCGAGTCGCTGGTGGTTGCCAAGCAGACTCAGCGCGCGCAGGCTGCCCTGGCTGCGCTAGACCCCGACGCCATGCGGGAACAGCCCTATCAGGTTGTCTCGCTGGAAGTTCGCACCGCCGCCCAATCCGGCGCCTTGGAACCGCTGCTCGCCCGCTACGCTACAACCAAACCGCCGCTCGATATGATTCGCAACAGCGCCGGTACTCTGCGAACCGAAGGCGATGCACCGTCGGCCCGCCGCGTTCTGGAGTTTGTCTACACAACGGAGCTGGAAGCGTCCACGCCCGCGCCGCCATCGTTCCTGGGCCTGGCTGAAGTGCGCCTGGAAAATCAGGACGTCGCGGCTGCCTTAGCTCTTCTGCGGCGAATGACGCTGGTCTCCGGCGAACCCTTCGAAAATCTGGAACCGGCAGCGGCATTATTGGAAAAGTTCGGCCGTACGCAGGAAGCTGTGGAGTTTCGCACCACCCGCGCTCAAGCTGCCCCTTGGGATAAAGCGTCACTGGTAGCCCTTCAATCTGCCAAAGGCGATGCGGCGGCGCTTCAGACGCTGGCCTCCGCGGCCGATACACCGTATGCGAATCGCGTGAATGCAGCTACGGCAATCTCAAAGCTATCCGCCGCCAAAACCACACTCGGTTCAGGCGAGTTGGATCTGCTCGCCTCAATTACTCCCATTGACCCCACAGCCGCCGAACGTCCCTATTATTGGCATGCCTGCATGAAAGCCGCCGCGCAGCCGGTAAGCAATGAAGTCAAGGCCCGCCTGCTCCGTGGGGCACTGGAAATCGATCCGCAATCAAATGAGCCCAGGCTTCCATTATTCCAGGCGGCTGTGGCTCTGAATCGAAATCAGACCGCCATCGGCGCGCTGATGCCGCTCGCCGGAGGGCAGCAAAAGTTTGAACAGGACTCCTCCGGCAATCTCAAATTCCTCAGCGACGAATTCCTCTACTCGTCACTCTTACCCGCTAAGGACCGTGCGCGAATCGCTCGCGAGGCCGCGGGCGTGTTCCGCAAAGTGGACGCTCCGCTGGCGGCACTCACACTGCTCCGCATTTCGCAGTACCTCGATCCCTCTACACAGACGGGTTTGGCCGCTTTGGAAGCAGAGCAGAAACGGCTCGCGGAGAATGAACTGCGCCGCCCCGTCATCTCTAAGAATCTGGAACAGGAGCGCAACGTGCGCCCGCGCCTATGAAACTGAAAATTGCCGTCGGAACTGTTCTTGCGCTAAGCACGTGGCTGCTGGCGCAGGCTCTGCAGTCCACTCCGCCGCTCTCCACCTATTTCCCGCAGGGCCCATTGCTGTATGTGGAAGCGCGCGATTTCACCGCTCTGCTGCGCGATTGGAACGCGTCCGCGGAGAAGCGCCTCTGGCTGCGTAGCGACAATTATTCAGTGTTTTCCCGCACCCGCCTTTTCACGCGCCTGGCAGACGCACAAAATGAATATGCCGCCGCTGCCGGGCTTCCTCCGGATATGTCGTTGGTGAATTCCCTGGCCGGCTCTGAATCGGCGGTGGGCATCTACGACATCGGCAAGCTTGAGTTCCTCTATATCACCCGGCTAGCCAGCGCTCGCGCCGTGGAAACCGCACTCTGGAAAACGCGCACCAGTTATGAATCGCGGTCCGCGGCAGGGCAGGCGTATTACGTCCGCGTGGACCGGCCTTCCAAACGCGTTGCCGCCTTCGCATCGGTCAATGGATTACTGCTGCTGGCCACGCGCGAAGACCTGATCGCCGGCGCGTTAACGCTAATAGCGAATCAACCAGGCCGCGCGATGAAGGACGAGAGTTTCTTCACCAGCGCCACCAAAGCCGCCAAAGCCCAAGGGGAAATCCGCATCGTGATGAACCTGCCGGCGCTACTGGAAACACCGCACTTCCGTTCTTATTGGATTCAGCGCAACACGGCGTCTCTGAAGCAGTACAGCGCAGGCATCGCCGACATTTTCCGCGAGGCCACCCAGATCCGCGAAGAGCGTGTTCTGCTGCGCGCGCAAGCCGCCACGCCGGCTTCGGAATCCGCCGTCGCGCAGATCGTCGCCTATGTTCCGAATGCTGCGGGACTCTACCGTGCGTGGGCTGCCCCCACCGGCGACCAGGCAGCGGGCTTGGTTTACAGCAAAATCTACAGTCCGTCCGTCGGAGCGGCGCCGCCATCCGAACGCGCACCCGACGCCGCGGCATCTGAGGAGAAGTCGGGCAGTGAGGCGGATCTCGAAACCAGAATCGATCAGCAACCGCTCGACCTTGGTGACCGCAATCAACCCTACCTTGACCTCCGCGCGAAACTGGATGCCGTCAAACTGGATGCCATGATGGAGATCCAATCGAGCCGCACCCTGGCAGACGGTGTGTTTGTAGTAAACCCGCGTGCCGTAGTTCTTCTCGCGGCATCTGACTGGGCTCCGAACGCCATCAACACCGAATTCTCCCTGACGCGTGGCCGCGTATTGATACTGGCTGACAGCAAACAGATGCTGGACGCAATCACTCAGAAGCTTGCCGCGCAGCCAGTTCCGCAGGCCGCTGCCAGCTACTCGGCAACGTTCCGCATCACGCAGGAACTGGCTCCCTACACGAAGATGATGCGTTTGATCGATCATTCGCAAGCGCCTGAAGCCGACGGCACCGATCCGCGGTTCTTTTCACAAAACGTCGCCAGTCTCGGACGCGCGTTAGGCCGCATGGAGACCGCCAGCATTGTTGCTCACGACACGGGTGCAGCCGTGCCGCAAACCATAATCTATAAGCTCACCAGATGACTGCCGCGCTCGCATTCATGCTGCTGGGCACACTCTACGATCAATCGATTGAAAAGCTGCTCAACAGCCAGTTCCCCAATCCTGCGGTGTCGTATGTCTTACTGGACACAACAACTGGCCAACTGGTAGCGCAGCGCTGGCCACACGCGGACCGGCCCATCCCCGCGGGATCGCTGGTAAAACCATTCGTAGCCCTTGCGGCATCGTCCAGCCGAGGTTTCCCCACGCTCACCTGTGATCCCCAACAATGCTGGCTTAAAAAAGGCCACGGCACTATAGACATCACAAACGCAATAGCGCACTCCTGCAATTCCTATTTCCTGCAACTGGCCTCGCGCGCCAACCCGGATTTCCTCGGCCGGTTCGGGCTCACTCCTCCGCCGGCGAACGCTTCCGCGCAAACATGGATTGGCCTGGGCCGGGAATGGCAGATTTCCCCGCTCGCCATAGCCCGCGCCTACAGCCTGTTAGCGTCATACCCGGAAGCCGGGCCCATCCGCAAGGGCATGATGCAATCCTCGCAGTCCGGAACGGGCCGTGCCTTTGGAACCAAGGCGCTGGTGAAAACCGGCACCGCGGCTTGTGCGCATCCCGCGGGCCAGCCCGGCGACGGCTACGTGGTCGCCATAGCGTACGGTTACACACTGCTGGTGCAGATGCACGGCGTTCCAGGCGCAACCACCGCCGCCACCGCCGGCCGCATGCTCAACGCCATTCTTCAGGGCAAGTGAAATGCTGTTGCTCGCAGTCATCACCGTCAAGATCGGGGTCTTCGGGCTATTCCATCCAACGCACCTCTCCGTGGAAGCTCTTCCGTCGCAAGTACTGCTGGTCAATGGGATGCCCCGCCACGCCGCAGTTATCGATGGACCGGCGATGATCACCGCACGTGACGGCGGCCCAACCGATCTCACTCTCAGCGTACCCGGCAAGATCACACGCAACTTTCGTGGAACGCTCTCAGTCACCGCCGTAGGCAGCGAACTGATCCCCGTCATCACCATGGACCTGGAGCAAGCCGTGGCCGCCGTGGTCGCAGCCGAATATCCGCCGGGTACACACATCGAAGCGCTGAAAGCAGCGGCCGTGTTAGCGCGTTCCTATTACACGGCGTCCCCCAAGCGTCATCGGAATTTCGATTTTTGTGACACTACGCACTGCCAATTCCATCGCTCTCCACCGCCACCGCAAGACGCCGCATCCAGAGCAGCACAGGAAACGGAAGGGCTCAGCATCACCTACCAGAATCAACCCTTCGCCCCACTCTATTCGGCAAGCTGCGGAGGCCAGACACGAACGGCAGCCAGTGTCGGCTTGCAACCAGACCCATACCCGTACTTCGCCGTCGCCTGCCCAGCGTGCCGGCGCAACAGCCGCCGGTGGACGCAAAGCATGGCGATCGAAATCATCCCCACTGAACAGTTCCGGCTCGCACAGAAGATTCCCAGCAATAACTACACCGTCGACAAGCCCGCGGGAGTCATACACGGACGCGGCGAAGGACACGGCGTCGGCCTCTGCCAACTGGGCGCAACTGCCATGGCCGCCAGTGGAATGTCATTCCGCGATATCCTCAATCACTACTACCCCAATACGATATGCTCCCGTTCATCGCAGCCCTAGTCCTCACGCTCCCCGGTACCCAGCCACTCACGGAAACGGGCGTTCTGTGGGAGAAAATGCTGGCGGGTATCGAACGATACCTCGACCGCGCGCTGGCTAATAGCAAACCGTCCCCGGCGTCTCCGCAAACCATTCAAACCCTGATCGGCGCGGTCGATCCCAGAATCGCGTTCACCGAAATCGAGACGAAGCCCTATGCCGCCGGTGTGCAAAGCGTACGCTGGCCCGTGCTGAAGGGCATCGACGCGGAAGGGCTGCACGTCACTCCGAAGCTGCAGCCAACGTCCTACGTCATCGCGATTCCAGACGCCGGCATGAGCCCCGAATCCCTGGCCGCGCGCCTCAACGAACCGCGCAGCAGAATGCTCATCCCGCTGATCATCGACCGCAACTCCACATTCTCCGGAAATCCACGTCTCCACAAGATGACCGGCCAAAGCCATCGTGAGTACATTTACCGCATGGCCTACCAGACTGGCCGCCACATTATCGGCTACGAAGTACAAAAGGTGCTGGCAGCCGTTGATTATTTTGCAAAGGCCAACCCTCGCCTGCCAATCCGGGTGATTGGTTACGGAGACGGCGCACTCATCGCCCGCTACGCAGCGTTCATTGACTCCCGCATCGCAGGCGCCGAACTGTTCAACTACCCCGATCTCAACGTTCCCCTCTGGCAGCAACCCATGGACCGGAATGTCTGGTCGATCTTGAAACAACAGATGCCGGCACCGGTCTCCAAGGCCGCGCCACCACCGGCGGGTAACCCAATCCCCGAACTGACGCCGGCCCAGGCCGAGGCCCGCATGCACCGTCAGTTCGATCAACTGGTCGAATACACACAAGCCTTGGTCCGCGCGTCGCCAATCCGCCGCCGTGAATTTTGGTCGAAGGCCGACCCGTCGTCCATCGAGCGTTGGCAGGCCACCACGGAATGGTACAGGAAGTATCTTTACGAAGAAATTATCGGCAAAGTCCCCGACCCCGAAGAACCCATGACCGCTCAAACCCGGCGCGTCTATGACAACGTTCTATTCACCGGTTATGAAGTGGTGCTGCCCGTGTGGAAAGACGTCCTCGCATCCGGCATCCTGCTCATCCCTAAAAACATAAAGCCCGGAGAACGCCGCCCGCTGGTGGTAACCCAACATGGACTGGCCGGGCAGCCGAAAGACACCATCGAGTCGACGGACGCCAAGGCCGAAGGCTTCTATCACGGTTTCGCAGCCAAGCTCGCCGCCAAGGGCTACATTGTCTATTCTCCGCAGAATCCATACATCGGCGACGAACGTTTCCGGCAGATTGTCCGCCGCGCCAATCCGCTGAAGCTCACTCTATTCAGCTTCATCACCGGACAACACCAGCGCACGGTAGACTGGCTGGCTCAGCTTCCCTTCGTTGATCCGGCGCGCATCGGTTTCTACGGCCTTTCCTATGGTGGCAAAACCGCCATGCGGGTGCCGCCGCTGGTGGACAAGTACAAGGTCGTTATCTGCTCCGGGGACTTCAACGAATGGATCTGGAAGACCACCAGCGTGGAGGAGCCCTTCAGTTACGTCTTCACCAAGGAGTACGAGATCAGCGAGTTCAATCTCGCCAATACGTTCAACTACGCCGAGATGGCCAGCTTGATTGCTCCCCGCCCGTTCATGGTGGAGCGCGGCCACAACGATGGAGTAGGCATCGATGAGTGGGTCGCCTTCGAGTATGCGAAGGTGCGCCGCTTCTACGCCAGCCTCGGCATTCCGGACCGCACCACAATCGAATTCTTTCAAGGCCCGCACACCATCCATGGCGTTGGCACATTTGAATTTCTCGACAAGCATCTGCAGCCCCAACGATGATGAATCGCCTCAGCCGCCGCGGTTTTCACGCCCTTGCGATCCCTTCGATTGTGCGCGCCGCACCCGGTCGGGAACCAACCCTGGTGCCCGTGCCGCTGCTACACGATGACGAATTCGCGGATGTGTTCGATGCCGAAGTCCAGGAACAAATTCGCGCGAAATGTTCCAGCCACGCCAGGAAAGAGGCCAACGGATTCGTGGCCTACACCTTCACTGAAATTCCACCGTGGAATCGGTCCTGGGCAAACTGGATCCGCGCTCAACATGGCGACAGCGCTGGCAAGCAACAGTACGTTCAATTCCTGAAAGAGACTTACAACTACAGCATTGGCGACGTTAACAGAGCCTACGGAATCGATTCCACGTCCTTCACCGACCTGGGCCAATTCAACTGGAATGGCGCGGTTCTCGACGCACCAAAACCCCGCGAGGACGACGAAGAATTCCTGGGCTGGATCGCGCAAGCACTTTACAGCACTGCCGCCGCAGCAATCCGCAAGGCAGACCCGTCACATCGAATACTGGGCCAGCAACTGGGTGCCGATACGCCGAAAGCCGTCCTGCGGGCCGCCTCTGAAGTCTTGGCGAACTTCAACACTCGCTAGTGAATGGTGCGCGTCTTGCGGTTCATATAATCCATCAGCAAATACTGCCCCAGGTTATACGGCGTGGAAAAATAAGCCTTGCCGCGGCAGAGCTCAGTCACCTTCTGCACAAACTGCACCAAACCATAATCGCTAGCCAACATGAATGTATTGATGAGAATCCCCTGCTTCTTACACCGGCAAACTTCCTCCAGCGTCTTGCTGATCACCAGCGGGTCCAACCCAAACGCATTCTTGTAAACCCGGCCATCCTCCAGCGTTAGAGCCGACGGTTTCCCATCGGTAATCATGATGATCTGCTTCATATCTTTCTTCTCCTGGTTAAGCAACCGCTGCGCCAGAATCAGACCATCGCGCGTGTTCGTATAGTATGGCCCCACCTGCACCCGGGCCAACTCGGAAATCCGCAACTCCTCCGCCGAATCGTGAAACAGCACCAGCCGCAGACTATCTCCCGGATACTGCGTACGAATCAGATGCGCCAGCGCCAGGGCCACTTTCTTTGCCGGTGTGAAGCGGTCCTCGCCATACAGAATCATGCTGTGGCTGCAATCCAGCATCAGCACGGTCGCGCAGGAACTTTGATACTCGGCTTGGTGCACATGCAAGTCGCTGTATTCCAAATTCAACGGCACCTGCACGCCTTCGCGCCGCATGGCCGAAAACAAAGTCTCGCTGATATCCAGATTCAGCACATCGCCAAATTCATAAGCCTTCGCCGCGCCGCTGGCCTCCACGCCCGTAGCCATATCCCGCGTGTCGTGCGCGCCAAAACTAGCCTTTCCCAACCCCGCCAACAAATCTTTCAGTGTCTTGAAGCCGAAAAAATCGACTGACTTGTCGGTGATCTCAATCTTCACATCGCGCGGCGCCGACTCTTGGCCCTCGCCCCGCTCGTCGGCCGTAATGTATCCGTCGTCAGCCAGCTTCTTCACCAGCCGGTTCACCAGTTGATTGAACTCCTCCGGTGACATCTGCCGGATCTGCTCCGCCATCTGCCCGGCTTGCGATTGATCGAACATGCTTCCTTCGCGCAGTGCCCGCTCAATCGCTTCCTTCAGATCCTCCATGGACTGCCGGTTCATCTCGCTAAACTGCATGTACTGCGAATCGAATCCGCTCTGCAGAAAGAATTCCGACAGCGCCTTCAGCAGGTCTTCCGAACTGATTCCCAGATCGTCGCCGGTATATTTCGTGTAGTTAATCCACTTCACGCGCCGCACCTCACGCCGTATTTCAATTGAACTGCTTACGCGAACTCGGCCGGCGGATATCGTCCGGGCCCGGTTCCTCGCGTTCCCGCTTCCGCTCCCGTTCGCCCGCCACAAAGCCCTGCTCCTCGCTCCGGCTCAGCCGCCGGTGCGCATACAGGCCCTCCAGAATGAACTCACCCGCGGACACGCGGACCGCATCGGCCTCGTTCTCGCCGAGGCCCAGCTTGTTTGTGCGCTCCAGCAAGCCCTGAATGCCGTTCAACGCTGCCACCATGCCCGCCGAATCCAGCGATTCATCCAGCCGCACGGCACCGCCCATTTCAAACCAGCGCGTGATCTGCGAGACGTTCACGCCATCGAAATAAGCGTTGTACACTTTGCCCACGGCCACGCGGATCAATTCCCGGGCTACAAAATCGCCACCCTTCAACTCGCCTTCATATTCCAGCTCAATCTTGCCGGTCATCGAAGGCAGCGCCGCATACACATCCAGCACCCTGGGCACCGCCAGACTCTCCCCATTCCGCAATGCACGCCGTTCGGCATTCGATACCACATTCTCCAAAACCGAAATGGGCAGCCGCTGCGAAACACCGGAACGTTTGTCTATCTTTTTGTCGTCACGCGCCAGGAACGCCACCTGCTCAATCACTTCGCGAATGTAGCCCGGAATGGATACCTCTATCCCGGTGCCTCGCGCCGTCCACGCTTCCTGATTGGTAATCTGCAGCCCCTGTTCAATCGATAGCGGATAGTGCGTGCGGATTTCACTGCCAATTCGGTCCTTGAGAGGCGTGATGATCTTTCCGCGCGCCGTGTAGTCTTCCGGGTTCGCGGTGAACACCAGCATCACGTCCAGCGGCAGGCGAATGGGATAGCCCTTAATTTGCACATCGCCTTCCTGCATGATATTGAACAATCCAACCTGGATCTTGCCCGCCAGATCCGGCAATTCGTTTACCGCAAAGATGCCGCGATTGGCCCGCGGCAGCAATCCGTAATGCACTGTTAACTCATCCGAAATATTCTGGCCGCGCCGCGCTGCCTTTATCGGATCGATGTCGCCAATCATATCGGCAATGGTCACATCGGGCGTGGCCAGCTTTTCCACATACCGCTCAGCCGGCGTCAGAAACGCGATCGGCGTTTCCTCGCCCAGCTCCGCAATCAAATCCCGGCACCGTTTGCATATCGGCGTGTACGGGTTATCGCGAATTTCGCAGCCCGCAATATACGGAACCGCATCGTCAAGAAGAGTGGTTAACAGCCGGATGATCCGCGTCTTCGCCTGTCCGCGCAGTCCAAGAAGTATGAAATTATGGCGGGATAATACTGCGTTGACAATTTGCGGAGTAACCGTATCTTCATATCCAACAACCCCGGGAAACAGCGTTTCTCCGGTACGAAGACGGCAGATCAGGTTGGCCCGCAGTTCATCTTTCACGCTGCGGCCGGCCAGCCGTTCTTCCGTGTAACCACTCTGGCGCAAAGCACCCAAAGTTCGGGGGAAATCGAGCAGGGAAGGCATAACGCCCGCCACCTCCTTCTTTCAGTCACCAGCTATCGGCGATTGTAGCATTCGCCATTCAGCTCACCCTCACTTTCCTCGCGGCACACTTGCGTCACACCGCATCCGTTCATGTGATAGGTTAGCTCAAGAAATCAAGATGACGAAAGAACTCCCAGAGATAGATTTTCAGCGATTTTGGCGAAGATTGCAGCAGATCGGCCTCAATGCCTATGAAGCTCGTTCCTACCTGGTCCTCGTCGGCCACCCGCGCTTCAAGGCGCTGGAACTGGCCGCGCGCTCGCACGTCCCCCGCCAAAAGATTTATGAAGTTCTCGACAGCCTCATCGAAAAGGGCTTTGCGCAGGTAGTCCAGGAGAAGACGAAACTCTTCTCCGCGGTGGAACCCTCGCTGGCAATTCCCAGCTATTTAGCCCGCCGCGGCGATTCGCTGCAACAGGAGCTTACCGAGCAGGCCCGCTTTGCCGGCGGCCTGGTCGAAGACCTGAACGTGGCCTATTCGGAAGGGCAGGGAGGCCGCGGCACGCTCGATTACCTGCGCATCGTCGGCGAGCCGGGTCAGACCGCCGCGCAATACCGGCGCCTGCTCTCAGAAGTCCAGTTTGAATATCTCGAATTCTCGCGCCCGCCCTACGCCGTGGATCCGCTGGATGAACAGTTGGTAAAGAAGGCCCGGCTGCGCGGGGTTTCCTGCCGCCTGATGTTTGAAAGTGGGACGGTGGATTCCATCCATCAACAGCGGATGGAAGAATTCAAAGCTATTGGAGTTGAGGTGTGCAGCGCTCCGGCGCTCCCCATGAAGCTGGCGCTATTCGACGGTCACTATGGAATGATCGCGCTGCTGGATCCGGTGATCACCAAACCCACCTGGACCTCGCTACTCTTCGATCACGAAGGATTCGCGGAAGGCATGAAAGGCCTGTTCGAAGACCACTGGCGTCGCGCCATGGCCGTACAGGAAGCTCTCGAACTACCGCAAACGGCTTAGTGCACTTTCCAATGGTGGAAAGATGAGAAACTACGGCGGAGGCTTCTCGTCTTTCCGCCGCAAAGTAGGAGCCTTCCGCTTGGTCTCGACTTCCTTCTTCTCGGCCGCCTTTCTCTCTTCCAGTTCTTTGGGCTTCAAGACTGCTTCCACCTCAGCCTTGTCCTTTTTCACTTTCGCGTCCACTTCCTGCGAACGCGTCTTGAGGTCTTCCTGCGAAAGCTCGATGCTTTCACTGGTGGTGTCAATCGCTTCCTTCAACGCAAATTGATATCTCGCCAGATCCTTTGGTTCAGCGTCCTGAATTTTCGTCAGCGCTTCCAGCATCTGCTTCTCCGCCGAAGCCACCGCTACCATGCCCGTGTCAATGGCCACCTTCCGCTTCAGCGCATCATCCGACACGGTATCGATTGCCTCAATGATGTGCGTGTAATCTTCCAGAAGATCGTGGATCAAAGCGGAACGGCCGGCCTTTTCCTTCGCTACCGCCTGCTGCATCAGATCCAGCCGTTGGCGGGCGAAAACGATATACAGTTTCAGCCGCTCATTGGGCTCTTGCACCACTCTCACCTGGTCGGCTTCGTCCGCCGTCAGAAAATCGCGCTCCGCCAGTACAGGCACGGCCGCCAGCAATAGAAATAGAGTGCAACGCCACTTCATAATCAGTGCTTCTTTGTCATGATCTCGAATACGATTTTATCTTCCAGATCGCTCAGCTTCTTTCGCGTTTCTTCCACCAATACGCGGTCTTCAAAGTTGACGTCGCCGCCCAGGGCTTCCAGCCGTTTGGCCAGCGCGTGTATTTTCATCTCGGCCCGCTTGAAAAATTTCGGACTCCGCCTTGCCGCCTTGCCGGTATCTTCCAGCGACTGGTAACTCAATTCGGCGGACTCTTGCACTTCTTTCAACCACGATCCAAAAACTGCCAGGTCCGATGATTTATACGCCTTTCGCGCTTCATCCACGGCTATGTTCGCATTCTCCAGCGCCTTCTCCGACCGTTTCTCGAGATTAGGCTCATTTCTCACTTCAGCCAGATCCGCACGACCCGTCTGCGCTGCCAGCAACATCGTCAATAGGACAAATAAGGGCAACTTTTACCTCTTGGACAACTCTTTCTTGATTACTCTAATCCGTTGCCGGGCTTTAAATTCTTCATCCGGACTCTTGTTTTCGCTCACAGCCAGGAACTTCTCGTAATTCTCCAGCGCCGGTTGATACAGATGATTCCGGTCTAGCACGATTGCGCGGAAAAAGAAATGGCCAGGCTTCTCCGCTCCCAGCGCCTTCACCTTTTCCAATGCCGCTAAAGCCTGCTCGTCCTGGTTCATCAAAATCAACATACCGGCCAAATCGCCCCAGGCGTCGCTGGAATCCGGCTTCGCCTGCACCACTCGATAGAATTCCTGCGCGGCCGCCGGATACTTCTTCAACTCCCGAAGCGAACGCGCGTAACTCATTCGCAAGTCCACATTCTTCGGCTCCGCTTGCAGCGCCTGTTCAAATAGCGGCGCTGCCTTGTCGGGTTGCTTGTTCTGGGTATACGCAGCCGCCAACGCGATTCGGTTCGTTGCCGTGGGCGCATCCTTTACTGCCGATTCCAGTTGTGGAATCGCGCTAGCCGTCTGTCCGGATTCCAGCAGCAACTCGCCCACCCGCTCTTTCGCAGCTGGGTTTTCCGGAAATTGTTTGTAGATTTCGATGGCTTCCGCCGTCTTCTTGCCGCGTTCGTAAATCGCAGCCAGTTCCAGCAGCGCGCCCCGAAACGCGGGGTCCAGCGCGGCGGCTTTCTGGAAGTGCGGCGCAGCCTCGTCCACCCGGTTCTGCTTAGCGATGGATCGCGCCAAGCCAAGCTCCGCCACCGCCGATTTCGGATCTGCCGCAACCGCCGCCTCGTAATAAGGTTCGGCCTTCTCCGCCTGGCCGGATTCGCTCAATGCCTCAGCGGCAAAAAACACCGGGCGGTAAACAGCGGGCTTCTGCTTCGCCGCTGCCTCCAGATACGGAACCGCCTCCGCCGCCTGCTTTTGACGCAGCAAAACCATCCCCAGGTTCAATTCCGCTTCGTATAAATCCGGCTTCAGCTCCAACACTTTCTTGTATTCGGCAATCGACTCAGTGTCGCGGTCCAGCAAGCTATAGGAAAGGGCTAGATGGAAGTGTGCGCCGTAGTCCTTCGAATCCGCGGCCACGGCGCGAGTGAAGCTCTCCAACGCTGCCGGATACCGCTGCTCTTCCAGCGCTTTCATTCCCTCGGCAAGCGGGTCGGGCTTTTGCAGAAACAGAAACGCCAGCGCGATTTGGGGCAGCAACCACATCATTTCAGTCTATCCCCGCAAACGCTTTCTCCAGGAACTGCCCGGTGTAGGATTGCTTCACGGAGGCAATCTGTTCCGGCGTTCCTTCGGCCACAATGGCGCCGCCCAGCGCCCCGCCTTCCGGTCCCAGATCAATCACCCAATCCGCACTCTGAATCACGTCCAGATTGTGTTCGATGATCAGAATGCTTCCGCCATTATGGATCAGACGTTGAAAGGCATCCAGCAGTTTCGTGATGTCGTCGAAATGCAGCCCCGTAGTCGGTTCGTCGAAGATAAACAGCGTGCCCTTGCACGAAGCCTGCGCCAGGTGTGCCGCCAGTTTCACGCGTTGCGCCTCGCCGCCGGAAAGCGTAGTCGCCGATTGGCCCAGGCGCAGATAGCCGAGTCCGACATCCACCAGAACCTTCAATTTCGCAACCAGCCGCGGCGCTTCGGAGAAAAGGCTGGCGGCTTCGCGCACCGTCAATTGCAACACTTCGTGAATGTTCAGCCCTTTGTAGCGCACCTCCAGAATGCCGCTTTTATACCGGGTGCCTTTGCAGTCCTCACAAACTAGCTCCACATCCGCCAGAAACTGCATCTCCACCGTAACGGTGCCGTCTCCCTGGCAAGTTTCGCAGCGCCCGCCTGGGATGTTGAATGAAAAATGCCCCGCCGTATACCCGTGCCGGTCCGCCTCTGGAGTGTTGGCGAATAAGTCGCGAATCTGATCGAAAGCTTTGATGTAGGTGACCGGATTCGAACGCGGCGTGCGCCCAATGGGCGATTGATCCACCAGCACAATATCTGTCAGCAGTTCCGCTTTCTCAATCCGCTTGCATTGCAGTTTATCGTTCTGCTCCTCATTCATCAGTGCCGACTCTTTATGCAGCCGCGCCGCCAGCCCCTTGTAAATCACCTCATGTACCAGCGTGGATTTACCAGACCCTGAAACACCCGTCACTGCCACCATCATGTCCAGCGGGATAGTCACATCCACGTTCCGCAAGTTATTCGCCCGTGCACCAAAAACCTTCAGCGCCCGCTTCGGATTCACCCGTCTCCGTTTGGACCGCGTGCCCGCCTGCAAGTCGCCGCGCAGATATTTCGCCGTCAGCGATTTGTCCCGGTCGCGCATCAACTCAGCGTACGACCCGCCGAAAAGAACATGCCCGCCGTACTCGCCCGCACCCGGTCCCAGATCGATAATGTGGTCCGCCGCGCGCATCACGTCCGGATCGTGCTCCACAACCACAATGGTGTTGCCCAGGTCCCGCAACTCTTCCATGATGCGGATCAATCTCCCGGTATCGCGGCTATGCAGCCCGATCGACGGTTCATCCAATACGTAGCAGGCACCCACCAGGCGCGATCCCAAACAGGTTGCCAGCGTGATCCGTTGCGCCTCGCCGCCTGAAAGAGTCGACGACAATCGATCCAACGTAAGATAGTGCAGCCCCACATCGTTCAGGAACTTCAACCTCTGCCGGATTTCGATCAGAATCTTGTCGGCAATGGCGGTTTCCTCCGGCGAAAACTCGATGTCGAGGAACAACCGGTAAGCCTCCGCCGTATTCATCACCACCACGTCCGCCATGGTTTTCCCGGCCATGCGCACGTAGAGTGCTTCCTTTCGCAATCGCGAACCGCCGCATTCCTGGCACTGCGCGTAACCACGGTAGCGGCTGAGGAATACACGGACATGCACTTTGTATTTCTTCTTCTCCACTTCTTCAAAGAACTCGCGGATGCCGGCGGCCAGCGCCCTGCGCTCATCGGCCGTCAATTCCATATACGATACATTCACCCGGAACTTTTTGTGCGCCTTGAGAAAATCCTTCAATCCCCAGTCATACTGGGGCTTCGTCCACGGGTCCACCGCGCCATCTTCCAGCGATAGCGTCGGATCCGGCACCACGCGATTGATGTCGTAATCAATGGTGTTGCCGAATCCCTGGCAGCGCGGGCAGGCGCCGAACGGATTGTTAAAGCTAAACAGATTTGGCTGCGGTTCTGTAAAATCCTTGCCGCAGGTTTTGCACGAAAACTTCTCGCTGAACCGCAGGTCCGCACCCTCGCCGGAAGCAGGCCGCAGAATCACCTCACCGGCCTCGCGGTAGCAAACCTCCACTGTGTCCACAATGCGCTGATGGATGTCCGGCGTAATCACAATGCGATCCGCCAGAATATACAGCGGCTTGCGGAAATCGATGTCGAGAAGAGATTCCGGCGTGGAAAATTCAAACGTTCGCCCTTCTTGAAAAAGCCGCGTGAATCCTTTCCGCCGCAATTCGAACAGATGGTCCCGAAGCTGCTGGGTGTCCGCCGCCGCCCCAACCGGAAACAAAGCGTACCAGCGCGACCCCTCAGCCTGCTGCTGCACGCGGTCCGCAACCTGGTCCACTGTGTCGCGAATCACCTGCGTGCCGCAATTGGGGCAATACGTACGCCCCACACGCGCAAACAGCAGCCGCAGGAAATCGTAAAGCTCGGTCGACGTCGCCACCGTGGACCGCGGATTCCGCGTCATGTTCTTCTGCCGGATCGCGATGGGCGGAGCGATCCCTAGAATCTCGTCCACATCCGGCTTCTCCATCCGTTCCAGGAACTGCCGCGCGTAGGACGAGAGCGATTCCACATACCGCCGCTGACCCTCGGCGTAAATCGTATCGAAGACAAGCGACGACTTTCCCGAACCCGAAACGCCAGTCACCACCGTGAGCTGGTTATGCGGGATGTCGAGCGAAATGTTCTTGAGGTTGTGGACGCGAGCGCCACGAATCGAAAGGAAATCTTCCACTACTGTTAGTTTAAGAGATTGATCAAGGACATTCGCCAAAACCTGCTTTCCTGGTACAAACAGGCGCAACGCGACTTGCCGTGGCGCAGGACGCGCGATCCCTACGCCATCTGGATATCCGAAGTGATGTTACAGCAAACCAGGGTTGCCGCCGTGATTCCGTACTACCACCGCTTCCTGGAACGCTTTCCGGATATCGATGCCCTCGCCGCGGCTCCCGAACCGGACTTGCTGGCCTGTTGGAGCGGGCTTGGCTATTATTCCCGTGCGCGCAATTTGCAAAAGGCCGCCGGTCAGATGAACGGCGTCTTTCCAACCGATTACGAATCCATTCGAGCCCTGGCCGGAGTGGGCGACTACACTGCGGCCGCCGTCGCCAGCATCGCATTTGATTTGCCCCATGCCGTACTTGATGGAAACGTAATTCGCGTGTTGAGCCGTCTAAGTAACAATGTGGGTGATGTTGGGGCGGTAGCTACCCGCCGCCGGCTGCAACAATTGGCCGATGACCTGTTAGACAGGAAACGGCCGGGGACATTCAATCAGGCAGTGATGGAGTTGGGCGCGGTTGTGTGTTTGCCCAAGCAGCCGCAATGTTTGCTGTGTCCCGTTGCGGAATGGTGCGAGGCCAGAATCGCAGGCACCGAAAATCGGATCCCGGTAAAGCTTCGCAAGCCGGATCCGGTAAAGCTGGAACGCACTGTGTTGGTGATTCAAAAGGACGGGGGTGTCCTGATGTGGCGGCGGCCAGCCGATTCCAGAAAATTAGCGGGCTTCTGGGAGTTGCCCGAACCGCATCTGCTACCATTTGTAGAAATTGGTGTGCGCTTAGGCGAGTTCAAGCACTCCATCACGAACCACAACTATGTGTTTTGTGTGAACCTCGCCAACGTGCGGAGGAAGCCTGAGAACTTCGAGTGGGTTTCCGCCGGGGAGTTGCAAAAATTGCCGTTGAGCACGACTAGCCGTAAGGCATTGGCGATGTTTTCGAGTAAATTTTGAGAAACGGGGGTTTATCAAATTATGGATCGTTCTAGAAAAGTTTATGCGGCGAAGTGTGCGGTGATTCTTGCTGCTATTCCCGCGCTGATTCTTGCCCACTCCAGTGGCCCGGATCCGCGCAAGACGGGTGCGCCTGGGGATAGCACTTGCGCTGAATCGGCCTGCCACATTGGCACGGCTGTAAACGGCGGCGGGGGAAAGATAGAGCTCAGCTTTGACAGCGGCACCAGTTACACGCCGGGCACCAAGGTCAAGGTGACGGTGAAAGTAACGGATTCGGCTGCCAGGATTTACGGATTCCAGGCCAGTTCCCGTCTATCCAGCAACACCCGAAACGCACAGGCCGGCACGTTTACGGCTGGCGCGGGACAGTTCGTTCTTTGTGAAGACGGTAGCAACCGGCCCGCAGCCGGATGCCGTTCGACCGCTCCGCTTGAATTTGTCGAACACAACAATCCCAACTCCACCGGCATTTTTCAATTCGATTGGACTCCCCCTGCGACGGCCGCCGGGGATGTTGTATTCTACGTGGCCGGCAACGCGGCCAATGGAAACGGAGCGGCTGATCGGGGCGATCACATTTACACCACCATGGCCACCCTCACCGCGGCCGCTTCTGGTCCGAAGCCCACCCTTACCCAAGGCGGCGTAGTGAACGCCGGCAGTGGAAAGGCTGAGATCGCCTCAGGCACCTGGATTTCCATTTTCGGAACCGACCTCGTGGCAAGTCTGAGAGGTTTGGACGGTCCGGACATAGTAAACGGGCTCCTTCCAACCACGCTTAACGGCGCCGGCATCACCATTGGCGGCAAATCCGCGTTCATCGGATTCGTCAGCCCTGGCCAGATTAACGCCTTGGTACCAGACGACACCGCGACAGGTAACACCCAGATCATAGCGATAAATGCCAACGGCCAGAGCGCGCCCGTAACAGTGACGCGCTCCGCTGTTTCCCCTGCATTTCTCCCGTTTACTGATGCGGATGGCAAGAAGTACGTAGCAGCCCTTCACGCCGATTTCAGCGTGATGGCAAAGACGGGTATGTTCGCGGGCTTGAATACCACACCTGCGAAACCTGGTGAAGTAGTGCTGCTCTACGCCGTCGGACTCGGGCCAACGACCCCTCCGATTGCAGCTGGCAATATTCCCACCGTCAACGCAACAATCACAAATCCATTCACGCTCCGCATCGGAGATGTCCCAGCCACCGTCGCCTACGCCGGCGTGAGCCAGGGCAGCGCGGGCTTGTACCAGTTCAATGTCACGGTCCCGGCTAGTCTCCCGGATGGCGATGCGCCCGTTGTGCTCGACGTCAACGGCTCCCGCTCACAAGACAACATTTTCATCACTGTTAAGCGCTAACCAGGGCAAGACCCCAGTACAGCATTTCGCTATACTGGGGTCGTCAGCATCTTCACATGTTCCAAGCGACCTTCGGGTTGCTGGCCGCCTTCTTGATCGGGCCTGTCCTATGGGCCGAAGGAAGCCGAAGAGTACCGGCGCCGGCCTACTCCGCATCCAGCATAGTCAATGCGGCGAGCAATCAAGCCGGCCCCATCGCGCCGAACACTATCGTCTCGCTCTACGGCACGGATCTCGCCTTCGCAACGCGAGGCATCACCCCGGAAGATCTTCGCGGGCAAGTGCTTCCCACTACCCTTAGCGGCACTGGCGTCCGCGTTCTGGTGGGAAAGCTGAACGCAAACTTGTACTTCGTTTCACCCACGCAGATCAATTTTCTGGTCCCCGCTTCGCTGCTTGCCGGAACCGTCGATGTGCAAATCGGTCTGGATAGCCGCTACGGTCCGGCAGTCAAAATCAACCTCTCTCCTGCCTCGCCCGCACTATTTCAGGCCGACGCCCAGTTCGCCGTGGGCACGCGGCCCGACGGCAGCACCATCACCAAGGACCAGCCCGCCCATCCTGGCGATATTGTGGTGTTCTATGCCACTGGACTCGGCATCGCGGACCGTAACTTGCCAGACGGCCAACTTCCCCCCATGGCGTATCCCATCCAACGCAGTGCCGATTTCCGTGTCCGCATTGCCGGTGCTTTGTTGGACCGAAGTTCGGTCTATTACGTCGGAGTCACGCCCGGATACGCCGGACTCTATCAGGTCAACGTCAAGCTTCCCGACACCGTAGACGCGAACCCGGAGGTCCGCATCGGCTTTGATGACCAGATGAGCCCTGCGAATGTACTGTTTCCGGTCAAGATCGACTGAGGCCGCGCTGTCCCTGCTAGTGTACTGTCCGACAAATAACTGGACACAAGACGGCTTGCTCACGCGCGCGGCTCGGTCTTGAACGCGTCGCTGCAACAGTAGTTTCCGAGCCGCGACTGTAAAGGAGTGTACATGGGCCTGTGGCCCACCAAAGGTGATGAAAATGGGGGTGGAAGAGCGGTATGCTGAACGACAGCGAGGAATGGTACAGGTTGTAATCGCTCTGGAGCTGTAGCGGCCGTAAAGGAGTCTGATCGGGAACGCGCGTTTTTGAACCAATCTTTGTGAGATCGTCCTTGTGATGAGGAAGGGCGATGAGCACGTAACGGTGCGTATTTCATTCCGCCGCGCGTTCTACCACTTCCTCGACAAAAGGAAGCCATGTCATACAGAGTAGCAGCATTGGATGTTCATAAGAGAGTACAGATGGTGGTGATAGCCACGGCAGTCGAGGCGGTAGAAGATGCCGCCGGGGAGGCGATCGAGTTTGAATGCCGGCGATTTGGAGCCGGGGCCAATGAACGCAAGCAGTTGATAAAGTGGCTGCAGGAAGAAAACGTGAGCGAAGTGGTAATGGAATCCACAGCGCAATACTGGAAGCCGCTGTGGCTGGAATTAGAACCGCATTTTGCGAAACTGCATCTGGCGCAAGCTTATTCCAATCGCGCACCCAAAGGACGCAAGAACGACTTCCGGGATGCCAAACGGCTGGCGCGGCGATTGCTTGCCGGCGAATTGATCTTGAGTTTCGTGCCGGATGCCGAGCAGCGGATGTGGAGAACGCTGACGCGGGGCAAGCATCAACTGGTACGAGACCGCATACGGTTGCAGAACCAAGTGGAAGCGCTGCTTGAGGAAGCCCGGATCAAATTATCGGGAGTCATCAGCGATTTGCTGGGAGTGAGTGGGCGGCGCATATTGACGGCGCTGGCAAAAGGAGAAACCGAGGCAGTGAAGTTGGCCGAACTGGGTGAGGAGCGGTTGAAATGCAGCCGGCAGGAATTGGGGGACGCGCTGGAAGGCTCGCCTGAGCCGATTCACTTGGAATTATTGAAGTTTTTTCTGAATCGGCTGACGTTGCTGGAGGAACAAATCGAGTCGCTGGACACGATGGTGGCAAAGGCGCTGAAGAAGCATGAAGATGCCGTGGTGCGGCTCGCCGAAGTGCGCGGATTCGGAGTGGACTCGGCCCAGCAGATGATTGCCGAGGTAGGAGTGGATGCCGAGGCATTTCCATCGGCGGGTCAGTTCAGCTCCTGGGCAGGAACGTGTCCGGGAAGCGAGGAAAGTGCCGAAAAAAACCATAGCTCGCGTTCGCCAAAGAGGAATCGCTTTGTGCGGCGGATTCAAACTCAGGCGGCGCAAGCGGCAGTGAAGAAGAAGGGCAGTCATTTCCAGTCTGTATTCCGGCGGCTGCTACCCAGGCTCGGATACAAAGGGGCCATCTGGGCCATCGCCCATCGGCTCGGGCGTTTACTCTGGAAGATACTGCACGATGGGATCAGCTACGTCGAACAAGGCAAGGAAACGAATCCCAAAGCCCAAAAGCGCCGGGCACAGAAACTGGCTCAAGCGTTGCGCAAACTGGGATATCAGATTATCCTCACCCCAATGAACTCAGAACCTGTCGTCCAGGCCGGAGAGTGATTTTCAACGGGGCCATCTGGGCCACCGCCCATCGGCTCGGGCGTTTACGCTGGAAGATACTGCACGATGGGATCAGCTACGTCGAACAAGGCGAGGAAACGAATCCCAAAGCCCAAAAGCGCCGGGCACAGAAACTGGCTCAAGCGTTGCGCAAACTGGGATATCAGATTATCCTCACCCCAATGAACTCAGAACCTGTCGTCCAGGCCGGAGAGTGATTTTCAACGGAGCGGTTTCCGGTAGTGTCCACCCAATTCGCGGATACTACGCTAGATGTCGTGAAGCGGCACCCGGATATCCGGGTCCGTGCTGAAGAGAATTCCGTCTCTTGCTTCCGATACTCCGGATGCATGTAGATGTAAGCTTTTCGGGTCTTAGGATCGATGATCCAGACGTACTTTACCCCGAAGCTCAGATAGTCATCAATCTTATCTTGAACGTCGCCATAGCGATCGTCTCTTGACAAGATTTCGATACAAAGAAACGGAGGCGTTGTAAATATGGGCTCCTCAGGTTCCGGAGCGATCATGCCGCATAGGTCGGGAACACGAAATCGAGTCGGCGTGACCTGTTCTCGTTGTTCGGTAAAACCCGCGATTCCCCATTGTTTCTTGCGTGTTCCAAGGTAGAGCCCAAGCAAAAATTGCAATCGGCTGTGCTCTTTTTCACCCCAGTTGCGCTCCAGAATCTGCCCGTCCACATAGTCGCGGTCGGGGCTATAGCTGGTATTGAGGTACTCTTCTACGGTTACCGTGGCGTTAGTCCTCGTGAAGCGAAACCTGGATATCCGGACCGGTGGTGAAGAGAACTCCACCCTTCGCCTTCGATACACCGGATGCATGGTAGATGTGAGCCTTCCGCGTCTGCGGGTCGATGACCCAGACGTACTTCACGCCGAAGGCCAGGTAGTCGTCGATTTTTTCTTGCATCGCGGCAAACCGGTCATCCTTGGATAGAATCTCGATGCACAGAAATGGGGCGGTGTATAGGATCTAAGCGCCTGGCGCAGGTGCAGTCACCAAACAAACGTCAGGAATACGGAACCTGGTGGCGGTAACCTGCACACGCTGTTCCGTAACCACGAGAAGACCGAATTGCTTTTCTCGAGTATAGAAGTAACTGGCCAACGCAGCTTGCAGCCTGCTATGATCCCATTCGCCCACGTTGCGCTGCACAATCCGGCCGTCCACAAAGTCGCAGTCGGGGCTGTAGCTCGTGTTGAGATACTCTTCCACGGTCACCATGGTTCCGGTTGGCATACCCCCAAGAATACCGCTAACCAAGACGCGGCAAAAGTGTTTTCAGCAGCAGCACCAACGTGTCCCGCACCCGTGCACCGGTCTCCAGCACCTCTTCGTGATTGATCTTCCGCGGCAGAACTCCTGCTGCCATGTTCGTCACGCAAGAGATCGCCAGCACCTTCATGCTCATGTGGTTCGCCACAATCGCTTCCGGCACTGTAGACATGCCTACCAGATCCGCGCCGATAGTCCGCAAATAGCGAATCTCCGCCGGAGTTTCATAGCTAGGTCCAGAAAGCGCGGCATACACGCCTTCGTCCAACGTCACACCTAACTCCGCCGCCGTGTTCCTCGCAATCTTGCGGTATTCGTGCGAGTACGCGTCGGACATATCGGGAAAACGCGGGCCGAACTCATCTTCATTCGCGCCGATCAGCGGATTCACGCCCTGCAGATTAATGTGATCGGAAATCAGCACCAGCCCGCCTTGCGAATAGCTTACATTCACCCCGCCAGCCGCGTTGGTCAGCACCAGCGACCGCACGCCCAGCATGTGGAAGATCCGTACGCCATAGGTGACTCGCGCCGGCGAGTAGCCTTCGTAAAGATGTGCGCGCCCGGACATCACCACCACTTCGGTGGCTCCAAGTTTCCCGAAAACAAGCTTGCCGGCATGGCCCATAGCGGTGGATCTTGGCCACCCTGGGATATCGGCGTAGGGAATGTGCACGCTATCGGCCAGTTCGTCCGCAAACGCGCCCAGGCCGCTGCCCAGAACCACCCCAATCGTTGGCCGGGCCTTGATCTTCCCTTCGAGATAAGCCTTGGTTTGCTGAAACATTAGAGCAGCATTCCGGCGATGCAAGCCGACATGAAGTTAGCCATCGATCCAGCCGCCACCGCCTTCAAACCCATCCGTGCCAGGTCTGATTTCCGGGTGGGCGCCAACGCTCCAATGCCGCCAATCTGGATGGCGATGGAACTCAGGTTCGCGAAGCCGCACAGCGCGTACGTTGCAATGGTGAACGAACGCGGATCAAGCTGCGATTGCAGCGGACCCAGTTGCAGGAACGCCACGAATTCATTCAGCACCAGCCGCGTCCCCAGTAAATTTCCGATGGTGGCGCAGTCTTTCCAACTCACACCCAGCAGCCAGGCAATCGGCGCAAAAATCATGCCGAAGATCCTTTCCAGTGACGACGGCAGCCAGCCCATTCCCGGTAGACTGTGCAACCCACCCAGAATGCCGTTGGCCAGCGCAATTAGCGCCAGGAATGCAATCAACATGCCGCCGATGTTCAACGCCAGTTGCAATCCGTCCCCGGCCCCGCGTGCCGCGGCATCGATAATGTTGACGCCCGGCTTTTCCACTTCCACTTTCACGCTGCCCGCGGTAGCCGGTTCGTCCACTTCCGGCATCATGATCTTGGCCAGCATGATGGTGGCCGGCGCGGTCATGATCACCGCCGTTAACAGGTGCTTGATTTCCACGTGCGCAATCTTCACATACGCCGCCATTACCGCGCCCGACACGTGAGCCATGCCGCTGGTCATGATGCAGAACAGTTCAGACATCGTAAGCCCGGCCAGGAATGGCCGGATGGTGAGCGGCGCCTCCGTCTGCCCCATAAAGATACTGGCGGCCACGCAGGTGGATTCCGCCCCGCTGGCGCCCATCACCTTCTGCATTCCCACCGCCATCACTTTCACCAGCGCCTGCATCACGCCAATCTGATAGAGAATGGCGAAGAGCGAGGCGATAAAGATGACGATTGGCAGAACCTGAAATGCGAACACCACGCCGAACGGCCCGCCCTTGGTTCCGAGGGGGCCGAACAGAAACTGGCTGCCGCTCTCCGCGTATTCCAGCAGTGAATTCACCGCGACACTGGCCAGCTGGAATACCTTTCCTAAGTCCGTTTTCAGAACCAGGAACGCGAAAATAAATTGGAGGCTCAGTCCCCAAAACAAGACCCGCGGCTTGATGGCCTTCTTGTGCGAAGACGATAAATAGGCTACCGCCAGAATGACTACCAACCCGAGAAGGCCAGTAAATCTACCCATGGGAGTAGACGGGCTAGCCCACCACTTCGAGAATCAGATTACGCTCATCGGGCGCCTGAGCGGAAATACGGAATGCATCCTCCACCAGTTGCGAGGCCTCTTCCAGCCGGTCTTCCGAGGTGTGATAGATGCGGCAGAGTACTGTTCCCGCATCCACCTTCTGTCCGATTTTGGCTTCGAGTATTACGCCGACCGCCGGATCGATGGTGTCTTCCTTGGTGTCGCGTCCTGCGCCGATCATGGACGAAGCCATGCCGATGCATTCGGCGTCGATTGCGCTGATGTATCCGCTGCGAGGACAGAGAATCTCCGCCGCACCCGTGGCATTAGGCAATAGCTCAAATCGATCCAGCACCTGCGGATTGCCGCCCTGCGCCGCAATTACGTCCTTGAACTTGCGATAGCCGGAACCATCCAAGAGCCGCGCCTGCGCCACTTCGCGCGCCTCGTCCAGCGACGGAGTCAACTTGGCCAGGAAAATCATGCGCGCGGCCAATTCCAGCGAAATCTTGGTCAAATCCACCGGACCAACATTCTGCAGCGTCTGTGAGACCTCCATGATCTCAAGTGCGTTGCCAATAGCGAAGCCCAGCGGCTGGCTCATGTCTGTAATCAGCGCTTGCACTTTGCGATCCATGCGGCGTCCAATGCCCACCATCATTTGCGCAAGCCGGCGGGCGTCCACCTGCTTCTTCATGAACGCGCCGCTGCCCACCTTTACGTCGAGCACAAGCGCATCCACACCGGCGGCCATCTTCTTCGACATGATGGACGAGGCGATCAGCGGAATGGACTCAACTGTCGCGGTCGCATCGCGCAGCGAATAGAGTTTGCCATCGGCCGGTACTAATTCCGGAGTCTGTCCCACAAAGGCCAGCTTGTGTTGACGCAGTTGCGCGACGAATTCTTCTATACTGAGATTCGTACGGAATCCGGGAATGGATTCCAGCTTGTCCAGCGTGCCGCCGGTATGCCCAAGCGCACGGCCGGAAATCATGGGGACCACTACACCGGCCGCCGCCGCCAGCGGTGCCGCAATCAGACTGGTCTTATCACCCACGCCGCCAGTGGAATGCTTATCCACCTTCATTCCGGGAATCGAAGACAGATCGAGTATTTCGCCCGAACGCATCATCGTCTCGGTTAGCGAACTCACTTCGCGATCCGTCATTCCCGAGAAGAATACAGCCATCAAAAATGCCGAAATTTGATAGTCTGGAATTTCTCCGCGTGTGTATCCATCGATTACGAATGCGATTTCTTCGGCGCTTAACTCTTCGCCGTCTCGTTTGCGGTGAACTAGGTCTACAGTACGCATTATAAGTTTCCTAGCCTACACCATATATAGTTGAAAGTAAAGGAATGTAGAGCGGGCGCACGTATCCCGTACAAGCAATTTGAAACGGCCGGCCCGCCCGTAGTCCTGAAATTGGTTCAGGATTCGCTAACGCTGCGGGGCAATCACGGGAATCGGGTACCTGTAATTCCCGTGGAAAATCTCCTCGAAAAGTTGCAGCATCTCCTGGTGCAACCCTCCGTTGTCGGCCAACAAGTGGGGTCCCTGCACGCTGGATGGCGCACCCCGCATGTCCGATGTGCGCCCGCCTGCCTCTTCAATCAATAGCAGACCGGCCGCCATATCCCAAGGGTTCAAACCGAATTCCCAGAACGCATCCAGCCTTCCGCACGCCACATAAGCAAGATCGATGGCGGCAGCGCCGGCGCGGCGCACTCCATGGGTGATCATGGCCAGTTGGTAATAGAAATGGATGTTCACGTTCAGGTGGCGCCGGCGGCTGGGAAAACCAGTGGCCACCAGGCTATCTTCCAGCGTCCCGACTTTGGAAACCTGAATACGCCGGTTGTTCAAATAGGCCCCGCCGCCCTTTTCCGCCGTGAAAAGTTCCTGCCGCGTCGGGTCGAAAATTACCCCGGCAACAATTTCACCCGCCTGTTCCAGCGCCAGCGTTACGTTGAACACCGGAAAGCCGTGCGCAAAGTTGGTGGTGCCGTCCAGCGGGTCCACATACCAGCGGAATTCGGAACTGCTTTCGTGTCCGCCGCCTTCCTCGGCCACAATCCCGTGCGAGGGGAAGTGTGTTCGCAGCCGCTCCACCACCAAACGCTCCGAGGCACGGTCGGCTTCGGTCACCAGGTCGTGCTCGCCCTTCAGTTCGAACCCCACCTTCCGTTCCAGATAATGAGACAGCAGCGCGCCGGACTCGCGGGCAATGTCCACCGCCGTTTCAAGATAAGTAGGCATGTGGCGATTTACTCGATTTCCGATAGATACTTGATGTCGTGTTTAAACAGGAACAAATTCGGCGCCTCTTTGCGCGTAATCCGGATGAAGCTCTCGTCGAAGAATTCGACGACGCCATCTATCTCTTCGTCGTTGCTCAAACGCACCCGTACGGGAATCAGATTTTCGGCAAGGTACTTCAAATACTTCCCCTCTTCGAACGTCTGTTCCGGAGCACGTGTCTTGGATTTACCGCCAGAGGAACTCATTAGTGGATGGCCTCTCCATAGTATCCATTCCGCGTCACCACTCGCAAATCCTTTTGCTTGGTCCCCACTTGCAGTGTGTGAAATCGATTCTTGGTTAACGGGATGTTCTTTGGATAATAGCCGATCAGATACTGTGTCCGCAGCTGTCGCAGAATATCGTCGAAGGCCGCGTCCAGCGCGGGCCCCACAGCCGGAACAAACACTTTCCCTCCGGTGGATTCCGCCAGCGTCGTCAACGCATTTTCCCCGCCTATGTTCCGTCCCGCGTCATTCGTGATCGGCATCACCAGAATCGCGTAGAAGACCGCATCGGCTCGATGCAGATCCGCCAGCGCCTGATGATAGGTAGTGGAGCTGATTGTATCGCCGCCATCGGTCACCATCACCATCACATGCCGGCCGTCGCGCTCCTCCAGGCTGCGCGCGCCGAAACGGATGGCATCGTACATTGAGGTGCCCGCTTCCGCCTTAAAGTTTTTCATCGCTCGTTCCAGGCTTACCAAATTCCTGGTGTAGCGCTGCTGCTCAACAACTTCCCAGTTGAAGCTGTAAAGAGCGACGCGGTCTTCACTATTCCCCTCGCGAAAAAGGGAATGCAGAAACCGGCCGGCGGAGGTGACTTCGTACTTCAGGTCTTTTGCCGTGGAGCCGCTGGTATCCACCATGAAGGCGATGGAGAGCGGGGTTTCCGAATGATGCTCAAACACGGCAATCTTCTGCTCGACGCCGTTATCGGAGATCTGAAAATCCTGTTCCCTCAGGTTCGCGATCAGCTTGCCGTTCACATCCTTCACTGTGGCCAGCACGCGCACCAGTTGCACGTCGACTTTGAATACGTTGGTCTGCGAAAGCGCAACACCAGCCAGCACTATCAGCCCCAGCCAGTAGATTAACGGCTTAATACGGAATCGTCCCACTCGCCTTCCACCCAAACTTCCCCGTCTTCAAAATGTTCTTTCTTCCAAATTGGCACCAGCTTTTTCAACCGGTTGATTCCTTCCAGCGCCGCCTCAAAGGCCGGCTTGCGGTGCGGCGACGTAACCACAATCACCACGCTCGCCTCGCCAATCTCCATCCGTCCCAGCCGGTGCACCATGGCGATGCGTCCGATGGAATGGGCGGCCGCGATCTCCTTGCCGATCTGCGCCATCATCTTCACGGCCATCTCTTCATAGCACTCGTAGTCGAGATACTTCGTCATCCGGCCCTTCGTATTGTTGCGCACCACACCTTCGAAATCGACGATTGCGCCATCCTCGGGACGCAGTAACTGCCGTTTAATCCCGGAGGCATTGATCGGTTCGCGCGTGAGGGCGAAGAAGTGGCCGGCGGCCGCATCTTCAATCAGATGAGTGTACGGGCCCACCCCGCCGCTCACCGGTGGAAGGAAGGCAATCTCATCGCCGTCGGACACCGCAGTGCTTGCGGCGGAAAATTGCTGGTTCCGCGCCATTACGATGCTCGCGGCCAGTTCGCCGATGCGCGGGAAACGCCCCGAATAATGGTCGAAAACCGTTTGCAGCACACTTCCTTCGGCAATCTCCAGAGAGTCCTCAGGGCGACCCACAATCTCCTTCAGCTGACCGAAAAACAGCACCTTAATTTGCACGTTCAAATGGTAACAGACGGTTAGAATGGCAATCCCGTTCCGCTATAATCTAGGCTCGCATGCTTGAGAATGAAACACGCTTCCGAGTCCGCTATGCCGAAACCGACCAGATGGGCGTTGTCTACTACGCCAATTACTTGGTGTGGATGGAACTGGGGCGGGTGGAATACTGCCGCTCGGCCGGCATCCGTTATAAGGACATGGAGCTGAACGACGGCGTACTGCTAGCGGTGGCCGAGGCCACTTGCCGCTACTTGTTCCCGGCCCGGTATGACGAAGAGATTGTCGTCAAGACTCGCGTCAAGCAGGCCGGCTCCCGCATGGTCCGATTCGCCTATGAAATGTCGGACGCAGCCAGCGGCCGCAAGCTGGCCACCGGCGAAACCGCCCATATTTTCTGCGGCCGCGATATGCGCCCGCTGAAACTGCCGAGAAAATATCTCGGCCTGTTTCGCCAGTAGCGGTGTTCGTTTTTCGAATGGATTTCTGGCCGTCGCCGTCTTCTCGCTCGGTACCGGTCAAGTGTTCCATATGCTAAAAATATATCCGCCCTGGGCCAGCCCATGTGCGATCCGCGCTTGAATCTTTTGGCGCTCTCGTATCGCATCGTCTACGGCATCCTTGGGGGCCACATCACCGCCCGGTTCGCGCCGCATTCACCAATGCTGCACGTTTGGTTATTTGCATCCATCGGGTTCGTGCTCAGTGCTGCCGGCGCCATTGCGGCCATCGGCGCGCGGTTAAGTTCAATGTGGTTTCCGGTCGCGCTTGCTCGCACCACCTTCCCCTGTGCCTGGCTTGGCGGAGCGTTGCATCGCGCCCGAGGTCAACTGGAGACAGAGGCCGGAGCGCTGCAAATGACCATTGCAGGGGACCGCGAAGTGGTTCTGACCTGCGCCTTCCAAGCCCCGTCCAAGCTGGTTTTCGACGCCTTGACCAAGCCCGAGGTGATCAAGCTGTCGTATACACCGGCAGGCGAGCCGCTTACAGTGTGCGACGTGAACCTGACGCAAGGCGGCGCCTCCCTCACACCGAGTGGGGGGACGACTGGAGCCCTGGCGAATCCATTGCGACGACGATCGTGACCGAACAGGGCCAGACCACTTCGTTCACTTGCACCATGCGCTTTCCGTCAACGGAAGTTCGCGATACGATTCTCAAATCCTGCCCGCGGCAAAGCGCCGCCGAGTTATACGGCAAGCTCGCACACCTGGTGGCAGCGCTCTATAAAAGTGATTCCGCCAACAGCAACTCCATCTCGTAGTCGCGCCAGCAATCCAGATCCCACGCTCCCGGCCGCCCCACCTGTCCCAGGCGAGGTGTCGATGCGGGGGACGCAAACTTGGGGTCCAGCGTTTTGGCAATCTGATCCCTTACATCCTCTAAGTGCAATTTGGTCGGCCGGTCAGACGTCTTAGCGATGGCGGCGCCAACCGCTGATTGCAGTGTTCGCAATTCTCCCCGCAGGTAGGGCCGTTGATCGTCGGATGCCGCTGCGCTGCCATTCAATTTGTCGGCCACCACCGTCAAATAACTGCGCTGCACATTACGGCGGTAGGCGTCGATTTTCACATTCGGAGAATCGAGTTCACTCCAAACGCCCTTGCGCAGGTCGTTGAGAAAATCGCCAGGCCGGTACGCCTTCGCGCCGTCCATCGCTTCCTGTTCCACCAGGCGCGCAAATCTCGCGCTATCCAAAAGTCCGATCAGAATGATTTGCTGATTCGCCTTGATGCGCGCCAGCGCGCCAGCGGGCTCAATGCGCCGCAGGATTTCCGGCTTCGTCACAAACGCCGGCGTCACAAAAGCATTCGCACTCAGGAAGCGCACCGCCTCCGCCTGCTTCTCCTTCGCCACCGGTACGAACAGCAATCCTGCCTGGCCGGCGTGTTTTTCCTGCGAGTGAAAACCACCCACAATCGCCGCCACATGATTCATCTCGCGTAGCCACTGACCCAGCATGCGAATATACATTTCATTCAACTCGTCGTAGTTCTCGCCGGGATGGGAGGTAGCCGTCAGCAGCATGTCGGAAACCCGCGCCAGGTTCTTCAGCCCCAGTGCCGTCGACTTCACTGCATCGGCATCGCCCACCGCTTCGGTCAACTCGCCTGGATCGGACCCCGCCGACTTCGCAGTCGAAAACCGCAGCCAGGGCGTCACATCCTGCCGGCGGGCCCATTCGTCCAGCGTCTTCTTTTCCGCGTCGGGAGAATTTGCCTCGGGGATCGGCTTGTAGCCCCATACCGTTGCGAACTCATCGTAGGGGCCGATCTTCGGAATCAAATCTTCCACCGCGATATGATCTTCCGGCTGCGCCACGTAATTGAATCGCGAATAGTCCATGATGGACGGCGTGTGGCCCATCTTCTTAACCCAGGCCGCATCTCTGACTTTATCGGCCGGATACAGGGAACTGGCCTTCATGTTGTGCTGAAAACCCAGTGTGTGGCCCACTTCGTGCATCACCACGTATTCAATCAGCTGTCCCATTAATTCGTCGGGCAACGGCAGTTTCCGGGCGCGCGCATCCAGCGGGCCAACCTGCGTGAAATACCAGTCGCGGGACAGGTTCATTACGTTGTGATAGAACTGAATGTCCGATTCCAGAATCTCCCCGGTACGCGGATCGTGGACGTGCGGACCGGAGGCATTTTCAATTGTCGACGGCAGCCAGCGAATCACCGAATAGCGTGCGTCCTCCGGGCTCCACTCGGGATCTTCCTCAACCGTCGGCGCATCCTTGGCGAGAATGGCATTCTTGAAGCCGGCGGCTTCGAAACTCTTCTGCCAGCGTTCCACACCGCGCTTCAAGTACGGCACCCATTTCGCCGGGGTGGCCGGGTCGATGTAGAACACAATCGGTTTGACCGGTTCAGACAATTCGGCCGCCGGGTCTTTCTTCTCCAGCCGCCAGCGGGTGATGTAGGTGCGCTTCGGCGCTCGCTGTTCATCCACGCCGTAGTCCAATTGCTCCACTGAGTAGAACCCAACGCGCGAATCGAAGATCCGCGGCTTCATTGGGTTTTCGGGCAGTTTCACCATGCTGAAATGCATCACGACCGTGGCACTTCCCGGTTTCATGCCAGTGGATAACGCGGCCATCGGGCCGGGCGGCGCAGGCAGTGCGGTTTGCGCCCCCGTCACGGGATCGGTACCGGCGGTGAAGGTGTGGCTGGCTTCCACTTCAATGTTTTGTGGAAACGATTTCACGCGTTCCAGAAACGACCGGTTTGTATCGAAGCCGCGCGCACGCAGCCTGTTCCGCGCACTGAACTCCGGCACTTCCGTGGTGAATAGCCTGGTCACTTCGATCACCGCGGCCCCCGACTTGCCCAGCGCCTCTATATTGAATGCCATCAGGATGGCATCGTTGTTAGCTGCTCTCACGGCGCGCGCGATGGGTAATTTTTCGTCCGCCACCAATTCATAAGAGATGTTGCGCAGAAAGATGCGATTGTCATTTCGTTCCCAGCGCACCACCCGGTTGCCGATGGTCTGGCCTCCGTATCCAACGCCGGCGGTCGTCTTGGCGATCTGGGTTACCCACAAGAAATCCTTGCCCAGCTCGGCCTTGGGGATCTCGTAATATACCTTCGTTTTGATCTTATGGACGGTGAAAATGCCGGAGTCCGATTTGGCGTCTTTGGTAATCACCTTGTCATAGGGTTTGATCTCTGCGACTGGCTCACGCCGGGCCGGCCCGCCTGCGGCTGGGACCGGAATCGCCGGCTCCGCCTCCTGGGCATGTAATACGCTCAAAGCCGCGCAGGCAAGCATCGCCAGCGCAAACCGGTGCCTCCGTGTGCACATGTTGAACATAGATCCAATCACCTCAATCGAGATCGTGTTACGCGTCAAGGATAGACCCACCTGCGTATGGTGTCAATCTCCCCTCACAGGCCGAAAATTATCTTGCGTTCGCACCGTTATCTGGTATACTTCGGTTTGATGCTTACCGCCTACCGCAGCTCGTTTACATTTCGATTTTGGTATTTTACCTAAGTCGGGCGAGCGGCGTTGATGTAAGCAATTCGGAACTCAAAAACGACCCGCTCCAACGAGTGGGTCGTTTTGTTTTTGCGGCGGATTTTGGTCCTACATTCTGGACGGGGAAAATACTATGGTTATTTCAATGAGGTTACACGCGACGCGCCCTGAGATTGACGGAGTCTGTGAACGAGTCCACGACTTCGGATACCGGGTGCACTCCATTGTGGGGGAGGAGCGCGTAGTAATCGGAATCGTCGGCACGGGCGACGTCACCGCCTGCCTGGAATCGGTGGAAGCGATGCCTGGAGTCGAGAAGGCCGTGCGGATTTCAGCTCCCTATAAGTTCGTCAGCAAAGAGTTCAGGGCTGAGAAATCGCTTATTCGCGTGAACGGGCTGGATATAGGCGGCGATGAGTTCATCGTGATGGCCGGTCCCTGTTCGGTTGAAAGTGAGAAGCAGATCATGCAGAGCGCCGAAGCAGTAGCCAAGGCCGGCGCGCAGATTCTTCGTGGAGGCGCATTCAAGCCCCGCACCTCGCCGTACGACTTTCAGGGAATGGAACTGGAAGGCCTGAAACTGTTGCGCAAAGCGAAGGAAGCCACTGGCCTCGCCATCGTCACCGAGGTGATGAGTGACCGCGACGTAGAACTGGTGGCCGACTACGCCGACATTCTGCAAATCGGCGCTCGCAACATGCAGAATTTCGCGCTCTTGAAGACGCTGGGCAAGTGCGGGCGTCCCGTTCTGTTGAAGCGCGGCATGAGTTCCACAGTGAAGGAACTGCTTATGTCAGCCGAATACGTTACTGCCCACGGCAACCCGAACGTAATCCTCTGCGAACGCGGCATCCGAACCTTCGAAACAGTCACCCGGAACACGTGCGACATCGCTGCCATCGCGGCGTTAAACGAACTGACCCACCTTCCGGTAATTCTCGATCCCAGCCACGCCACCGGCAAACGCAGCCTGGTTCCGGCGTTGTCCCGAGCTGGAGTCGCCATCGGCGCGGACGGCCTGATTGTGGAAGTTCACCCCTGCCCATCCAAGGCCGTGAGTGATGGCGCGCAGTCCCTGGATATCCCGCAGTTTGAAGCGATGATGATCGAATTGCAGCCCTACATCAAGCTCTGGAAGTTGGCTCGCATGACAGAAGCCGTCGCGGCAGTGTAACCTTCATACGTGAGTTATCGTTTCCGGCCCTGGCAGTTGGCGCTCGCCCTGGTGCTGGTTTGTGCCGCCGCGGTGGTACTTGTAATGAACCTTCGCCGCAGCGCACCTATCAGCGCCGCGGACATGCTCTCTTATATCCCGCCGGGCGAATCCACATTACTTTACCTGGATGTGCAGGCGTTGCGCGATTCGGGCATTCTGGAAAAACTGGCCGGCTCAACTGTGGCCGAGGAACCCGAGTATAAGAAGTTCATTGCCGAGAGTGGCTTCGACTACCGCACGGATCTGGACGCCGTTCTCTCCAGCACCTCTGATCTGCAACAGCTATTTTTATTGAAGGGCCGCTTCGATTGGAAGAGCCTGATCAAGTACGCCAGTAGTCACGGCGGGGTCTGCGTGAACGGCTTTTGCCGGATACCCGGCGATACGCCGAACCGGTCCATTTCGTTCTACCCGGTGGGTACCAACGTATTGTCTTTGGGCATCAGCCGGGACGAGTTTTCGGCCGGAAATCTCCACGCACCGAAGAAGAAGTTGGCCCCGGCGGCGGAAGTTCCCCCACAACCCGTTTGGTTGACCGTACCGGCATCCACATTGCAGAATGTTGAGAAATTGCCCGCCGGCACCAAGCTCTTCGCAAAAGCCTTGGCAGGCGCTGAAAAAGTGGTCTTGGCACTCGGGCCACAGCAGGATCGGTTCGAGTTAGCAATGGACGTCACCTGCAAGACAGCCGAGGATGCCGTCCGCTTGCGCGTGGAATTGGAAGGCCTCACCACGATGCTTGGGAAGTTGATCGCGCGTGAGAAACAAACCCCTAATCCCAGCGATCTCAGTGGAGTTCTGACGGCTGGTTCGTTTCAGCGGGTGGATCGCCACGTAGTAGGAAAGTGGCCGATCCAGAAATCTTTCATCGAAGGCTTGGGCGCGGGCGGCGGTTAACGCCAGTGTCCTTCCACAAACACCCACCCACCTCGCCGCTGAGCCCAATGTGCCGGCACCCAGTGAGCGCGCGGACGCGGCGGAAGCACCCACGCACCTGGTGCCCAGGCATACGCTCTGCCATCCCACCGGTGATAGCCTGGTGTCCAGATGTAGCCCCGTCCGGGACGTACAATGCGGCGTTCGACAAGGGGACGGGGCGGCGCGATGCGCACGAACACTTCGGCCGCGCTGGCGGACATTGCAAGTCCGGCGCCAATCAATGCGGTGAACAGCATCTTTCGAATCATAGTTTTCATCTCCTCCACTCAATTGAGCCCAAAAACGAGCGGGAGGTTTCGCCGGTGGAGATTATTATCCTGTAATCTAATCGGCCGGCGGCATCTGTTAGCATGGCTGCTACGCCCATGTCACGGCTCCGCGATGAAATACTTGAGTGGTGCGACGCTGGGCGCCTGAAGCCCGAAGACGCTCCCCGCGCTCTGGAAATCGCCGGCCTCAGTCCGAAGCTTTCCGGCTGGCGCAACTTCCTGCATACCTTGCTGTTGTGGACCGGCGTCGTTCTGATTGCCGCTGGCATCATCTTCTTTTTTGCCTACAACTGGCAATCCCTACACCGCTTCGGCAAGTTCGCGTTAGCCGAGGCACTCTTGGCAGCCGCAGTCATCGCCGCGTGGCACTTTGGCATTGAGCGGCCCGCGGGGAAAGCGGCACTGCTGGCAGCAGCGCTGTTGACTGGGGCGCTGCTCGCCCTGCTGGGACAGACCTATCAAACCGGAGCCGATGCCTTTGAATTATTCGCTGCCTGGGCGGTGTTGATTCTCCCTTGGGTACTGGCCGCTCGGTTCGCGCCGCTCTGGCTGATGTGGATCGGTTTACTCAATCTCTCGGTGTCAGCGTACTTTCAAGCTCGGGCATGGGGCCTTTTGGGACTGCTGTTCGGCACCGCTGGAATGCTGTGGTGCTTGTTCGGTGTGAACGTAGTCGCGCTGGCCGCATGGGAGCTTGGTTTGCTGCGCGGTGTTCCATGGCTCAGCCGGTGGGGCTCGCGAATTCTGGCGGCCCTGGCCGGCGGTTTCGCCACCACAATCGGCATTCTCTCCGTGGTGGATTCACACCAGATCGGAGCGTGGGCATTCCTGGCCTACCTCGCCTGGATACTGGCCATGTACGCGAATTATCGGCTCCGCGAGATTGACGTCTTCATGCTGGCCGGCGGGGTTCTCAGTGCAGTCGTGGTGATGGCGGCTTTTCTCAGCAAGCATCTTTTGTTTGATGGCCACGGTGACGCCGGCGGCTTTCTGTTGGTGGGACTGGTGACCATCGGCTTATCCGGTGCGGGCGCGTGGTGGATTCGGCAGACGCTGCAGGAGCAGCCACAATGAATACGCTCACCAGGGAAGAATTGTGGACACGATTGTCCCAGGCGGGATTGGTCGACGGTGAAATACCCGCTACCGGGGAACCGCAATCCCCGTGGCCGGTACGAGTGATGCTCGGCATTGCCGGCTGGGTGGGTGCCTTATTCCTGTTGGGCTTCGCTGGAGCCGCGTTCGCCCTAATTTTCCGCAGTGCCCAGGCCGCTTTGCCCGCGGGAGCCATATGTTGCGTGGCGGCCTATGCGATCTTCCGCGCCATGCCGAGCAATGACTTCGTCGCGCAGTTCGGCTTCGCTATCAGCCTCGCCGGTCAGACCTTGTTGCTGGTGGGCTTCGCAAATCTTGCCGGCTCCCGGCCCACTGCCGCAACCTTCCTGTTGATGGCCGCAGTGGAGGCTGCGCTGGCCATTGCGGTCCCAAATTACATTCACCGTGTCTTCACCACCCTTGCCGCCAACTTCTGTCTGTTTATAGCGGCGGCGATCCTGGGCGCACCCGCGCTGGCGACGATCGTTGCGGCGGTTGGCGCCTCCCTCATCTGGCTCAACCAGGTGCGGATGGCGAAACGCCCCACGCTTTGGGAACCCGTTGGATATGGGTTCGCCATCGCTTTGTTGCACCTCGATGGCTCTATGATGATCGGCCCCGAGTTTTGGAGAATGCTTTTGCCCCATGGCGGTTCGCTATCTCATGCGCTGCTGTGGTCCGGTCCGGTGGCTGCGGGTCTGGTTTTCCTCTATGTCGTATGGCAACTTCGCGAACGTGCCGGCGTCGAAGCGGCCAGCCCCGGTGGAATTTTCACCATAGCGGCCGCGGTCGTCCTAGCTCTTTGCGGGCTAGGCGCACCGGGAGTGAGTGCGGCGATTCTCGTACTTGTCCTGGGTTTTGCCAACAGCAATCGCGTCTTGATGGGGCTCGGTCTGCTTGCATTCGCGGGCTATCTTTCGCACTTCTACTACCAGCTGAGTTCCACTTTACTGGTGAAGTCGATGGTGCTCGCCGCCACTGGAGTGGCGCTGCTGGCTCTGCGTTGGACCATCGACCACTTTTTGCCCACGGCGGAAAGCACCAGTGCGTAAGCTCGTCGTCTTACTTGGCGGCCTTGCGGTCTTGGCGGTCGCCAACTATTCCATCTACGAAAAAGAGCAGGTGCTGGCCAGTGGCCGCGTCGTGCTTTTGGAACTGGTTCCGGTCGATCCTCGCTCCTTGATGCAAGGCGACTACATGGCCCTTCGTTTCCGGCTGCAAAACGACGTGCCACTCAACAACCAACTCCGCGACGGCCGGCTTGTCGTGGCCATTGACGGTCGCGGGGTGGGTACCTTCCGGCGGCTCGACAAGGGTACGCCGCTGGCGCCTGACGAGTTGAAGATCTTTTACCGGGTGCGTGCAAATCAAGTCAAGCTTGGAACCAACGCGTTCTTTTTTCAGGAAGGCGATGAACGGCTTTACCGTGGGGCTCGCTATGGAGAAGCGCGCGTGGACAAAGATGGCCAATTGCTGCTAACCGGGCTGTTTGACCAAAACGTACAAAGGCTGGGTCCGCTATTGCCGTCTCGCTTCGCGCCGTAGTCCTTCGTGGACGATAATCTTCTATCCCTAGTGTACTGACCGACAGATAACTGGACACAAGAAACGGCTTGCTCACGCGCGCGGCTCAGTCTCGAACTCGTTGCTGCAACAGTAGTTTCTGAGCCGCGACTGTAAAGGAGCGGTTTCCGGTAGTGTCCACCCAATTCGCGGACACTACACTAGCCTTGGCGACATCAGCAGTGGGCAAGCGCAGCGCGATCTGGACGCTGCCTGTCCGGTTAAGTTTGGCCACCAGCGGGGATCCCTTTGTTTCTCAGGCATGCCTGCCGTCGAATGCCGCTTGATAAATGCGCGCCCCTTCGCGCTCGCCCACCACTCCGCTTCTTCCTCTTCGTTCACGAAAATCGGAATTTTGCTTCCTGTCTCCTTCATGCTCTATTCTCCTCCTGCTCGCCGCTTCGGGAAATCGCGCTTTTGGCCCGCATCCAAGTCATAGGCTGTGATCACGCGGATCTTTTTGCCTCGCTCCGTAAGCATCACAGCAATCAGACGGCTCGTTTCTGTCTCGCCGTAATACACTTCGTTTACTTCGAGACTCGATTATGAGTGTGGCGGGAAGAGTCCCGGCCAGGCTGCCGAGATTAGAATGACGTCCGCTTTGGTAGCTTAATCTCGATGCGACACGATGAGTCTTCCCGCTACTTGCGCGGCTTTGCTTCTCCCGCAAAACATTTGTCTAATTCAAAAAGTAAGTGCGGTACAGCGTATCCCGCTGCTTCGGCACAAAACCCGCATCGCGAATCATTTGCCGCAGGTCCTCTTCCGTTGCGTGATTGCGCGCGCCGGCTTGAGAAACGACGTTCTCCTCGATCATGATGCTGCCCACGTCGTTCCCGCCGAAACGCAATCCCACTTGACAGGTTTTCAGCCCGGGCGTCACCCACGACGATTGGATGTTCAGAATGTTATCCAGATAGATCCGCGAAATTGCCAGCGTCTTCAAGTACTCCACCGCCGTGGCTTCTTCTTTCACAAACCGGCCCAGCGAGGTGTTCTCCCGCTGGAATGTCCAGGGGATGAATGCCGTGAAACCGCCGGTGTCTTCCTGAATCTGACGCACGATATCGAAGTGATTCATGCGCTGCTCAATCGTTTCGCCGCAGCCGAACATCATGGTGGCCGTGGTTCGCATTCCCAGCGCGTGCGCCGTGCGGTGCACGTCGATCCAATCCTGGCTGGTACACTTCAACCGGCTGATGCGATGCCGCACGCCATCGTCCAGAATCTCGGCGCCGCCACCGGGAATCGAATCCAGTCCGGCGTCCTTCAATCTGGCGATGGTGTCGTAGAGCGAGATGCCGCTCACCTCGGCAATGTTCGTGATTTCCGGCGCTGAGAAGCAGTGCGTGTGAATCGTGAATCGCTTCTTGATATCGCGCAGCATCTCTTCATACCATTCGATTTTGAGATCCGGGTGCAGACCACCCTGCATCAGAATTCCAGTGCCGCCCAGATCGATGGTCTCTTGGATCTTCTGCGCTATCTCGTCGTGGGATAGGATGTAGCCTTCCTTATGGCCCATCGGGCGATAGAAGGCGCAGAAGCTGCAAAACTCGGTACAGAAGTTGGTGTAGTTGATATTGCGGTCGATGATGTAGCTGACCACGTTTTCGGGATGGAGCTTCCGCCGGATTGCGTCGGCGGCCATGCCGATGCCGATCAAATCGTCACTCGCGAACAGATCCGTAGCTTCCTGGCGTGTCATCATGCTTGCACTTTCCTTAAAACCGATTGACTGTCGAATTCGGCGGCATACTGCAAAAAAAGGTCCAAGCCCCGGTAGTCCCGCTCCCCTAATTCGAACACGATGTTCTTTTCAAAGTACTCCAGCGCCAACGGTTCGGCAATGCCGCGCGGCGGACCTTCGGAGGCCGCAATTTCCGCCAGGTGCTGTAGGCCAAAACGGCAGGAGGATCGGAAGATCTGCTCTAAGCCGGGACTGATCACAGATTTTCTCCCCGCCCAGACTGCGAAAACCATGGGCAGGCCGGTCAGTGCCAGCCACTCGGTTCCCAGGTCCATCACGTGGAAAGGGATTGTGGCCGGGTCTAGATGCAGCGCCGGATCGCCGATGATCAATGCCGCATCGGCCAGCTCCAGCATCGCGGGTAGGTCCGGAGCCATAGAGATGAACGCGGGCTCGGTGCCGAATCGTTTGGCCAGCAGAATCCGCGCCAGCATGACGGATGTTCGCGAGCTGGAATCCGTAGCCAGGGTCTGGATCCGTTCCGGCGGTACGCGGGATATCAGCAGAATGCTGCGCACCGCGCCATGGCAGGCGATGCCGGTTCCGCGGATGATTTTGAGGTCCAGCCGGGGCAGTTCGGCGCAGGGAACAATCCCGATATCGGCCATGCCATTTCCCAGCCGGTCCGCACATTCCGCCGGCAGGGCAAAGTCGAGTTCGAAGCGATTTCGCTCCGCGCCATGCAGCATTCCCCAGACCAAAGGCTGCGTATTGAGATAGCTGACCGCGCAGACGCGAGGTTTCATGGAATTTAGAGGGGTCAAATAATACTGTAACATCCTCAAGGGACTCCATTTGCACCTGACAGCGGGGCGTGCTATTTTCCAAGAAGAGCGCTTTCCCGCCAGCGTTCCTGTTTTCACAATCCTATGAATAAATCCGTCTTACTATATCTCTGCGCGATTGGCGCGGCACTACTCCCTCAAGCTGAGGCGCAATCCCCGTTGAACGCGAACGCCAGCCGGGCGGTTGGCACACCATTTCTTACTCCGAAGAGTGTCAATCCGAACGTCGCGGAAGGCCGTGAATTCGAGAGTCCCCTCGGTGTGGCGATTGACACCAGTTCCACGCCGCCTGCCGTTTATGTGGCGGACACCTCTAATAGCCGCGTGATGGGCTGGAAGAATGCGTCGGTATTTTCCAACGGCCAGCCGGCCGATATCATCATCGGCCAACTCGACAAATATTCCACCAGCAGTCTGGGACCGGGGACTTCGCGCTCCACTGGACTGAACGCCCCTGTCGCGGTAGCAGTAGACTCCAAGGGCAATCTCTACGTGGCCGACGCAGGGAACAACCGCATCATGCGCTATCCGAAGCCGACGGCCAACAACGACGACGTGAAGACGCCGGACATGGTGATCGGCCAGACAACCTTTAACGCGAACGCGGCGAATTCCGGGGGCGTTTCCGAGAAGACCATCGCCCTGTCGGTTCCCGGACTACTGTCGCGAAGCGCGCTGGTCTTCGACAAAGACGGCAATCTGTGGTTCTCTGATACGCTGAATCACCGCGTGCTGCGCTACCCCGCGTCAGCGCTGAACTCGGGTGCGAACGCGCCTTCGGCGGATGTAGTGATCGGGCAATTCAGCTTTACGGCCAACGGGGCGCCGCCGCTTGGCAACGATACCCTCAACAACGCCGCCCGGTTGAATAAGTCAGCGATCTACCAGCCTTCGGGGCTTGCCTTCGATCCCACGGGACGGCTCTACGTCTGCGATAGTCTGGCCCGCTGTCTTGTGTTTGTGGGACAACTGGTGACCGGAGCCTCGGCGGTGCGGATCATGGGAATCAACGTGGTTACGGCCGGGCAAGCCAATCCGCCGCCTATTACGGAATATACGTTGAGCGGTCCGGAAGGCATCATCATGATCGGGAATAACCCCACTGTGTTCGATGCCACGTTGAACCGGATTCTGCGTTATGACGCATTTGAGACCTGGCCGGCGGAATCGCAGATTCCAGCGTCTACAGACACCGTGCCCAGGGGCACTCAGTTTTTCCTCTCCCCTGCGGCTAAGAGCGTGATCGGCCAGGCGGATTTTGTGACGGTGAAACCCAATCGCGGGCTTGGGGCCGCCACCGAAGCCAGCCTTTCCGGTGCGGTTTCCGGAGCGATGTTGGGGACGGAAATGTTCGTCGTCGACAGTTCGAATCACCGGGTGCTGGTGTTCCCGACGCAGGTGCTGGGGTCGGGTGCGTCGCGCGTACTGGGCCAGGATAACTTTGCGGCAAACGCACCCAATTTAATCGAAGGCAAGGAGTTCTTCCTTTACAACGGCTTGTCGAGCGCTCAGAACCAGACCGGCGATTTCAGCGATGGCGGCGGCGTGGCGGTTGACTTGAAGTCTTCCATCCCGCGGCTCTACGTTGCCGATACCTACAACAACCGCATTCTGGGATTCAAGGACGCCCGCCGCGTGAGGCCGGGCGATAAGGCGGACATTGTCATTGGCCAGGCCGACTTCAGCCGCAGCGTTGTGAATGCCCCGCAGGGGCAACCCACTCTGCCGATGGACGTGGGCCTCTACCATCCCTCCGGCGTCGCCATAGATGCCAATGGAGCGCTTTGGGTTTGTGATTCCGGCAACGGCCGGGTGCTGCGCTTTCCTCGTCCATTCGATACGCAAGGCCGGCAGCGTCCCGATCTGGTGATCGGCCAAAGCGGGTTGTTCGCCAAGATCACCGATCCGTCGCGGAACACAATGGCTTATCCCACCAGCGTTGCCTTTACCATCGACGGGCATTTGCTGGTGTCCGATGCCATCCATAACCGTGTGCTGTTTTTCCGTAAACCAACCGGAGGCGACTTTAGCAACGGCCAGAGCGCTGAGAAGGTAATCGGCCAGGTTGACTTCAATACCGGCACCCGTGGTGCCGGGCCTAACCGCTTTGCTTCCCCGCGCGGCATCTCCACCGATACTGATGATCGCCTTTACGTGGCCGACCCCGGAAACAACCGGATCGTCATCTATGACCGAATCCCGAACGCTTCGAACGATCCGCAACCGGCCACGGTGATTCCGAACCTGGTCACCCCACAGGCGGTGTTTGTGAGCGCGCTAACGGGTGAGATCTGGGCTGCTGACACTAGGTCAAACCGGGCGCTTCGATTTCCCAGATTCGATCGTCTGGTCTTAAGCTCAGCGCCGGACTATTCGATCCCCGTGTTGGTTCCTATCGCCGTGACACAGGACGCGTTTGGAAACCTGTTCGTGGCCGAAGGCGGGTATAATCGCGTTTCCATTTTCTTCAACGGACTGGCGACTACCAATGCAGCGAATGGAAATGATGTGCGTCTGGCTCCTGGGATGATCGCCTCGGTTTTCCCGCAAGCTCCTAACGTTCCTTTTGGAGACCAAACCGCGGCGGCGCCTTCGGTTCCGCTGCCGACGACGATGGGTGACATTCAGGTTCTAGTGAACGATGTTCCCACGCCGCTATTTTACGTTTCTCCGGGACAGATCAACTTCCTGGTACCGATGAACATCGCGACCTCGGGTACGGCTGAATTTCAGGTTGTAAGGCCGTCGCTTGGTCAGATTCTGGCGAGTGGCAGCGCGACGTTGGACCGGGTGGCTCCGGCTCTGTTTGCCACCAATGGCGCCGGTGGTCAACTGGCGGCCATCAATGCGGAAGACCCGCCTCCCAACAACGTAAACAGTCCAACGAACATGATCAGCCGGGGGAAGGTGATCACCCTCTACGGCACAGGTGCGGGATTTGTAACCGGGGCGCCTCCTGATGGGAGTGCCGCGACGGGGGCCGTCAACACGGATGCGCAGCCGCCCGCAGTGAGAGTGTTGATCGGCGCTGAATTCGTGCCGGATGCCAATATCCTGTACTCCGGACTAGCGCCTGGGTTCCCGGGTCTGTGGCAGCTGAATGTGAAGATACCGGATACGGTGGTGCCGAATCCGGCGACGGTGGTTGTTGTGCAGATCTACAGCATCAACAGCAACTCGGGGAAGGGCAATCAACGGTTGGTATCGACGATTGCGGTCAAGCAGTAGGTTTACTTGATCCGGATCTTCACTTCATTGCTGCGCACGCCGCCAATGGAAATGCTCAGCGGTTGCAAACCGCTGGGTATCCCATCCGGGATCTGCACGTTTACTTGATTCAAGCCTGGAAAGCCTGGAGCCGAGCCGCTGAACAGTACCTTCGCGGCGACACCGGCAACCGATGCTTCCACCGGAGACTGGAGTGTGCCCAAGCCGGTGGCATAGATCTCAAATATGTTTGGGGCGGCTGTCGTAAGGATTGCGCCCAAGCCGGTGGCCGTGTCAAAGAAGATTCCTGGCGACGCCGGCAGCAAGGCAACGCTTGCGGAGGAGGACCCGGCTGTGGTGGTGACGGCGACGTCCACCTTCGATCCTGCCGTGCCGGCCGGTACCAGGAAGTTGATTTGGCGGTTGCCGGAATAGAAGACCTGGCTGGGCTGGCCATTAACGAGCACGCTGCCGGAGGCCAGGTTCGATCCAAAGATGGTGGCGATTCCGCCCGGCGAAATTCCCGGCGCATACGATGCGGCATTCACCACGCTGGCCGCTGCGAAGTTCGGAGTACCTAACGCGGCTGCTACCACGCCTGTGCTGCCGATGGATGCGGTCAGCTCGTTAAGGGGCCCGGGGCCGGGCTTCCAGCGGAACCGGGCGATGCCCAACTCGTCGGTTACA
>JBBRNO010000025.1:0-60337 GCA_038230275.1 Bryobacterales bacterium
CGCCGCGCGGATTCCTGAAAAGCGGCTGCTCAGTTTTTGGAGATTCGATGCCGGTTGGGCGGCGGAGTTACGCTCAAATCCCGCATCCACATTGAACCAGCGGTCCACGGTGCGCTGGCCGTCGGCGATGGGAATGGCCGATAGATTCCCGTTGAAGATGGCGTTTCCAAAGCCAATCGGCGCGCCGGTCTGCGCCTGATAGATAGCGGAAGCCTGCCAACCGCTGATTGCCTTCGATGCGAATCCCTTCCAGGCGCCACCCCAGGGCTTGCCTTTGCCGAAGGGAAACTCATAAACGCCCGAGATGGCAAGCCGGTGCGTACGGTCCTGATCGGAGATCACTTTCTCTGGCATGGGATCGCCGGCGGTCAGGTACGTGCGCGCTTCCATCAGCTTCGACCAGGTCCAGGAGACAGTGGTCATGAAGCCGGCCGGGTAGCGCTTTTCAAAGCGCGTCTGCATCGAGTAATACCACGAGTAGCCTTGGTTGGTATCCATGGTCACGCCGGTGAACTGCGGATACGGCAGCAACAGTTGCGACCGGGCGACGGTCGTTCCGGCGAGGCTGGTTCCCGGCAGCAGCGGATAGAAAGGATTCGCCAGCTGTGCGTTCAGGAAGTTGATGGTCTGCTGGTCTCGTACTGCCGACGTGCTTAAGTACTGATCGGGCAGCGCATCCAGATTCCGGGCAATCCGCTGGCGCACGCCGCGGGTGCCGGCGTACGAAACTTCCAGTACAGAGGCACCCGGCAAGCTGCGCTGTACCGCGAATTGCCAGCGAGCCATATAGGGTGCGCGCAGATTTGGATTGAAGAAGCTGACGCTCTGACCCAGGTTTGTGCTCAATCCCGCGCCTGCCCCAACCGACGGGAGCAGGCCATTCGGAAACGGATTTGCCAGTGTGCCAAGGTAGTGTTGGCCATTGTCAAGGGAAGGGACCAGCTGCGTAGTCTGGGTAAAGCCCGTCTGAATCACATCGAAATTACGAACTTGACCCGCACATGCTCGCGCATGCTGGCCAGCAGTCCCAGCGGCCGCAGTGCCTGCATTACCAGCGGCACACCGCCGAGTGCCGTGAGCATTTCCGGGATCGGCTCCGGGGCGATTTCTATCAGCAGGGGGGGCTCGGCCGGGGATGGCTTGCGAACCTTCTTGCCCCGGCTATTCTAGCCAGCCACCGCCACCCGCCGGGTGCCAATCAACCACTCCGCCTTCCTCTCCCCCAACTTGCCGCCAACCCCATCCACGGCCCTTCCTTGGACTCATACCCCCATCGAGCACATTCCTCCACAGGCTTATCGACGGATCGGGGACTCGGATCACGCTACGTCCCGGGTACGATTCTCCGGGACTGAAGGCCGGCGATGGCTGGTGCGTTTGCATTGAGCCGTGGAAGCGGTCGTTCGACGCCCGTGTCGTTGCACCGGTCCGCCTCAAGGCCACGCATGAAAGCTTGCTCGAGGTCGTCTCGCTGGAGATGCTGTTGAAGTCCGCGCGAGTGAACTAGAACCTGCGCATATTCTCTTCCACTGTGGCTGCCTCTTCCGCGCGGCCCAAAGCCCGCAGCGTGCGGGCCAGGTAGAGGGACGCTTCGCGCTGGCCCGGGTTCTTTTCGAGTGCCGCGCGCCAGAGCCGGATGGCTTTGTCGTACTCGCCGCGCGACCCATAGATGCCGCCGAGGTTTACCAATGCGACCACCGAATTAGGCGCCAGCGTGTAGAGCCGCTCGGCCCGCGCCGTCTGTCCACGGCGCTGCAGGAGATCGCCGAGGCGCAAGGCAATCTCGGGATCTACCGGAAGCGGCGAGAGCAAGCGGAGCGCCTCGTCCTGTTGCCGCCGGTCGCCCGTCCGATCGCCAATTTCGGCGTATGCGAGACCGAGCTCGCGAGCCTCGCCTCTGCCCAGGAAGGGCTCCAGCTTCCATGCCGCGGCGCGCTCCAGCGCAGCCTTGCGCGCGAACCTTGGAATGCCGTGATCGGTGAGGACGCCGTGGCCTCCGTCTACCACTCGTTCTCGGGGCATGTGACACCTTATGCAGTCGGGCCCGCCGGAGCCGGTGGCATGCACCTGCCGATGGCACTCGGCGCACTTGTCGCGCGCGGGCACGGTGTGCGGATCGTGGCAAGTCCCGCACCATAACTTGTCTCCGCTGGCTTGCTTACAACGGCTTAGCGCCAGTCGTTCCACGTAGCCCGTGGCCTTGATGCCGGCACTCTGCGCGCCTTCGAATACGAAGTAGGAGGCCGTGTCCGCCAGTAGTTCCCCGACGCGATACATGGCCATCGCCTGGCCCACCTTCTCAATACGGGACTCCCCGGATAGATGGCATTGCGAGCACACGCTGTCCCGGCGCGCCGCATCGAGTTTCGCCGGATTCACCATACGTCCCGCGCCCTTCACATGTTCGGAACCGGGACCATGGCATCGTTCGCATCCCACGCCGTTTTGCGCGAAGGGAGGCTCGGCGAACTGGTTCTCGGTGCCATAGATCGGCCGTATCTGGCTCGCGTGACAGAACAGGCAGTTGGGTGCGATCGGCCGGTTCCACAGCGGACTGCGGCCGCGTTCGAAGCCCGGCGACATGTCCCACAGGTTCTTCTGCGAATACCAGGTGATGGGCGCCTGGAACAGGAAACCGGCCAAGGAGTACAGATAGCTTCGGCCCGCTGCACCGGAACCAATGAAGTAGTCGAGCTTGCGTTCATCCACCAAGCCCTGCGCGTTGATATGGAAGCCGGCGACCTCTCCAGTTGGAACGCCGCCCGTCACCACTCCACTGCTGCGGGCCATCGGTGTCCGTTCATAGCTATCGAAGATCTGCTTGTGGCAGGGCGCGCAAGCGGCATTGCCTGTGAAGACGGCCTGGGCCAGGAAGAGGAGCATCATCGCCTTAGGCTCACACCGGAGGCCTTGAACTTCGCCAGATGGTCATCGGCGAGATCCTTCCGGCCCAGCTTTGCGTATGCCCGTGACAACAGGAAGTGGATCTGCCTGTCGAGCGTGCCTGCGCCTGGGACGGCCAAAGCCTTCTCGCCTTCCTCGGCGGCATTGGCGAACTCGCCGCGCTCGAACGAGAGGCGCCCCTGCTCGTAGTGCGCGTCTCTCGACTTCGGGTCGAGGCTTAAAGCGCGGTCCACTTGCTTCGCGGCATCCTCGTAGCGGCCGAGGGAGTACAACAGCCGCGCGTAAGCGACATGCACGTCCGGAGCAGGACGATCCCGCTCCAGGTCGATCGTCTTCTCATATAGCGCAGCGGCCGGCTTAGCCGCTCCAAGTCCATCCTGCGAGAGCGCCAGATAGAAGGTGGCCCGCGAGTTCTTCGGGTTCAACTGCCGGGCGATCTCAAGTGCTGGAATTGCCTTTTGGAAATCGTTATCGACGTAGTAGAAGAAACCCAGCAGGAACTGCACATACGCCGACTTCGGCTGCAACGCCGCCGCCCGAACAAAGGACTCACGAGCTTCGTCGAAGCGGTTCAAGGCCATTGTCAGCTTGCCTTTCAGCGTGAGGGCAGGCACCAAATTTGGATCTTCCTGCAGCGCTGCCGTCAACTCCGCCTCCGCCTCGGGGAAGCGCTGCTGTCCGAAGTAGGTATTGGCCCGGTCGTAGTGGTCGGTCGCGGCCAACAGCAGAAGCGCCAGCCGGATCATTGCAGCCGTCCTCCGGCGCGCAGTGTGTAATAGCGGCCCGCCCGTACGTTCTCGAAGCGGTCCACTCTGCCGATAGGAGCAGGCCACTTCACTTCAATCCAGTCCGCCTTCTGAGCAGGACCCAGCCCCAGCACCTCGCGCGGATCGTGCGCCGAGAGATAGCTGCCGCCGGCGGTCTTGAATCTCGAACGCGTCATGCCGCCCGCGGACCATGTAATCATCACTCCGGTCGCGTTCGCCGTTAGCTTCAGCCCGATCCATCCGTTGGACCCACCTGAGGCGTGATGCAACACCAGCGGAGCCTCGCCGGAATTGGCGATCACCACATCGGGAAACCCATCGTTGTCCAGATCGCCCACCGCAAGCCCTCGCGCGGGGTAATTGCGGGCAAATGCATCGCCAGCCTTGTCGGGACCGAGCCTCACAAACTTCCCGTGCTGGTTCTCAAACAATAGGATCGGTTCTTTGTACGTCAGCGTGCTCGACAGCGTCTCGATCAGGTCGTCGGGATGGCCGTTGCAGACAATCAGATCCTGATCTCCATCGTGGTTGAAGTCGAAGAACTTCACGCCCCACCCGCTGAACATGTGAGTGGCCATGGCGATCCCGGTCGCGCCCGATTCATCGGCGAAGGTGCGGTCTTTCTTGTTTCGGTAGAGCGAGAACTTCTCCCGGTTGAAGTTGGCCACGAACAGGTCCTGCCATCCGTCGTTGTTGTAGTCCGATGCATCCACTCCCATGCCGGACCGCGCCGCTCCGTCGGAGTTATACGCCACGCCCGCTTCGAGTCCGATCTCCTCGAATTGCCCGCCGCCCTTATTCAGGAACAGGAAATTGGACACCGAATCGTTGGCCACGAACAGGTCCAGCAGGCCATCGTTGTTGATGTCCGTGGCGACCGCGCCGAAGGTCTTTCCCATCTGCTTACCGATGCCGGAACGATCGCTGACATCGGTGAACGTACCGTCGCCGTTGTTTCGATAAAGGCTGCTAGGCCAGGGATCGTAAGTGAGTGGATAGCAATAATGCGGCACGCCTTTCTGTGTGCAGTCCCGCTCCAGTGACCGGTTCCACTTCACAAAATGGCCGACGAACAAGTCCTGCGTGCCGTTATTGTCGAAGTCGAAAAAGACCGCCGCCGTATGCAATCCGGGATGGTTCAGACCGGCCTGTGTCGTTACGTCGGTGAAAGTACCGTCGCCATTGTTGCGATACAGGATGTCCGTTCCATAGTTGGTGACGTAGAGATCGGTCCAACCGTCGTTGTTGTAATCTCCAGTGGTGGCGCCGATTCCGAAATCACGCCCGCCCACGCCGGCCTTTACGGTCACGTCCGTAAACGTGCCGTCGTGGTTGTTCCGGTAGAGCGCGTTGCGCAAGGGTTTCTTAGGCTGGAAAAAGTCCGCCGGCCCGCTGTTGGTGAAGTAGAGATCCATCCATCCGTCGTTGTCATAGTCGAAGATGGCAACGCCGGGGCCCATCGATTCGGGCAAGTACCGTCTGTCCGATTTGGCGTTGTTGTGGACGAAAGTGATGCCTGTTTGAGAGGGAGCAAGCGTTTCAAAGACCGGCTTCGGAGCGGTTGCAAAAAAGAAAAGGGCGAGAATGAGGGCCAACCGCACCTCTCTATTCTCGCCCCAACTTGAACCGCTACGCGACTAGAACTGGAATCGCGCTACGATCTGACCCGATCGCGGCGGTGCGAACGTCGAGCCGTTATTGATTCGCCCGAAGCCAGACGAAGTCAAGCCGGTTTTCGGATCAACCGTCTGCGTCGCCTTGGCATTACCGTTATCCGGATTATTCAGATAGGTCCGGTTAAATACGTTGAAGAATTCCGCCCGAAGCTGCAGCGACATCTTCTCGCGGATGTGGAATTGCTTGCCGACGCTCATCTGCTCGTCATAACGGCGGGCATAGCGATAGTCGTTGTAGTAAGCGGCCGCCGTGCCCCATTCGCCTGGACCAGGATCGGCCCACGCCTTTGGATTAAGGACGAATTCCTTATTGGCATCGAAGCAATGGCAATTCAGGTCCTTGGTGAACAACGGCTCACCCTGAGCCCGATTTACATTCGTTCCCCGGAATAACAGGGAATTCAAGGCGTTCTGGCCTTGCGGAACGCGGATCGGCTTGCCGCTGGCATACCGCAACACGCCGCCGAGCGTCCAACCGCTGAGAGCGGTGCGGGCGAAGGCATTGTTCTTGGCAAAGCCGGGCGTCGGAGCGGTGTAATTGTAGCCCGTTACGAAGACGTGAGGCTGGTCTTCCCGCGAGAGGGACTTCTGCAGTTTACGATTCAAGACGTCGTTGGTTGGAACCACCGTGCCGTCCTGGTCTTCCACATTGGTCAGATTCTTCGACCATGTGTAGGCCATGCTGAAGTCGAGTCCGAACGAGTAGCGCTTGGTTACCTTGGCTTGCAGGGAGTCGTACCAGTTGCTTCCAACGGGAGCCCATGTGCTGCCGATGGTCGTGAACTGTGGGAACGGGCGAAGGCTCTGCGCCACCGTGGCGGAAAGCGGGAAGCCGGCGTAGGGCGCCTTGAAGCCGCGCTGAATGGCAACGGCGGAATCCAGGCGGGACGTCAACAGCGTGCGATCGTCGGCGTTGGCTACGTTCAAGCCAAAGCCGCGGATGCGTTCCGGCGAGAGCGCGTTGTAGTCGATCAAGCCATCGGCACGGAACCATACTCCGCGATTGCCGACGTAGGCGGCCTCAACCACGATGTTCTTGCCTACCTCGCGCTGCAGTCCGATGTTCCAACTGACTTGGCGCGGTGGCCGTCCGGCGTTCTGATCGATCGCCGAGGTGGCGCTTAGCAGTTGACCAGCGGAAGTACGGAGACCCGGAGCGTAGCTCGCGCCGAACAGAGCGTTCGGATCGTAGGACGGAATGCCCGACGCCAACTGGAACGCCGGATCGCCAAACGTCGGAGTGCCGAAGGAAACGGTGTTGAAACCCATTCCCTGCGAGTTGCCGCCGCCAATGTAGTTGAAGCCGGTCAACTGGCCGTAGGAAATGCCGAAGCCGGCGCGAAACACGGTTTTGTCGTCGATCTGGTAGGCGACGCCCAACCGCGGCGCGACCGCCAGTTTATAGGTATGGGCCAGTTCGCAGTTGCAGCGGCCATTGCCCGAACCTTCATATACCGTGCCGCCCAACAATCCGCCGGCGTTCGGATTTCGAACGCTCGCCGAGAAGCCGCTGGTCCGGCGCCAGAGCTCGCGCGACGGGTTTTGCAGATCGTAGCGGACGCCCAGGTCGAGCGTCAGTTTGCGGGTCACCTTCCACGTATCCTGCGCGAAGAAGCCCCAGTTCATTCGTCGGTATTGCGGCGCCTGCGTATTCGACAGCGAGGCGTTGTTCACTCGTCCCAGAAGAAAGCTCGCATAGTTAAAGCCAACTGAGCCACCCTGCAGATTCTGTCCGTTCGTGGACGGCAGAGCAGTCTCGATGTTGGAGAAACCATAAAAGCCGGCCACGCCACCGGTCGAGATGTTGGTGAATGTATCGATGCGCCATTCCCCTCCGAACTTATAGGTGTGGTTGCCGCGAATGTAAGTCGCGCTGGCCACCGCCGTCGGTTTGTCTTGAAGATAGAGCGTGCGGTTCGTGGGGCCGAGGTTGGCCACGCCGCCCAGCGCGCCGCTCAACCCGGTCAACCTTGGGAATCCGGAACCGATCTGGCCCTTGAATCCAAGCTGCGATGCGTCGTAGTCCTGAATCGATTGGGGCGAGGCGTCCGGATTGTGGTAGCGCTGATATCCGGCGCCGAGATGCACCAGGAAGGTCGGCCGGATGGTTTGATCGAAATTGACTCGCACCGTCTGGCTGCGGATGATCTGGTCGCGGCGCGGCGAAATCGGATCGGGCAAACCGTCGTCCTGGCCATTGTCCTTATCCGTGCTTTGGGCTGACCAGTAGGCGCTCATCCTCGAACTTCCGTTGAAGCTATGGTCGATCTTCACGCTGGGAATCGCCTGGATTTTCCGGTAGGCATAACGGCGGGTAAAGTTGTTCACCAGCCCGGGGCGATCCGCCTTGGGAATCAGAGACTGCACCTTGGCGGAGACGGGATCGAATCGCGAGGCAGGAATGATGTTGTTCAAGAACGGATCGCGCACCACCTGGCCGTTCACCGTACGGGTGGTGGCGGGGTCGTAAATCGCGTTCTCCATAATGTTGCGGCCAAGCGGATCGACGCCAAGAACGCGACCAGTGAGAACCGAGCTGAAATCGCCATTGCGGAATGCGTCAGTTGGAACCGTGCCGAATCCGTTCACTTTATTCTGACGATCGCGGAACATTTCATAGTTAAAGAAAAAGAACGTGCGGTCCTTTCCGTTGTAAACTTTCGGAATGAAAACCGGTCCGCCGACGCTCCCGCCAAAATCGTGCCGCCGTACCTGCGGCCTCACATTCGTGAAGGGCTGGGCGGCGCCGAGGCCTTCATTCGCGAAGTAGTCGTAGGCGCTGCCATGGTATTGATTGGTACCGGAACGCGAGGTGAAGTTGAAGAGCCCGCCACCAACCTGTCCAAACTCGGCCGAGAAGTTGCTGCTCTGCAGGGTGAACTCTTCAATGGCTTCTACCGACGCTTGCGACTCGTCGGACACGCGAGGGTTGAGTGCGCTGGTGGTGTCCTGCCCTTCAAAGATAATGCGGAACGTATTGCTGGGCGCGCCGTTGACGCGAATGTCGTTCCAGCCGTTGATGCTGGCCCCGGGCGCGAGTTGAACGAAGCTGAGCGGATTGCGGACCGCTCCCGCGCCGAGGGCGAAATTCAATGGAAGCGCGTTGATGCGGTCGCCGCTGATGGTGGTGCTTTGTTCCGCGCTTTCGCTCTTCAGCAGAGGCGCATCCGCGGTGATGGTTACGGAGTCCGACGTGGAGCCAACTTGGAGCGCGACGTCTACTCGGGCAGTCTGGGCAACTTGTACACGCAAACCGGCCTGAATAAACTTGCGGAAGCCAGGATGCTCAATGGTGAGATCGTAGCCGCCCGCCGGGACGGATGGAATGGTGTAATTGCCGGTGCTTGTGGTTTCGGTTCGAAACTGCAAACCGTTTTCCGGATTGGTTGCGATGACAACGACTGATGGGATTAACGCCCCTGCAGCATCGGAAACCGTTCCAGTGATGGTGCCGCGATCACTTTGGCCGAATAACGAGACGCAGAGGATCAACAGACCAAAGAAACAACCTAGTCTCTTCATGAAAAAACTCCCTTAAGTGAAACTTTTTACGACAGCGAATTGCTTATACTCTATCACGGGTTTTGTTTGCGGCCGCGCGGTCCTAATTCGATGGCTTCCAGGCCGGAGATCTTCCCTGCCTCCACCGTAAAGCGGAGCCTAGTTCGGACCGTGTGCCAGCCACGATGGCCGCACGCGCCAGGGTTCATAGGAAGCGTGCCCGAAGAAGGCTCGCGCGTCACTTTGAGTATGTGGGAATGGCCGCACACGAACAGCCCGGGACGACGCCGGCGGATCTCCTGCTTTGCAAGCGCGTCGTCGATATGCTTGGTCCAGCATCGTGGCGAGATGCGTTGTGTAAATGATGGTGTTGCTGCATGAAATCGCCTGCCTATGTCTGAACGCCAAATGCGAACAATTGTGTCCCACCCCTCCGATGATCAGGTGCTTAACTCGCTGGACAACTTGCATGTTCACCTCCCACATGGACCGCCCGTTTAGGCGGCGACTGGTGTGCCGCGATGCCATGACGCACTTTCGGGAACCGTCAATGAGAATTGCCCCTGGTAAGCGCCGTAACCATTGCATCTCAAACTCCTTCCGACATATACTCATTCACACTGAAGTTACGTCAACTATGAGGAGGAAGGCCCATGAAGCCCTTCGCTCGATGTCCGCATCTTTTGTTATTGATTCTTTTGGCCTCAGCCGCGTTACTGCCGGGGCAGACCTTGGGAACCATGTCAGGGCTTGTTAGCGATTCCACAGGCGCCGTCATGCCGGGCGCTCAGGTAACCGTGCGCAATATGGAAACCAATATCGTCAGAACCGTCACCACCAATGAGAGTGGAATATATAACGTCCCCGCCCTGAATCCCGGCGTGTACGAGGTAAGAGTGGAGAATACAGGTTTCAAATCGGCAAACAGAAGTAACATCGAACTCCAAGTCCAGCAGACAGCGCGCGTGGACTTCAATCTGGAGATCGGCCAGGTAACCGAGACAGTGGAAGTAGCCGCCTCGGCGCAACTGCTCACCACGGAGAATGCGACGGTGGGTACGGTCATCGAAAAGCAACGGATTACCGACCTGCCGTTGAATGGACGAAACTTCCTGAGCCTGGTTGCATTGAGCCCGAATGTGACTTATGGATTCAATCCGGCCGCTCAGGCTTCCGGACGCCAGGGCGGTACGCGGTCGGGCATCACCATGTCGCTTTCCGGTTCGCGGGCTACCTGGAGCAACTACACTCTGGACGGCATCACGAACACCGACATCAATTTCAATCTGTACATCGTCTTGCCGTCGGTTGAAGCGTTGCAGGAATTCAAGGTACAGACCGGCATCTATCCCGCGGAATTCGGACGGGCCGCCGGCCAGGTGAACGTATCCACCAAAGGTGGAACGAACGAGTATCACGGCTCCGTATTTGAGTTTCTCCGCAACGACAGGTTGGATGCGAAACCGTATTTTTTCAAGGACCCGGAGTCACCCAATCAAACGGCTCCCCTCAAGCAACCCTACCGGCAGAACCAGTATGGATTCACGCTGGGCGGCCCCGTGCAGATCCCGAAACTATTCAACGGCAAGAACCGGCTCTTCTTCATGGCGAACTACGAGGGCTTCAAGTCCCGGCGCACGGTAAACACGTTTGGCACCACCATGACCGCAGCGATGCGCGGGGGTGATTTCTCCGTAGTGCCGACCGCACTGCAAGATCCTCTCACGCGCGTCAAGACCGCGAATGCGAACGGCACCACCACCGTGACGTCCACTGCATTTCCGGGGAATCAGATTCCAGCCGGCCGCTTCAGTAAGGGTTCACTGCTGATTCTTGACAAATATGCACCGCTGCCGAATCTAACTGTCGCCGGGCTGCCGAATCGAAATTACCAATACAATGCGAAGACGCCGGTGGACAAGGACCAGTTTACGGGGCGAATCGACTTCAATGAAAGCGCGAACTCCCAATGGTTCGGACGCTACAGTTGGACCGACGAATTAACGAACACACCTGGAATCAAGCTGAACGGACAACCGCTCTACACGCGTGCAAACCAGTGGGTAGTCTCCAATACCCGTGTGTTCTCGTCCACGAAGGTGAATGAAGCCCGTTTCGGGTACAACTCGCTCTATAACAACATCAGCCAGGAATTGGCCGGCGTGGAAAACGTCAACGCCGCGCTGGGAACTCCGGTGAAGATCTCGGATCCGAACTCGTGGGGAATTCCGAACATTTCGCTCGCCAACAATTTGAGCGGCCTCGGCAATGACGCCAACGGACCGTTTACCATCGACGACAAGGTCTATCAAGGAACCGACAACTTCTCGTGGGTGATTGGGAAGCATACGATACGGTTCGGTGGAGAATATCGCTACAACAAGTATTTGCAGTTGGGGAATGAATTCGCCCGCGGCAGATTCACGACGGTTGGAAACTTCACCGCTAATGCCAATACGCTGGCGGGCGGCTATTCCGGAGCGGACTTCCTGATGGGGAACTTCAACCAGATTGATAGCGCGGTGGCTCTGGCAAAGGGAGATTTTCGCAATCATGAGTGGGCGGCATACATCGACGACACTTTCAAGCTGACTCCGCGGCTGACTATCAATGCTGGTTTGCGATGGGAGGTGGCACAACCGCTTTGGGATAAGTTTGGCAACGAGGTCAACTTCCAATTCAAGCAGCCACTGCCTTACACTGCCAATGAACCCAACACCTTGCTGCATCCGACCTACGTGCGAACGGGAAATGGCGACTTCTACGAAAACATCGACTTCCGGTTTACCGGAGCGGTGCGGTTGGCGCGCGACGGAAGATTGGGTAAACGCTTGATCAAGACCGACTACAACAATTTCGCGCCACGCCTGGGTATCGCATTCAGTCCTTCGAGCAAATGGTCGATCAGGACCGGGTTCGGTATCTTCTTTTCGCAGGAGAGCAAGAATTCCATCTTCGACTTGAATCGCGGATTGGGCGGCCGGGCAACAATTGTCCCCGATTCTCAGGGGACGACGACTCCGACTTACGATAATTTCATCAACACCAGCCAGTTACCGGTCAAATTGTCGAGCCCGTCCGGCCTCACCTGGGGGGCCGATCCGAATCTGGCTACCACGTACACCATGTCATACCTGTTCAATATTCAGCGGACACTGGGTAATAATTCGACGCTCGAAGTCGGCTACACGGGGAACCAGAGCCGCAAGCTTGAGTACCTGATTAATGGCAACGGACCGGTTCCCGGCATCACTCCATTCGTCACACGTGCGCCGTATCCGGAATGGCAGGCCATCCAATTCATTACGGGTGATGGCGTGGGAAGCTATAACGCCTTCAGCGCCAAGTTAAGCCAGCGCTTCGGTGGCGGTTTTACGACGCTTTCCAGCTACACCTGGTCGAAGGCAATGGATGAGAACAGCGCGATACGCGGTACGGGTGACGATTTCACGCCGCAGGATCCGCACTGCCGCGCCTGCGAAAAGGGACCGGCGGGATTCAACATTCCTCACCGCTTCGTCACCTCGATTCTCTATACGCTTCCCTTTGGCAAGGGGCAGAAGTTCCTGAACCAGGGCGGTATCGTAAACCAGATCGTGGGCTCGTGGCAATTCAGCACAATCACCGCCGTACAGTCCGGAACATCGATTACCACAAGATCCTGGGACGCCGCTGGACAAGGGATCGTACCAGACGGAAACCGGATCAACTGCATCGCCGGAGTTGCGCAAGTGGCAGCTAATCCAAATCCGGACAAATACTATGATCCGGCGGCATTCTCCAATGCGACGGCGGGTAAGTTCGGCAACTGCGGCCGAAACAACCTGATTGCGCCTGCCACATGGAACGTGGATTTATCGGTACTCAAAGACTTCCGGATCAGTGAGAGGCACCGGTTGCAATTCCGTACGGAAATGTTCAACGCTCCCAACCACCCGGCGTGGGGAAGGCCGAGCGCCAATTGGGGCTCGTCGAACGTGGTTGCGGCCACTGGATTCGGCCGCATCCGTTCCACCAGCCAGTTGCGTCAAATTCAGTTCACTCTGAAGTACTATTTTTAGTTCAATGTGCCCGGTCTAATCCCCCCGCCTTTTAGGCGGGACGCTTTCAGCCACAGTGCTGCAGAATGGGAAGATGGCGGAGTATCGACGGAGAGCGCATGCGGTATTTGACATAAAGTACCACGTGGTATGGATCACGAAGTATCGATACAAGGTGCTGAGCGGGCGGATGGCAGAAAGAACGAGGGATTTGATCCGACAGATCTGCGAAGTGCGGGATGGGGTGATAGTGCGAGGATTGGTGTCGCCGGACCACATCCACATGCTGCTATCAGCACCGGCGGATCTATCGCCAGCGAAGCTGGTGTAGTATTTGAAAGGCCGGTCGTCGCGAAGGTTGCAAGCCGAGTTTCCGGAGTTGAGAAAGCGCTACTGGGGTCAACATTTGTGGGCACGGTGGACGAAGCAACGATCCGGGAATACATCGAGAATCAGAAATGGGACCAGGATGACCAGGGATTCAAGATCACCGCGCCCGCGGAGCCTTAACCCGGCTCTCAGCCGGGACAACCTTCAGGCGGATTTAGCCGCAGCCTGCGACTTTCAGTCGCAATTCGATCCTACCGCCTTTAGGCGGTGGTTGTTTAGTGAGTTGAGCGACGGGCGCGACCATAATCCGTGGGGCTTCACGATGTGGATGGCGGGCGGCGGTGCGAAACCCGAGCAATATTTTGGTTCGACCGACGAGATTGGTCTGCGTGCACAGGAAAAGCCGGTACACGTTCATGACATTCACGCGACGATTCTTTGGATGCTGGGGCTCGATCATCTAAAGACGACTTATATGCACAACGGCCGGGCGGAACGTCCCACCGTGCTTGCGGGCGAAGTGATCAAGGAAATATATACGTAGGTTCCATGCCATGAAAAACTTTATTCTGATTCTCCTCACGGCGGCTGTTCTTTCGGCCGCCGCTCCCGCCAGCTCCGCCAGCAGTAAGCAGGAAGTACTTGCTGCGATGGACGCCTACAAGAACGCGATGGTCCAAAAGGATGGAGCGGCGTTAAACAAGCTGCTGGCCGACGACCTTACGTATGTCCACTCAACGGGTAGTTTCGAGACCAAGGCCGATGTGATCAAAGCGATCACCACATCGAAGTCAGTTATTGAGAAGATCGAATTCTTTCCGGACACCACGGTTCGGATTCATGGGAATACCGCTTATGTGAACGGTAAGGTGGACCTGTGGCACAGCGCCACCAACATCGTGCACATGCAGGTTCTGCACGTGTGGGAGAAGACTCCGCAGGGCTGGCAATTGGTGGCGCGGCAAGCTACCAAGATGGCTAAGTAGGGTTGGTCCCCGGCGCGGAACAGTGATGCTTTGCCCGGCGATGTTCAAAGTTACTTGGATCACGATGAACGGGGAGTGCGCACCGGATGATGAGGCTGGCCGGCTTTGGCCAGTCGACGGCGTCACCCCCACTTGCCGCAGGCTTCCCCGACGGCAAAACGCACCGCTTCCAGACAATCCAAACGGCAAACGGCGGTCGAGGTCCCGGCGACGACGAACGTAACCACCAGAAACCGGCAAGAGCCAGCGCCCGCCATAGTTTTGAGTTCCACAGATTCGACCCCATCGAACAAAGGTCATCTCCAATGCAGTTCCCCCCATTTTTTCCTCAGCCGTTCTGGGTGGCGTGGGTGATCAACTCCTTAACCAGTGGGTTGGGAAAAGTGCGGCTCGGCGTAATCGCATAAAACCGTTCCTTGATGGAGGAAAGCCGGTAACGCTCCACCAACGAACCTGCGCGCAATTCGTCCTGCACGACAACCTTCGGAACCAAGGCTACTGCTTTGAGTCGCATCGCCAGAACACGCAGCATGGCCATATCATCGACTTCGGCAGCGATGATCGGCCGGATGCCTGCCTGATCAAGCATCAGGTCGAACCCCGCTCGAATGTCACTTTCCAGGCTCGGCAGAATCACCGGCGTCGTCCGAAAGTCTTCAGGAAAGCGGAAAGGCCGTTTCCTCGTTGCCGCCCGAGCCACCAAAATTATTTCCTGTTCGGCAAGAAGATGACTGTGATGCCCAGTCTCGGCGTCGCGGCGGAGTGCCTGATTCGAAAGGACGACGTCAACCTCATGATTGCGCAATTGAACAATCAAATCGCGGACACTTCCCGATCGCAGGACGAGTTCCACGTCGCGTCTGTTCCGTAGAGGTCTTACAAATTCCCACTGGAAATTGCGAGAGAGTGTCGCCACCGCCCCCACTCGCAGAACTTGGCGTGTCTTACGGGAACGATACTGGAGCGTGTCCACAAGCTCTTCGCCCGTCCGAAAGATTGAATCCGCGTATTGCAACGCCATCCGGCCAGCTTCGGTCAGGACCAGCATTCGATTCTTCCGCACAAAGAGGGCGTGGCCAAGGGTTTCTTCCAAATGGCGAAGCTGAATGCTGAGCGCGGACTGCGCGACATTCATTTTGGCCGCTGCCTTCGTCAAACTGCCTTCGTGCGCAATCGCCCAAAAGTACCGCAGATGGTGATAGTTTAGGAACACCTTTAGTTCACATATACCATATAGAACGATTCTATATAAAACATCTATTGGAACGAAGCCATGCTCTTTCGCTATTCTGCTGATTGATGAATGATTCGGATTCACACACCCTGCGGGTTGGACGCAAGGCAGCCTTGTGGGGGCAACTGTTCGCAGCCTCCTGCTTCGTTTCAGCACTGATCGCCAGCAGCTTTCTCGACCGGCTCACCAACGTCTTATTGGTGCTCAGCACGTTTCTCTTTGGCATCGTCTGCCGCTACTCGAGGCGGTACATGATGGGTGACCCAGCACAGGCGCGCTTCACGCTTTGGCTTTGCCTCACCGGCGCTTGTGTCTTTGCGCTGGTCCTCTCCCAGAACCTCTTGCTATTTGCGCTCGCCTGGTGTGGGACGAGCCTCAGCCTGCATCAATTGCTCCAGTTTTACGGCGGCCGTCCTGGAGCTCTGCTTGCTGCCAGAAAGAAGTTTCTCATCAGCCGGCTAGGCGACTCGGCTTTGCTAGCAGCCCTTGTCCTAACGTATACCGAATTCGGCACCTGGGACTTTCAGCAGATCTTTGACGCAGTCGATCGTCTTAGGTATGCCGGCCTCGAACATCTGCCAACTTCTGTGAGTTGGATTGCCGGGCTTCTGGTTTTCGCGGCCCTCCTTAAGTCTGCTCAATTCCCATTTCACAGCTGGCTGCCGGACACCATGGAGACCCCGACTCCGGTATCAGCGCTCATGCACGCCGGAATCATCAACGCGGGGGGAATCCTGGTCATACGGCTGAGTCCACTGATCTCCTTATCGAGCACTGCGCTTCTTATCCTTTGCGTGGTGGGGAGCTTCACCGCGCTGTTTGCATCGACGGTCATGTTAACGCAGGCAAGCGTGAAACGCTGTCTGGCGTTCTCAACCGTCGGACAAATGGGCTTCATGATGCTCGAATGCGGCCTCGGGGCTTTTCACCTGGCGCTCCTTCATCTGGTGGCTCACTCCCTCTACAAGGCTCATGCCTTTCTTTCTTCAGGCAGTGTTGTTCTGGAAAGGCCAGTCGCGGAGCAGCGCTCTATCAGCCCGGCGGTTGTTGCGGCTGGCCTGGTTTCCGCCGCCGGAATCAACGTCGTCACTGCAATGGCTTTCGGACGGTCTCCTCTTGATGAGCCGGTGCTGCTCGGTATCTTTACCCTTGCTCTCGCGCAGATGCTCTGGAGTTTCTGGAAGACCATGGACGAGGGTTGGCCGGGCGCCACCGGTCTGGCCCTCGGCGCGGGTTTCAGCGGAGCTTACTTCGCATTGGGTCATGTCGCCGAAGTGGCGGTGACGCCGCTGAAAATCGGTACCACCTGGGTTGGACTTCCCATACTCGCAATCTTCGTACTTGTTGCGGTTGCGCAGACACAGCTACCACGTTTAGCGCGTACTTCGTTCGGCAGGCACCTCTACGTCCACGCCCGGAATGGTTTCTACTTCAATACCCTCGCCAATCGGATCACGACGACGCTCTGGCCGGTAAAAATCTCACAGGAGAACGTATAGATGGCCCTAAGTCTTCTCGCACTTGGCGAACAGCCGGCACAAGCCGAGGCAGTGGAAGCTGCGTGCAGCCGCGTTCCCCCACTGTGGCCTCTGCAGAACTTTGTTGCCGTCAATCCTTTCTTGGGACTGAGCGAAATGCCTTTCACGGAGGCAACCCGGCTCCTGGCAAAGGTGGCGCATCGCGACATCCTGATGGATGCGGGGTACTATCTCGAGCAGATCAGGAGCGGAGCGATTCTCGCCGCGGACATTAGGGCTGCGATTGTTCAAGATAGAGGCGCCATCGATCCAGTTGATCCGGTCTACTGGCTAACGGAACAACTGAAGAGGGATGATCCTTCGGAACAGATCCTTACTGTAGCCGATTGGCTGGACCGGACGCGCGCAACTGGCTGGGCCACCTTTGTAGTCGAGGAAATCTCGAAATGGTGCTCCTCGTATTTTGACCGCGGGCAATCTTCCTGGAAAACTCCCTTCAACGACCGCTCGCTTTATGCGGCATGGAAGCAAGCCGCCGAGATCGACGCGAATCCAGAGGTTTTCGGCCTACCAGGGTTTCGCCGGTACGTCAGGGACCTGCCAGATTCAGAAGAAGCTACAATCGATTCGGCGTTGGATTTGCTCAGCGTTCCACCCGAACTCGCCTGTGATTTTCTACATCGCGAGTTGATGAGTGTTTTCGGCTGGAGCGCATATGCCGCTTATGAGGATCGGCAAGGGAGTGGACAACAGTTCGTTCGGCAGTTGCTCGCAATTCGGCTTGCCTACGACGCTGCGCTACTCGCCTTCGATAGCGATTGGCGCTGTCAGGTTGTCCAGACTACGAACACTGCCGGGTGCGTCCATGCGAGATACATCGCGCAGTTGGCGGCCGAAAACGCCTTCCGATCAAGGCTGATAAAGAAATTGAGCTCGGCTCCAGACCCAGCCGCCGATTCTTCTCGAAAGGCACTGCAAGCAATCTTCTGCATCGATGTTCGTTCGGAAGTCTATCGGCGGGCACTCGAATCGCAATCGCCGGGCATTGAGACCATCGGCTTCGCCGGGTTCTTTGGCATGCCGGTGGAATTTGACTCTGCAGCGCGGTGTCCGGTGCTTATCGCATCCCAATACCAACTGCGGGCAGCACAGCAGGATTCGCGGTTAGGCCGGCTAGCCAGTCGCGTCAGCGCCGCCTGGAAGAGCCTTCGAAACTCGGCAGCGGCCTGCTTTTCATCTGTGGAAGTTGGTGGGTCCTGGTCTGGTGTGGGCTTGCTCAAGCAATCGGTCCGAAAGTCCGCGGCGGACGAGGCGGTTCAGGAGCTCACTTGGTTAATTCCACTCTCGGCGCAGGTGGACCTGGCCGCGGGTGCGCTAAAGAACATGAGCGTTGATACTAGCCGCCTGGCGCCGATTGTTCTGATTTGCGGGCACGGCAGTAGGACCGAGAACAATCCCTATGGATCGAGCCTGGATTGTGGGGCTTGCGGCGGCCACAAAGGAGACGTGAACGCGCGATTTGCAGCCGCACTGGTGAACGATTCCGCCGTGCGCCAAGGCTTGAAGGAACGCGGAATTGAGATCCCGGAAGACACCGTCTTCGTCGCGGGACTTCACAATACAACCACCGACGACGTAACTCTCTACGGCCACGATTTGCTCTCCGACAAGCAACGCCAAGATATCAAAGGCTGGCTTGAGTTCGCGTCCAAGCAAGCCCGCTGCGAACGCAGTCGCTCCCTCCTGCCGGATGTTGCGCCGGTCGCATCCGAGAAGCTCGATCGGGAAATTCGCCGGCGCAGCGTGGACTGGTCGGAGGTCCGCCCCGAATGGGGTCTGGCGGGAAACGCAGCTTTCATCGCCGCAAACAGATCAAGAACTCGAGGGCTCAATCTGGAGGGCCGGGTATTTCTGCACGACTATGACGCGGTCTCGGATACGGACGCTTCGGTTCTGCAGCTCATACTGACCGCGCCCGTCGTCGTCGCCAGTTGGATCAACCTTCAGTATTACGGTTCTACCGTGAACAACCTGCTGTTCGGAAGCGGCAACAAAGTCCTTCACAATGTCGTCGGCACATTCGGAATCTGGGAAGGCAACGGTGGGGATCTTAGAACAGGACTTCCCCTTCAATCGCTCCACGATGGCACGAAATGGATGCACGAACCGCTGCGTTTGCAAGTTTTCATCGAAGCTCCTCGCGACCGAATCGATTTGGTCTTGAACGCCAATCCCGGAGTCCGAAGTCTTGTTGAGAATGGCTGGATTTATTTGATGTCCATGCAGGGCAGCACTGTCTACGAATACCGGGGCCGTTCTGATTGGCGCCTAAGCCCAGAAGCTCGTCACTAGCCAATCGCCGGAGTAGAACTTCGGGATCATCCAGAGACCCATGGCGCATCATCAATCACAATTCAATTGCCAGCGGCTGCCGGGCGGCACGCCCCTCCAGCAAATTGTTTATGAGATCTACCCGGATCTCACTTGGCAGGCTCCGGACACATCCTTCTACTGGTTTGAAATTGCGCTACGTGCCGATCTGGGCGACTATCTGCCGCCGGACGAACCCCGGAGCCGCGAGGTGTTTTCTGCCCTTATGGATGTGGCCGAACTTCTCTTCCAGCGGCTGCCAGCTCAAGCTCCATGCCAGGTTGAGCTGTCGGCTTCGTACTACACTCTGCAGCCGCCGGCCGGCGGAGATTTTATCCGCACGAGATTATCCCGGTGTCTCAGTCTCGTGTTCTCCAGCGTCGAACCCTACAGACATCGTGAGGAGCCTCGTCTTCTCACGGAGCTGAAGACTCAGCTGGATCTCTTGAATATCTCCAGATTTGAAGCCCACCGCGGGAACCAAGCGGAACTCGACTCAAATGACTCAACACACTTTAGCGATTGATAGCAGTCCGCTACAAGCCCCCGAAAGGGGCAAGGTTACACATCTGCAATATCTCGAAGCGGAAGCGATCTTCGTTCTGAGAGAAGTAGCGGCCGAATTTGAGCGCCCTGTGCTGTTGTTCTCCGGTGGCAAGGACTCGATTGTGGTCAGCCATCTTGCGCGAAAGGCGTTTTTCCCAGGCCCCATCCCGTTCCCTCTTTTGCATATCGACACCGGGCATAACTTTCCGGAAACCATTGAATATCGCGACTGGTGGATTCAGAAGATCGGCGTCGAGTTGCTGGTACGCAGCGTGGAGGACACAATCCGGCAAGGTCGTGTCACGGAAGAGAAGGGTCCCGGAGCCAGCCGTAACTCTTTGCAAAGCGTGACGCTCTTGGACGCGATTCGCGAATTCCGATTCGATGCAGCAATCGGTGGGGCTCGCCGGGACGAGGAGAAAGCGCGTGCCAAGGAACGGTTCTTTTCCTTCCGAGACGAATACGGGCAATGGGACCCCCGGAATCAGCGTCCCGAATTGTGGTCGCTGTACAACAGCCGCAAGCAGTCCGGGCAGCATTTTCGCGTGTTTCCCATCAGCAACTGGACGGAGATGGAGGTCTGGCTCTACATCCTCCAGCAGAAGCTGGATGTTCCGAGCCTATACTTCACTCATGAACGCATCTGCGTAGAACGGGAAGGTGCGTTGTTGGCTCACTCCGATTGCGTCGGGTTGAAGCCGGGCGAAGCGCCGCGGCCGATGCGCGTCCGGTTTCGGACCATTGGCGATATTACGTGTACGGGTGCCGTCGTATCTGAAGCCTCTAACTTGACCGAAATCGTCAGGGACATCGCGACTACGTCAGCCAGCGAACGGGGAACTCGTGCTGACGATCAGCGTTCCGCGGCTGCCATGGAAGATCGCAAGCGGGAAGGGTACTTCTGACTAAGGAGTTTTGATACCGTGCACTCGTAGTCCTGCCTCCGTACGCCAGCTACCATGCTTCGGAAGGCATGCTTTTTTACCGATTCGCCGGGGCTTTTCGCTCTATCCAATTGAGCTACGCGGCCCTATGCCACCGGCACAAGCCGACCACACCATTGTCAGTCGGCTAAAACGTTGTCCTGAGTAGCCCTCACGGATCTTTACCCCGTCTTAGAACTGCAGCTTCAGCGAAAACTGAATAAACCTGGGCAGATTCGTCTGGTCCAGCGCGCCGGAGATGCGGCCGAAGTTGCCGCTGTTTACATCCAGAATCGGTCCGTTAAAGAACTGCGGCGTGTTGGTGGCGTTCATGAACTCCGTGCGGAATGTGAGCGACACGCGTTCGGTGATGGCCGTGCGCTTCATGATCGCCAGGTCGAGATTGCGAATGCCGGGAACGCGCACCGAGGTGATGCGAGACGACCACGTCTGCAGCGTGAACGCCGGACGGATTCCCCAGACCGGAGTTTCACTGCCGAGACAGCCGCGAGTGTTTCCGTTTGCCAGCAGCGTGCAGGTATTGAAGTAGCGGTCCAGATTCTGGCCGTCATACTTCGGGCTGGCGCCGGTGGGAACCGCGTTCGAGGGGAAGGCCATTGGCAGGCCGCTTTGCAGACGCGCGATGCCGCTAATCTCCCAACCGCTAATCAGCTGCCTTACTCCCCTGGGCGCACTGGAAGCAAAGTGCCGGCCGGTTCCGAAGGGCAACTCGTAAACCCCGTTGAGTTGCAGGCTCTGCGGCACGTCCCAGGCAGTCACTACTTTTTCGAGTGAGGAATCCTGCGCATTGCGGTAGTTGACGCGTTCGATGGTCTTCGAATACGTATAGGACAAATTGGCGGTAACCCCCTTGGCCAGGCGCTTAGCCAAGACGAATTGAATGCCGTCGTAGCGGGACTGGCCTTCCGACCGGTTCAGCTGGGTGATGCCAAGGAACTGCGGGTACGGCCGCAATAACTGCTGACGTTGTACGGTGGCCCCGTTGAGAGACGTGCCGGGCAAGCGGCCCGCCAGTGGATTGGCTACATTCTGCGTAAGCGCTGTGGCACCCAAGGCGAAAGAGTCCCGCGAAATTTCGTTGAAGCCCTTGGCTGCCGAGAGGCCGCGGATCCGGCTGCCCACATATCCCAGCGTCAGGAGCACGCGGCCCGGAAGTTCGCGCTGTACTTCAAAAGAGAACTGGTGCGTCCAGGGCACAACGCGATTCGGGTCGGAGAAGTTGAACGTCTGGCCCAGGAACGTGCTGAGTCCTTGACTGTTGCCGACTGGACGGAGGATGCCCACCGGGAACGGATTGGTGAGGGTATCCTGCGGCACGCCAGTTACTACGGAGGTCACCATGCCGGTGCGTTGGCTAAAGCCTGGCGCGCCGCCCGGGTCATCAAAGGTCTGGGCATACATCAGGCCGTAGCCACCACGGAACACCGTCTTCTCATTCCATTGATAGGCGAAGCCGCCGCGGGGTGCAAAGTTGTTCAGATCCTTGACGAAGATGCCCCGATCGTTGCCGCCGACGCCGGCAAACAGCAGCCCACCTTTCAGGTTGATGCCAGGCGCCTGCAGCGGGCTGGCGCTGGTGGTGTCAAAGCCGCGGGTCAGCGCGTTAAAGCGATCGGTGAGCGGGCCGAGATAATCCCAGCGCAATCCAAAATTCAGCTTCAACTTTGTGGTGACGCGATAGTCGTCCTGCACGTAGGCCGAGAATAGACGCTGCTGGCGGGCCGGCTGGCTGTTGACATCGATGAAGCCCGATTCGGCCGTACCCAGCAAGAAGCTGGCGATGGAGTTTCCGCTGGTTGGGTCGATGGCCAGGGCGTTCCTGCCGGTGAACTTCTGATCGAAGGAAAAGTTGCCGGCAACAAAGCCGGGGACTTGTGAATTGGCGCGCTGCAGGCGGAATTCGCCACCGGTCTTGATCGAATGGCTGCCCATGTTTTTGAAGATGGAGCCCTGGAAGGAATTGGTTTGCGCGATGGGATCGATCTGCACCGGGTTTGCTCCGGCCCCTTCATAATTAGACCAGCTGAACCGGGGAAAGTATTTCGCGGCCTGAGATTGGAATTGCGAAGAGAAGCCGAGGCTGCCCAGGTCGTAGTTCGCGCCGCCGGCTGCGCCGCTTTGCGAAAGGAAGCGGGCGAGGCCCATGCGAAAGTCAAGAACCGTGGTGGGGCTCAACGTCTTGGTGAGCTGGATGATGGCGCTATGGTTCTCCCTTGTGAACGGGCTGTTGCCGGTGGTGTCAGCCACGTTGATGGCGGCGTTGGTGGAGTAGCGGAAGCCCCGCGCCTCAGCCAGCGCGTTACGGGAATAGCGGACGAACAGGCGAGTAGTTTCGTTCACCGTGTAGTCCACGCGGGTGGTGTATTCGGGGAAGAAGTCAGTGAACTTGCGGCTGGAACCGCTGGTGGCCAAATTATTGAGTTCGGTGGTTGCGTTCCCGGGCGTGCTGCCGGGCGGGATCAGGCCCAACACTTTTAAGGCGATGGGGTTCAGGCGCAAGGACGGGATCACATTGCCCGGGAAGGCGGTGCGCACCACTGCGCCGGATGCGTCGGTGGTGGTGGAGAACGGATCGAAAATGGCCTGCACCAGGGGATTGCCGGCCGCATCTCGCGAGTAGTACGTCTTCGAGAAATCGCCGGTGCGCTGCAGCGCCGTGGGGACCGAGGTTACGAACGGATCAGGAATCACCTGGCGGATGTTCTCATAGCTGCCGAAGACGAAGAGCTTGTTCTTCTTGATTGCACCGCCCAATGCGCCGCCGAAAGTATTGATGTGGGACGACTGCCGGCGCACGCCGTTGCGGTTGTTGTTGAACGTGTTGGCATTGAGGTGCGTGTTCTGGAGAAATTCAAAGGCGGAGCCGTGCCATTCGTTGGTGCCGCCTTTGGTAAGGATGTTGACGACGCCGCCAGTGGTCCAACCGTACTGCGCATCGTAGTTCGTGGTCTGGACGCGAAACTCTTCGGTGGCTTCCACCGGGGGCACGTAGGCGACCGAGGAAGCCTTGGCCAGGTTGGATACTCCGTCGATCAGAACTTCGTTGGTAGAGGGGCGGGAGCCGTTCACGGAGATGCCGGAGGATCCGCCGATATCGAAAGGACGCAGCCGGGTGACGCCGCCTGTGACTGCGACGCCGGGCGTGGTCCACGCGAGGGCGAATATATTCCGGCCTTGCAAAGGAGTGGCTTCGACGCGGAGATTATCCACCGTGAGTCCGCGGTCCGCCGATTCCACTTCAATGACGCCTGCATTGGCTTCGACGGTCAGGCTCTGGCTAACCTCGCCGACGGTGAGCTTCACGTCCAGAGTGGCGCGCTCTGCTACTTGCAGTACCAAGCCCTGTTGCACGCTGCGCTGAAAGCCCTGCTTTTCCGCGGAGAGGACGTATTCGCCGGGGTTCAGGAACAGGACCTGATAGCGGCCTTCCTCATCTGACTTGGTGGGCGTCACCAAGCCCGTGGCAACCGACCGCAGACTGATGGCGACATCCGCCACGGAGGCGCCCGTAGGGTCTTGCACGCGGCCGCTAAGGGACGCGCGGAATTCCTGGGCCATGAGAGCAGCGCTGATGGAAAGGAAGGCAATAAGGCAATGGGTGAAAGTGCGCATAGCGAAAAACTCCTGTAGTGCGGTTATTCTATCGAAGAATCGACAGGGTGTCTACATACGGCAAATAATGCATAATCGATCTATGCACCAGAAGGACTCCTCGGCGCGCGAGCGGGCGTATGAATACATTCAGGGAAAGATTTTGTCCGGGGAGTGGAGCGGCGGAACCGTGCTCTCGGAATTGGCGTTGTCGAAGGAGATGGCCATCAGCCGGACACCGATTCGCGAGGCGGTGCGGCAACTGGCAGGGGAAGGATTCCTGGAGCAGGCCCCGAACCGAGTGATGGCGGTGGCGACGCTGACGCGGGCCGACATCGCCGACCTCTACGAACTGCGGGAGGCGATTGAAGTTTACGCCGTAGGGAAGGCGGCCGGTTTCGGGATGGGCGGCGGGCACTTGGAGCGGTTGCGCGGCTTTCTGGGGGACTGCGAAACGCTGCTGGCGGACCTGGAGAACCGCGGGCGAGCGCGTTTAGACGAGGAACAGATGCAGCGCTTTATCCACGCGGATTTGGGGTTCCACACATTGCTGCTGCACATGGCCGCGAACCGGAGGATGTTGAAGCTGGTGGCTGAGACGCGGCTATTGATTCAGATTTTTTCGATCCGCCGGGATGGGCACAGTGCGGAGCAGTTGCGGGCGATCAACCGGCAGCACGCAGCCATCCTGGAATCGGTGGTGGCGGGCCGCGGCGAGGAGGCTAAGGCGGTGCTGAGCGAGCATATCCGCGGGAGCGGGCAGGAGCGGATGGAGGCTTACGATGATTGGGATCGTGAGCGGGTGTTGAACAGCGGCGGACGCAGGTGAACGGCGGTTGCCTGGCGCAGCCTTGACTTGGGGCACGGGAGTGGGTTCCAGATTGGCAAAGAACTGGACTGCATGGTGCGTTTTCGCTGTTAATTTGTCGAGTGGCGGCTCGGAACCTAAAACGCTGTTTATTGTGGCCCGGCCGAGTTGGCTCTGCCGTTTCGATCGCCTCCGCGATCTGCGGCCGTTGACTTGAGAGGGATTGCCGATTCCACCGCCAGTCCGCGGAGCTTTCGTTCGCCTGGGAGCGCTGGCTCGCAACGCTTTCAAGGGAACCGGTGCCTGGCGTTGGACGGCTTGGCGTCATCCGCGGGAATTCATCAGCCACTCTTCAATAGGCGGTGTGCCTCGTGGAACAAAGGGAATTCCGCTGATCTTCGATTCAAGAACGGTAACTCGATTGTCAGGTTTGTTCAGCCCGCCGATCTGTATTGGCGGCCTTTGATCAAGCGAGTCAGGGCACTATTGTAAGGCGCGGCCAAGGCTAGCCGTTCGTTCTCCCTAGCAGCGTATCCGTTCAGTGCGTCGATCTCTGCCAGCCTTCCCCGTTCCAGGTGCTGCGGCATCCAGGCTCTCTGATGCTTCTCTGCGCAGTAGGCCTTGCTGCTTTCCATCGGATTTGGATCGGGAATGGTTATGCCTTTGGCCCTTACCAGCGCCAACACTTCTTCGATGATGCGGTTTGGCACTCATCGAGCTCCGGGACCTGCTGTATTTGGGCGGGAAGAAGCCCCGTAATTGGGCATCGCGCGTTCATTCCGCGGTTGTGCACAAATTTGCCCCAGATCGTCGCCATGAGATCGTCGGCGAGCACCGGATTCATTTCCGCCGCGTCCAACAGGCCGCGGAGGACAGCGAGACGGGAGGAACGAGACCGATCCAGTTCGCCCAGCTAGGTGCGGCCACGATTGGCAGGCGTGATCTCGCCGGGACCTCGCAGGTCAGCGCTATGGAAACTCAGGCCGGCCATAACCCGGTCCTTGCCGGGCGCCTCGGTAAGGATCTCGACATTGCCTGGCCCGTTCTGGAGCGTCAACACGAATCCCGAGTCCTTGAGTGCGAACCGGGCCGCATTCGCGCCATCCCTGGGGGAGTAGGTATTAGCGCAGATCAAAACGATGTCGGACTTTGGCGCCGCGGCCGCGTCACTGATTGCGGTAACAGGGGCAACGAACGTTCCATGCAAACCGTCAATCTCCAGACCTTTGTTCTGGATGCGCCTGACGTGATCTTCCCAGACGTCCAACAGGGCAACCTGCTCGCCAATGCGGGCAAGGTTGCCCCCATCAATACAGCCCATATTCCCGGCGCCAATCACTGTAAATTGCATGCTCGGGTTACCTCTATCGTAAGAGTGCCGTTCCGGCAGACCGGCCACATCCGCGTTCGCAGGAATAGCCGTGGGGAGTCTCTGCTGGGCGGCGAATAGCCGCATCTGCGCCAAAGAGGATCTCAGATGCTCTTCCATCGCCCGCCGGGCACCTTCCACGCCACGCTTGCGGACATTTTCTAAAATCCAGGAATGATACGGTAGCGCTCTCTCCACGGAAGATTCGTTGTGCTCGTAAGCGAGTAACCCGACCTCGATCATTACGTCGTTAAGGGCGTTCGCCAGAACCGAAAATAATCGATTTCCCGCCGCTTCCGCCAGACGCCGGTGAAAGGCTACATCGGCTTCAGCGAATTCCAAAGCTGAGATTTGCGGCGCCTTGAGTGCGTCGATGGATTCTTCCATCGCTTCCATATCCTTGGCGCTCGCCCGGCCGGAGGCAATCCCGGCAATCTCGACCTCCAATACTTCGCGCCCCTCGTGAACATCCTCTGTTCTCAGCGTTCCGGAACGTAGCAGCAGGCTCATGGGCCCCGTCATCATCTCGCGATGAAAACCGCGAATGTAAGTTCCCGAACTCGGGCGCACTTCGACCAAACCTCTTGCCGCCAGAGAGCGAATCGCTTCTCGCACGACAGTCTTGCTGACACTGGCAAGACCCTAGTGATCCGCGATGTCCCGGCGAAGCAACTCGTCTTGATCAACGAGGGCCCGGGCATAGTGAAATCCGTGAAGTTCGGATAAGGAAACAGGGTTGTTGGCTCTCCGGCATTTTCTATGGGCGTGCAAACAACTGCGCCAGCACATGGAAAACGGCATGCGTGGCTTTTGTCGGCGCAGTGCCCAATCTCTGTACCAGTCGTTGGCGATCCACGGCCCGGAGCTGGTCGACCGCCACTTGTCCTCGTTTTCCCTGAAACAGCACATCCACGCGAGTGGGATAAGCGCGCTTGACGGTCGTCATTGGGGCCACAATGACGGTCTGCAAATGGGCATTCCGCTCGTCTGTGGAAACCACCAGACAGGGCCGGGTCTTTGGAATCTTAGTTCCCCGCGTGGGATTGAGCGCAACCAGCCATACTTCGTCACGGAGCGGGACTCTCACCATTGCCATTCTTCGCGATCAAACTCATTGGGTATCGCACCGGCAAGCAGCATCTCCTCGTCACCCGCCGGCTTAGCGGACCGAAAGGCCTCCTCCCACCCTTGTCGTGGCTTACGTTCAGCCGAGATCACCACACAGCCATCCTTCACCGTAACCTCCACGGTATCCCCGAAGCGACACTGCTCGATAAGCGGCTTTGGAATGCGGATCCCTTCAGAATTCCCAACGCGTACCAGCTTCAATTTCATGGGCAGTCTCTCCGTGCTTACATAGTATCTACCGAATCGAATGGGTGCCGGAGTGTTGTTTCATGAGTCCAATCGGCAGTAAGGGCAGAGAGGCGGCTAAAGCGGGCGAACGGGTGACGGCGGGGAGTCGGGCACTAATCACCGGAGGGCGGGTTCCATGGTTTCTGATGGCTCGCGATAATCTCTTCCAAGTCCTTGCCGAAGTCTTCGTCAAGAGTTACGGTTGAGTTTCGCTCTTTGGCTTCCTGAAGGATTTCCGTAATAGGCCGTCCGCCACTGATTTCACCTTGGGTCTGGGCCCGAATCACAGCGACGGGCCGATGGTCCTGCTCGATGACGATCTCAACCCCTTGCTGTACCTTGGCCAGCACCGCATGGAAATCGCGTGCCACTTCGGCTTCGCTCATGTGGACGGCTGTCATCGCTTTTATTATGACGTGTCCTGCTCGTCTTCTTCGCGCGCTAACCGCGGCAGCAGTTGTTCGCGGATGACAGTCGAAATCATGCGCTGTGGCCGGTAACAGCCCAGTATCTCCTCCGCCTTCATCCCGGCACTTTCGCCTTGTGATCCGGCCTCGCTGCGGTCCGGCGGCGTGTTGCAGTCACGCTAGGGAGCACCCAGTTGTATTGATGCCAACCGGGGAAGAGAAAGGTAAGCTCCCGCGTAACGAGATAAGCAAGCACATTGTCGTGACGCACGGCATGCGGATTGTCACCAACTCCCGCCACGAGACCCTGGACGGCCGACAGATTACAGAAGTAGACCGAGTTTTGAAGAAAGTGTAAGCTGGCAATTCCCAAGTCCTATCGCATGGACGCCGTCGAGATGTGCCTTACCATCGATCTGCTTGCCGTCCACAAACAATCCTTGCGGACTCCCGAGATCGTAAATCCAGACATCGGCGTAGTAGTTCACGATCGCACAATGACGTGGGCTCACGTTCTTATGCCGCAAGTCAGGTCCGTTCTCACCATTCCGCCCAAGCGAGATCACCGGCTCTTTCATCTCCCACAAACGGCCCTCGTATTCAATCGTGATGGTGTTATCTCGTTGAGTAGGAAGCCCAAATCTGTAATTCTCGAATAGCAACAACGGTCTCAATGGATCCAGATTCTCTTTGAATCTGTCAATGTTGTAGCGGATAAACGGATTGTCTTTTTTCTTTTGTGCCAGATCTAAAAGGTCATTGTCTATTGAGCCCAACGGGCGCGTGCAGAGAAGTAAATTGTTCACAAAGCAATCGCTAGGCGCCTTTTCAGCGACCATTAGCCCCACCAACTCTATGCATGCCTCATACCGGTCTGTTCGATAAAAACATTCGAGAAGCAGATTGTAGGCTTCATAATCCGCTGCATGGCGCTGCAGGTGATCCGTTAGTAATGAGATCGCTGGCGAGTACTTACCCGCTTCAAGACTGAGCCAGCCCAATTCCTTCTGAATATTGGTCCTGGGGTTAATTGCCAGCGCTCGGTCAAAGTACGCTTTCGCCTCGGGAATACGATTAAGGAAGAGATGGAACCGGCCGGCCGCAATTAACGCGGAAACGGAATCGGCGCAAAAATGAAGAGCTTGGTGAATGCACTTCGAAGCCTTGATTGTTTGCTTCTTCGCCAGGTGTTCCTCGGCTTTCGCGGCCAGAGCATCCGCCTTAATCCGGTTCCGATCAAAAATATAACTGACGTGTTTCGCCTCGATTGCCTCCTGAAACTCCCGCATTGTCTGAAAGCGCAACTCCGGCGTCGGGTGGGTGGCCTTCGAAATTATTTCCTGCACCCAACCGTCCAGTTCCTGGGGAATAAAATCGTGGAGCAGCTTGACCCGCAACGCGTCCAGCGGGGACATGCCTCTGAAAGGGTTGCCATGAATCAGCAGTTCCAAAAGCGTAATTCCCAGAGCATATACGTCAACCCTGGCGTCGTCTGTGGCAACGCCACCGAAATGCATTTCGGGAGCCAAATACGCCATAGTCCCGCCATAGCTATTGGCAATGCCAAAATCGCCGATTTTGAGGGTTCCTTCAGCTGTAAGTAGAATGTTGTCGGGCTTGATGTCATGGTGGACAATATTCCGTTGGTGTACGAAATAGAGAATGTCCGCCAGATTCTTTCCCCATTGCATCACCTCATGTACTGGCGTCCGCCGCTCTCGTAGCCAATCGCGAAGACTGCCTCTGCCGCAGTACTCCATTACAAGAAATAGAAGATCGTCTTTGAGGAAGTGGTGATAAAACGCAACTACGCCTGAGTGGGACAGGTGATTCAACACCTGCATCTCGTCGACAAGATCGGCCTGTTGCTTGGGATCTCGATCTTTCAGTACTTTGATCGCCACCTGTCGGCCTAGCAATTCATCTTCGCCTAGGTAAACGTCACCAAACGCGCCGTGTCCCAGCCGTCTCAAGATCCTGTACTTTGAATCGAGTTTGTCGCCGATGCGAATCTCTGCAGGCATTGCTACGTCCCCGACACCCCAAATCAGCTAAGCTAATCTCGGCTTCGTTGTTGGTTTCAAATGATCAGCCCGTTGGCCAGCGATGACGCGAGTATTCGATGATCTCGCGGGTATCCAGGGCGCGGCTTGCATTCCCTGTACGGACGTATAGTTTCTCCGGCTTACCATCTTTCTCATCGACCCAGACTGGGCTTGGAGAGGGCTGAGCCACGATCTGGCAGACGTCCTGCCCGTCCACCTCGTAGAAAGCGACCGAGTAGAGGCGCGATGCCGGTGTTCCGAACTGTTCAACGAGCTTGGTAGTCAGCCAATTCTCGAATGCGTCGCGGGAATCGGATTTGTTAAACCGGCTATAGTCTCCTCGCAAGCCGACCACTTTGCGATCGTCGTCCACCCCGATCAAGAGTGTGCCGCCGCTGGAATTGAGGAATGCCGCAACGGTCTTGATGACGCTGTACTTTAGCGGCTCATTCAACCGGTTCTCGCGCATATCCCAACGCACCGACGACTTAAATTCGACAGTGGAGCTTTCACCCGCCGCGATGAGCGCGGCGATTTCTTCGTCGACGGTTTTAGGAGCGAACTCTCTGAAAGCGGTCAAGGCGGCGTCCTTGACTTGTTGTGGAACCACCGGGAAAGTCGTCAGGATGTAGGCGAACTCCTGCTCGGTGAGTCCATAGAGATTGGCGATGATACCGTCAAGTTCGGCGCGAAGTTGTGCACGCTCCGCAGGGTCTGTCGCTCCTTCGTCTGGACCGGACAATCCAAATTCATGCGCGACCGAATCGAAATCGGGAGACGAACAGATCAGCCGCGCTGATCTGTTCGCGATGGCAACGAAGGTTGGATCGTTGACTCTGAGCCGTGGGATCGAAAGCTGATATACGTAGTAAAAACTGAGATGCGAGCTAACTTTAGATCGGACCATGTAGTCGACGGCGAGACTATTCCACAACCCACAAAGATAGGCCTGAACTGGCTTGGGTAGCATCTCGACCCCGTCGGCATCCAACACACGGACGGCGGAAATTGTATGTCCAAAAAAGCACGGCGGAAGGATGGCCGAAATCATCGTCCGCTCATTCGTGTTGCTCGCAATATCACGGAAGCACAGGCGGTAGCAGTCGGGCTCCAACCTTTGCTCACGATCTTCAGCTTTACCGAGGACTCTACGCCTTCCCGCCTTGACGTTAACCCAATACCGGGGCGCTGCGAAAGACGCTGTGAATTGGTTGATCATCTTTCCCTCAAACAGCGGCAGGCACCCTTTGCCCGGTTTGTTCTGGTAGAGATCGCTATCTCCGGTCATGTCGAATTCGCGCGTGAGCTGCACGTTCCAATTCCCCTGGACCTGTTCACTCAAGAATGGAAAACGAAGCATCCTCTCCGCGATGCGGACATCCATATCGTTTTTGAACTCCATGATGGAGAGCGAGTCGGGAGACAATCGGCGAATGAGATCGGTAGTCAGGCGTACGTCAGCCTTGCCGGAGTTTAGGAATTCGTCCAGCTTGTCGCGCGAGATGGCCTCGCGGGTGTTGATACGAAAGGCGGCTCGGAAGGATTCGGTCTGGCCGGACTTCTCGAACACGAGAATACAGAACTTCTGCCTGTGCTCAACGCCCTCGAAGATGTATCGTTCATTCGTGAGGCCAAAGAGGCTGTCCACTTTTCCTTCGAACAGCAGCATTTCTCGGAGGCCTTTGGCGCCCAGATCGGCATAAATGCCTCCCGGCGTAACGATTCCGCACCGTCCGCCATTGCGCAGCAAATTGTGGCATTGCTCCACGAAGAGCTTGTAGAGGTTTGTGTCCGAACCCACCTTCTTTCCGTTCACCACGCTTGTCTGATTCTTGAAGTTTGAAGCCCACCGGAAATAGTCAGCTTGATGCGGATAGAGGGCTAGATATGCAATCCAAGCCTCACGTACAGCGGTATTCTTCAGAAGTTTGGATTGTTCGGCCTCGAAGTCGTGGATCGTCATGTTGTTCTGGCTGACCAGCTCCGAGTGCTGCTCGAAAAACTCTTTGGCATACGGCTTAAACGCCTCCCATGGCGGATTAGCGACGATGACGTCGAATCCCCGGCGGTTGCCGTTCAATATCTCGTCGAACTGGTAGCCCCAATGGAAGGGACGCAGTGCCCGAACGTCGCCAAGTTTGAGTTGCCGCCTGGTAGATTTTCCAAGCTCTCCCTTCTTCGGATCCCAAACGGGCTGCTCGTACTTGATCCCAAGCCCGGCAAACTCCTTCAGCAGAATTTCATCCAGAGTCGCTTCAGCGTCCCTCTGCATTTCCTGGATATTGTCGCGTAATTCCCGCAGGTCGTCTGAATAGGTCGCCGCATGGCGGTAGGTCCCGATTAGCCGATTCTTCTCCGCAAGCAAGTCTCGGTAGGACTTCTGGAACAAGTCCGCTTGCTTGTGCCGGTTGTCGAACTCTTTGTCATCCACTCGCATCAACCCGATCAAAGAATTGCCCGACACGATGTTGAAGTCGATATTGGGGAGCGGCTCAAGCTGATCCACGTCATCGGCCGAAGCTACCAGAGCCAGGAAAAGGCGCAGCCGTGCGATTTCGGTCGCCTCCTCCATGATGTCCACGCCGAACAAATTATCCGTGATGATCGTCTTGCGAATGAAGTAGCCAATGCTGGGGTGGTCCTTCTCCACGTCCCTCAACCACTTCTTCAAGTTGGCGCTCGTGCTCAACTTGATCTTGCCAATCACAGGATGATAGATATTGAGCAGCGTCTTCATGGCCGCCACTAAGAACGCGCCCGAACCGCAGGCAGGGTCCAGAACGCTGAGAGTGGGTAGGATTTCGTGGATCAGAACACGGCAGAGGTCGGGGTCTAGCTCCATCAACAAGTCCTTGATGGAAGCGTATTCGCGGTTCTTCGAACCTGGAAACGGCGTCTTGCTGACCTTGTCGAGAATCACCTGGTGAATGGTCCGCTCACACAGGTACTCGGTGATTTCAGGCGGGGTGTAGTATGCGCCGAAAGCCTTCTGGTTAATGTACTTCTCGAAGATGTAACCCAGAACGTCGGGATTGATTTCGTCATCGTCCTCGCCGGGCACGTCGTTAAGGTTCCACGAATAGCGGCGGAATAGGGCGAGAATGTTTTCAAACGCCTGATCGGAAATAACAATGTGTGGGTTCTCGATCTCAATCTTGTGTGGCAGGAAGAGACCGCCATTTAGATATTTGATCTTTCCCAGAACTTGTCGCGCCGCTTCGCTTCGCTGGTCTTCGGTTTTGGCAAACCCTTCGAAGAACAGCAATTTCAAAAAGTTGGAATAGAAAAGATTGGGCCCCTGCTCTTGAGTCGCTTCCAGTTTGTGTTGTAGGTAGTCCTGGTCGTTATTGTCGATGAATCCTTTCTTCTGTAGGAAGTAGATGAACATCAAACGATTGAGTAGGACAGAAGCGTACCAGCGCCGGTCGCGCTCATTGACGATGCCGTGAATCAGTTCAATGAAGGCAAGGTGTTGAGCGCGGAATTCGTCATAGAATTTCTTGGTGACGCGCTCGATATCCAACGCTGCGCGCAACCGCTTGGCGACTTCGATCACCGATACGTCACCGGTCGGGTCGAGTTCTCCAATCTCAAAGACCAGGGCGCTAAGCTTACCCAGAAAAAGATCGCCAGGTTGGTTAATCTGGAAATAATGATCGCGCGGATAGGTCTTACCATCGTCCCGCTTAACCCAATACCAAAGACTCTCGCGTCTGCCGGCATCAATGAAGATCAGCAGATTCTCATGGTGCACCCCCGCAATCTCTTTGTGAATGGCGGCGCGCGCAGTTGCTGCTGGGATGGCGCCAGTGGCTGCTGTTACCTCGAAAACGGAGACGCCTCCAAGTTGCGCAATTTGGCGGCGCGAGATTTCTTCACCCCCAACCGAAAACTTCACATTCTTGTCTGACGACGGCTGTGACCATCCCAAGTGATCGACAAAAAGGCTGCGGAAATCGAATCTCCCCAGGCACTCCTTAACGCGTACCGGTTGAATCGGCATTAGTTGAGGCTCCCGCCGTTCCCCGGTTCAGCCAGTCCCAGAGAGCAAATAATCCTGGGTTCCAGCTCAACGGCTTCGTCATGGATTAGGCACAGGCGGCCTTCTTCTCGCAGCGCCATGGCAAGCTGTGCGAGTTGCTGGATATCGTTTGAGTTCTTCATCAGGCGATTTAATTGGTCGGTTGCGGACTGTTGCAGCGGGAACCGGTAAATCTCGTCAACTGTCTTCTGCAGCTCGATAGTATCGAATAGCGTTCCACGAACCTCCAACGCGTATTTCTTGAGGCGTTCGTAGGTTCGGAAACGTGCACCCGAAGGACGGCCCAGAGATCCGCCGCGCGTCTTTTCTTCCGAAGCAGCCAACTCCACCGCGCGCTGAACTAATTGGTGGTGGGATTCCAGGCGCGAGGCGGCTACCGTCTCCGGGCCGCACTCGGCCGCTTTCAGAATGGCCAACTGAGATTCCGTTACAGTGTTTCCCTCGCGATCCATCCAGACCAAGGCGTCGTTATCCGTCGGCGAGCGCATATAGACAAGAACGCCTTCCGGGCGGCCCGGCGAAGGGGGATGCGGCTTTGTGGAGTAGACAACGGCAGGCAAATCCGGAATGGTCTTCTGCAATGTAGGGTCCCGCTCGATCGCTTCCTTCCATATCCGATAGGCCTGTGACGCCAGATCTACCTCTCCGTCCTCGTCCCCATCCAGCACGCCGGAGCGTTCGTTGTAAAGGTTGTGCATGGCAGTTTCGTTACTTTCGCCTTCGAAGAAGGCCTCGTCCGATCCAACCACTTCGGCATTTTCGTTCAAACGCAGCCTAACGCGATTCCTCAGGCGAATGATACGTTCGACACCTTCGGCGGGAAGGAACGAATAACAGAGGATTTTCTCTGCCTGTTGGCCAATGCGGTCGACGCGACCCGCGCGCTGGATGAGCCGGATAATCGCCCACGGCAAGTCGAAATTGACGACAATGGCGCAATCCTGAAGGTTCTGACCCTCGCTGAGAACGTCGGTTGCTATCAGGACCCTCAGTTCTTCGTTCGGCTTTACTTTATCGCGCCTCTCATTGCTTACGGGGCTGAACCGCCAGGCGAGCGCGGTGGGGTCATCCGAAAGACCCGTTACTCCGCTTACAGCGCCGACTTTCTTTTTCTGAAGCTCCGCTGCCAGGTAGCTCGCAGTATCCGCGAATTGCGTAAAGACCAGCACCTTCTCGCTCGGATGCAGCTCAGTCACTACGCGATAAAGGGCCTGAAGCTTGGTGTCTCGATCCGCATTCCAATCGGGGCAGTCATCGAAGATTCGGAGCAGCGCGGTGGAATCCGCGGTCAGCGCGCCCGCCAGCGGCGTGCTTGAGAAAAGCGACGAGGCCAGCCAGCTAAAGCGCTTCTTCAAACGCGTGGAGTATTCCCGATAAACCAGCCCCGCCCGTGTCCGGAAATCCCCTTCGGAGCGCAGCGGGCGTGTATTCAGTTCGGTGTCGGGGGCATCCTCGGTAAACACGTCGTCGCTCGCATTGGATCGATCATCGTCCGCGAATCGCGTGTCAAGCACCTCCGCGTCCTGCGAGCCGATTGGAATTGGAAGCCCATTTTCTATTGCGTGGAGGAAAACGTAGTTTCTGAGAATGTGGCGCTCCACGGACAGAAGGAAGGAGTGTCCGCTGCTTTCCAGCCGCTTGAACAAATTCGTGCGGCAAAAGCCCATCAGGCGGCGTCCGGCGCGGGACAGGTCCTGCAGGATGCGCGCTTCGGCTTGAGTCGGCGGGGAATTCGGAGCGGGCGCGATGTAGTTTCCAAGGCCGTAGCGAGGCAGCGTCAGCGCATTCACAAGATCCACTACTGGTTGATCGTATAGCTTCGCGTAGTTATCCTCCGGGTTTTGGTCGTCGACCGAGAACTTCACCGTCCGCGGGATTCGATCTGGAAAATAGGAGCGGCGGCCATCTTCAAAACGAAGGAATTTGCGGCCGTTGTCCGGGTCCGGTTCAGCGTATACGTCGCGGATGAAACTGCGGGTCCGGCGAACCATATAGTGGCGCATCAACTCGCGCCAGTCATCGGCGAAAGTGCTTTTTTCGAAGGCCGCAAGGGATCGGACGGGGGCTTGGTGCAGACGAGTGAACCCGGTCTCACCCCCGAGAGATCGGATGAGCGCATCGGGACGGAAGCCGAGGTCCTTATCGTCCGGGATGAAGAGCCGGAGTTGCGTCGAGAGGTCGGTAAAAGCTTTGTTATAAGGAGTCGCGGACAAAAGGACGCAGCGGCATTCGTTCTGCTGAATGTAATCGTAAATTACACGATAGCGGCGGCCCTCCCGATTCCGCAGGTTGTGGCTTTCATCCAGAATTACGAGACGATAACGCTTGAGAGACGGAAGTTCCTGGAGTACGCGAGTGTAGGACATTACCTTGCCCCGCAGCCCGTACCGTTCTCGATAGTCTTGCCACATCGATACCAGGTTCTTAGGGCACAGAATCAACGTTTCAAGGTCCTGCTCGTCTTCGAGCATGCGCGCCAGCGCCGTGGCCATCAACGTTTTCCCCAGCCCGACAACATCACCCAGGAGAACACCGCCCCGCCGGGTCACATGCCTCGCGGCGAGTTGGACCGCTGCTACCTGAAAAGCGAAGAGCTTAGCTCCGAAAATCTTCGGTATGCGAAATTGAACGAGTCCCTCGCGGGCGTCCTGGCAGAGGTGGTACGCGATCTTGACGTAGATGTGATAAGGCGGTATCGGAGACTCCCGTGCCCAGCTTTGGTCAATAACGCGGACCAGTTCCTCAGAGATGTCAAGACACCAGATGTCAGTCCACCGCTCTTCGAACCACGTGGCCAATTTGCGGCACGCATCGCGATCCATCACATCGACGTTCAATTCACCTTGATTCTGGAGGCCGGCCCACGTGAGATTGCTGCTTCCGAGATAGCCTACCTCAGGGTTAATGGGATCGGGACGAAAGAACAAATAAAGTTTGGCATGTAGCGGATGCCGGAGAAAGAGCTTCACAACCAATTTCTTGGACCGAATCTGAGCCGCCAGGCGTCGCAGACCACTTTCGTCTTCGTTTGTGGGCGCCCCGTATGTGAGTTGATCACGGAATTCCTCGGCCATTCGCTTCTTCAGGCGGGCGGCAGTCTGGAGGTCGATAAGGGCTGAAGGGTGAACAAGACTCAGCGCTTCACGAAGCTCATCTTGGGGAAGGCGCTGCATTCCTACTAGAAGTCGACAACAACTCCCATCGCCACCGGACCAGCGTTCTACGTTGCAGGCAATCTGTTTCCAACCTCGCAGATTGAAATAACCGACACAAAAATCCGCTCGGTCCGAAAGATCCACCGCCTGACGCAACGCGGGAAGTAGTTGTTGCTCGATGTTGTCGAAGATGCGCGGCATCCACTCCGTTATAACGGATACTGCGAGCAGAGTCGAAATATCCTTGGTTGGCACAAGTCAGGCAGACAAATCTGACAGGCGTGCCGCCGGAGGTGTCCGCGTCCAATATCACACACCGGCGCGCGCTCGCTGCGCATCGGTATTGGCTCGAACACGGCGGAATATCCTACAGTTACCCAACATTTACGGAAAATTCTTTCCCGCTACGCGATCCCCTGCCTCCGCCCGCTGAACGGCACCGCCAAGACTGAGGGAGAATTGAGCCATGCAGACGACAATCAAACTACCGGATGCTCTATTCCAAAAGAGTGCTGCGATTGCCGCCTCCCGAGGAGCAACCGTAGAGCAACTCATTCTAGAGGCCGTTGCCAATGAAGTCGAGGCCAATGATGCGATAAGCACCGGCGGAACTGGCGAAGTCGAACTGCCCGTGCTGCGCTCCCTCCGTCCGGGAACGCTTGACCTGTCCGGCTGTGATTTTGATGACCTACTTGCCTGATGTAAACCTCTGGATTGCCCTAGCCGCGGAACGGCACAAACATCATCCCGAAGCACGGCGCTGGTTCAAGAGTCTACAAAGGAGACCGTCGTATTTTGCCGCGTCACGCAACTCGGCTTTCTGCGATTGCTGACAAACCAGCACGTGATGCAGGAAGAGGTCTTGAATCCGAACGCAGCATGGCGCGCCTACCGGCTTTTGCGAATCGATCGGCGCATTGGCTATTTCGGAGAACCGCCCGAACTGCCGGAGGCGTGGCACAACTTTATACCCAACCAACGTAATTCGCCCAACCTCTGGACCGATGCTTACTTGTGCGCTTACTGTCACGCCGCCCGCGTGACTTTGGTCTCGTTCGATTCAAGAATTCCGGCTAGAGAAGGCGTAGGATTCCACTGGGCCTCACCTTATTACCCACATCCCGCCTTCCGCCAGCAAGCCAGCGCGACTGCCAAATCGCAGGGCGTCTCCTTCTCATCGAATAAAGCACTTCCGGCGGCTCGCCGCTAGCGCCGCTCTCCAAGCGCCAAAACCTTCTTCATCCCGTTTATCCTATTAATCCCAGCCAAATGTTTTCTTAGCCGATCAACACACCCCCCTCACCCCGGCCGCCCACCCCACCAATTCCACAACCCCGGCTCCCGCGCCCGCCAGCAAGCCAGCGCCACCGCCACCACCAGATCATCATGCGGCTCCTCGTTCCCACTCCCATACGACCGGTGTCCCGCCGCCGACATCCGCCCTCGCATCCCCATCAATTCCCGCAACAGAACCGCCGCCTCCGGCAATCCCCTCGCAATCTGCAACTGCCCCGAATCCAACATCACCTGCAACCCTTCAATCAAATCCCGCTTGGGAACTCGCCACTCGCCTCCCGACCTGCCAGCCCGCCCGCCCCCGGTAATCATCACCGGCACAATCTCACACCCCACCCCCGCCGCACACAGCAAATCCACCACCGGAGCCCCCACCCCCGTCGCATCCACCACCAGACTCCGCCTCTCCCCCAGCGCCGCGTCCATCGCCACCTCCCTGATCCGCGCCACCACAGCCGGATACGGCGTCCGCAGCTTCATCCGCTCCAAATACCGCACCTCAAACCGGGTCTCCCGCTTGCACTCCCACGTCACCGGGTCCCGCTCGTCAAACATCACCTCCGCCCGCTCCAACACGCACAGCGCCGTGTAATCCTGCTTCTGCCCCAGATCCACGCCCACAAAGAAGGCACTAATTGTTTCCAGAATCCTCGCCGCCATCATCGCCTCCGCAGCGCCAGCGGCTGCACTGCATCCGTGATCGCCGCCCGAATCACATCACTGTCAAACAGGCTTTCGTCTGAGTCCGTAAACTCGCAGCAATACTCCTGCCTATAGAACTGCTCGCTCTGCCTCTCCCGCTCCTCTGCCAGAAACTCCGGATCGATCCTTCCGCATTCCGCCCCGGTCACCGCCACCCGCTCCCACTTCTCCCCGCCGTTCGCCCACTCTTCATAGAAGAACCCGCGCTTCCCCCAAGGCGTACTCATCAGCCACAGATCCCCGCCACTCACCGCCAGCATCGGCCGCACCGCCGCATAGAGGTCATCCCTCACCCGCGCCGCCTCGTCTATCAAAATCAACGACACCGCCGAGAACCCGCGCACCGTCCCATCCTTCCCCGGCAATCCCACAATCCGCGACCCGTTCGGAAACAGCAGCGACTTCTCGTTATCCCCGTCCCCCCTCGGCTGGATCCCCAACTGCTGCACAAACCCGCTCGCCTTCCGGATCAACTCTCCGCTCTGCCTCGACGTCGGACCCAGCACAATCACCAAACTGCCCGCCGCCGTCGCAGCCTGATGCACCGCCTTCGCCGCCGCCACCGTCGACTTGCCCCATTGCCGCGAGCAATTCAACAATCCTCGCCTGACTCTCTTGCCAAGCACCAAACTCTGCTTCGCATCGGGCTCGAACCCCAGCCGCCTCCGCGCAAACTCGCTTCCATCCAGCGCATAAATCAACGCATCCAAATTCATCCGCCCCCTCCCTCGTCCAACGCGCGCAACTCCACCAACGCCTGCACCACCGCCGCACGCGCGTCCGTATACCGCTCCAGTACTCGAAGAATGGCCGACCGAATCCGCACCCAATCCTTCTCAGGACTCCGTTTAACCAACGCGCCCCGCCACCCCTCACCTGCTCCACCGCTAAAATTCAGCATTTGCTAAAAAACTTAGCAAGGACTCAAGCCGAACCAACCAAAAATCCACCCAACCACTGAAAACAAACCAAATAGACTTACAAAAAACCTGTGAAAGCATTTTTATCCGCGTCCATCTGCGTCCATCGGCGGCCAATGAAATCTACCCAAAAAGACACAGTTCATAAATATTCAAACTTTCGTATCAACCAAATCAGCAACTTACCAGGAAATCCAAAACGGGAGCCACGGTCTAAAGCTACCCTCAGTGCGAGGAAAGCTATATGCCATCGAAACAAAAACGCACCATCGCTAGACAGAACGGAGCCAAGGCAGCCGGCTCCAAGACGCCGCAAGGAATCCAGACCTCAGCCAGGAATGCCTTGCGCCACGGCTTAACGTCACAAACGCTGGTCTTATTCAACGAAAGCCCGGAAAGATTCGCTGAACTCCTTCACCTGTATATCGAAAAATTCCAACCCCAGGACGGCGTTGAAATGAATCTGGTCGACGAAATGGTAGCCGCCCGCTGGCGTCAGCAGCGCTGCTGGGCAATCCAAACTGCTTCGTTTAACCTGCAAATGGAAAGCCTGGAACAGGAAGTCCCCTGCGAACCGGCACGCGTAGCCCTGGCTTTCATTGCCATGGCCGAACACGAAAAACTGTTAGAGCTGATCCTGCGCTACGAAACCAGCTACAGCCGCATGCACGACCGTGCCATGAAAGCCCTCTTCCGTCTCCGCGAAGAATTGAATTTGCGAAACGACCCAAAACCCGCCCCGCCGGCACCTCAAACTCCACCCGAAATCACCACTCCGCCGCAACAGCAAGCCCCAATGGAAACCAATCCGCCAACAATCCCCATCACCCACCACCCAGCCAGCAGGCAAAACCGCAATCGCAGAGCCGCATACGGCCCCGCCAGACGCTACCCAGTTCCACGTCCAGCCAATCGAGCCCAAATGTTATGATCGGCGCGCCAATGGATTCACAATCGCTAGGGAGCCAGCGCGTCTCAGCGCGCTATTGGATCGAAACCGCATTCCCGCTGGAAGATGCCGCCGCAACAATGGCCGGCGAGCAGTCCACCGGCGCCTTCATCCGCGTGCCGCGCGGAATTCACCCTGTCCTGGCCGCTCCCCAACCTCATGGCGCGGGTCTTCGATCAGCGCGATTGTCGGCTCCCGGATCGTCCGTATCGTGGCCGCGACGCCGATCCGCCCACCGATCTTCACCGCGGCATCGTCCATCGATTCGGACACCCGCAAGATCGGGGAGTCAAACAGCAGCCGCGCGACATGCACTGCGGAGCCAATTGAGGAATAGGCGCGGAATCGATAGCGGCCACAATCCTGCGACTTGGATACGATCACCTCACCCTCGAACGCTCCAGGGAATAGTGGGTCGCCGCCACGAAGATGAGAACTATCGCAGTGGTGCAACAGGCGAGGGCCACCCAGGTGAGCAGGCCCGCGAAGCCAAGCGAGTTCCTGACCAGGCCGGCCACAAGGATGATGATCGACGCGGCGATTCCGCCGATCGTATTGAGGAATCCCGCGCCGAAACCGTAGTTGCGGGCGGCGATCACGTCGTAGGCGCCGGCGAAGATATTGGCGATCATCAGACCGGCGAAGCCTCCATACAAGGCAGAGCAGAGCCGGGCAAGATCCAGCGAGTGGACAGCGAACGTGAGGTATCCGAACGGAGCGCTCAGAAGGATGCCGGCAGCCGCGACGTAAAGCCGGGCAGCCGGCAGCCGTTTCGACAAGCGGTCCGCGAAGGCGCCTCCAAAGATGACGCCCAAAGCGCAGCTTACCTGGACGTAGACGGTTGCGTTGAACCCGCTGTCGGTCATGGAGAGGTGATAGCGCTCTTGCAGAAACGACGGATACCACGCGTAGAAGACCCAGAGCATAGCGCAAAAGCAGAAGAAGGCGGCACAAATGGCGACGAAGCAGCGCGAGCCAAGAAGACTGGCCAAGCTTGCCAATGTGCCTTCGCTCGAGGCGGTTCGAGGCACTGCGGGGATGTATGGAACACGGCGGGCCAGCACCAGCGAATAGCCAATGCCGAATGCCGCGGCTATGGCGAAGCCGGCCCGCCAACTAAGGCGATCAGCCATCCATCCGCCATACCAGCCGCCTGCGACGAGTCCCGCAAACTGGGCGGATTGGTGAATGCCAAGCACCTTGGACCGAACGCCCTCCGGGTAGGCCGCACCGAGTGTACCCATGGCGGCTGGATAGTAGAGCGATTCTGTGATCCCCATCACGACGCGCCAGAAGAGGAAGACCAGGACCGATCCGCTGAGGCTGCTGCCAAGGATCGCGACGCTCCAGAGGACGACACTGGCGATGATCATGCGATCGCGGCGGAAGACATCGGCGAGCCGGCCGGCAATGGGCATACCGATCGTATAGGCCCCCGAGAACACGCTGCCGATCAAGCCAAGTTGCGCATCGCTGAATCCGACGTCGGTCTTCAAGACCGGGAAGATGGAGTAGACCATCTGGCGGTCGAGGTAGTTCAACGCGAACGCGATCCAGAGAACGGCGACCAGCGACGCGCCGGCCTGGGCAGGAACGCTACGCACACATTGCCTTGAGTTCCGCCAGCGGCACCTGGGAGTACTCGGCCAATGCGGCGAGATCGATGTCGATGCCAAGCCCTGGCGTTGTGGGGATGGGCAACATGCCATCGGAATCTAGCTTCCATCCACCGGCAGTAATCTCGTCGATGAAAGGGGAGCCCGTGAGGTACTCAACCAGATCTGTGTCGGGGAAGGCCGATGCCAGGTGAAGGTCGGCCGCAAGCCCAAGAGCGGTATTCCAGCCGTGCGGAATGAACCGCACGCCGTGGTCGCGAGCCATCTGGGCGATCTTGCGTTCCTCGCTGATCCCGCCGACCTTGGTCACGTCAGGTTGAATAATATCGAAGGCCCCAGCCTCCAGCCAGGGCTGGAAGGATTGGCGGCGGGTAAGCACTTCGCCTCCCGAGATGGAAACTTTGGCAGCGCGGCGCAGGGCGACGTAGTCAGTAAGAGCGTCGGGATGCAACGCCTCTTCGAACCAATGAACGTCATAGTCGGCGAGCATCTCTGCCGTGCGCAGCGCCCACTTGTAGCCTTGGGGCCAGAATGCGTCGCTCGCTCCGGCGTCCACCATCAGCAGCGATTCGGGGCCGACGGCTTCGCGTGAAGCGGCCACAATGGCTTCGTCGGTCTTGGCATCGCGTCGGCCGAAAGGTCCCCAGCCGATCTTGAAGGCGCGAAATCCTTGCGCCTTGACGGGCAGCAATTCACCGGCCATGCGCTCCGGTTCACGCATCAACAGAGAGGCGTACGGCCGGACCCGTTCGCGATACCGTCCGCCGAGAAGGCGGCCGACCGGCTGGCCTGTGGCCTTGCCCAGCAAGTCCCACAGAGCGATATCGATGCCACTGATGGTGTGGGTTATAGCGCCGCCGCGGCCCAGCCAGAAGGTGTTCTGATGAAGCTTCTCGCTGACCCGTTCGGGTTCAAGCGCATTCTCATTCTGGTAGAGCGGGCGCAGGATGGACAGCGAGGCACGCACTAGCTCTTCGCTAGTGAAGGCGCTGCCCCAGCCGATGGGACCTTCATCGGTAAGTACGGCGATCAGCGTGTGTACGCAATCGTCCGGCTGCAATTCATTGGACCAGCCGCCTTCGGGAGTGCGGCCGCGGAGCCCGAACGCTTTCACTTCACGGATCTTCATAGTCCACGATTATCCGATACGTGTGAACAGCTTTGCTTGCGGCGTGAACGTGACGTTGTCGTCCAGCGGAAACACGGGGCGGGCACAGCGAGTGTGGCCGAGGCTCTTGAGATTGGCACTGGTGGACCCCGGAGCGTCAACGTTGATGAGGATCTCAGCGCCGTCGGCGAAGAACCGAGGTTGGCAGTGGGGCGATTTCACGACGGTCGCGTCGAACAACGCCGGGTCCTGACCGTGAGCCAGGAACAGCGATCGATCGTAGAGGCTCACCGGGCGGGTGGTGGCGATCAGCAGGAAGTTATCCGATACTAAGACCGCGGTGCGTCCGCCGTCCCAGAAGCTGCCATGCGATTCATTACGGAAATGGCCGTCGGAGAGCATACGGACTTTCAGTTCCATTTCGAGCGGAGTGAAGCGGGGGTCCAGGCTGCCACCGACACCAATGCGAATCGTCGCGCCGACTCCGGCCGCGAAAGCGGATTCGACGGCGGGCGGGTCTACGATCGGGATGAGCACGGTTCGCCGGTGACCGGCTTCGACCAGAGCTCGCAATACCGCATTGCTGTCACCGGACGCGCCTGAACTGGTGGCGTCCGCGGCGTCGACTAAGACTACGCGGCCCCTGGCTTGCCCGGCCAGACGAACGCTCTCTGCCAGACTGGTGAGAGGCTGTTGGAGGTGCTCACGCATTTCCCAGAACTCATTCGCGATCTGTAACGCTTCGCGCTCGGCTCGGACGGGGTCGTTGTCGGTGCAGAGAAAGACGTTGGAGCAAAGCTCGGGCACATCGGTAAAGGGGTTGCCGATGAACATCCCGCCCGACAGGCCTCCTGGACTGTTCTCGATGGCAATGGTCTTGCGGACGCACTTCCCGAACATTCCCGTTTCAGTGATCAACTCATATCCGCGGATCAGTGCGGGAATGCGGACACGTACTGAAACCGGCTTCACCTCGCCATCGATGATGCGAAGAAGCAGGCGCGCCGCGCGCTCGCCGGTCTGATAAAAGTCGACGTGCGGATAAGTGTGGTACACGGTGAGGGCGTCACAGTGCTCAAGAATTCGATCGGTGATGATGCCGTGGAGATCGAGTGAGATGACGACCGGCATATGCTCGCCGACTATCTTGCGGGTCTCGGCGAGGAGGTAGCCCTCGATGTCGTACTCGGTTTCCGAGGCCATAGCGCCATGGAGCGAGAAATAGACTGCGTCGATATCGCGGGCAGTACGGACAGCGTCGAGAAATTCGGCTGCGATGCGTTTAAAATCCACATCGGCAAGCGTGCCTCCGGAGGTGATGGAGCGCGCGCTGAAGCCGGGTACGATCTCGAGGTCGGGGCGGGTGGCGAAGACAGTCAGCGCACCGCACATTTCCGAACCGACATTCTGGTGGGCAGCGAGAACACCGGCGCCGAAGGAGACATCAAAATCTTCATAATGGCTGAGGACCGGATTGAAGGAGGAGACTTCCTGTTTGCATTCGTTGACTAGGATTCGTGGCATATGATTCGCGTTTAAGCAGTGTATCAGGGGTTATACTGACAACTAAATGAAAACCACAACTCAGCAAAGACGAAACTTTCTACGGTCCGCAGCTGGTATTGGATCTGTTGCGGCTATGCCCGCGCTTGCCGCCGCGGCACCCCCGGCCAGCGGACGAACGAAGGCGCCCGGCGGCACTCGAGTAGGGAACATCTACTTCAGCTCAGGGCTAACCGGGGTACGTCCCGAAGCGCGAAAAGACCCTCTCGCGTTTGGCGGCGATATCAAGGAGCAGACCGACGTGATTCTCAAACTTCACAAGGCCAATCTGGAAGCGATGGGCTCCTCGCTTGAGAACGTCATTAAGGTGACCGTCTTCCTGGCCGATGTGAAGACCGAGAAGAACGCGATGAACGAAGTGTATGGGAAGTACTTTCCCAAAGACGCGCCTTCCCGGTCCGCATTCGGTGTAGAGTTTCCGGATACGGCCACGCGGGTTGAAATCGAGATGGTGGCCTGGGTTCCTTAACGCCCTACTTGAAGTTCGAATAAGGCCCGGCCTTGATCGAGTCCGTGGCCGCTAATCCTTCGCTGTCCCACAGGATGGCGCCGTTGCGGACAGTCATGACGCAACGCAGCCGCTTGTCGCCAACGATCCTCTTCTGGTTGGAATCGAGGTACCCGAAACGGCCGCGTTGCACTTCCAGTAAAGCGATATCGGCGACAGCGCCTTCACTCAAGTTGCCTAAGTCCGGACGCTGAATCGCGCGCGCTGGATTCGCCGTCGCCCGATCCACCAACTGCTCCACCGATATCCCCAGATTCAACAGCTTTGACATGCTCTCCATCATTCCAGCCAGGTGGAGTACGTCTTCGCTATTCCGCATTCCGCTGGAAACTACATCGGAAGGTAATGGTTGCCTGGTGTTCGGTAGCTCCAGGATGCGAGTCTTTGAACGAGTGCCGACCGAGGTGCCGCTTCCAGTATCGACTGCGGTTGTTACTCCATTCGGCAGGCACCTCGTATCGGGTACGACACCTTGCTCCGGATGGTTCAGGCTGAAGTGGGCATCCATATCGATCAATCCCGCTGTAACGTAATACTCGCCGGCATCAATTACGACGCGAGCTCGCGATGCCGGGAGGCCGCTCGCGACTTTGACAATCTTGTTGCCAACCACTGCCACATCGAAGCGGCCGTTGCGGTGATTTACCGAGTCGATCACATGCCCGTTCTTGAGCAGAAGATCGTAGATTTGCTGACTCGAACTCGGCGGTGCGAGCCTGGCGTCACGGTCGAACACGACTTTTCCATCACGAACCGTCATCAGACATTCCAGACGTTTCTGGCCAAGGCGCTTCATTCCCCAGGCATCCTTGAACGCGAACACTCCGCTTTGCAGGTCCAGGATGGCGACGTCCGCGGCGCGGCCCATTCCGATGGTCCCCAGTTCCGGGTAATGCCCAATCGCTTTGGCCGGCGCGACGGTGGAACGCATCACCACATCCTGCAGCGTCATGCCAAGCAGCATCAATTTGGACATGCAGTTTGGCATGTCGGACTGTGCCCCAAGCGTACTGGCTGTGTGCAGATCCGTACTAATGGTGTCCGGTAGAAAGCCCTGCGAAATGGCCTTTGCGGCGACGGGCCAGAGGAAACTGCCGGCGCCGTGTCCCAGATCAAACAGGACACCGCGACGCCTTGCCTCTAAAATGTATGGCTGCACTTTCCCGCTGAAACGGTCTATCAACTCCACCTGCCGGTCGTTAAACATGTGTGTGTGGATGTCCCCTGGGCGGAGGTGCTCCAGAACTTTCTCGCGGGTGGAACGCTCCGCGGTAGTCAAGATCTTGTCGTCCACCATGACCGGAACATGGGCCAGGCGTCCGGCTGCCACCGCGCGGTCGATTGCCGTCCAGCCGGGTAAACCGAAGTGGGCCGTTTTGATACCGACGATCACGTCCCGGTTACGTTCGATGGCTTCGGCCGTCTTGGCGGAATCCATATCGGCCGTATTGCTCTCCGCTTTGTCCCCCACCATTCCCGCTCCGACGATATTGATGGACGCGAGTACGCGGGTTTTCGCGCGGGTGATGATGGTGCGCCGGAAGTCGTCGAAGGTGCGCCAACCGCTGCCGCCCGCGTCCACGATGGTAGTGGTTCCGGCGGGAAGCGCGGAGTCATCTGGGAATAGCGAATCGGCGTACCCGTAAACATGCGCGTGCAGATCAATCAGGCCGGGCACCACGTAGAGACCGGAAACATCGATTGACTTACGGGCCCGGGCTTCCGGAATGCCCGCCTGTATGGCGGCGATCTTGCCGCCGGAGATGGCGACATCGAGAACGGCATCGATCTGATTGCCGGGATCGATGACATGGCCGCCCTTAAGCACGATGTCATATTGCTGTTGCGCGCTGAGCAGGACCGCAAACGCCAGCGCACCGGTTAGAGTTCTGATAAGTTGCATTCGTTCAGCAATCATAATCCACGGGCTTGAATTCCGAAAGGCATTAGACTTACATTGAGCAGGAGGGAACACATGCGCCCCGATTCCAAATTGAGTGGTCCGGCTATTAGCCGGCGCGATGTATTCAAGACGGGCGGTATAACAGCGGCGGGCCTGGCCAGCGGTCGACTGGCGGAAGCCGCCACGACAAATATGCCGAGCCCCGATGTTTATACGCGCCTTGGCGTAAAACCTTTCATCAACTGCACTGCGACGCTGACCATCAACGGTGGCTCGCAGATGCTTCCCGAAGTAATCTCGACAATTGAACAGGCTTCGCACTACCACGTAAACCTGGACGAATTGATGGCAAAGGTGAGTCCTCGGCTGGCCGAACTGCTGAGCGTGGAGTGGGGCATCGTGACCGCCGGCACTGCGGCGGCACTGACTCATGCGACCGCTGCCTGCCTGGTGGGAACGGATCCGGAGAAGATGCAAAGGCTGCCCAACCTTACCGGGTTGAAGGACGAAGTGATCATGCCGCGGGAATCGCGCGACGTGTACGATCACGCGGTCCGCACGCTGGGAGTCAAGATCATTGAAGTGAATTCGGCGGACGAATTGCAAAAGGCGATTGGACCGCACACGGCGATGATTCAGGTTTTGGGTAATCATTTTGGGCACGCGAAATTCGATCTGAAAGACGTTGCTCCTATTGCTCGAAAGGCCGGCATCCCGGTACTTGTGGATGCCGCGGCGGACTACCTGATCGTTCCGAATCCGTACCTTTCGTTGGGAGCCGATCTGGTTGCCTACAGCGGCGGCAAGATCATTCGCGGTCCGCAAAGCGCCGGGTTGCTGGTGGGACGCCGGGACCTGGTCCGCGCCGCTTGGGCTAACAGCGCTCCGCACCACGCGTTCGGCCGCGCCGCCAAGGTGAGCAAGGAAAATATCGTTGGCATGCTGCGGGCGGTGGAAATCTGGCGTACGCAGCGGGATTTTCAAACCGATTTCCGGGAGTGGGAATCGTGGTACGCCGAGATGATCAGCCAGCTAACCCAGGTGCAGGGCGTCCGGGCTGAAGTGCGTGCTCCGGCGCGGGGCGGTCCCTTTCCGACGCTGAATGTTTCGTGGGATCCGAATAAGGTGGACATGACCGCCGGAGAAGTGGGCCGCATGCTTCTGGCCGGTGAGCCTCGGATCATGACGCATGCCGAGGGCGACGGCCACTCTGTGCTGATCCGCCCGGCGGCACTGAAGCCGGGGGAGTACAAAATTGTGGCGCGGCGACTAACTGAGGTGCTGGGGACAGCGCCGCGGACGCAGCGCGAAAAGCCAAAGCCAGCGTCGCCGGCGGTGAATCTTTCCGGCGTCTGGGAGATCGACATCGAGTACGAAGTGGGCTCGGCCCGGCACAAGATATTCCTGAATGCGGCCGGAAATCAGCTTACCGGCTCGCACGAAGGGTGGGCCTACCACGGCGACGTCAATGGTGAAATCAACGGTGATCGCGTGCTATTGCGCAGTGTTTTGCCGGCGGAGGCAACCAGACTGTCCTACACGTTTACCGGCACTGCATCCGCCGATGCGATGTCCGGCGACGTGACGCTGGGCGAGTACGGCCATGCTCGCTGGCGCGCGCGGCGGCATGGCCTTTCGGCTTAGAATTCGAGCTTCATGGAAACCTGAAACTCCCTTGGGTCTCCGAATGCGTTGACGCGTCCGTATGGGTTCCGCAGAGTCCCGGCCGGTCCGATATTCGGATTGGTGGTGTCTCGAATTGCCGTGTCGATCGTGCGCCAGTTAGCGTGATTGAGCACGTTATAGGCGTCCGCTCGAACTATGAGTCCGAGTCTTTCGTGGATTGGAAATCTCTTGGAGAGCGTGAAGTCCAGGTTCCATAGTCCGGGTTGGCGCACCATCATGCGGGGCGCGGTGCCGAAACGCGGAGTCCTCACCACTTGAAACGCATCGATGTTGAAGAAGCGCGATTCGGTGCGATCGCCGCTCGCCAGGTTTGGATTGGCGACCAGGTCCGGGCGGTCGAAGCGAGACCATGAATCGGGGCGTCCGGTGGCATCGGTTACCTGCGTGGCGTTCCCGGTTTGAGCGGTGTAGATGAAGTTGGTCTGCCATGATCCCAGCAGTTTGCCCAGCATCCGGCTCTGGTCGCGGAAGAAGGGCAGTTCGTACACTACCGCGCCGGTGAGCCGGTGGCGAATGTCGAACGTGGTGGACGATTTGTCCAGCTTTCGGTTGGACAGGAAGTGGAACGCTCCGGGGTTGCCTACTCCGACTGCGCTTTGGCCTTGCTCGGCGTCGCCGATGGCGTGGCCCCAAGTGTACGAAACAAGGATATGCGTGGACCGTACCCTGCGCTCGAACCGCGATTGCAACGAATGGTATTGGCCGGAACCGTCCGCCATGCGCCAGTTGATGGAGGAGAAGCCGGGGCGGATCAACGCCGCAGTGCCGAGGACAAATTTGGAATTGAAATCGCCAGGCGTATTTATATCTTCATTGGTGAAGATCTTGTTAGCCTTGTTCGCTACATAGGCAACCTCAAACGCGTTTTCTCCAATCCGTTTCTGGATGGCTACGTTCCACTGCTGGACGTAGGTATCGCGAGTGTTGGGGTCCACTGCCTGTACGGCGACGCGGGCCGGGATGGCTGCCGTTCCCTGCGAGAAATTGTTCCAGAGCAGGGTCGGCCTGGAATTCACGGCGATCGACGGCGCTGTAAAGTCGCGGGTGAAACCAAAGCCGCTGTAGGAGGCGTCGGGTGCGCCGATACCGCCTGGCGGCGGATTGATGGCATTGAGTATGGGACCGCTGGGATGTTCCTGTTCGTAGTAGATTCCGTAGCCGCCGCGCACCACCAGATCCTGCGACTTGAGCGGGCGCCAAGCAAAGCCGAATCGCGGTCCGAGATTATTTGGGTCGCTATTTTCGAGTGCGCGTCCGCCCTGTGCGCTGGTGGCGGTCTTGGCATAGACAATCTGGTTGGTGGCCAGATCGAAACTGGCCCAGTGATCGTTCTTCTCCTTCCAACGCTGGAAATAGTCGTAGCGTACACCGAGATTAACGGTGAGGAAGGGAGTGACCTTGATATCGTCCTGGAAGTAGCCGGAATTCCAAAACTGATTCGGCGTGCCGTGGAGAGGCGCCAAGCCGATGGATGCGGCGGAAATGTAGCCGAGCATGAAGTCGACCAAGCCATCGCCGGTGTATGCGCCACCGGGAGCGCCGCCAAAGGTGAAGGCGCCGCGCGCGGTTAGGGTTTCGATAAACACATTGTTGCGGCGCATGACGGTTCCGCCGGCTTTGAGCGAATGTTTGCCCTTGATGATGGAAAGGTTATCGGCATACTGCCAGATCTGCCCGCCGTTTGGATTCCATGGTGCTGCCGTGCGAAGTCCAGGTAAGCCGAGGGCCGACGAACTCTGGGAGATGTTGAAATTCGGCGGGCCCCATTCGAGCGGGTTCCGCGTCAAGGGAAGTTGGTCGCCGATTCCAAGTTGGGTGCTAACGTCTGTCTTGAAGCTGGTCTCCAATTCTTCAAACGTAAGACTGCGGTTCCAACCGGCGCGAAATTCATTGAAGACACTGGACGAAAAAATGTGCGTCTCCGCTAAACTGACGTTCTGGTTATGGCGGTTACGCTTATAGCTGCGGTCGCCGCTGCCTGGCCCGAAGTTGGGAAACAGATCACCGACAAAATCGTGGTTGAAATTATAGATGTAGCGTCCGTAGAACGCATCTTTGTCGGAAATGTGATAGTCGATCCGTCCAATGGCTTCGTTGGTTACATTGGCCGCCGGACTGATTGGTCCCTGGAAATTATTAACCAGAGAGCCGTTGGTGGGCGCCGGGACCAGTTGCAGCGCCTTCAGCGATGTCGGGTTAACGTAGCGGCTCATATTCGCTGGAGTGGGGAAGAAGCCGGTGCCGGAGCCGCTGAGATTCAACGGGTCCTTCAGCGCGGGCAGAGCTGGGGTGAGGAGCTCACTGAAATCGCCGCTGCGCATTTTCACCGTAGGCACGGTGCGCTGGCCGAACTGCCCGGCACGCGTGCCTCGGATGCCTTCATAGTTTCCAAAGAAGAACAATTTGTCTTTGCGGATGGGGCCGCCGACACCGGAGCCGAAGGTGTTGTTGCGGACTACGGGCTTATTGGAAGTGACTAACTGATTGGAGGCGACCTGGCGCGCGCGCAGATTCTTCGCATCCATTTGGAAGGCGTTCAGTTTGTCGTTCTGCAGATAATCGTAGGCGTGGCCGTGGAATTGATTGGTACCGGATTTCGTTACCACGTTCACGGTGGCTCCAGCGGCGCCGCCGTACTCGGCCGAGTTGGAGTTGATTTGCACCTTGACTTCCTGCACGGATTCGAGCGACGGATCGAATGCGCGGGTGCCGCCATCGAAGTTCATGCCTTCGATTCCATCGAAGTAGAACTTGTTCGAAATGTCTGTCAAGCCGTTGACGCTGAGTGAGACGCCGTTGCGCCGCACGAAGCCGGAATCGCGCTGGGCCTTACTGTTGTTGTTGACGAAGTAGGCACCGGGCGCAAGCAGGGCTGCGGCGATGAGTTGGCGGCCGGGCAAGGGAAGATCGGTAAGCATCTTTTGGTCGACGGTGGTGCTGATGGAGGCTTCTTCCGTTTTGAGGAGGGCCTCGCGGGCGGTGACGGTGACCGTCTCCTTCACATCGCCGACTGCGAGCGTTAGGTCAACGCGTGCTTCTTCACTGGTGGAAACCCGGACGTTCTCGGCGCGCGAGGTTTTGAAGCCGGTGAGTTCCGAGGTTACTGAGTAGGTTCCAAAAATGAGGAACGGCACGCGGTATGTTCCGCTGGGACCGGTGGTTACAACTTTGGAGATGTTGGTGCCGGTGTTTATCACCGTCACGTTGACGCCGGGCATGACGGAGCCGCTGACGTCGCGGACTTCCCCGCTGATGGACCCGGTGATTTCCTGGGAGTGTAGAGACTGTACCGTTATGAGCGCACAGGCTATGAAAAGTGAACACCAAAGCTTCATGCTTCCTCCTTACTGGTTTGCCGCCGGACAAGGGAGTGCAAGTGGTATCGGTAATTATAGCTCCAACGGGCGGAGGTGGGGCGGGTGGGGATTTGGTTGGGCATGATGCGTTGGGGAGTTGCGTTCAACGGTTCGGTTCGTTTTGCGAAACGCAGCGAATTCCGGTTTCGGGTGGTTGGACTGGGGTTGGTTCGTTTGGCTTGTTTGGGGCGAAAACATATGGCCGGGATAAATGGGATGAATGGGATAAGCAATGGATGGGATTTACTTCGTTTGCCATTGGGGATGACGCCGTGCGCTTGGCTCGGGTGTCTTCTGCTTGGGGTTGGGCTTCTTCGTTTTTCCGCCGTTCTTTTTGGGAGGCTTTGAGTTCGCGGATGGCGCGGTACCAGGCTCTTTCGATGGTAGTTTCATACCGGCGGTTTGTGTCGAAGTCGCGGGGTGCATTCGACATGCAGATGGAGATTCCTTCGTCGTTGTCGATTGGTTGGTTTGGGTCTAGGTGCAGACGGTTCTTTAGGGTGGCCAGGCGATTTTCGAACATGGCGGTTTCTACTCTGCGGCAGCGGAGGAGACGCCAGTAGTTCTGCGCTATCTGGTCCGCGAAGCGGTGCTCTTGCGGGGTGTGCGGCCGGTACTCCATGACGATACTGGCGCGGAGTTCCTGGTAGTCCGCTTCTTCTTCGTGCTGCATCACGACGTGCTTGGCCGTTAGCCCGTGCTTTGCGGCATTCTGGCTGATGGCTGCGCTGGCTTCGGCGCTGAGCGGACCTCTGGGAAGTCTCGCGTTGCGGCGGTTGGCCGCTACTTGTCTGGCACTTGCCATTTGATTGGTCTCCATCGGCTAAGGGCGGGTGTGGAGCGCCCTTGCGATTTCGAGTTTTGCATTAGGAGTGAGGTGGTGTTGCGGAGGGGTGCATGTATGTTGCTGATTGCAATCAGAAGAAAGTTGAAAATAGTTGGGATCGTGATTATTTGCGTGACTCGGCTGGCTCAAATGGCTGGGCTAAACAAGTTGGACGGGATGGACTATCCGTGTGGATCTGTGTGAATCCGTGGCTAACGATTATCGGCCACTGATACACACAGATGCACACAGATTTTATTCGATGAAGCCGGGGTGCTTGAGGGCTTCCTTGGGCTCTTTTTCGTCGAAGTTGATGTAGGCTTCCTTATTTTAGTTTGATCCCAGCGCTTCTCTAGTTGGGACACACCTTCCTGCCAACCAGCTCCATGCTTCTCTGGCACCCCCCGCCGCGAACCGGCTGAGTTCAACGGAAAACGGCTGGTGTTCCGGACTTTGTGGCGGGAGGATGGTTCTGGCCGCAGTTGACTCCATGACCCTGGAGCCGGAGTGAACACCGCGACTATTTAGCGTCCTATCCCAACGAGACGCGCCAGAATTTCATCGTACTTGGGCAGGTGATGAAGCACTGGCGGAATAATGGGAAGGTTGTGTTTGATTTCGTCGACGTGGTCCGCTGGCCATGCCCCAACGGGCGTACCCCACTGGGAAGAACTGCGCGTGACCAGGCCGTCGTTGTCTTCGTGAGTACGCATGGAAATGAATTCGTGCAGGGGCGCGAATGAAAGCCGCGTCTTGATGGGTCCGGGACGTCCGATGCCGGCGATGCACGAATAATCAACCCCTAGCCGGTTGGGGTGCGTTTCCGGAAATGTTCCGCACCGGTCTGTCCGTAGATCACGTAGTCCGTCGAGTGAAATCTCAAATTTGGCCAGCACTACGCCGATGGCGTCCTTGATGTTTTGTGAGATATGAGGATCGTCCACTGCGTCGGCGATTGGTGAGCCGAAGTGCGGCGTGCCGATAGTGGTTAGCGAACTTATCGGCAAGGCGCTGGGTGTGAGATTCGCTGGAGACAGCAAATAGCGTTTGTCGAGGCCACCCATACTATGGGCGATAATGTGTGTCTTTTGCGCCGGATCGAGTGGTCCCGCTGGAGCGAGAGCCGCTGCGATCCGGTTTCTTAACTGGTCTGCACGCTTCACGATTCCCGCGGTCTTATCCTGAGATCCTCTATGATCGCGCTTCGAGGGCTTCGCGGACGAACGAACCGATCTTCAGAAATTCCGAGACATCGTTCGACTTGAGGAAGTAATGCATGGCATCGAGCCTTGCTGCATCCGCGCGGTCCGCGGGGGAATTGGAAGAGGTGATCACGATCACCTTGAGTGATGAGCACTTTGAACTCGCTCTTATCTTTTCCAGAACGGTGATTCCGCTGTATTTCGGCAGATTCAGATCGAGAATCAACAGATCCGGCACCGGCTCGGCGTCTTTCTCTACATCCGCCAGAAAACGAAGTGCTTCCTCTCCATCGGAAAGCACCCGAAGTTTTGATCCCAAACTGGCGTCTGACAAAGCCATCTTGACCATAAACACGTCCCCTGGGTTGTCTTCCGCAAGCATGATCAGTGGTTCGTTATTCATCTAGTGCGAGACCCCACAGGGCAATGTGAAATGAAATTGGGATCCTTCGCCGGGCGTAGATTCCACCCAGATCTTGCCTCGACAAATCTCCACGATCTTCTGGCAGATCGCGAGTCCCATCCCGGTCCCGGCATATTTCGCCGATGTCGCATGGAGGCGTTTAAACACACCAAATACCTGAGCGTGGTATTCCGGTGCGATGCCGATACCGTTATCGCCGACGATGAAATGCCAGTAGTTCTCCCGGCTGGAAACTGTGACATGGATTTTGGGCCCTTCATTGTCGCGGCGATATTTGATTGCATTGCCGATAAGATTTTGAAGCAATTGTTCGACGTGCACTTCCGGTACGAACACTACAGGGAGAACATCATGAGTGACCGTGGCGTTACTTTCCTGTACGGACCGGCCCAAATTCTCCAGCACTCGCGCGAACACGCTTTCCATGTTTACCGGTGCGGCGTGGTTTTCATCTACAGCGAAAACGCTGGTGTAGGCCAACAAGTCGGTCACAAGCTGCGACATTCTCTGAGCGCCGGACACGATGGTCCGCATAAACATGTTGCCCTCTTCGTCAAGGTTGTGGCCATAACGCTGGCTCAGCAGCTGTGTGAACAGGGCGACATTGCGTAACGGCTCCTGCAGGTCATGCGACGCCGCAAAGGCGAACTGCTCGAGCGCGCTGTTCACTCTCCGCAGGTCCTCTTCGGACCGCTTCTGCCTGTCGATGTCAGTACAGGTCCCAATCCACTTCAAGGCATTCCGTTCTTCATTCGCGATCAGTAAGGCCCGCCCCAGGTGCCAGCAGTATTTCTGGTCACGCTGGTCCCACAATCGATATTCCATTTGGAACTCTTCACCGCTTCCGATGGAACTGCGCCAATGCTCGTAACACCGTTCCGCATCCTCCGGATGCAGGATGTCGGCCCATTTGGAGATATCCCCATTCCTGCTCTCGCCAAACGCGGTAAAACTGCTCCAGCGGGCGTTGTAGTAATCGATGGAACCGTCCAGGGTCGCTGTCCATACCATCTGGGGCATGGAATCCGCCAGCTGACGGAAGCGTTCATCGCTCCTCCGCAATTCCTGCCCGGCCGTCTTTCTTGCCGTCACGTCCAGATTCGTAAGGAGGCTGTTGCGGGCTCTTCCGTCCGCCGCCTCGTGGACGAACCATTTGCTCTCGATCCACCGCTCGATACCGTCATCGCCAAGAATCTGGTAATCGAAGCTTGCCACGGGCTGACCCGGCGCGAATTCGCGGAGTTCCGCAGCCACGCGCGCGCGGTCGACTGGCGCCACATGGCTTAGAAAAAGATCCTCGCCTTTGAGGAAGCTATCCTTGGGATCTTCCGGCCATGCATACCCCATCACAGCCATAAAGTTATCGGCTGCCAGTAACTGACCTTTACTGGCATCTATTTCAACGTAGGTCAACCTTGCCGCATCCGCCGCATTACGGAGCCTGATCTCGTGTGCCCGCAACGCTTCGGTGCGCTCGATAACACGTTCTTCCAGTCTTTCATTTAGAATGCGAAGCTCCTCCTCAACTTTTCGACGCTCCGCTACTTCCTCCAGCAGGGCACGATTCGCCTGCTCCATCTGGCGGGTTTTGCGGTACAGATCGGCAAAGACGGCCACCTTCGAGCGGAGAACCGCAGGGGTTACCGGCTTGTGGAGATAGTCGACGGCCCCGGTCTGGTAGCCATCCAGCGCGTGTTGGTCTTCGTTATAAAAGGCGGTCAGAAAGATGATGGGAACGCCCGCGGTACGCTTGCGCTCCTTGACCATCTTTGCCAGTTCCAGACCAGACATACCGGGCATGCTGATATCGAGAATGAGCAGTGCGAACTCATCTGCAATCAGCGCGAGAAGCGCTTCGTCGGCGGAAGTGGCGCGTACCAAACGGTAGCCTGGCTCGTCCAGAACCGTCTCAAGAACCGTCAGATTATTCGGTTCGTCGTCGACGATCAGAACGTTGATTTGCGAGCTGTCGGTTGTCATTGGTGCAGTGCGCGGTTCCCGTGCATAGAAATGTCCCACCGGATCTCCCTCGGATTCTCCCGGCAATCGCAGTATGGGGCTTATCGGAACAACCAAACCCTCATTAACGATAGCAACTGATCCGTGTCGACCGGTTTCGCGATATAGTCGCTGGCTCCCGCATCGAGACATTTCTCCCGATCACCCTTCATCGCTTTGGCGGTGAGGGCAATGATTGGCAGCATCCGGAACTCAGGCGATTGCCGAATCTGCCGCATGGTTTCATAACCATCCATATCGGGCATCATGATGTCCATGAGAACCACGCTGAGGTCGGGGGTTGCGCGAATGACGTCAATTGCACCCTGCCCGCCGGTGACACTGAGAACATTCATCTCGTGGTTTTCGAGCAACGATGTGAGTGCGAAAATGTTGCGTGCGTCGTCGTCGACCACCAGGATCTTTCGACCTTTCAATACTTCATTGGAGCCATGGAGCCGCTCTAGCATCTGCTGCCTTTGAGGCGGCAACTCGGTGACTACGCGATGGAGGAACAATGCCGTTTCGTCCAGAAGACGTTCCGGAGACTGAACGTCCTTCAGCACCACGCTCTTGGCCACCGCCTTGAGCCTGTTCTGCTCGTCCGCGTTGAGTTCCTTGCCGGTGAAGACGACCACCGGTATGTCCCTGAGTGCCGGCTCGGCATGCAATGTTTCCAGAAGCTCGAAGCCGCTCATGTCGGGCAGCCGCAGATCGAGCACGACGCAGTCAAACGTGCCGCCGATCATGGCTTCCATCGCCTCTCTGCCGCTGCCGACCGCGACCAGCTGGATGTCCTTGTAGCCAAGAAGTTCCACGATGGACTGGCGCTCGACATCGTTGTCTTCCACGATCAGGAGCCGCTTCGTACGTGGGGCGGTGAAATCCTTGATCTTTTCGAGGGCAAGCTCAATGCCGTCCGTGGTGGGCGCTTTGATCACGTAAGAGAACGCACCATGCGCGAGGCCGTGCCGCCGTTCCTCTTCCATCGTTACGATCTGCACCGGTATATGGCGCAGTGTCGGATCGAGTTTCAACTCGTTCAGCACTGTCCAGCCAAGCATGTCAGGCAGGAAGATATCGAGCGAAATCGCGGAAGGCCGGAATTGCCGCGCCAGTGAAAGACCCAGTGCTCCCTTCATCGCAACGATCCCCTTGAACCCTTTGTCTCTTGCGAGACCCAGCAGGATTCGGGCATAGTGCGGGTCGTCTTCCACGATGAGCAGAACTGAATCGTTCTCCTTGATGGCGTTGCGATCGTCTTCGATATGCTCTTCCCGCGGGCTGGGGAGCGCCGCCATCGTGTGCGCTCGCGGGTGCGCGGCGGAAAAGCTTCTGAAGGGTGACGTCCGGGCACTGTCGGGGCCGGCATAAAGAACCGGCAGAAAGAGCGTGAACGTACTTCCTTTTCCATGAACGCTGGCGAGCCGGATTTCGCCCCCCAGTAATAATGCCAGTTCACGGCTGATGGCGAGACCTAGACCCGTGCCGCCGTACTTGCGGGAGGTTCCCGCATCGGCCTGTTGGAACGCTTCGAAGATCAAACGTTGCTTCTCCGGCGCCACGCCGATACCGGTATCCGTAACCGCGAATGCCACTACCTGCTGCGCCAGACTAAGCACAGGATGATCAGGGCTCCAGCCCTCTGTGGTCAGGCCGACCCGAACTTCCACCTGACCATGCGCCGTAAACTTGACCGCGTTCGACAGCAGGTTTTTAAGAATCTGCTGCAGACGCTTCGGATCGCTCGCCATGGAGCGGGGCAGGCCTTCGCTGAAGAGCACGTGAAGCGGAAGGTTTTTCGTCTCCGCCACGTGCCGGAAGTTGCGGTCAATATTGTCCCGCAGCGCGCTGAAGCTGATGTCTTCGACGTCCACTGTAACGGTTCCCGACTCGATTTTCGAAAGATCGAGAATGTCGTTAATCAGGTTTAGCAGATCCGAACCGGACGAGTTAATGTTGCGGGAGAATTCCACCTGCTTCGTCGTCAGGTTGCTGGCGGAGTTCTCCGCCAACTGCTGGCTCAGAATCAGAATGGAGTTGAGCGGAGTGCGCAACTCGTGAGACATATTCGCCAGGAACTCGGACTTGTACTTCGAGGTGAGCGCCAGCTCGGCGGCCTTCTCCTCAAGCGCATGGCGTGCCTGCTCCACTTCGGCATTCTTACGTTCGACTTCGGCATTCTGCTCGGCCAGCAGTCGCGCTTTAGTACCCAGTTCCTCGTTCGATTGTTGCAACTCGCTCTGGCGGGACTGGAGTTCGACCGTCAGCTGTTGCGACTGCGTCAACAAACCTTCCGTACGCATCGTGGCTTCGATCGTATTGAACACCGCGCCGATACTCTGGGTCAGCAGGTCGAGAAACGCGAGTGATCCCGCATTGAAACTCTGCAGGGTCGCCAGTTCCACGACGGCCTTGGTCTGACCCTCGAAAAGCACCGGCAGGACAATGATGCTGACCCGCTTGGCCTTCCCGAGGCTCGATGCGATTCTCACGAAGTCCGGAGGAACATTCGTCAACAGGATTCGTTTCTTTTCCACCGCGCACTGACCGATCAACCCTTCGCCGATATCAATTTTGCGGTTCAGCGGCGTCTTTCCGCTGTGCGCATAGCTCCACAGCAATCTCAATTCGCTGCCTTCGACCGTTGCTGCCAGATGGTAAATGGTTCCCTGGTGCGCGTTGACCAAGGGCGCCAGCTCCGAGAGAAGCATCTGGCCCACGGTATTCA
>JBBRNO010000026.1:0-57987 GCA_038230275.1 Bryobacterales bacterium
GATAGATTCCGAAAGTCCCGATCCCGAAGCGATTGACCGTGCCGCCAAGCTGATCAATCAAGGGGGGCTTGTCGCAATCCCCACAGACGCTCTCTATACCATCGTTGCCGATCCCATGAATCTTCACGCCGTCGGGCGCGTTTTCAAGGCTAAGGGACGGGAGCCCCAGCGCTCGCTCCCGTTGCTGGTGACCGATATCCTGATGGCCGAGGAGCTTGCCAAGGAACTCACCACCCGGTTTTATCTTTTGGCCCGCAAATTCTGGCCTGGCCCGCTGACGCTGATTGTTCCTGCCGCCGCGAAAATCCCGCTGAAAGTCACGGGAAATACCGGCCGCCTGGCCATGCGCCAATCCAAGTCTCCGGTAGCGGACGCATTGCTGGAAAATCTGGGGCGGCCGCTGATCTCAACCAGCGCAAATATCTCCGGCCAACCCACGGGCCGCAGTGGAATTGACGTTTTCTTTATGATGGATGGCGCAGTCGATCTGGTACTGGACGGCGGCCATTGCGCGGGCGCCGGAAGCACCACCGTAGACGTTACCGAGCCATACTGGAAGCTAATCAAAGAAGGCGCAATCGGTGAGAAAGATATCGGGGATTGCCTGCGAGGCGGTTGAATTCGGCAATCATCTGTTATCATCTGTTTGGAGCGTGTCTGCAAGGCACGTGAATGACCTCTATAAATTGATCCAACAGTCAATGTCATTGGGGTCCGGCTCGATTGCAGCATCGGTGAGCAAGCTCCGGCGGATAGCCGCCATGGAGAAGCCTGAAGATGCCCGGAGGACTCCTCCCCTTAACTATTAAGGGTCAATGACGGAGGTTGGACACGGCTGAGTGGTGCGCTCCGCAAAAGATTCAGAGTGGTCCTGCCGCTCCCAGACAATTTTCCGAATGAACATTCTCTTTATTGGAGATATTTTTGCATCGGCGGGCCGCGGCATTGTCGCGGACAAGCTGCATTACATCCTCTCCACCGAAAATATCGACCTGGCAATCGCCAACTGCGAAAATGCCGCCGGCGGCTTCGGCGTTACGCCGCTGATTGCCGAAGAACTGCTGAAACTTGGATTGCATATTCTTACGTCCGGCAATCACATTTGGGACAAGCGTGAAATCCTGGAGTATTTTCCACATCAGCCACGGCTGCTGCGGCCGGCTAACTATTCCGAGGAATTGCCCGGAAAAGGATGGGCGCTGGTGAAGGCCCGAAACGGTGTGGAGTGCGCCGTGATCAATCTACAGGGCCGCGCGCATATGCCGGCCACGGATTGCCCTTTCCGCAAAGCAGACCAAATTCTTGCCGCGATCCCGGTCAATGTTAAGGTCCGCTTTGTCGATTTCCATGCCGAATTGACCAGTGAAAAGATGGCCATGGGATGGTATTTGGACGGCCGCGTTTCCGTGGTGGTGGGCACGCACACGCACGTGCCGACGGCGGATACAAGAATTCTATCAGGCGGAACGGGGTATCAAACCGATGCCGGCATGACTGGGCCTTATAATTCGGTAATCGGAGTGGATAAGGAAATCGTTCTGCGAAAATTTCTAACTTCCATGCCGGTGCGCATGGAGGCGGCGCGCGGCGGCGTGGAATTGCACGGTATCATCGCAGAAGTAGATGAGACTACAGGTAAGACCGTAGCCATCCGCCGGTATCAATTGCTGTCGTAAGGAAATGGTTTCCGGGGGGGCCGGAAAGAACCTATGAAGCGATTGCGGGCCAGTTGGACTGTCGCGACTATCAGTCTCGCGCTTCTCTGTGCCGTGTCGGCTGCCATGGTCGCCGTGGCCGTCCAAAGCGCTGAATCCCGATCCTGGAAAGCGAGTAACGCCGTGGCCCACATGGTTGAGCTTCAGGACGCCGTTCGATCCAGCGACCCCGCACGGGTGCAGCAACACTGGCTCGAACTCAGCCGTATCAGTCCTGACAATCCCCCTTTCACTGAGATTAAGGCCCCGCTTGCGGTTGTGAAGCAGCGGTTCCAGCGGATTCTCGAACTGGAAGCCGAACTGAAATCAGCCCCGGTGGAGGACACGGCGAGCAGGACCACGAGGAAGATCCTGGAGGATCTGCTGCGGGAAAGGGATAGCGTCGAATCCACACTGTTGGAGGCAGAACGAAACATACGAACCGGCCGCAATCTGCTTTCCGATTCGGTTTATGACAACACCCGATACCTGGTAATTCTAATCCTCACCATGGCGGTGCTGGTTATCCTGGCCGCATTCGAGATCCGGCGTTACCGGTCCGATCTGGAGATCCGGAAGCGGTCAGAGAAAGCGCTCACCGAATCTGAGGCGAAGTTCCGCGGACTATTCGAAAGCGTGATGGAGAGCGTCTATCAAACTACATTGGATGGCAAGATTCTGGCCGCCAATCCAGCCCTGGTTACATTACTAGGCTACTCTTCCGAGGAGGAATTGAAGGCATCCGGATCGGTGGCGAACATCTACGCCGAACCCTACAAACGAAACGAATATATCCGCAGCGTACTGCTCCATGGGGAAGTGAGACACAAGGAAATGCAGTTGAAGCGGAAGGACGGTACGCGGATTACGGTCCTGGACAACTTCCGCACGGTGCGCGATGCGGCTGGCAACTTAGCGTATCTCGAGGGTACATTGATCGACATCTCGGATCGCATTGCATTTGAGCAGGAATTGGCACGAGCGCGAGATTCCGCAATTCAGGCATCGCGGCTAAAATCGGAATTCCTCGCCAATATGAGTCATGAGATTCGCACGCCGATGAATGGCGTGATCGGGATGACCAACATCCTGCTGGACACGCATCTTAGCCCGGAGCAGCGGGAATATGCGGTGGCGGTTCGGCGGTCGGCCGGGTTTCTGCTTGAGATCATCAACGACATTCTCGATTTTTCGAAGATCGAAGCGGGCAAGCCGGAACTGGCGTCCGTCGATTTTTCACCGCGGGTTTGCGTCGAAGAAGTACTGGAGATGCTGTTTGAAATGGCCGAGGAGCGCAATATCGAGCTTCTGTGCCAATTCGAGGACACCGTCCCGGACGCCCTTCGCGGAGACCCGGGCAGACTACGTCAGGTAATCACCAACCTGGTCGGGAACGCCCTGAAGTTTACCGAGCAGGGTGAAGTGATCGTAAGAGTGTCAGCCAAGGATCCCTCATCGCCGGAAGTTCTGTTGAAATTCGACGTGTCGGATACCGGAATCGGCATCACGCCGGAGCAGATGCCCAGGATTTTCGAACCGTTTTGCCAGGGCGATGGTTCCACCACCAGAAGGTATGGTGGAACCGGTTTGGGATTGAACATTTCCCGGCGCATCGCGGAAACAATGAAGGGCGCCATCACCGTCACAAGCCAGCCGGGCGTGGGGTCGACGTTTCACTTCACGGCGATTTTCGAAAACCGTTCCCCCCGCACATCCTGGGAGCCGCCCGCGGCGTTGCATGCGCTGCGGGTGCTGGTGGTGGAGGACAACAAAGCAGCGCGCGGGCTGCTGGTTGAGAAAGTTCGGAATTGGGGCATGTATCCGCTGGAGTGCGCCGAGGGTAAGGCCGCCTTGGGAATCCTGCAGCAACACGCCTCGGCTGGCGAGCCCGTCAATTTTGCTCTGGTGGATTGCCAGATGCCGGGCTTGAACGGAATCGACTTTGTACAGTCTGTGCGCGCCGACGAATCGTTGACCGGCTTGCAATTGGTTTTGATCACCAATTTCGGGCACAGAAGTGTAGCTCTGGGAGATTGGGATCGGACGATCGCAGGCGTAGTTACCAAGCCCATCCGCGGAAAAACGCTGCTGGACATACTGACGCACCGCCGGAATCCGCCACCAATCGCCAGCGACCTCTTTCCGGCGTCTCGCGTCCTGGGCATAGATCCTTCGAATTGCAGGATCCTGGTGGCCGAGGACAATCTGGTGAATCAGAAAGTGGCTTCCCGCATGATTGAAAAGCTGGGGCACCAGGTAGACGTTGTAATGAACGGCATCGAAGCGCTGCTGGCCATCGAACAAAAGGAATACAACCTGGTTCTGATGGACTGCCAGATGCCGAGCATGGATGGTTTTGAAGCCACCGCTGAAATTCGGAAGCGGGAACAAGGCACACATCACCTGCCGGTGATCGCAATGACGGCCCACGCCATGAAAGGCGATCGAGAACGGTGCATCAACGCCGGTATGGACGATTATCTGACCAAGCCCGTAAATGCGGAAGAACTGGCGGCGGCACTGAAGCGGTGGCTACCGCAAGATGCGTATTGGACCGAAGCGACATAAACCTATAATGACTTCATGTCCTCTGGCCCCCCTCATGAGCTGCGCAGCCGCAAATGGTTTCACGGCGCTGATTACTACAACTTTGCCCGGCGCACGTACATCCGCGCAGCCGGTTACAACTCCGATGTTTTCGAAGGTAAACCGGTAATCGGGATCTGCAATTCCTGGAGTGAGCTGAACAACTGCAACATGAACCTGCGGGATGTTGCCGAGGCGGTCAAGCGCGGCGTGTGGGCCGCGGGTGGATTCCCCCTGGAGTTCCCCACAATTTCCCTTGGCGAAACCTACGTTCGCCCCACCACCATGCTCTTCCGCAATCTGATGGCGATGGACGTAGAGGAGATGATCCGCGCCAATCCGCTGGACGGGGTGGTGTTGTTGTGCGGCTGCGACAAAACGACGCCTGCCCAACTGATGGGAGCGGCCAGCGCCGATATCCCGTCCATCATGGTGTCGAGCGGACCGATGCTGGCGGGGAATTGGCGCGGGCAGCGCATTTCCTCCGGTACGGACGGCCGCAAGCTGTTCGATCAGTACCGCAGCGGCAAGATCGGCGACGAAGAGCTGAACGAGATTGAAGGCTGCGTCTCGCGCACGCTGGGGCACTGCACGGTGATGGGCACCGCTTCCACCATGACCAGTCTGGCCGAGGCGATGGGTATGATGCTTACCGGATGCGCCTCTATTCCGGCGCCCGATTCCCGGCGCAAACAGATTGCCGAGACAACCGGCAAACGCATCGTCGAAATGGTGCATGAAGACCTGAAGCCATCGCGCATCTTAACCCGCGAAGCGCTGGAAAATGCGGTCATCACCTGTATGGCGTTGGGCGGTTCCACCAACGCCGTGGTGCATCTGATTGCCATTGCCGGCCGGCTGAACATCAAGCTAACGCTGGCGGATTTCGATCGCCTGTCAAGGTCGACACCGTACCTTGCCAACGTGAAGCCCTCCGGCGAATATCTGATGGAGGACTTCTTCCACTCCGGTGGCCTACCCGCGTTGATGAAAGAGATTCTGCCGCTGCTGCATCGCGACTGCCTCACGGTGACGGGAAAATCGATTTCGGAGAATCTGGAAAGGGCGCAGTGCTATAACGCTGAAGTGATCCGTCCCCTGTCCTCGCCGCTGCATCACGAAGGGGGCTTGGCCATCCTGCATGGCAACCTGTGTCCGAACGGCGCGGTGATCAAACCGACGGCGGCTACGCCGGAACTGTTGCAGCATCGCGGTAAAGCGTACGTGTTTGAGAACCACGAGCAGATGGAGCAGCAGGTGGATCTGGACTATTTGCCCATTGACCGCGATACCGTTCTGGTGATGAAGAATGGTGGTCCTAAGGGCGCGCCCGGCTTCCCGGAATGGGGCTGGCTGCCGATGCCCAAGATGCTGTTGAAGCAAGGGGTCAAAGACATTGTGCGCATTTCCGACGCCCGCATGAGCGGCACCAGTTTCGGCACCGTGGTGCTACATGTCGCGCCCGAGTCGGCGATCGGCGGACCATTGGGCATCGTCCAAACCGGGGATGAGGTGGTGCTGGATGTTGCTTCCCGGACGCTCAATGTAACGCTTTCCGGGGATGAAATTGCCAAGCGCTCCGCCGCATTCGTGACGCCCAGGCCGCATTATGACCGCGGCTACGGGAAGCTGTTTCTGGAACACGTGACGCAAGCCGACGAGGGCTGCGACTTCGACTTCCTCAGAGCCGTGGAACCCAAGAACTGATGGCCCGCTGGAAGACCGCCGGGGCCGCGGCCGCGATTGTCCTGCTCTTCCTGGTGGCCAATCGCGGGGCGTACAAGGGCTACTTTCAGGATGACGATCTGGACAATATCTCCTGGACCCCGCATGTCGATTCCGTCGATTTTCTGAGGGGGCTGGTGTCGCCGGTGTTTTCCCGGAACAACTTCCGGCCGGTCGGGCATTTTTACTTTCACGTGATGGAACGATTCGCCGGGATGCACTTTGTTCCTTATGTAGCCGTGCTGCAGTTCGTTCATCTGTGCAATGGGCTGCTGATCTGGCTGGTGCTGCGGAGACTGAAGGTCCATCCGCTTGCAGCGTTGGCCGGGGCAGTGTTCTTCCTCTATCATCCGGCGACGTTCGATGCGTATTGGCGGCCGATGTACATCTTCGATGTCCTGTGCGGCACTTTCTGCCTGGCCTCGTTCCTGGCATTCATCGACCGGCGCTGGATAGTCAGCTTCCTCTGCTTCGTTTGCGCCTATAAGTCAAAGGAAGTGGCGGTGATGCTTCCGGCCGTACTTGCCGCTTACGAGATGCTGATTGGTGAGCGCCGGTGGAAGCCGCTGGTTCCGTTCTTCGCAGTGTCGCTGCTGTTTGGCTTGCAAGCCTTGATTTCGAACGCAAATACGAACGACGCCTACACGCTGAAAGTCACACCCGGTTCGCTGCTGGAAAGTGCCAGTTTCTATTCGCTGCGAATCTTCGCAGTCAGTCTCGCCGCCTGGGTGATGTCGGGGCGGCTGCGCGACCGGCGCATATGGTTCGGGCTCTGCGCAGCGTTTCTGTTTCTGATTCCGCTGCTTGCCCTGCCTAGCCGCACCTTCAGCGTTTACAGCTATGTCCCTTTGATTGGAGCGGCGGTGGCGCTTGCCTCGGCTCTCGATCAACGAAAGACTTGGCCTGTCGCGCTGTTTCTCATGATTTGGCTTGCGGTAACTTTTTTCCAAATGCGTGACTTCCGCAAGGGCGCACTCACGGCGGCTGACGAGAACCGCGCCTATGTTGGCGGTCTAACAGACTTTTTTCGAGCTTCCCCGCAAACCACCGCGTTTATCGAGGACGGAGCGCCGGAGGGAATGCATCGGTGGGGAGTCCGTGGTGCGATTCTTTCCGTCTCGAAGAAGGCAGAGATTCAACTGGCCGGCATCAATGATCCCGAGGCCGGTGCCCTGCTAAGCCAACCGCATCTGGCGGTGCTGAGTTGGGATCAGGTAACGCGTCAGCTACAAATTACGCAGCGAGACCCCGGTACGCCGGAGGAGTCGTACATTAGCATGAGGCGCGGGATGCCAATTTGGCAATTCGGTGAAGGCTGGTACCAGCGTGAGAACTTCTACCGCTGGACCAAGCCCGAAGCCAGGGCCACGCTGCGACGCCCGGAAGGCGCGTTGCAGTTCGAAGTCAGCGTCAACATTGGGTTGATTCACATTCACGATGTGTCGAAGGTACAACTGGAAGTGTTCCTGGACGGTGTTTCGTTGGGCGTGCAAGACTTCACCGAAGGGGGCTGGCAGAAGCGCGTGTGGGCGCTTAAGCCGGCGCCCGCTGGAATCGTCAATGTGGTATTCCGCGCGACACCCGCTTATCATCCGCGGGGAGATCCCCGAGTACTCGGCATTCCGATTGGCGGCTTTGGCTTCGAATAGGAAGCTCACGCAGATTTAACGTTTCTTTACAGCCACTGCGGCGTTGGTCTACGTCGTAGAGGCTAGTGTAGTGTCCGCGAATTGGGTGGACACTACCGGAAACCGCTCCTTAACAGTCGCGGCTCGGAAACTACTGTTGCAATAACGAGTTCGAGACACAGCCGCGCGCGTAAGCAAGCCGTTTCTTGTATCCAGTTATTTGTCGGACAGTACACTAGGACGTTTTTCGCCATGACCGCAAACTTGCAATTCACACGCCGCCATATCTTGCTACTTGGTTCCACAGCCGTTGTTGGGTCGTGGGCCCAGTTGATCGACAAGGAATCGAAGTTCTGGGACACGAAAGATCCATTGGACTGGTCGGCGGACGAGATTGACAGACTGGTCACGAAGTCGCCGTGGGCAAAGGCGATCAAGGCCTCTGTTGCGCAACCGGACTTCGATGGGGGCAGTAGCCGCCGTTCCGGCGATATGGGTGGGGGCAATGGCGGATCGCGGCCTGGCGGTCTTTCGATTCCCGGACTGGGCGGGGGCCGGATGGGCGGCATCAATATCCCCGGAATCGGTTCCGGTGGTGGTGGTGGACGGGGCGGTGGGCAGGGGCGTGGAAGCGTTTCTAAAGTGGAATTGATTGTCCGGTGGGATAGCGCGAAGCCTGTCCTGGACGCACTTCGAACGCCTTTGGCGGCGGTGCTGGCAGACCATTATGTGGTCAGCTTGAACGGGGTTCCGAATATGTATTTGCGGGATCAAGCTTCGGAGCGGCCGGACGGTGAGCAGGGTCGGGCGGAGCGCAGCAGGTTCCAGGCACGGCTCACGATCAAGGGGAAGTCCAGTGTGCGGCAAGCCGTCGTCCAACAAGCACCTGGCGCACTGACGCAAACGTTTTTGTTTGGATTTCCAACGAAGGAATTGGCCTTCTCTCCGGATGATGAAGTGACGTTTGCCACGCAGTTGAACCACACTCCGATTGCGGCTACTTTCAATCTGCGGGAGATGACCTATCGCGGCGCACTGGCGATTTGAGCTTGCGTGATGGCCCGGGGAAAAGGCATTGGCCGGGATAAATAGGATGAACGGGATAAGCAGGTTTTGGGTTGGATATTCAGCATTTCCCTTTTTACGAAACAGAGCGAATCCCAATATCGGACAGTTCGTGCGGTTCGGAGAACCTTATGTGGGAAGGGGCTCGCGCCTTCCTTCCCATTTGGGTTTGTTCGTGCAAAACACCTCGCTTGTATTCAGTTGTCTGAGATCTTGGCGGCAGAGCCTCTCGCGAGGATGCCGGCTGTCATTTTGCGAAACAAAGCCAATTCCGTGAGTGGACCGCTTTACGCAGACCTTACTTCTTTGGTTAGTCTGTCGGACTGAGAAGACTCGCGGGTTTTCGCGGTCTTCCGATATTCCATTGGTTTGTTTTGGTTGCGACCGAAAAATAGGCGAATAAACTTGTGATCGTCTTGCGGACCGGCTTTGTCTGCCAAGTTGGTCTGTTTGCGCGGCTCGTAATATACTGAAACCCGCCCACCCCTTGACGCTGAAAATTCCAAAACTCCGCTGGGTCATCGCCGGCATGCTCTGCGCGGCGACCATGATCAATTACGCGGACCGGCTGACTCTATCGGTCGCATCGGTCGACATCCGCAGAGAATTCTCCCTGACCGAGCAAGATTACTCCCACGTCGTCACGCTGTTCCTTTTTGCTTACGCCATCATGTATGCCGGCTCCGGCTACATCGTGGACCGGCTTGGCACTCGCCGCGGTTTCGCGGTCTTCATTTTCGCCTGGTCTCTGGCTCAGATGCTGCACGCCTTCGTCCGCGGCAAGTGGTCGCTGGGAGGGGCTCGATTCCTTCTCGGCCTGGCCGAACCGGGCAACTGGCCGGCCGCGGCGAAAGCAGTGGCGGAATGGTTCCCCGCTTCGCAACGTGCCCTCGGCGTTGGCATTTTCAATGCTGGTTCGTCCATCGGTTCGGCTATTGCGCCGCCGATGGTCGCGTTTCTCACCGTGCGCTATGGATGGCGGTCCGCGTTTATTTTCACCGGCGCACTCGGCATCGTTTGGCTGGGCGCGTGGCTCGTGTTGTATTATCCGCCGCGCTCGAATCGTTGGCTGCGGCCTGAAGAAATGCCGGATGTGGAGGAAGTGAAACCTGGCGTGGAAGGCGCGCGGCCCGACTGGCGCAAAGTGATCGCGATGCGCGAATGCTACACGCTGATCATTGCGCGATTTTTTACTGACCCGGTCCTTTACTTCGTGATCTTCTGGTTACCTGAGTATCTGCGGAAGGAACGGGCCTTTGATCTGGCCATGGTTGGGAAGTACGCCTGGGTCCCGTTTGTGTTCGGAGACATCGGCTACCTGTTCGGCGGCTGGCTGTCCGGGCGTTTGATTGATGCCGGGTGGCCGCTTCCTCGCGCTCGAAAATTTGTAATGCTGATGGGTGCGGCGGTGATGCCGGTCTCCATTCTGGCGCCGCTGGTTCCGACGGCTGCACTGGCCATTGGCGCCACTTGTTTCCTCACTTTTGGCCACGCGCTGTGGGTGGCGAACCTGCAAACGCTGCCTTCCGATCTATTTCGCAGCGGTGAGATTGGCACCGCGATGGGCTTCTCTGGGATGGGTGGCGCGGTTGGCGGGATGATCGCGAACCTGGGCACCGGTTATTTGGTGAGCCACTACTCGTATTCGCCCGTGTTTCTGATGGCCGGGTTGATGCATCCGCTATCGGCGTTTATCGTTTATAAGATGCTGCCGGACCGGTATTTCAAGCCGTCATAAGACACGTCCATCAGGATGAGACCGCACGCGGGCGCTGTGGGGCCTGCCTTCGGCCGACCGCCCTTCAGGAACTGTGCCAACTTCTGCGGCGTCACATTTCCCCGCCCTGCCTCGATTAACGTCCCCACGATATTCCGAACCATGTGTTTCAGGAAACCGCTGCCGGTCACTGTATAAATCAGCCTGTCTTCCAACGCCACCAGATTCGAGGCGTAGATCAGCCGGACCTTCGATTCCCCCTTTGCGTCTCTGCGATCCGACGCCGCAAAGGCTCCAAAATCGTGTTCCCCAACAAACATGGGCGCTGCCGCCAACATCTTGCCTACGTCCAAGGGAAAAGGGTGATGATGGGCGTATCTTCGCTCAAACGGAGAACAGACCTCAGACCGCACGATCCGGTATTGATAGGTCTTTGAGACCGCGTCGAACCTTGGATGGAACTCCGCCGGGGCTTCTTCCACTTTCACCAGGCGAATGGCATCGGGCAGCAGGCGGTTCACGGCCTTGCGCAGATTATATAGCGGAAGCGGGTTTTCCAGGGTGACAGCGGCCACTTGGGCCAGGGCGTGCACTCCGGCGTCGGTGCGGCCGGAACCGGCAACCTGCACCGGCTTTTCCTCTATCACGGCGATCGCTGCTTCCAGTGCCGCTTGAATGGTTGGCTTGCCGGGCTGCACTTGCCAGCCGTGAAAATCTGTCCCATCGTAGGAAATGGTCAGTTTGATGCGCCGCATCAGGACGGCCGGGAGCCCGGCTTGTGCACCGGCAGGCCTTGCCGGCACAGGGGGCAAACGTCTTCCGAATAGGAAATCACACTCAGCGTTGCCAGGGCGGCTCGCTTCACGCCGAGGTCGGCCCTTCCGCCACTGCGATCGATTACCGATCCTGCGGCGATCACATTGGCCCCAGCGGCCCGAAGCAGACCGATCACCTCAAGCGAGCTGCCGCCCGTCGTGATCACGTCCTCTACTACCACGGCGTGATCGAACGGGTCGATCTGGAATCCACGCCGCAGAACCATCTTGCCGCCTGCGTCCCTTTCGGTGAACAAGAACCTGGTGCCCAGGGCCCGCGCCACTTCGTGGCCAATGATCAAGCCGCCGATTGCCGGAGAAACCACGACGCTGATCTTCTGTTCCGGTGAAATCGCTTGTAGCTTGCCGGCCAGAGCGACACCCAGAAGTTCGGCATGGTTGGGATGCGCCAGAACCAGCGCGCATTGCAGATACTCTGAGCTGTGAAGACCGCTGGTTAACCGGAAGTGGCCCTGCAAGTAGGCGCCGGTCTGGTTGAAGAGTGCTAATACGTTGGATTCAGTCACGTTTGACTATCATTTTACAGGTTGGCGGTAAAAGTGTACGATTCCGGCAACGGAAGTCCCGAAATCGGACACGGCCAAACCGGCATGGGTCTGCAATTCAAGCACTTGCGGACGGCATTCGGCGTGCAAAAACAGCAATTCGTCCGCGGAAGTGAGTCCTGGATGGGATGGTGCGATAACATATAGAATTCAGGGAACTCCGCGACAGCCGTTCTCGTTTTAGAGGAATAACATCATGAAAAGTCTACAGTCCACTATTGCCTTGTTTTGCGTGTTCCTACTGGTGGTTCCAGGGGTGTTTGCGCAGCAACAAGTGAACATGCCCGGCGCGGTTCTTCCCCCCAAGGAGACTCACTGGTACTCGTCTTTCACCCACAAGTACACACCGTTTGACGTTGCACCGATCAATCTTGCCAACTCGCCGCGGCTGGAAGCGTTGATTCGCGCAGGTAGTATTTATCTGTCGCTTCAGGATGCCATCGCGCTGGCGCTCGAGAACAATCTCGATATCGAAGTGCAACGGTACGGTCCGCGGCTGGCGGAAGCGAATCTTTTGCGGGCGCAAGCCGGCGGTCTGCTGCGCGGCCAGACCAGTTCGGTGGCCGCTGGACCTTCGTCCGCGGTCAGCCAGCTGAATGGTGGAAGCAGTAGTTTTCAAAGTTCCTCAACCTCGACCGGCGCCGGCTCAAATGGCACCATCATCACTTCAACGGGAACTTCGCTGCCGAATCTGGACCCGGTGTTCTTCACCAACTACACATGGGGGCATTCCACGAACCTGCAAAGCAGTTCGTTTGCGAGTGGAACACCATCCCAGGTTTTCAATTCCGGCAACACTGCTATCGGTATCCAGCAAGGCTTTCTTTCCGGCACCACGGCAACCGTCGGGTACAACAGCCAGAACCTGGCCTCAAACAACGTCCGTAGTGAAATCAACCCGGTGCGAACGGGCAACATCAACGTTCAGGTGACACAGCGGCTGTTGCAGGGATTCGGTTTCGCGGTAAACAGCCGCAACATCCGCATCGCGAAGAACTCGCAACGCCTCAACGATCTGGTTTTCAAGCAGCAAGTGATCACTACCGTCTCTTCGGTGATCAATCTTTATACGGACCTGGTCAGCTTCAATGAAAACGTGAAGGTGAACAGACAGGCGCTGGCGCTGAACGAAAAGCTATACAGCGATAACAAGAAGCAAGTGGAGATTGGGACTTTGGCGCCAATCGAAATCGTCAAGGCGGAGGCGGAAGTGGCCAGCAGCCAGAACGCATTGATTCAATCGGAAACGCAGGTTCTGCAACAGGAGACCATCATCAAGAACGCCCTCAGCCGCACCGGTGTGGCCAGTCCGAGTGTTGCCGAGGCGCGAATCATCCCGACGGACAGTCTGAGTATTCCCGATGTAGAACCGGTGACTCCCATTCAGGATTTGGTGGCGCTTGCGTTGGCAAACCGGCCGGAAGTGGCGCAAACCGAAGTGAACATCGCTAACACCAAGATCCAATTGGAAGGCACCAAGAGCCAGTTGCGGCCCTCTCTGGATTTGGTAGGCAGCATGCAGAACAACGGCATCGCCGGCTCACCAAATACCGTTGTGGCGCCGATTGACCCGAACACCGGCCTGCCGATTGTGCGCATTGCGAATCCGGCGTTTCTGGGGGGCTTCGGTACGCTTTTCGATCAGATCTTCAGCCGGAACTACCCGAACTACAGTCTCGGATTTCAACTCAACGTCCCACTGCGGAACCGGTCCGCGCAAGCCGATCTGCTGAACGATCAACTTTCGTTACGGCAGGGCGAATTGAACCAACGGAAGCAGATCAATCAGATTCGGGTGGATGTGCAGAATGCGGTCATCGGACTGCAGCAATCCAGATCTCAATACCAGTCCGCGCAAAAATCGCGAGCGTTGCAGGAACAGACGCTGGACGCCGAGCAGAAGAAGTACGCACTGGGAGCGTCCACCATTTTCTTCGTTATCCAGGCGCAACGGGATTTAGCACAGGCCAAGGCATCGGAGGTAACCGCACTGAGTAACTACAACCGGGCGAAGGTATCCTTATACTCGTCCACCGGCCAGACGCTGGAACGATACAACGTCACTTTGGATGAGGCGGTGAAGGGACAGGTTTCCAGAGCACCGAGCGCTTTGCCGTAGATAGTGGTTCCACTTTTGCACGGTCTGGGGCAAGGGAGCGCGTAAGAAGTTCCATTTTGGAACAGCTGGATTGGGGCGGTTATTGATTCTGCGCCACTTACTGTTTGGCACACCGTTTGCAAGATAAGCGATTGTGAAACTAAGTAAGGCTCAAGGATCGAAAGGTTGTTCCTCTTTACCGCCTCAGTAAGTTCCCCGACCTTCCACTTCCCCAACTTTCCCCAAAACCCCTCCCAACCTGGATCCTTGAGCCCGGTAGTCCAGCGGATAGCCGCTGGGCAGCAGCTTTTTCGGATTATTCCTAGGATACAAAGCCAGCCGCGAGCCGAAGAGTTCTTTATGACCACCCCGATCAATGATCTTCAGAATCACATCCATTTTCAATTGAGCTTGCTGAAGCTCGTCAATACTCAAAATGGATCTGAATCGATTTCGACCGCGCCTCCGGCTGAAATTATGCAGCAGCAGCATTTGCAAGATGCGCTCGCTAAAATAGTCGACGCGATTCACTAATTGCAGGCGGTCCTGAACCGCGTTTTGAGCTCACGGAACGTAAAACTTTTTACCGCTTGTACGGTTTCGCACCCATCTGATATAGTTCTCATATTCACCGGGCACGAAAGGAAGGTTTTCCAGTGAGCTCAATCAAAGATCCAGAGAATCCCAAGAAACCTACATCGGGCTTTTCGCGGCGCGGATTCATGCGCGGCGTAGGCCTCAGCGGAGGAGCGCTCGGTACCGGCCTCCTCGAACAAGAAGCGCAAGCCGCACCACCGGCCGCAGCTGTTTCCGGTCCCGCGGCGGTTCCTATTACGCTTCAGATCAACGGCAAAGCCGTCAAGACTTCCGTGGAACCCCGCGAGACCCTGCTGGACACCATGCGCAATTCGCTGGACCTGACGGCAGCCAAGCGCGTCTGCGACCGGGGTACCTGCGGCGCTTGCACCGTCATTGTTTCCGGAAAAGTGATGTATAGTTGCACCATTCTGGCCATTGATGCGCAGGGCAAGGAAATCGAAACACTCGAAGGCATCTCGGCGAAGAATCATCCCATCATCGCCGCTTTCGTGGCCAACGACGCTCAGCAGTGCGGTTATTGTACGCCGGGCTTCGTGGTCGCCTCGAAGGGATTCCTCGATAAGCACCCAAATCCGACATACGAAGAAGTAAAGAAGGGTCTGGGCGGCAATCTCTGCCGCTGCGGCACTTATATGGGCATCCGGCAAGCCGTTGTCGATGCCGGCAAGCAGCTCAAGGGAGGACGGAATGCCTGATTATAGCTGGCCAGCAATGGAAAAACGCCGCGTCGTCGGCAAGCGGACGAGCCGTCTGGATGGTCCCGCCAAGGCGAGCGGCAAAGCGAAATATCCGTCCGATCTGAATCCTCCGGGGCTGCTGCAAGCAGTGATGTTGACCTCTCCGCACGCTCACGCGCGTGTGAAGAGCGTGGATATCAGCGCCGCGCAGAAGATGACCGGAGTTACTGCTGTCCGTGTGATTTCCGGACCGGGTACGGAAGTGCAATGGGCGGGAACTGAGATCGCCATGGTGGCGGCTACCTCGGAAGCCATCGCCCGCGACGCAGTGGCGCTGATTAAAGTAGATTACGAAGTGCTGCCGCACATTGTCCGGGAAGACGATCTGGGCAAAGTGGGCAATCGTGCCAAGGCGGCCGGTGAGCAGGTGACCGGCGATCCTGACGCGGCCTTTAAAGAAGCCGATGCGATCTCTGAAAATCTTTACTCCATCCCTGTAATCACCCACTGCTGCCTGGAACCGCATGGGCAGGTTATCGCCATGAACGGCGATAAGGTGAATTACTGGCCTTCGACGCAGGCCGTATCCACGGTTGGCGGAGATCTGGCCAGAGGTCTGGAAATACCCGCGGCCAACGTTCATGTGCAGATGGACTACATGGGCGGCGGATTTGGCGGTAAGTTTCCGGCAGACCGTTGGGGCATTGAAAGTGCGCAGCTTTCCAAGGCAAGCGGCGGCAGACCGGTCAAGTTCTTCCTGGATCGTGAGACGGAGCTAACCATCGCCGGCGTGCGGCCATCCGCGTTTGCCAATATCAAGATCGGCGCGAAGAAAGACGGCACCATTATCGCGTGGCAGTCCCAATCCTGGGCCAGCGGCGGTTTCGGCGGTGGCGGAATGCCGCCGCTTCCGTACGTGTACAACAAGATTCCGAACTACCGGCTGAACCACACGGCGGTTTCGTTGAATGCGGGATCGGCACGTGCGTGGCGCGCGCCAAATAATCCGCAGGCATCGTTTCTGACCTGCTCGGCAATTGACGATCTGGCGGCCAAGTTAAAGATGGATCCGCTGGAGGTGTTCCTCAAGAACGTCAACCTGACGATTCGCCCGGACACTTACCGTTTGCAGCTCAACAAAGCGGCGGAGATGATCGAGTGGAAGAAGAACTGGCGTCCGCGCGGTGAGAACAAAGACGGTTCCATGCGCCGCGGCCTAGGCATCGGAATCGCCACCTGGGGCGGTGCCGGCCACGCCAGTAAGGCCCGCACCACCATTCACCCGGACGGTTCGGTTGAGGTGGAGCTTGGCAGCCAGGACATCGGCTCCGGCACACGGACGGTAATCTCGATGGTGGCTGCCGAAACGCTCGGCTTGCCCCTCAGCATGATCAAGGTGAAGATCGGCGACAATCTCTACCCCGTTTCCGGACCTTCCGGCGGCTCGACGACCGTGGGCGGTGTATCGTCGTCCACGCGCAAAGCGTCTATGAATGCGCTGCAGAAGCTGTACGAAATCGTCGGTCCCATTCTGAGCGCTCCCCCGGACCGCCTGGAAGCCGTCGACGGGAAGATCCGTATGATCGGCAACCCGGACAAGGGCATGTCCTGGCAACAGGCCTGTCAAAAGCTGGGCGTCAACACCATCACCGAGATGGGTGAGAACGATCCGAAGAAGACCGAGGGGCTCAACACGGGCGGCGCGTCGGGCATCCAGATGGCCGATGTATCGGTGGACATCGAGACGGGCGTGGTGAAGATGAACAAGCTGGTAGCGGTGCAGGATTGCGGCATGGTGATCAATCCGAAGACCGCTGAGAGCCAAGTGCTGGGCGCATGCATCATGAGCATCTGTTCCGCGTTGATGGAAGAGCGTGTGATGGATCAGCAAACCGGACGGGTATTGAACGCCGATATGGAGTTCTACAAACTAGCTGGAATCGCGGACATTGGCGATATCGTCGTCGATATGGACGTCTCGCCGGCGAACGATAAACGCGGCGTCATCGGCTTGGGTGAACCGCCCGCGATTCCTGGAGTTGCGGCGATCGCCAACGCGGTGGCAAACGCAATCGGGGTACGAGTACCGTCGGTTCCGCTCATTCCGAGCCGGGTGCTGGCGGCGCTGAATGGCAAGAGGAGCGCGTAATGCAAAATTTCGAGTACGCAAATCCAAAGACGATTCAGGAAGCCACGGCGCTGCTTGGCGCCAGTTGGACTGATGCGAATGTGCTGGCCGGCGGCACGGACCTGATCAGCATGATGAAGGAAGAGCTGGCCACTCCCAAGCGTGTAGTGAACATCAAAGGCATCAAAGAGCTGGGCGGCATTCACAAGAGCGGCGGCGGTCTGCGCATCGGCGCAACTGTCACATTCGAGGAACTTCTGGAGAATGCGGCTGTGCGCGCTGAGTATCCGTCTCTGGTAGAGGCGGCGCACGGCGTTTCCAGCCAGCAAATTCGTAACATGGGAACGGTGGGCGGCGACCTCTGCCAGCGTCCGCGCTGCTGGTACTTCCGCGGTGGCGAAGGACTGCTGGGCATGAAGAACGGGAAGAGTCTGATTCCCGGCGGTGAAAACCGGTACCATGCGATCTTCCCCGTGGGCGCGGCGCACTTTGTAAGTGCTTCGAGTCTGGCTCCGGCGTTCATCGCTCTGGGCGCGAAGTTCAAGCTGGTTTCGGCTTCGGGAAATCGTGAAGTTGCGGCGGAGAAGTTCTTTGTCGCACCGGAGAACGAGAATGCCCGCGAGATTGTTCTGGCTCCGAATGAGATTCTGACCGAGATCGTAATTCCGGCAGCCAAGGGCGTTAAGAACGCCACCTATGAAGTGCGGCAGAAAGAGGCGCTGGATTGGCCTTTGGCGACAGCTTCGGTTGCCCTCACCATGAAGGGTGGCACGGTTGGCAGTGCGCGCATTGTGTTGGGACACGTGGGTCCGGTGCCCTATTCCGCCTCCGCCGCTGAGAAGTGGCTGGCAGGCAAGACCATCTCTGAAAGTGTGGCCGAGGACGCAGGCAAAGCCGCCGTGGCGGATGCGAAACCGCTGAGCCAAAATGAGTATAAGGTGCAACTGGCAAAGGTGGCTGTAAAGCGCGCACTGCTGGAAGCGGCCGGCAAAAAGGCGTAAGCGCATGGAACGGGCAGGCCTGGTAAATATTGACGAGGACCGTTGCTCTAATCTTCGCTGGAAGGGAATGTTCATTCCAGTGGAATGGGATCCAACGATTCCGCATGGGAATGACCGGCTCTTTTGGTGCCACAAGACGCAGATGTGCCTCGGGTTGGATGGTAAATTGGCCGACGACTACGAATGTCATGAAGGCCGCGAGTGCTATCGGGCGTTGTAGGGTTCTTTGTAGTGTGGGGTAAACTGTAATAAGAATCACTTGGAGGTTCCCGCATGAAGAAATTGATTGCATCCGTCTCCTTGGCTGCCTCGACACTGATGGCCGCCAGCTTACCGCCCGTCCGCAGCAGCGTGCAGGGCGATTACGTGGAAGCTCGAACGGCGGACGTGTACACCGGTCCGTGCTTTGCCAACAGTGAAGTTGATTTGGTTGGCAATCTGGCGGTGTTCGGCTGGAAAGTAAAGAAGGGCGAATGGGAAGGCGTCAACGTGGATGGGCTGTCAGTCATCGGCGTCGTCAAGGCCAGCGGCACCTTAGGATATATCCATAGCGACGCTTATCCTGTGAAGTCGGTCATCATCGTGGATGAGCGGGCCACTCCGATGCAGCGGTTGGCGCTGCAAAGCTTCGCCAAGAAAATGGGAGGCAAACTGTTGACCGATGTAGTGCGGGTCGATGTGTCGCCCATCACTTTCACGATGGAAGGCGAAAATGTTCACAGCGCGAAGGCGAAGTTGACCGCAGGAACGCTGGCGGCCATCGAAACCCGCGCGATGCAGGAAGGGGATCAACTCTGCCACAACGAAGAGACCTGGTATGAGCCGCTCACGAAGCTGGATCATTCCATGGCTGCCTACGCGCTGGCGCACAAGTTCACGGGGCCTGAGTTAGGCACCACCTGGAGCTACCCAGAAAAGCGCAGCGCTTTCGTTGGCTCTTTTCACTACAACGACTAACCGCAAGACGGTTTTGCAACAGGGCCGCATGGATCCCGGATGGGTTCCGTGCGGCCTTTTTACGTTCCTATGAATATTTTGGTCATTGACGTCGGCGGCACGCATGTGAAGGTGATGGCGCCAGGCCTGGCCGAGCCGGTCAAGATTCCTTCGGGATCCGAAATGACGCCATCGATCATGGTGTCTGAGGTGAAGAAGGCAATCGGCGCCGCCAAGTATTCGGGCGTTTCCATTGGATACCCGGGCTTGGTCGTTAATGGCAAGCCGGCGCAAGAGCCGCACAATCTGGCTCCGGGCTGGGTGGGTTTCGACTATGCAAAGGCATTTCCCTGCCCCGTAAAGATTGTCAATGACGCAGCGATGCAGGCACTGGGCAGTTATGAAGGCGGACGGATGCTTTTCCTTGGCTTGGGTACCGGCTTGGGCTCCGCACTGATTATTGAGGGGGTGATTGCCCCAATGGAACTGGCGCACCTGCCTTACAAGAAGAGTGGGACGTTTGAAGATTACGCTGGCCTTCGGGGGCTTGAGCGGTCAGGCAAGAAACGATGGCGCGAGAATGTACTGGACGTCGTTGCGCGCCTGAAAGCCGCGCTGGTGGTGGATTATGTGGTGTTAGGCGGCGGCAACGCGAAATACCTGAAGGAACTGCCTCGCGACGTCCGCCTGGGCGCGAACACGAATGCATTCCGGGGCGGTATACGGCTTTGGGAAAAAGCAGCTAGCGCGTGATCGACTTGTTTCGCTACGAGTTCGCCTCATAGCATTCCACTTCCGTAATCACGGTGTCCGGCGACTTCACGCGGAAAACGTAGTGTCCGGCAATGGCTGCACCGCCCAGTGCGGCGGCCGCCATTGCGAAGGCTGCGGAATAGCCAAAGTTCTTTGCAATTAGCCCTGCGGCAAACGAACTGATCCCTACAAATAGATCGTAGAAGGCACTGAGGACGCCGACAACCGAGCCGCGCTCCCGCTCCGGCGTATGGCGCAGAACTGTCGACGCCACCGCAGACCACGGAAACGAAAAGCCGAAGCCGAGCAGTGCTGTGGCGCTGATGGCGAAGAACGGTGCGGGACCGCCGGCGAGAACCGTCAGCCCGATGAACATTGCGGCCAAACCGGCGTAGTAAGTAATCGCCGGGGGAAAGCGATCCGGCAATCCGCCCAGGAAAAATCGCGAGAGTAGAATTAGCAGTGCGTACGCGGAGAAGGCAGCGGGCCCGGAATTTCCGTGGCGGGCCAGATGGAGAATCAAAAAGCCCGCCACCACCGGATAGTGCAGGTTGACGAATCCGACGGCGATGCCGGGCGCCACCAAAGAGGCCGGCAACCAGCGCCGGGGATGGGAGTGATCCGCGGGAGTGTAATCCTCTGGAATTTGCAGCAGGATGGCGAAGGCGATCAACGCGCAAACCACCTGCATGATTGCTGCCCGCTCAAACGATCCGAGCCAATTTCCGACCACCGGACCGACGGAAATTCCGCCCCAGATGCCGCTACTGAGATATCCCAGGGCTTGACCGCTGCGATGAATGCCGGCCAGTTCCAGAGCCCATGCCGCAGCTCCCGTATAAAGGCAGGCTTCGCCAAAACCTTGTAAGACGCGGCCTAAGTACGCTCCGGAGATTCCGATGGGCAACAGGTATGCCGCTCCGGCAGCGGCGCAACTGAGCAATCCAGCGAGGAATGCCGATTTTCTCCCTCGGCGATCGGCCAGCGGTCCGGAAAATAGCCGGCCGACCAGCGCGACGAACGAGAAGATCCCGATGACGAATCCGACGGTTTGATCGGACCCGCCCAGATCATGACGGACGTGAGGCGCAAGGGCTGGTAATACGGTTCCGATTCCTAGAAAGCCGAGAAACGTTGCTCCGACCAGCGACCAAAAGCGCGCGCTAAATGTATGTGCGGATAACCCCACTTATGACAATTGTATGATGGGCAGAGTTGAAACCTCATCCGGCTCCGCGGCGACAACTTGGGCTGTTCGACGCGACGATGATCGTGATGGGCGAGCCGATATATTGCCGGGTTTCGGAACCTTGATGGTCGATCACCACACCGGGCGGCGCGGCGATGGCCATGCTTAGGACCAACGGCAGGACGATCAGCATCTCTCGATGATCTGCGATGTGGCAGCAGCCGCGGTTGGATTGCTTCCGTATTTAGGAAGCGTGCGGACGGAAACCGGGAAAAACGTACCCTTGTGGAATACGATCCGATCACGCTGTTCGCGGCAGCATGAAGATGGACGACACCCCGAAGCTCCAGAATTTCATCCCGTTCACTATCCCGTCACGGGCCAGTTCCGCATAGAGGGGTTCCTGACGTGCTTACGCATCAACCATTATGGAAGTAAACGATCTTGCCTTGAGATGGAATCCATTCAATCCGAAAAGCCTGCCTCAAGATCCCGCGCTGTGCTTCGATTAGCGCTCGGCATAGCTCGTCCAGATTCCATTAACCCTGGGATACACGAGCATGACAGTAACCAAACAGCATGCGTTGATCGAGATGGAAAAGTTGCTTGCCGGCGAAGGCGGCGCCTATGACTGGGACGATTTCACCACACTCTCAATCGATGATCTTCAACTCGACGCGTTGCGAATCGTATGCGCGGAGTTGCCTAGACTGTATCCGCCATCCGCCGGCCAATACTGCAACGACGAGGGCCTTGCTAGGCTCCGGCAAATAGCTTGCGAACTACGTCAGGAGGTTAAGAACGGCGACTAATTGCGTAAGCAGAAAGCAGCATTTGATGATGGTTGACGCAATATGACTTGTAGCGCTAGCGCTTCATCAACAAGTATGGAAGTAAACTATCGCGCTTTCAGCTGGAAATCCACTTTGCGTTCGCTGTTCAGCTGATCGGAAAGCGGTTTGTCCACCTGGTCGAGCGAGATTCGATTGACCGTGCCTTGTTGGGTGACGTAGTGCAGCGTGTCGCCTTCCGTCCAATAGCCGATAGCCGAATGGATGGAACTGTCCTTGTAGGCGATCAGGTAGATGGTGGCTCGTTGGTCAGCCACGGCCTCTCGCGGCGACTTCGGAGGCTCAGGAGGAGCGGCAGGGCGAACGGGCGTCCTATAGATTCGGACGCTGGATTGAGTTGGGGCGTCTTCCTCGACCGGTTCGGGAGCAGACGACGCAAACGTCTGATTGATAATCACCGTGGGAACGTTCTGCTGCTGTTGGGGAACTACAACCGTGACAGGCGGCTGCGGTGCATAATTGTAGCCGCCGTAATCGTTGAAATAAACCGGGAATGCGTACGGGACTACTAACGTGCGATTTGCATCGAAGGACCGGGGATGGTTCGGGCGGGCAGGCGGGCTGAAATAACCTCCCCCATACTGTCCGTGGTTGGGAATGAGGCTACCAAGACGCGGCGCAGGGGCCGCAAGGGGACTTCCCCCGGGATAAAGTATATTGCCGAAACGAGGGGGACCGGTTTGTAGCACAGCCTGGCCAAATAACGACGATGCCAGAAGTATGGCCGAAGGAGCGAATTTGAAAGTCATTGGTACTCCCATACGAAGCTTACCGCTAGATGAGACGCCGGGCAAGTTGGTTTCGTGTATGGAAAGTTTTGAGTGACGTGAAAAGGCGGTGATAAGCTAAATCGCAATGGACGTGCCGGCCGATGAATATATCCAACAGCGCCTGGAGCAATACCGGACCTGGTATGACCGGCGTGCCGTAAGCGGCAAGTGGCGTTACGTGGGTATGCGGTCGGCTACACTGACGCTGGCGGGTAGTGTGCCTGTGATGGTAAACCTGACTGGCTTTTCACTGCTGAGAACCCTAGCGTAGTGTCCGCGAATTGGGTGGACACTACCGGAAACCGCTCCTTTACAGTCGCGGCTCGGAAACTACTGTTGCAGCAACGAGTTCGAGACCGAGCCGCGCGCGTGAGCAAGCCGTTTCTTGTGTCCAGTTATTTGTCGGACAGTACACAAGTCACGATCGCCAGTTTGTTGGTGCTGCTGCTGCTGGCGCTTGAGAACGTCTTCCGCTATCAGGAACAATGGAAGAACTACCGGACTACTGAACAGTTTATGGGTCATGAGCGATTCCGGTTCGAGGCGGGCATCGGGGTCTATGACGGGATGAGCAAACACGACGCATTCCAACTTCTTGCAAAACGGGTGGAAGACGCGATTGCGGCCGAGAACGCGGCCACGCTTTACGTGATGCCGGACCGGCGGAATTTCAAAGCAGAATGAAACTGGCGGCAACCATTCGTGCAGTGGCGGCGTTTGTGGAAGCGACAATGCCGGCGGACGACGATGTGTACGTGCCAAAAACGCGGGACGAACTGGAACCATTTCTGGCATTGTCCCCCCATGTGTTCGGGCTACCGATCGATGCTCCGGTGACAGCGCGCTTCCTGATTGCCGCGCGGCCCATTCCGGTCCATATTCTGGGAATTGTGACGGAGCGGGCGTGGGCGGATGGACGGTGGTGCTCGCCTGCGGATTTCTTCTATCACGATCTGGACCACGCCCGTTTTAAGATTCGCGAAGATCTGCTGGCGTTGGGCTACGATTGCCCGGACGTGGATCGCGAACGTACCTTTCTTCCCCATGCGCGTCAGTGGATTCACGAGGCGGGGCCGAAACTGTGGGAATTGGCGCCGAACCGGCTGGACTTGGTGCGCCGGCTGCTGTCGGCGATGGATGCGTTGCCGGACGGAGAACGGGCGCAATCGGCGGAGTTATTGCTATTTGAACTGGTTCATGAGAAGGGTTTTCCGGTGGACTCCGGGGTGCTTCAGCGCGAGTTGAGGAACGTTGCGCACATCGCAAAGCTGCGGAGGAAATGCGCAGCGGGCTTTTATGGTGAATCGAATCCCGGCGAGCGGGTTACGGGACGGCTGGAAGATGCGCGAGACTGGCTTATTGAACAGCTTTGAGATAGAGGAAGTTGGCTTCAGTGGCTGCTTCCGTGTGCGGCACCCTCTGTTTCCGGCTGCCCGTTGCGCCGGGGCAGTGGCGGATGCCGCGGCGTTTTTCGACGAACCGGAGGAGGTGAAGCAGACGCTGGCGATTGACAGTTCCGCACATTTTCGCGGTTACAGCGAGATGCGCAATGAGCGCGACTGGCGGGAGCAGATTCATTTCGGACGCGAGGAGCAACCGGCTGGAGCCGGCCCCACGTATAATCTGTTACGCGGGCCGAATCTTTGGCCTCTCGATCCGGCATGGCGGTGGCGAACTTTGACGCTGATGTCCGATTTGGAAGTGGCAGGGCGCGATATTTTGGCAACGCTGGCAGTGCGGTTGGGATTGGCGCCGAGGCACTTTCTGGCGGAAGAAGAGGATCCTTACCTGCTGTTGAAGATGATTCTCTATCAGGCGCCGCCGTCGGGAACTCCCCGCTCAGGAGTGGCGCCGCACGTGGATTTCAGCTGGATCACATTATTGCTGCAGGACGATACGGGCGGACTGGAAGTACGTGCCGCCGGCGGAGACTGGCTGGAGGTTCCGCCTGAGCCCGGCCGGCTGGTTGTGAACGTGGGAGAAATTCTAGAATTCGCTTCTCGCGGGCAGTATCGGGCGACGCCGCACCGGGTAGTCAATCGCTCCAGCACGAAGGCCCGTGTGTCGCTGCCCTTCTTTCTGAATCCGGGACTGGAAAGCCGCGTGGAACGCGCACCCGTGGAAGCAGCGGCTGAATGCAAGACCGATGGAACGCACGTTCACCGCGTGTTCCCGGCGGCGCGCCAGGACGGATTTGTGTTTGGCGAAGAGGAGTGGAGACGGAAGGGTCTGGGCATTTGGTGCAGCACGTGTACCGGTGGTTGAACACAACCACCGACGGCCTAATCCAACCATGGCGAATTGTTGTATGCATCATCAAAACCAATCACTTACGTTTGGCATCTGATTTGCATAGAACAGTGCAGGCCGCGAAGGGCCGACTGATTATGACCACTCAAAATAGAACATGGATTGCGTTGGGCGCTGCACTCTTGTTGACTCAGGCCACGCCTGGATTCGCTCAGCAGCAAGGTGGACCAGCTGGTTATAACCAGCAGCAACAGCAGCAACAGCCCGGTTGGCGAAAGGTGGGTGAACCGGCGCCGCCCCAAGGCGGAAACCAAGGACCGCAGTTCGACCAACGGCAACAACAGCCTTTGGATCCGGAAGATCAACAACAAGACGGACCGCCGATGTACCAGCGGCCTTATGCCGTTCCACCCCAGCTTACGTTGCCTGCGGGTTCCTGGGTTACCGTTCGGCTGAACCAGCCGATTGCAACCGACCACAACCAAGCTGGCGATGCCTTCACCGCCACACTCGCGCAGCCGCTGATTGTTGACGGGTTGGTGATTGCCCGTCGCGGACAGACTGTAGCCGGACGGGTGGTGGAATCGCAGCAGGGTGGTCGCGTAAAAGGCACGTCACGGTTGGTGATTGAGTTGACCGAGCTTAGCCTGGTGGACGGCCAGCAAGTCAATATTCAGACGCAATTGACGGAACGAAATGCCAGTACGTCCATTGGCCGTGATGCCGCTGCGATCGCCACCACCACTGGCATTGGCGCAGCAATCGGCGGTGCGGTAGACGGTGGACTTGGTGCGGGCATTGGCGCCGCTGCCGGTGCGGTAGCATCCACTATTGGAGTTCTAGCTACGCGCGGGAACAATACCGCGGTGTATCCGGAAACTTTACTGACATTCCGCATCGTTGCTCCGGTGTTTGTGAACACAACACGGTCGGAACAGGCTTTCCAACCGCCGATGCAGGATGCCTATGACCAACATCAGAACTACTCCTACCGGCCCCCGCAGCAACAGCGAGTGGCGGTTGCACCGTACTATTCTCCCTACTACGCACCCTACGGTTACTATGCTCCGTACCGTGGCTACTATGCTCCGTATTACGGGTCCGGTTTGTTCCTCTCTTTCGGCCGGGGCTATTATGGGCGCGGGTACGGTTACGGCTATCGTGGCGGCGGCTACCGCCGTCGGTAAGGCGCCGCTCTCATTGAGCGTTGTGCACTAAAACGCGCTGCTCCGGGACTGCGAATCCGGCTTCGCCGAAGCTTTCCCGGATCAGCTTGTTGGAATCGAAATAGACCTGCCAATAGTTTGCGTTGTGACAGTATGGCCGGACCGCTAACACGGGTCCGGCCATAGTGAATTGCAGGATGTCCACTTCCGGGGCGGGTGTCTGAATTACGTTGGGAATCTTTGCCAGCCGGTCCTTCAAAATACGGATGGCGAGGTTGTGATCGGCTTCATGGTCAAGCTGCGCCAGCAGATCCACACGGCGGTAGGGATTGCTGGAGAAGTTTTGAATGTTGTCGGACAGAATCCTGTTATTGCCCACGAGGGTTTGCACGTTGTCCGGCGTGTCGATGCTGGTCCCGAAGAGTCCGATGTGGGAAATGGTTCCGGTGACGCCTCCAGCGGTAACAAAATCCCCCGCTTTGAACGGACGCAGAATCACGATGAAAACGCCCGCCGCGAAGTTAGCGAGCAGTCCACTCCAGGCTACGCCGATGGCCACTCCGCCCGCAGCCAGCAAAGCCGCGAAGGTAGTGGTTTCCACGCCGAAGAAACCGAGCAAGGCCACAACGAGCGCGATGTTAAGCAGGACCGTTACGGTGGATTTGATGTACCCTGCGATGGTGGCGTCAAGGCTTTGCCTGGCAAGCGCTTTTGCAAGTATGCTGCCAGTGAAGTGAATGAGTCTTCTGCCGACGAACCAAAGCACGGCCGCGCCCAGAATCTTCAGGCCCACCTGAGTAGCGATGGTGGTAGCCGTTACGGCAATCGCATTGATATCCATGTTCCATTTCTCCTTGTCCTAAGTGCTGTATCAGGACAGTATAAGGGGAGCCCTATCGGGGCAGCCCGAAATGCAGGAGAATGAAAAGGGTAAATGCTCGTCCTTATCCTTTTGCTGTTGAACCTGGCGGCTGCGGCAAATGCGCAGGTAGCATCCAGCACATTGTTGGGAGAGGTGCGCGACGGAACGGGTGCAATGATTCCGGGCGCGCGGCTGACGGTCACGCGCATTTCGACGGGATTCTCAAGGGAGAGTACGACGAACCCTCAAGGAGCTTACCGCCTTGACGAATTGCAACCGGGCCTCTACAACGTTCAGGTAAATAAGGCGGGTTTCCGGTCACTGACCGTGCGCGGAGTGCTGCTGGAAATCAATCAGAAGCTGCGCCTCGGCTTCGATCTTCAGGTAGGGCGCGAAATGGAGAGCATCACCGTCCGCGCGCAAGTATCGCAGTTGCAGACGGAGGATCCATCGCAAGGATACCGGTTGGATTCGCGCACTATCACCGCGCTGCCCCTGGCGGTGCGCAACGTATTCTCTTTGATGACGCTGGGACCGGGAGTGGTGCCGCGGCAACTGGGTGGATTTACGCGCGACATCATTGGAGATCTGCAAGCCGCACGGGGCGCGGTATCGCTGAATCCGCCGATTAACGGGGCGCGATCGACGATGAACGTTTATCTCTTCGACGGCGCCTACAACACGGATCGGAATACGTTTGTGATGGCGGTGAACCCGCTGCTGGAAACGGTGCAGGAGTTTCGCATTCAGACGTCGCTGCCGTCGGCGGAATTCGCCCAGGCGGGCGGCGGGATGGTGGATGTGGTTAGCAAATCCGGCAGCAAGGGCTTTCACGGCAGCGGCTTTGAGTTCTTTCGAAACGAGGCGTCTGACGCACGAAACTTTTTCGATGCACCATCGCTGCCCCGCCCTATCTTCCGGCACAATCAGTATGGCGGTTCGCTGGGAGGCCCGGTGCCGGTGAGTTCGACGTTCTTCTTTGCCAGCTATGAAGGGTTGCGGGGCAAGCAGGCGAAGTCGTCATTGAACGTCGTCCCTACGCGGGCTTTGCGAGGCGGTGATTTCCGTGGGCGCAATCAAATCTTTGATCCGATGACGCTGGATGAGAATACTTTGGAACGCGCGCCTTTTCCGGGCAACCGCATCCCAGCTTCCCGAATTGACGTGGCGGCAAGAAGGTACCTGGCCGACTATGAGCCGCTGCCGAATCAACCGGGGCAGCAGAACAACTACTTAAGCGTCACTCCGAACGAGAATGTGGGGGACAACGCATCCGGCAGGATCGATCATCAATTCAAGAACCGAAGCATCCTATTCGGACGCTACACCATCAACGACGAACGGGATCAAATCGCGAATAATTTCCCGGACCGGAAATCGGCCGAGGATACGCGATCGCAGCAGGTGGCGTTGGGGCATACCGCGAGTGGAAAAAGTTGGTTTAACGAAATGCGCGCGTCCTTTACGCGCTTCCGCGTGTTCGATGTGCCGCAGAGTGCGTTCCAGACGAACATCGCGCGGCAGTTGGGGATCTCCGGTTTGCCGGCCGATCCATTCACATTCGGACTGCCTTCGTTCGTGATCTCTGGAATTTCGGCAATCACCGATTCCAGCACTTTGCCGCAGTTGCAGCGGGACAACTTCTGGCATCTGGCGAATGGAGTTTCCCTCAATCGCGGCGAGCATACGGTGAAGTTTGGCTTCGACTACGTTCACTTTCAGTTGAATTACCTGCAGAGCCGAATGGTGCGCGGCCAGTATATCTATACGGGTGCGTTCACGTCGGATCTCCACTCGCCGGAGAAGACGGGCGACGGGTTCGCCGACTTCCTACTGGGATTGCCACAGGTGACCAGCCGCAACATCGGCACTACGCAAGCATACTTGCGGCAAGACAGCGAAGCCTATTATTTGCAGAATGAATGGAAAGTTGCGCGGCACCTGGTGGTGACTTTGGGGGCACGGTATGAATACAGCTCTCCTTACCATGAAATCCGCGAGAGCCTGTTGAACCTGGACTATACGCGCCTGCCGCGCGCGCCGCGCCTGACACGGGTGGGCGCGGCGGTGAGGCCCGACAAGAACAATTTTGCTCCGCGCGCGGGGTTGGCGTGGAGGCTTCCTGACAATTCGATATTCCGGGCCGGTTATGGAATCTATTACAGCCCTGAAATCTCTGTTGAGACGTACGATTTGATTCGCAACGGTGTGCGGAACGAACGTGATGAGACGGACGGGATCGTACCGATTCTGACGACCAGGATCGGGTTTCCGCGAACGGCCAGCACGGGCCTTCCCAGCTACTTCGGTGTGGATCCAGCAGCGCGAACTCCTTTCATGCAGCAATGGAATGCAAGTTTGCAGCATGAGCTTCCGGGCAAAGTGGTGCTGGAGGCCGCCTACGTAGGATCGAAGGGAACCAAGCTGGGGCGATTTCGAACCTTCAATACACCGCAGCATGTGGAAACTGGTGAGAACCTGCCGCCGCGTCCGGGCGAATTGCAAGCACTGCGGCCCTTCCCCGCGCTGGGTCAGATTATCCAGCGCCAGCACATCGCCAACTCGTCCTATCATTCGTTACTAGTGAAGGTGGAAAAGCGCGCGGGCACCAACCTGGCTTTTCTGTCGAGTTTTGTATGGTCGAAATCGATAGACGATGCCGACAGCGTGGTGCCCGGGCAGTTTGAAAGTTTCGGGGCGCAGGATGAGAGGAACCTGCGGCTGGAACGCGGGCTTTCGTTCTTCCATGTGGGCCGCCGGTTTAGCGGGTCGGTCCTTTACAACCTTCCAGCGCCAAAGGTGTTTCACTATGCGCTGCAGGACTGGCAGTTGAACGGGATTGTTACGGTGCAGGATGGGACACCGCTGAATCCCGTTTATCTGGGCTTCGACCCGGCAAATTCCGGTACGCCAAACCGTCCCGATGTGGTGCCCGGGCAGCCGCTGTTGCTGCCGGATGGGCAGCGCACCGCCGACCATTTTTATAATCCTGCGGCCTTTCAGCCTTCGAAGCCGTACACGTTTGGCAACGCCGGAAGGAACGTTTTGCCCGGCCCGGGAAGCGCGTTGGTGGACTTGGATCTGATTCGCAGTTTTCCGATTGGTGAGTCGGCGGCGATGGAAATCCGCGCGGAATGCTTCAATGTTTTCAATCATCCAAACTATGGCCGGCCTTCTCCGTATCCCGATTTTGGTGCGTTCTTCGGTAAGATTTCATCCACCGGAGAGCCTCGCCGGTTCCAGTTCGCTATCCGCTTCGATTTTTAGAACGAAAACCTCCTCGGAACGCGTCAACGGAGTGACAGACAAAACGCAAGGAGGATTTCATGACATTTGAACTGGCTGGTAAGAACATTGCAATTCTGGTTGCCGACGGCTTTGAGCAGTCTGAACTGGCCGAACCGAAAAGCGCGCTGGAAAAGGCGGGCGCGACCACAGAGATTGTATCGCCGGCGAAAGAGAAGGTTCGAGGCTGGAAAGACAAGGACTGGGGTGATTCGTTTCCGGTGGATGTGGCGTTGGACGTAGCTAACGTCAATTCCTACGATGGTTTGCTGTTGCCGGGCGGCGTGATGAACCCCGATCAGTTGCGAATGAACACGAGAGCAGTCGAATTCGTGAAGAGCTTCTTTGACGCCGGCAAGCCGGTGGCGGCCATTTGCCACGGACCTTGGACGCTGGTGGAGGCAGGCGTGCTTCGCGGCCGGACGGTTACTTCGTGGCCATCGCTCCAAACCGATATTCGCAATGCAGGTGGAAACTGGGTGGACCGCGAAGTGGTGAACGACAACGGTCTGGTGACGAGCCGGAAGCCCGCGGACATCCCCGCGTTCAACCGGAAGATGATCGAAGAATTTGGCGAAGGCCGTCATCAAAAGAAGGCATCATGACGTCGAGAAAAGGCACGTACCTGGCGGTAATGGCGGTGACGGCGGTTCTGTTCGTGCTGTACCTGTTTATTGCTCCGTCGTTTCTGAACGGTGAATCAGTTCCATGGTTCGTATATGCGATTACCCTCGTGTCCATAGCGGCAGTTGCGGCGGGCCTCAAGATTTGGCGGGTGCGCGTTAATAAGAAGAACCCAATGGATCGAGAAGAAGGCCTGGTGAGCGGCGAAGTGCGAAATGTTGTAAAATCTTGACAACTCTTTGAATTAGGAGTTCCAAGATGCGCTCCGTTATCTCCGCCTGCATGGCGGCCATTACCGCTGTGGCTCTCAGCGCCGCAGAATCACCGAAGAAAGCCCAACCAGAGGCGCTGCCGCCCGACCGGTTCTCTGAAGCGCACGCGCCGCTATTCCAGGCTGCGCCGTCCCGTGACGCGGCGGCGCTTACGGAAAAGATGTTTGCTTCTGGCGCTGGCATTCCGGGTACCGCTGCGATGCCGCGGCGTAACTTTGTAGATCAATACGTATTCGGGAAGATGGATCTGGACGGCATTCCCCACGCGGGACTGGCCACCGATAGCGAGTTTCTGCGGAGAGTTTCGCTGGATCTCACGGGGCGCATCCCTCCCTCGGAAGAGCTGAAAGCTTTCGTTGCCGATACGGATCCTGCGAAACGAGACAAGCTGATTGACCGGTTGTTGGCGAGCGATGCGTACGTGGATAAGTGGGCGTATTACTTCATGGACCTCTTCCGCGCTAACGGGAAGATGGGCCGCGGACAGAATCTCTTTCATTATTGGATGAAGGAGAATCTGCGGGTGGATCGTCCGTACGACGACACCGTGCGGTCGATCATCGCGGCGGCGGCGAAGAGCAACCACGTGGTGGCTGCATCGAACGTGATTGCGCGCGAGCACGTGCAGGGGAAGCCGCAGCCCGACGATGGCGCCGACCTTGGCATGGTTCATCAGCTGGACACCGACGATGAGCTTGCAGTTTTGTACGGGAAGACGTTCCTGGGCATCAATCTTTCCTGTATTTCCTGCCACGACGGTAAGGGCCATCTGGAGAAGGTGAACGTTTGGCTTTCGCAACAGAAGCGTTCGCAGTTCTTTCAGAACTCTTCATTTCTGGGCCATTCGCGTTACCTGATGTATTGGGAAGATGGCAAGCCGCAATCGGGCGAGTTTCTGATTGACGATCATAATCCCGGCTATAACACGAAGGGCGGCAGTATGATTCGGGTCCCGCGATTTGGCGGGCCTAACGATCCGGCATTTATTCTCACCGGCGAGAAGGCGAAGCCGGATGCGGATCCGCGCGATGAGCTGGGCCGCATGATTACCGCCCATCCGCAATTTGCCCGCGCGACGGCGAATATCTTCTGGGCGCGGATGATGTCCTTCGGCATTGTGGAGCCGTTCGATGAGTTCGATCTGGCGCGGCAAGACCCAAAGAATGTTCCCGCCGGATGGCAGTTGCAGCCATCGCATCCGGAATTGTTGAACGCGCTGGCGGACGAATTCCGCAAGAACAACTACAGCATTCGCCATCTTCTGGGTGTGATTTGCCGGTCGAACGCGTATCAGCTTTCGGCGCGCTTTGACGGGGAATGGAAAGACAGCTATACGAAATATTACGCGCGGAAGTATGTGCGCCAGCTTTCGGCGGAAGAGTTGCATGATGCCATCACCATTGCTACCAGCCGCCCGGCCAACTTTGTCTATAGCGGCGATAAGAGTGGCGCGAAGATGGGCATGGCGATGCAACTCAGCGGTCCGGCGGGCGGCGGCGATGTTCGGTATTTCATGCAGACGTTCGGGCAATCGAATCGCAGTAATCCGCCGAGGAATCCCACTGGCTCTCCGCTGCAGCCGCTGCTGCTGATGCAATCTTCCGTGGTGAACGAGCGTGTGCTGGCGGCCAAGGACAGCCGTGTGCAGCGCCTGCTGGACACCTACAAAGACAACAACGCGCGAGTGGTAGATGAGCTATTCCTGGCGACACTTTCGCGGATGCCTTCGAAATCGGAACAGGATGTGGCGCTGCAGGCGATGCAACAGGACCGTACGCGCGGAGCGCAGAATCTGCAATGGGCGCTGATCAATCAAGTGGAATTCGTGTTCAACTATTGAGGTTATTACGATGACACCGCACCGAACCGTTGCCGATGTGACGCGCAGCAGACGCGATCTTTTGAAGATTGGCGGACTGGGGCTGCTTGGCGCTTCGGTGGATGCCGTGTGGCCGCTGCAATTGCGCGCCGGCGAGAGTAAAGTCAAACCCCGAGGCACCGCGCGGAATGTGATCTTTTATGAAATCTCCGGGGCTATCAGCCATGTGGAAGGATTCGATTTCAAGGAGAGTCCGGGCACCCCGAAGGATCTGGACGTACACCGCCTGAACTCGGATCTGTCGCTTTCGCGGCTGCTGTTTCCGCGGCTGGAAAAGCAGATGGACAAGCTGTCCATCGTACGGTCGATGCTGAGCCATGAGGAAGTGCATTTTCGCGGGCAGTATTATCAGCAGACCGGGCGGCAGATGAATCTGGCATTTGCGCGCGAGATTCCGTCCATCGGTTCGGTAATCGCGATGGAATTGGAACAGCGGCGCAGAGCCGCGGACACGTTTCCCACCTACATGTCGTTCTATCTGGAGAAGGGCGCGGCAGGTGCGCTTTCGACAGGGTTTCTGCCGCCGCGGTTTTCGGTGGTGGACATCAATCCGGAATCCGCGGTGAAGGGCGCCGCGCTCGATGACAAGGCCGTTGAACTTCTGGAAGAACGCTGGCGGCTGCTGCAGCAGTTGCGGGAATCGCGCCTGATCAAGCCGGCGTCGCTGGGCCGGGACATGGCCGGTTATGAAGATCACTATGAGACGGCGCACCGGTTGATTTCCGATTCGCGCTGGCCCGCGGCTTTCAAGATCGCGGAAGAAGACCGCAAGCGTTACGGCAACAATCCCGTGGGCATTTCCTGCATTCTGGCGCGCAATGTACTGGCGCAGGATGCGGGCACGCACTACATTCATATCTGTCATCCGGGGTGGGATCATCACGTGCAGATCTGGGATCGCAAGGCCAGCTCAAATCACTACGGGTTGTGCGCGGAGTTTGACCCGGCCTTCGCCAGTTTGCTGGAAGATCTGGCGGCGACTAAGTCGAAGACCGATCCATCGAAGACGCTGTTGGATGAAACGCTGGTGGTCTGCATGAGCGAGTTCGGACGCACGCCGGGCGCCTTGAACAACATGGCAGGACGCGACCATTACAACAAGTGCTATCCAGCGCTGTTTGCCGGTGCGGGCGTGAAAGGCGGAACGGTTCTGGGCCGCACCGACGCCGATGGTGTGAAGTGCCTGGAAACAGGTTGGGGTCACAAGGAACAGCCGCGGATGGAGAACATAACCGCTACCATGTACTCTGCGCTGGGCATCGATTGGAGCAAAGAGATTCGCAACACCCCCTCTGGCCGTACGTATGCGTATGTGGACCCGCTGGGCCCGAACGGCTATATCCCGACGAATGACATTACGACCATTTACGGCTAGCCTGCTCTGCTGTTTGTCCATCGGGATCGTGGTTGGCGCCGAGCCCGGCATGGTCTTCATTCCCGGCGGCGACTATCCGCGGGGACGATCGCATACGCTGCCGGACGATGGAATGAAGTGGGTTCCCGAATTGATGAAGGACGACCGTCCGGTGCGGCGCATCTTTGTAGATGCCTTCTATCTGGATGCGCATGAGACTACCAACCAGGAGTATGCGGCTTTTGTGAAAGCGGCCCATCACAGGGCGCCGTACAACTGGCCGCAGGGCAAGGTGCCGGAAGGGAAAGGAAAGCTGCCGGTGGTGGACGTGAGTTGGGACGACGCGGTGGCGTATGCGAAGTGGGCTGGAAAGCGCCTGCCGACCGAGGCGGAATGGGAACGGGCCGCCCGCGGAATTGTAGAAGGCGCGAAGTATCCGTGGGGCAATCGGGAACCGGAAAAGGCGGATGCGCGTTTTGATGTTCCAGACGGGCCTGGTGAGGTGGCAAAGTTCCCTGCGAACTATTTTGGTGTTTACGATGTGGCGGGCAATGTGTGGGAGTGGTGTGCCGATTGGTACGGGATTGACTATTACGCGGCGGCGGCGGAGAAGAATCCGGCTGGGCCTGAGGCGGGGCTGTATCGGGTGCTGCGTGGCGGGTCCTGGGCGGATGTGCCGAAGTATCTAACATGCGCCAACCGGAGTTGGGCGCGGCCTGCCGAACGCAGTCCAAATATTGGATTCCGGTGTGCGAAGAGCCTTAAGGCTGGTGGCCCTCGGATCAAGTAGAATGACAGTTTCCATGATTAAATCAGCGATGTTCCTTGTGTGCTCGGCGGCGTTTGCTCAATCCTTGAAGCTGCCGGCGCCTTATGCGACGCCCTCGGCATCCAATGGGGCGAAGATTATTCCGCGGCCAACGGGGGCCGAGTTGAAGCTTCCAACCGGATTTGTCGCCGAGGAATACGCGGTCGGATTTGGACGGCCTCGATTCATGGCAGCGGGGCCACATGGCGAAGTTCTGCTCAGCGACATGCTGCCGGGGCCGGACGGCGTGGTGTACGTGCTGACGAACGGCGGGAAGGACCGGAAGAAGCTGATTGAAGGGTTGGACCGGCCTTATGGATTGGCGTTCTGGAAGGATTATCTGTACGTGGCTGAGACCACTTCGGTGAAGCGCTACAAGTACGACGGGAAGGCGATGACCGCCGGCGCCGGCGAAGAAGTGGTTGCCATGAAGGAATTTGGAAAGGGACACATCACGCGGACAGTTCTGTTCAGCGCCAAGGGTGACAAGATGTACGTGGCGGTGGGTTCATCGGGGAATCTGGTGCTGGGTGATCCGCCCATGCGCGCCGCGATCAATCGCTTCAATCCGGATGGAACGGGGCATGAAATCTATGCATCGGGCATTCGCAACCCGGTGGGGCTGCGGTTTTATCCCGGGTCGCGGACCATCTGGACTAGCGCGGAGGAGCGTGACGCGCTGGGTGACGATCTGGTGCCGGACTATTTTACGCACGTGCAAGAAGGCGGATTCTACGGGTGGCCGTATTCCTACCTGGGGAAAAATGAAGACCCGCGGATCACGGACAAGCGTCCGGACCTGGTGGCCAAAGCGATTGTGCCTGATGTGATTCTGGAGCCGCATTGCGCGGTGCTGGATTTTATTTTCTACACCGGCAAGCAGTTCCCCGCGGAGTATCGCGGCGGCGCGTTTCTGGCGAACCATGGATCGTCGAACCGGGCCAAACGGCTGGGATACTCCATCACATTCGTGCCGTTCCAGAACGGGAAACCGTCCGGTCCAACCAGGGACTTTGTCACGGGATGGATGGCGGGGCCCGATGACCGGGAAGTGTGGGGCCGTCCAGTGGGACTATTGCAATTGCCCGATGGAAGCCTGTTAATTTCCGACGATGGCGGTAAGGCTGTGTGGCACGTTGCTTATGACGCAAAGAGCACTGCTAAGCGCTAAACGCGCGATACTATAACGGTGGACTCCGCACTCGCGATTCATCGACTGCACTTTGCTTTCACGATCACTTTTCATTACCTGTTTCCGCAATTGACCATGGGCCTGGCACTGCTTCTGGTAGTGCTGAAGACCATGGCCCTGCGCACCGGTAACGAACACTACAACCGTTCCGCCCGCTTCTGGGCGAAAATCTTCGCCATTAATTTTGCGATGGGTGTGGTGACCGGAATCCCGATGGAATTTCAGTTCGGAACCAATTGGGCCAGGTTCTCCCGCGCTGCCGGAGGCGTCATCGGGCAGACGCTGGCGATGGAAGGCGTATTCTCATTCTTTCTGGAATCTACATTTCTGGGACTGTTTCTCTTCGGCGAAAAGCGGCTCGGCCAGCTTGGACACTGGGTGTCGGCATTCATGGTCTTTCTTGGATCTTGGCTTTCCGGCTTCTTCATCATCGCCACGGATTCGTGGATGCAGCATCCCGTTGGTTATGAGCTTGGCCCTAAGGGTGAGATTGTGTTGACCAGTGTTTGGGCATTGCTGACGAATCCGTGGGTGGTTTGGCAGTACTTCCATAACATGACGGCGTCGGTCTTGACCGGGAGTGCGGTGATGGCGTCCGTCGGCGCCTATTATCTGTTGGTGGGCGCTCATCTTGCATATGGAAAGACCTTTGTTCGCTTGGGTGTGATAGCGGGTTGTATTGCCTGCGTGGTGCTGATATTCCCCACTGGCGATGGGCAGGGCAAGATGGTGGCACAGCACCAACCGGTAACCCTGGCCGCGATGGAAGGCCTGTTTGATACCGAGCAAGGCGCGGATATGGTGATTCTGGGACAGCCGGACATGGAAAAGATGAAGTTGGACAATCCGCTGAAAATTCCGAACATGTTGAGTTTTCTTACCTACCAACGGTGGAAAGCGGAGATCAAAGGCTTGCGCGCCTTCCCGAAAGATCAGTGGCCGGATAACATCCCGCTGCTCTACTTCAGCTATCACATTATGGTGGGGTTGGGCACCATTATGCTGCTGTTGCTTGCTGTTTCCTTGCTGCTATTGCGGGGAGATGCCTTGTTCCGCCAGCCATTTATGCTTTGGTGCCTGATGTTGCTGCTGCCGTTTCCCTACGTGGCGACTACCGCCGGATGGATCACGGCGGAGGTGGGACGCCAACCCTGGTTGATCTATGGGTTGATGCGAACATCGGAGGGCACTTCGCCCTACGTTTCCGCCGGCAACGGCCTGTTTACGCTGCTGGGATTCATGGGACTTTATACGCTGCTGGGCATCCTGTTTCTGTTCATGGTGCATCGCGAGATTGAACACGGGCCTGAAGGGGGATGATGCATGGAGACGATTTGGTTCTGCCTGGTTGCCGTGATGATTGCGGCGTACGTGGTCTTCGATGGCTTCGATATCGGCGCGGGAATCATTCACATGTTCGTGGCGCGAACCAACGAAGAACGGCGGCAGGTGCTGCTTTCCATCGGGCCAGTGTGGGACGGCAATGAAGTGTGGCTTTTGGCTGCGGGCGGGACGCTGTACTTCGCGTTTCCGCCCTTGTATTCGTCCAGCTTCAGCGGTTTTTATCTGCCGCTGATGATGGTGCTTTGGCTGTTGATTCTGCGCGGCATTTCCATTGAGTTCCGCAATCATATCGATAGCCCAATTTGGCAGCCGTTGTGGGATCGCGTGTTTAGCGGCGCTAGCGCGTTGCTGGCCATCTTTTTCGGCGCGGCACTGGGCAATGTGGTGCGCGGCGTGCCGATCGATGCCACCGGCTTTTTCTTTCTACCTCTCTGGACTAATTTTCAGCCCGGGCAGGAAGCAGGCATTCTGGATTGGTATACCATTCCTGTGGGTCTGACCGCATTCCTAACGTTGGCCGTTCATGGCGCGTTCTGGGTCTCGCTGAAAACCGCCGGCGCGGTGCAGATGCGGGCTCGTGCGGCGGCGCGTACGCTTTGGTGGGGCCTTGCGGCGCTGACGGTGCTGATCACGGTTCTGAGTTTTCGCATTCAGCCGCATCTGGCCGAACAGTATGGACAGCGGCCCTGGGGATTTCTTTTTCCGGCGATTGGCGTGGCCGGATTTTTGGGAATGAAATTCTACGGAAATCGCGCCCGGGATCTGGCGGCGTTCCTGGCTTCCTCCACGTTTATTGTAGGCATGCTGACCAGCGCGACTTTCGGACTCTTCCCGTATGTGCTGCCAGCTAGCCCGGACGTATCTCTCAGTCTTACCGTTTATAACTCAGCCGCTTCGGATTACGGCCTGAAGGTTGGTCTCGCCTGGTGGATTCCGGGGATGTTGCTGGTTGCCGCGTACTTCGTTTTCACCTACCGGCATTTCGCTGGTAAGGTCGCCGTGAATGAAGAGTATTGAGCCGTCTCGTCTACAATTGAAAGCAGCCGGATGGAAAACAGAGAAATCGCAACACTGCTGGCCGAAACCGCCGATTTAATGGAGATCGCCGGGGACGACGGATTTCGTATTCGCAGCTATCGGAACGCCGCGTCGGTGATTGAAGGCTTCCCCGAGCAGGTTGCCGGCATCGCAAGCAACCCAGAGCGCAAACTTACCGATATTGCCGGAATCGGGAAAGGAATCGCGGGGATCATCGTCGAGATTCTGCAGCGGAAATCGTTTGAGCGGCGTGATCAGCTGCTGGAAAAGTATCCCCCCACCGCACTGGAGTTATTGAAGATTCAGGGTCTGGGTCCGAAGAGCATCGCCATCCTGTTTGAGCATCTTCGCGTCAGTTCGGTGGATGATCTGGAGCGGGCATGCAAAGAGCAAAAACTGCGTACGCTGCCGCGAATGGGCGCGAAGCTGGAAGAGAAGGTGCTGCGGTCCATTGAAGAGTACCGCCGCAGTGCCGGGCGCTTCCTGTTGAACGTGGCCACGCAGACCGCAGCTGAGTTAATGGAATTTCTGGCGCAGACGCCCGGCGTGGATAAAGTGACGACGGCGGGCAGCTTGCGCAGGGGCAAGGAGACCGTGGGTGATCTAGACCTTCTGGTAACCGGGCCATCCGCCACGGACGCGCTGGACCGGTTCACCGCGCATCCCAGAGTGCACCAGGTATTGGGCAAGGGCGCCAACAAGGCCAGCGCTACGTTTGGACTTGAGGGTATTCAGGTAGACGTTCGCGCGCTTCCGGCGGAAAGCTACGGAGCGGCGATGCAATATTTCACCGGCAGCAAGGAACACAACATCGCCATTCGTCAGCGCGCCCTAAAGTTAGGGCTGACGCTGAACGAATATGGGCTGTTCCGGGTGGATGATGAATCCCGCGTCGCTGGCGCAACCGAAGAGGAAGTCTACGGAAAATTGGGACTCGCCTGGATCCCTCCGGAATTGCGCGAGAATCAGGGCGAGATTGAAGCGGCGGCGGAAGGCCGGCTGCCGGTGCTTGTTTCCGCCGCGGACATTCGCGGCGACATCCACATGCATACGCGCGAGAGCGATGGGCGGGCCACGCTGGAAGAGATGGCCCTGGAGGCCAAGGCGCTGGGATACGAATATATCGCCATCACCGACCATTCGAAAGCCCTGGCCATGGCCAACGGTCTGGATGAGAAACGCGTGGTTGCATTTGCGCGCATGGTTCGGGAGATGGATCAGCGGGACTTGGGCATTCGTGTCTTTTCCGGTCTGGAGTGCGATATCCGTAAAGAAGGCATCATGGATATCGAAGACGGCGCGCTGGCTGAGCTGGACTTCGTGATTGGCAGCGTACACAGCTATATGAAAATGGAGACCGCGGAGATGACAGACCGGCTGTTGCGCGCCCTGGAGTGCCCACACTTGAAAACGCTGGGGCATCCGACGGGGCGCCTGCTGCTGCACCGCGACCCGTATACTTACGACTTCGATCGTGTGGTTACCGAAGCCGTGCGGCGCAACGTCGCCTTTGAGATCAATGCCAGCCCGGAGCGGTTGGACTTGCACGGCTCGCTGATCCGGATGGCGAAATCGAAGGGCGCCAAATTCACAATCTCCACCGATGCGCACCATCCGAAGCACATGCTGAACATGCGCTACGGCGTGACGATGGCGCGGCGTGGATGGTTGAGCGCCGGTGACATTCTGAATACACTGCCGGCGGAGCAGTTCGCCCGGGCGATACGAGCAAACTAATTCACTTATGAAACTGATTTCTTCTGAAAAACGCTTTGAAAGTCCCATCTTCACCGTGACCGAGGATGTGGCAACGGACCCTGACGGCTTTGAGATTAAACGCGTCATCATCCGGCATGGTGGATCGGCCGTGATTATGCCAATCGACGAAAAGGGGCGGATTCTGCTGGTGCGCCAATACCGTCTTCCCGTGCGCCAGTTTATGTGGGAGCTTTCAGCGGGCCGCGTGGATGAGGGTGAGAAAGTGTTGCAGGCAGCCAAGCGGGAATTGCGCGAGGAGACCGGACTCCGCGCCAAGAAATGGACCAAGCTGAGTTCGTTCTACGTCAGCCCCGGTTTTCTGGAAGAGAAGATGACCGTCTACGTGGTGGAAGATCTGACCGCCGGCGAAGTCCAGCCGATGGAAGATGAACGAATCACGGTGAAGTGGTTCAAGCCTCGCGAAGTGGACAAGATGATTCGCGATGGAAAGATCATGGACGCGAAGACGATGATTGGGTTTCTGGCTTGGAAGCGCTACGGCGGGAAAGCCAAAGACGGAAAACGGTCGAAATGATTTTAGTGCCAGCCGCCACGCTGGCACGCAGATTGCCCGAAACCTTGTTCACTCCGGCCGCACGGATGCGGTAGCTGACCGGCACTTCTACAATGCGAAGCCGCCGTTCTATGGCGCGGACCTGCATTTCGATGGTCCAGCCGTAATTGCGTTCCTGCATATTCATGGCGTCCAGGCTGCTGCGGCGGATGGCGCGGAAGGGACCCAGGTCCGTATAGCGATACCGGTAGAACAAGCGGATCAACGTGGTGGCCAGCCAGTTTCCGAATGCCTGGTGCGGCAGAATCGCTCCGGGCTCGGCATTGCCCAACGTTCGGGAACCTATCACCAGATCGGCTCGTCCATTCTGTATAGGAGCGATCAGTAAGGCTGCCTCGGCCGGGTCTTCGGAAAGATCCGCCTGCATGAAAACGACGATTTGGACGCCGGCAGGTAAGTCCCTGATAGCTCGCAGGCAAGCGGCGCCGTAACCCCGCTCGGGTTCCGAGACCACGGTCGCACCGCAGGATTGCGCGATGGACGCGGTCTGGTCAGTGGAGCCATTGTCAGCTACAATCACGGCAAGGAAGAGCGATGGCGGGATTGCCCGCAGCATGTTGCCGATGACGGCTTCCTCGTTCAGCGCCGGGATGATGAGGGCGGCGGTTGTTCTGGAATCCTGACTCATGATGTAATGAAATTCAATTTGGCAGGAGTTCTGAAATGGAGACCGGAGACAATTTCTCTGCATCGAAAAGTCCGGCGGCGCTGAATGAGCGTTCGGCGCTGAGCGTGATTTCGAGTTGGATTCGCGATCTTTTCATCTCCGTGATTCTGGCGATTCTGGTCATCCTGTTTCTCTATCAGCCGGTGAAGGTGGAAGGCACCAGCATGATGCCGGCCTTGGTGGATCAGGAGCGGATCTTCATTAACAAATTTGTGTACCGGTTTGGTTTGGGCGAGATTGAACGGGGAGACATGGTGGTGTTCTGGTTCCCCGGCGACCCGACGAAGTCGTATATCAAGCGGGTGATCGGCGTCCCTGGGGATAACGTGGAAGTGGACGACGGAACGGTGGTGGTGAACGGCCAGCGGCTGGAAGAAACCTACGTCAACGAGGAGTTTCGCGACCGGCAGTCGATGTCCGCCTTCAAGATTCAGCCTGAGGAGTTTTTTGTGCTCGGCGATCATCGGAGTTCTTCCAACGATAGCCGATCGTGGGGTACGGTGCCTAGAAGGTACATTTACGGAAAAGCGGTTTTTGTTTATTGGCCGGTGGAGAAGATGGGGTTGCTGAAATAATTAGCGCCCCGCGATTGGCACTGGGCGACCTTCACCTTCTGATTGAGACTGCCTGCAAGGGCAGGAATCAGAATGTGAGTGCCAAGATTTAGCACTCCACTTCACACCCGTAGAGTGAATGTCGCGATTGATATAGAGCCGATCAGGCATGCTTCCGATGAGATCTGCACAATCGAATTCGATCGGAAGTGCTCTGTCGATGGGCTTCCCAGCTTCATGATCCATAACTTATGGTTGCACGCGTCCACTTCAGATGACCACTCGACACTTTTCACAGGACGGTCAGCGGCGGTTGAAGAGCCACATGCCGAGCGTGAGCAGCGCGCTGATGAGAAGGCTGGTTGTTAGCGGGAAGTAGAGAACGGAGTTTTTTCCACGAATGACAATGTCGCCCGGCAGGCGGCCGATCCGCAGGGGTAGCTTATCGGCGAAAGTGACGGCCAGTCCGGCGATCAGCAGCAGGGTTCCGAGGAGGATCAGGGTGCGTCCGATGGGCACACCCTGATTTTCTCATCATTACGCCGTTTTCCTAGGGTAGTGTCCGCGAATTGGGTGGACACTACCGGAAACCGCTCCTTTACAGTCGCGGCTCGGAAACTATTGTTGCAAGCCGTTTCTTGTGTCCGGTTATTTTGGCGGACAGTACACTAGCGTTATAACGAGTAAACCCGGCCCTTGTGCGCGCCTATCAGAATCTGCACCATGCGATGGGCGATCAGTTCGTGCAGCGTCAGCAGCTCTTTGTTCGACTCAACAATGGAGTTCACGTCCAGCGGATCGGCGGGGCCGCCGCCGGCCTTCAGTGCGTCGGTTGCTTCGTTGATGATGGGATCGGAAATTACATCGCCGGCCATTTCCCAAAGTGTGATGAAACGGTCGACGGCGGTAGGAAAGCTTACGGCGAAGACGCCGTGGTTGCTGGTGGTGCGCGGCGGTTTGTAGTCCAGATTGAAGGGACCGTTGTAGTTGTGGCTTCGCAGCAGCACCAGCACGTTCAACCAATCCAGCGGATTTACAAGACCTACGGCAATATCCACATCGTGCTTCAGCCGGTAGCCGTCATTAATATCGAAGTGGAATAGTTTGCCCGCCACGATAGCCCTTGCCAGCGCGGCGCGCGGTGCACAGCCCCACATCAGCTCATGGAGATATTCGGGATTCAAGCCAACCATGCCGGGATGTTTTAACAGCCCGGAGGCGATGAAGGCCAGCATGGCGTCGCTGGTGGGCAGCAGAATTTCCGCTTGCGGCTCGAATGGTTTTGCCTCCAGGCAGTGCTTCAGCGTGGGCCGGCCCTTCGCTTTCGCAATGGCAATGTCCGCTTCGCAGGCGGCGTTCAATCCATCGGCAAACCAGCGCAGCGTCTGCGTCTCTTCAATCGCGCCCTGCACATAGTATCCCAACGAACCGGGCCAATAGACTGCGTATTGTGCGTCCAGTTCGTGACCAATTCCAACGGTATTGCTCAACCTGCGGGCCGCGTATTCGCGAACCTGTGGAGCCTCCGCCGCGGGACTGGCCGCCCACACTGCGTGGTGGAAGGTCTCGGTGGTAACCATGGAACACTTCAGCCCGTTCTTCTTGAGCGACGCCTTAATGCGGTCTACAGTGGCATCCTGGCGTTCTGTAAAGATGTCGTCCGTTGGTATTACATCCGTGTCGTGTGTACACCAATAGCCAATGCCCACTTCCGCATACTTCTCGATCACCGCCTCAAAGCCCACCGGTTTGCGCGTGGGCGCGTGGAACAGGGCGTTGCCTTCGTAGGAAGCAGCCCATTGCGGGCCGGTTAGAAAATACTTTCGCCGAATATCCGGGGTATAGGCGCCGCCACAGGCTTTCATCAGCCTCTCGACAAGGGCCTGCTGCTGGTTGATTGGAATTGGATTCATACGATGATCTCCGAAGTGTCATCATAATGCACTCGCGGTCCCGCTTGCTCAATATCCAACACAGGTGCTCAGCTTATAATTGGCGACAGCGTACCAATGACTCACGAAGAGCTACGTCTTAAACAATCCCAGGACCGATCGTCGCATTGGAAACGCTGGGGACCCTACGTCAGCGAACGCGCCTGGGGCACCGTCCGGGAAGACTACAGCCCCAACGGTACAGCCTGGGATTATCTGACGCACGACCAGTCACGGTCAAAGGCTTATCGCTGGAACGAAGACGGGATCGCCGGCATTTGCGACCGCCATCAGAATATCTGCTTCGCCATTGCCCTATGGAACGGCAAAGACGCCATTCTGAAAGAACGCCTCTTCGGTCTGAACGGGAACGAGGGCAACCACGGCGAGGACGTGAAGGAATGCTACTACTATCTGGACAGCACGCCGACGCACTCCTACATGAAGATGCTGTACAAGTACCCGCAGAAAACGTTCCCCTACGGACAGCTTGTCGAGGAGAACCGCAAGCGCGACAAGTCGCAACCGGAATACGAGTTGATTGACACGGGCATCTTCGACGACAACCGCTACTTCGATGTCTTTGTCGAATACGCCAAGGCGGAGCCCGACGACATTTGTATCCAAATCACGGTGGCCAACCGCGGGCCGGAAGCAGCCGATGTGGATCTGTTGCCGACGTTGTGGTTCCGGAATACGTGGTCATGGAAGGCGGATAGCCCAAAGCCGGCGCTGCGGTTCTTTGACGACCATAGCCCGACTGTTGCACTAGACGACCTGCATTATGGACGCCGCTGGCTGGCCTGCGAAGGCACGCCCACGCTGCTGTTCACCGAGAATGAAACGAACTATGAGCGGCTGTTTCAGACGCCGAATGCCGGTCCCTATGTCAAGGATGCGTTCCACACTTACTTGATCCAAGGCAATCGCGATGCGGTGAATCCGGCACGCGAGGGAACCAAAGCGGCGGCGCACTATCACCTGAGAATCGATGCCGGCGCCAGCGCCACTGTTCGTCTGCGCTTTTGCGACGACTTACCGCCGGGCGGTGGCATTGGGACGGATTTCAACGAAATCCTGAGCGACCGCCGCGCCGATTCCGCCGAATTCTACGAGACCATCATTCCCCAGGATCTCTCCCCTGATGGCCGCAACGTGATGCGCCAGGCGTTCGCCGGGCTGCTCTGGTCCAAGCAGTTCTACCACTACGTGGTGAAAGACTGGCTGGACGGCGACCCGGCCATGCCACCGCCTCCGGTACAGCGGAAGTATGGCCGCAATGATGAGTGGACCCACCTGTTCAATGCGGATGTGATCTCAATGCCCGACAAGTGGGAATATCCCTGGTACGCTGCCTGGGATTTGGCGTTCCATTGTCTGCCGCTGGCGCTGGTGGATTCTGAATTCGCGAAAGAGCAGCTGATTTTGATGCTGCGCGAGTGGTATATGCATCCGAACGGACAGTTGCCTGCTTATGAATGGGCGCTGGGCGATGTCAACCCGCCGGTGCACGCCTGGGCCGCGTTGCGTGTCTTCCGCATTGAAAGAAAGCGAACCGGAGTCGGCGACCGGAATTTTCTGGAACGCGTCTTCCACAAGCTGATGATCAACTTCACCTGGTGGGTGAACCGGAAGGATTCGGAAGGGCGCAATATTTTCCAGGGCGGATTCCTCGGTCTGGACAACATCGGCCTGTTTGATAGAAGCAAACCTTTGCCAATGGGCGGACATATCGAACAGGCGGATGGCACGGGTTGGATGGCGATGTATACGTTGAACCTGCTGGCTATCGCGCTGGAGCTGGCCGACGAGGATCCAACCTACGAAGATGTGGCCAGCAAGTTCTGGGAACATTTTCTCTACATCGCGCACGCCATCAATCATCTGGGATCCGACGATAGCGGCATGTGGTCTGAGGAGGACAATTTTTTCTACGACGTGCTGCACACGCCCGATGGGCAATTGAAGCCGATGAAGGTGCGCTCCATCGTCGGATTGATTCCGTTGTTCGCCGTGCAGATATTGCGGTCGGAAGTTCTGGCGAAGCTCGGCGGATTCCAACGCCGCATGAATTGGTTTTTGGAGAACAGGGAAGATCTGATTGCCAACGTGGCGTCGATGCGCGATCTCGGCCAGGAAGATCGCGGGCTGCTTTCCATTGTGGGTGAGGATCAACTGCGCAGTATTTTACGCGTAGTTCTGGATGAGGAGGAATTTCTTTCTCCCCTGGGGCTGCGGGCGCTATCCCGCTATCATCTGGAACATCCGTATGTGATGCATGCCGACGGCGCCGAATATCGCGTGGATTACCAACCGGCGGAATCGCGAACTGGACTGTTTGGCGGGAATTCGAACTGGCGCGGCCCCATCTGGTTTCCCATCAACTATCTGCTCATCGAATCGCTGCAAAAGTTCGACTACTATTTTGGTCCCAGCTTCCAGGTGGAGTGCCCCACCGGATCAGGCAAGATGATGACACTGGCTGAAGTGGCGGCCGAACTTTCCCGGCGGCTGACTCGGCTGTTCACGCGCGATGAGAACGGCAGGCGGCCGGCGCATGGCGGCGATGAACGATATGCAACCGATCCGCACTGGCAGGACCTGGTGCTGTTCTACGAATATTTCAACGGAGACACCGGCGCGGGCCTGGGCGCGAACCACCAGACGGGTTGGACGGGGTTGGTGGCGAAGATGATGCAGCAGAGCGGCGAGTAGCACCTGATAAAATTCATCCTGATGAGTGAAATCGCCTCGTATGCCCCAAGTCCGGAGTTCGTCCGGAATGCCAATGTCCAGGGAATGGACGGATATCTCGACTTGTACCGCCGCGCCGAAGCGGACCCGGAAAAGTTCTGGGGAGATTTAGCCGAGACCGAACTGCATTGGTTCGAGAAGTGGACGAAGGTGCTGGAGTGGAATTCCCCATTCGCCAAGTGGTTCGTCGGTGGCAAAATCAACGTTGCCTATAACTGCCTGGACCGCCACCTGACCACCGCGCGCAAAAATAAGGCCGCCATCATTTGGGAAGGGGAACCTGGCGATCAACGCATCCTCACTTATCAGGAGCTGCACCGGCTGGTCTGCCGGTTTGCGAATGTACTGAAGTCGCGCGGCTACCAGACGGGCGACCGCGCCATCATTTACATGCCGATGGTGCCAGAGGCAGCCGTAGCCATGTTGGCTTGCGCACGCCTGGGTATCACCCATAGCGTGGTTTTCGGCGGGTTCTCGGCCGAGGCACTGAAGGCTCGCATTCACGATCTGGGAGCCACCGTGGTGATCACCGCTGACGGCAGTTGGCGGCGCGGGAAAGAAGTGCGTTTGAAGGGCGCCGTGGATGAGGCGGTGGCGGAATGCCCCGGCGTGCGCGACGTAATTGTGTACCGGCGCACCGGCTCGGAAATCCCGATGACGGCGGGCCGCGATTCCTGGTGGCACGACCTGGATGAAGGCATGAGCGAGGACTGCCCTGCCGAGCACCTGGATTCCGAACACCCGCTGTACGTCCTCTACACCTCCGGCACCACCGGCAAGCCGAAAGGCATTCTGCACACGACCGCCGGATACCTGTTGGGCTGCCACGTGACAATGAAGTGGGTCTTCGATCTTCACGAATCCGATACCTACTGGTGCACCGCCGACATCGGCTGGGTGACGGGCCACAGCTACGCGGTGTACGGACCGCTCTCCGCCGGGGCCACCACAGTCATGTACGAAGGCGCGCCCGACTTCCCGCAATTCGACCGCTGGTGGCGGTTGGTGGAAAAATACCGCGTCAGCATTTTCTACACCGCACCCACTGCTATCCGCGCGCTGATCCGCCAGGGGGATAAATGGCCCGATGCGCACGATTTATCCAGCTTGCGCCTGCTGGGTTCGGTGGGTGAGCCTATCAATCCCACGGCGTGGGAGTGGTATCACCACGTGATCGGCAAGGATCGCTGCCCCATTGTGGATACCTGGTGGCAAACCGAAACCGGTTGCATGATGATCGCGCCAATGCCCGGAGCGGTGCCGCAGAAGGCCGGATCCGGGACGCTTCCCATGCCAGGGGTGATTGTCGATATCGTCGATCTGGCAGGCAACCCGGTGGGCACCGATAAGGAAGGGTTTCTCATCATCAAGAAGCCGTGGCCCAGTATGATCCGCAACATATGGGGCGATCCGGAACGCTTTAAAGAGCAATACTGGACGCGCCTGCCTGGCATCTACTTCACCGGCGATGCAGCCCGGCGAGATGCCGACGGGTACTACTGGATTTTAGGCCGCGTGGACGACGTGATGAACATCAGCGGGCACCGCCTTAGCACCATGGAAGTGGAATCCGCACTGGTCCATCATCCTGCCGTCGCCGAAGCTGCCGTGGTGGGCAAGCCGCACGAAATTACAGGACAGGCCATCTGCTGTTTTGTGACATTGAAGAAAGGCGACTGGGATCACGAAGCGCTGGGCAAGGAACTGCGTCAATGGGTGGCGCATGAGATCGGCGGGTTCGCGCGGCCGGAAGAAATTCGTTTCTCCGACGCGCTGCCGAAGACCCGCAGCGGCAAGATCATGCGCCGGCTGCTGCGTGAGATTGTCACCAGCAAGACAGTGTCCGGTGACGTGACCACGCTGGAAGATTTCTCGGTGGTTAGCAAACTGGCAGCCCAGACCGACGAGGATTAGTATGCAGCTCGATGCCAAGTTTCTGGTGCAGCACTTGCAGTACAGCCAGTGGGCCAGTGAGCGGTCGATCGAGGCTGTCCGGCCGCTCACCATCGAAGAGCAGAACCGCTATCTCTACACGTCCTACCACGGAGTTCTGGGAACCCTGGTGCATATCTACCAGGCAGACCGGATCTGGCTCTCGCGATTGGATGGTAGTCCGCGGTTGACGCTTGCGGATTTTAACGAGACGCTTACGCTGGAGCCGCTTGCGGAGGCGTGGGCGAAGATCCACGCCGGATTACAGAGTTGGGCCGGCGCATTGACCGAGGAAGCCGTTATCGGAACTTTGAAGTATGTCAACATCCAGGGTCATGCCTACGAACTGCCGGTCTGGCAGGTGATTCTGCATGTAGTGAACCACGCCAGCTATCACCGGGGACAGATCACCACCATGCTGCGGCAGTTGAATCACAAGCCGATCGTCACCGATCTGGCCGCTTACTATAACAGGCGCTAGTGTAGTGTCCGCGAATTGGATGGACACTGCCAAAAACCGCTCCTTTACAGTCGCGGCTCGGAAACTACTGTTGCAGCGACGAGTTCGAGACCGAGCCGCGCGTGTGAGCAAGCCGTTTCTTGTGTCCAGTTATTTGTCGGACAGTACACTAGCTGTTTTACGAACGCGCGGCCTTCAGTGCGGCCCGCACCCGGGCGTTGCGGAATGGACCCCGCCGAAGCCGAACCCCCGTGGCGTCGTAAATGGCGTTGGCGATCGCGGCGATCAGGGGCTTGCCTATGGTTTCGCCTGCCCCGTAATGCTGCAGATCGGGCCGGTTCGGAAGGGGATCTCCCCCAAGATGTACTGGCACTTCGCCAAGTCCCGCTCTCCTGAAGGGAAACTCCGATACGTGGGCGTGGACCTTACAGGTGGATGACACCCTCGGAGAACAGAATCGCGCGGCCCGACATTTTGACGCGATCCCCGAGATCCTCGCAGAGCAGTTCCCCGCCCCGCCTGGACACCTGGTGCGCCAGCAGCGTCTGCTTGCCCAGGAAGTCCGACCAGTACGGGATTAGCGTACAGTGCGCTGAACCGGTAACCGGGTCTTCCGGAACCCCGGCGCCAGGGGCAAAGAAGCGGGAAACGAAGTCCGCGGTGTGGCCGGGTGCGGTAACGATGGTGCCGAACTTATCCAATTTCGACAGCTGTTCCATGTTCGGTTTGAGGTCCAAAATCTCTTCCTCAGACTCATAGACAGCCATATACGCCTTGGCTTCCCATACCTCCTGCGGTTTCAGTCCCAGCGCTTCTATCAGTTCTTCGGGGACATCGCACGGCGAGGCGGGCAGCGCGGGGAAGTCCAGCGTGAAAAGATCGTCGCTCTTTGCCACGCGAAGTTCTCCGCTCCTGGTCTGAAAGCGCACCTCGTTTCGAGTCGGGTAGAGATGATTCAATAACACGTAAGCCGAAGCCAAAGTCGCGTGGCCGCAAAGATCCACTTCTATTTCAGGCGTAAACCAGCGCAGTTGAAACTCGGCGCCGGCGGGCACAAAGTAGGCCGTCTCCGATAGGTTGTTCTCCGAGGCAATCTCCTGCAGCAATTCGTCGTCGAGCCACGACTCCAGCGGGCAGACCGCCGCAGGGTTCCCCCCGAACAATCGCCCGGTGAAAGCATCCACATGATAGAGCGGGATCTTCATCCTACCAAGTGTAGCCAACTATTGAGGAAAAGTTATTGCAATCGCATGCGATGCTTCTCGCTGTGAACCAACTCGTCGAAGATCGCCAGCACCTGCTTGCGGTAACTATAGACCCGGCGCAGATTGTCCCGAAAAGTGGTTTCGTAGCGCGGAGCCTTCATCCATTTATCAATCAGAGGCTTAGGCACATCGATATCGCGCCGCAAAGCGTCCACCGAATGTCCCCGCAGAAACAGGCCATAGAACATCGCCGCTTCCCGTTGAGAAGCCAGGGGGTCGAAATCTTCCATTCCAGCGAGTTGAGGATTCCTCACAAACCACCACTGCAAAATTGAAGTATAAACACGGAAACAGTTTCTAGCAAGTACTCCCCGGTAATTGTTTTGGCCTATTTCGCCGACTCCCGGTCGGAGTTGTACTCGCTATGATTCCAATCCAGGAGACGGCGCTCCATTCGTTCCAGTTTCACAGCCCGCCGCCAGACTAAGATCCAAGTGGCCGGCGATAACACGCGCATCGTCACATACAGTAGGAACATGCCGGTGGTATTGCAAACAGGTTGCCAACTTCTGTCCCTATCACACGAATTCGCGTTATCATGCACTTAAGGACGGAGCGCTGCGCTTTCGATTCCCCTGGAGGTTCATTATGAAACGTCTTATTCCCATCTCGATCAGCATTCTGGGATTTTCCACATTGGCACTAGCCGAAAGCTGGACCGGAACCGTGGTCGATGTCATGTGCAAAGGCAAAGATCTGGCGGGGCATACCGCAAAGTGCGCCGTGTCCTGCTCAAAAGGGGGCTACGGCCTGGTACTTTCTGACGGTAAGTTCGTGAAGTTTAACGAAACTGGAAACGCCAAGGCTCTGGCAGCCCTGAAGGCCACCGCCAAAGAGAAAGATCTGAAAGCAAAGGTTACCGGAAGCTTAGATAACGACGTGATCACGGTTGAGTCGATAGAAATTCAGTAGCGGATCGCTTCCGGATCGCCAGCCAAGCCGAAAACAAAGTTGGGTTTTCCAGCCAGGTCATGATCCACAACAACATCTCTTCCTTGGCGGCTTTTCCGTTAGCGTCCAAGCCTGATTTTTGCAGCGCCCACCGGGCATGATCTTTGGCGGAGATCACTTCGGCCCGGATTCGCCGTCTACGATCAGGCACAGCGATCTCATATTCCTGCTGCAACGCGCACAGCGTTCGCTCAAGACCGGCAAACGATTTCTGATTGATGCCCTCAACCAGAGGCGACATGGCCAGGCCGCTGCCCCGCACCAACTGCCGCAAGTAATTTTGAGACACCGGCGCCAGAGCCGTGGCGATTCGCTGCCAAACGGCCTCGTCAATGAATTGGACCGCCTCGGCGCTTAGAAGCGCTTCCATCCGTTTTCGCTTCGATTCAGCGTTTGTCGCCATTCCGGTACGCCTTCACCGCGACATTGTGTTGCTCAAGCGTGCTGGAAAATGTATGTTTACCGGAGCCGCCGGGTTTCGCCACAAAATAAAGATAGTCCGTTTCGGCCGGAGCCACAGCCGCTTTCAGCGCCGCTAGTCCGGGATTCGCGATCGGCCCCGGCGGCAATCCGGTGTGTTTGTACGTATTGTAGGGGTTCGTACTATTTAAATCAGACCGGTAGATGGTGCCGCGAAAGCGGTTTTCCAACAAGGCGGCGTAAATGGTGGTGGGATCGCAATCGAGCGTCATGTTGCGCGTAAGCCGGTTCTCAAAAACAGAAGCGACTATCGGACGATCCGCGGGTACAGCCGTTTCTTTCTCCACCAGCGATGCTAATGTTACGGTGCGGCTCGCCGGGGCCGTGGGTGCGCCTAACTCTTTCCAGGCACGCCGGAACCGCGCGGTCATATCCCTGGCTATCTGTTGCGCGCTGGTGTGCCGGGTGACGCGGTAGGTGGCCGGAAAGAGAAAACCCTCCAGACTGGGTGCCTCTGGAGCCAGATCGCGAATCAGAGCGGGGTTCCCGGCGACCTTCAAAAACTCCGCGGCCGGCATCACGCCCAGTTGCTGCAGGGACGCCGCAATGTCAAACTGATTGCTGCCCTCTGGCACGCTCAACTCATAATAGAAAATATCGCCACGGGCAATCCGGCGGAAGACATCCACGGCGGAGGCCGGCGCGCTAAAGCGGTACTCCCCGGCCTTCAGACTAGACCGCGGCTGCGCCGCCCAGGCCGCCAGAAACACCCACTGGGAGCGAATCACACCGTTGTCTTCCAGCAGGTGTGCGATGCCGCGAGTGGACGTTCCCGGCGAAATGTCCACGAAGACTTCTTTATCGAACCCCGCATACGGCGCACCGACAGAATAGACCAGATAAATCGCCGCAGCAGTCAGCACCAGCAACACCAATAGCAATATGCGCCTGATCATTCCGGCCATGGCTCCGCTTCGGAGTACGGAGTGAGCGAATCCAAGTAACTGGCCAGAAGAATCACGGCCGACAAGCGGTCCACCGCCCGCGCCCGCTTCTCAATGCTGATGCCGCTGTCACGAAGTACGCGCCCCGCCTCCACCGAAGTTAACCGCTCGTCCCAGTACACCACCGGCAATCCGGTTTTCTCCTGCAACCGATCGGCAAAGTCCCTGGTATATTCCGCCTGCCGGCCCTCGCGGCCGCTCATGTGAATTGGATTTCCCATCAGAATCAGTCCGGCATTTTTCTCGGTAATGAGGTTTGTCAGGTGGGCCAAATCCTGGCGCATGTTCGTCCGCTGCAGCGTATCCAGGCCTTGCGCGGTAATTCCGAGTTCGTCGCTAATTGCCAGGCCGATCCGGCGTTTTCCCAGATCCAGCGCAAGAATGCGGCCAACGTGAGGCGTAGATTCGTCCAATAATCAGTATAAGCATCCCATGATAGAGTAACGGTTAGACGTTTTCAGTGCCTTCCTGTGCCAGTCTTCACTACAGTTTCGCCGATTCATCGGCTGCAAAGCGCCAGCGTGTTTCTACTCGCTCTGGCAGGCACCATCGGACTGTTATATTACGGCCGGGCGTTTTGCATCACGCTGGTGATCGCGGTGATGATCGCCTTCATCCTTGACCCTTTTGTCGCCTTTGTCATGCGCGTGAAGATCTCCCGCGGCGTGGCCAGTTTCATCGTTTGCGCGGTGGCGCTTTCGCTCTTCTATCTGGTTGGATTGGGCGCCTATACCGAGATCGCAACCCTTTCCACGGAACTGCCCGCCTATAGTGAGCGAGCAAATGAGCTGGTGGACAGCGTTGCCGATCGCATGGACAAGATGGAGCAGAATGCCTATAAGCTACTGATCCCGAAACGTCTGCAGGAACGCGAACGGATAGCGCAGGTACAGGCACAGCAACTGAACGAAACGAAAAAGCGCCGCAGCAAAGTGCCGGAGCCCGTCGCCCCGCCGGTCATCCAGGAAGTTCGAATCAAGCAGGACCGCACGTCGCTGGTGAACTACATGTATTCCTACATCAGTTCCTACTACAACGTGCTGCTGATGACGTCATTCGTGCCGTTTCTGGTGTACTTCATGCTCAGCTGGCGCGACCATGTACGGCGCAGTTTTCTTACATTATTCGAAGGCACGGATCGCGTCATCGCGGGGAAAAGCTGGCAGGGCATCGCCGATATGGCGCGCGCCTATGTGTTCGGCAATTTCCTGCTGGGAATTCTGCTTTCCGTTGCCAGTTGCATCGCGTTCTATATGTGGCACCTGCCCTATTGGATGTTGGTGGGGCCAATTAGCGCCTTCCTCAGCCTGGTGCCGTACGTAGGTCTTCCGCTGGCCATTGCGCCGCCGCTCATGGCCGCGCTGGCACTTTACTCTAATCCCAGCCCGTACCTGTTTATTGCCGCGATCGTGGCTTTCTTTCATCTGATGGCGCTGAATCTTCTGTACCCGAAGATTGTCGGCGCACGAGTTCACTTGAACCCGCTGGCGGTCACCATCGCTCTGATGTTCTGGGGAACCATTTGGGGCGGCATCGGGTTGGTGTTGGCCATCCCGATGACCGCCGCCATCAAAGCCGTGCTGGATAACATCGAACGCCTGCAGCCGTATGGACGGATGCTGGGCGATTAGACCTGCGGCGAAATGCTGCCCATGCGGCCGCTACGATAGTCCTCAAAAGCCTGGTAGAGCTCATCGCGCGTGTTCATCACGAACGGTCCATAACGAGCCACCGGCTCATCCAGTGGTTTCCCTGCCAGCAACAACAGACTCAGTGCTTCGCCGCTGCCCGCAGGATTGGAAATCAGTACGGAATCTCCGCCGGTTGTGAACGTCAACACCTTCCGCGCCTTGACCGCGCCGGACTTCGAATCGAAAACTCCCTCGCCGGCGATCAAGTACGCTATCGCGGAATAACCGGCTGGGATGGACTGCACATGCTCACCGCCAGGCTGAACGGTAAAATGCAAATATACGATTGGGCTCTCACTCTGAATTGGCCCGCGCACGCCTAGCGCCTCTCCGGAAATCACTTTCACTTCTACGTCGCCCGCTGCATTCCGCGCTACCGGAATTCGGTCCGATGCCAGTTCCTGATACCGCGGCGGAGTCATTTTTTGGTTCCGCGGCAGGTTAATCCAAAGCTGGAAGCCGTGCAGCCGCCCACCGTCGCGAATGATACTCGATCCCGGCATTTCCGAATGCACCAGGCCGGAACCCGCCGTCATCCACTGCACATCTCCGGGACGCAGAACGCCGTGATTCCCACGGGAATCGCGGTGTTCCATCTCGCCATCCAGCAAATAGGTAACGGTCTCAAAGCCGCGGTGCGGGTGTTCCGGGAAACCCTTTCCTTCTCCAGGTTGAAGCTCCAGCGGCCCCATCTCGTCCAGCAACAGAAATGGATCGATCTCCGGCACACTGCCGGTTGGAAACGCGCGGTGAATCACCATTCCGTCGCCCTCGGCGGCCTGCATGCTGGGTAGAATCTTCTGAATCGCTTTCGTGTTTGTCATTGACTTCCCTCGATGTCAAGACTATTGATGTTAAGATATATCAAAAGGATTCAGATGGCAAACACATCGGGCATTCATCTCTGGCTGGTGCTGTGGAAAGCGTATAGTACGTTGCGCCGGCGCGCGGACGAAAGCATTGCGTCACTGCAGTTGAACTGGTCGGATTTCGCGGTTCTGGAAGTATTGCTGCACAAAGGGCCGCTGCCGGTGAATACCATCGGTCCCAAGGTGATGCTAACCAGCGGGTCCATCAGCGTGGCCGTTGATCGACTGGAGCAACGCGGCCTGGTCAACCGGCAAAACGACGCGGCAGACCGGCGAGCACGGGTAGTACACCTGTCGGCGGCGGGAAAAACGTTGATCGAGTGTGCGTTTGCCCAGCATGCGAAGGCAATGGACCTGGCAACGCAAGGCCTGTCAAAGGCGGAGCGGGTTCAAGCCATCGCCCTGCTGAAGAAGCTAGGTCAATACGCTGAATCCGCGACTTAGAGCCCTAGCTGTTTGCGCGCCTTAGCGAGCAGCTTCGCGCTTGGTCCTGCTGAATGGCCACCCAGTGATAGCGGGCCAGATACAGCGTGGGAACAATGCTATCGCGCTCTATCATGTCCACAAAGTCGTGCGGCGTGCATCGTCTCCCCACTGGATGTCTTCCGTCACATGGGGGAAAGAAAGGCAGAGCCGCCGTATCGTCTCAACGCCCATTGCTTCGCTTCAGCGTCGGCGCGGTCCGGGTTGCCGGCCGGGTTCGAAGCCGTTCAGCCCGCGAGCGAACTTCCGTGCTGTCCGCGTAGTTCGGCGCCAGCAGCAAATAAGTGTCGTACGATTCCGCTGCCTTTGCCGGATTTCCCGCCGCTTCGTAGGTCAAGCCCAACTCCATATACGCCGGCGCATAGTTGGGATTCAGCTGCAACAAGTCCAGGCCGACGCGCTCAGCTTCGGCCGGATGGCCCAGAAGCCGGTTCAGCCGCAGCAAGCTCCATCGCGTCCCTATAGCCCGCGGGTTGTACTTTACAGCGTTTTCCAGATACGGGAGAGCCTCCCGTAATTGTCCCGCGGCGATCAGTTGGGAGGCAATCTGGAATGGCGGCAACCCCCATTCCGGCGTCAGTTGGGCCGCCCGCTGAAACGCCTGCCGCGCTTCCGCTTTGCGATTCAACCGGTCCAGCGCGACGCCGAGCGCATTATGGGCGCAGGCGAATTGCGGATCGCGCCGCAGCGATTCCTGCAAGCTGGTGACGGCGTCCGCAAACTGGCCGTCGGCGATTTGCAGCCTTCCCCGGCAAAACACTTTCCTGGTCTCAATGTCCGGGTCATTCGGGCGAAGCGTTTGCAATCGATCATACGCCGCCACGGCGCGCCGCAGCATCAGCTTCTTCAAACCAGTAGCCGTAGATTGCACATAGTCACTGACGCACGCCTGCCCTAAGTCTTCCAGCGCATCGCTCATCAGCGCGACCGCTGTAGCGCGCTGGGAAGAAGGAAAGGCCTGGCTGGAAAATGAGTCCCAAGCCTCCAGCGCCTGCCCGCTCCGCAGACGCGCCCGCAGTTGCATCAGCCGGTCCGTATCGGGCGGCTGAATGGTCACGCGGTTCACGCCGCCGCGCACGGTAACGGTGCCGCTAACCGCCGTTCCATCGGGCAGGTCGGCGGAAACGCGGACCTGCGTGAAGGTGCCGTCGACGCGAAGAATCCCCGAGGGTTGGATCTTCCCACGGAAGCCATCGTCGACGTAAACCGCCGTCCCCGCGGGTCCGGCAAATTCCAGCGAGCCGCCAATGATCGAACCCGCTCGCACCGTCCCGCCCTGCGCTAAGGCCAGTCGCGCATCGAAGTTTCCGGCCACCCGCGGGTGCTGCTGCGCCCTGGTCTCCTCTGGAACAATTCGCGCAACATAATCGATCACGTCAGCGGCACGTATCGTTTGAGTGGAATCCCGGCGCGCCTTTCCTCGTAAACCTTCCAGCAAAGTGTAAGTGAAAACTCCGTGACCGCCGCCCCACCGCTCGTCTTCAAACGACCGTTCGCTGGCGCGCGTAGCCAGCAATTTCAGGAACGACCGGTCTCCCTGGCCAATCGCCGCCATCGGTACAGCCGCGCGGCTGGGGGCATCCGGCGCATAGCTCGACCAACCCAGCCGTCCCGACCGGCACGCATCGGCCACCATCATCACCAGCCCGGCACGCAGACGGCCGCTGAGCGTCGCATCCACCTCGCGAAAGGAAAGCGCCGTTGCGTGCAGGTTCTGCGGGTCTGAATCGTTGGCAACAAAATACGCTTCTTCCTGATCGCCCACCACGCCGTGACCGGCGAAAAATACATAGACCACATC
>JBBRNO010000027.1:0-57318 GCA_038230275.1 Bryobacterales bacterium
GGGTCGATCGCTTCGGTCAATTCCGAAGGCATCTTCCACCAGCCCCAACTATACGTAATGCCGGCGGTAACGATGGACGGATTCTTTGTTGCTAACTCGCCGGAGATTTTTCCGCCCTCGCCCTTGCCATACATGTAGACCCGGCGCGGGTTAATAGGATACGTTTTCTTCGCCCACTCAATCAGCTTGCCGATGGGTTCGTGGTCGGCGGCTCCGTACTTTTGCGCTTGGGAGTGTCCGGCCAGAAGTACATAACGATCACTCAATCCCAACCGCTTCAGGGCTTCGCGGACGGGCAGGATCTCATCTCCGGTCGGCCGGTCATGCTCGTGGAAGCAGAGGATCAGGCCCACCTGTTTGGCTGGATCGGTGGTGCCGGGCGGTGCGATTCCTTCAGGCGATTCCACCACGTAGCGGATGATGGTCTTTCCCGTCTCATCCTTTAATTCGTTCTCCACCGAAGCGCGGAGATTCGGCGCAAAGACGGCGGTGGCAAGTGCGGCGACTAGCAGCCAGCGGGAAGCGAAAATGGGTTTCATGGTTGGGCTAAAGCAAATATAACCCAAGTCTGGAATTAACTCGATCAATCCGTTGTACGGTTCTCAACGGGCCGGACGCCCGGATTTGCCGTAAGTGTGGCAATTGCCAACTCCATCGCCTCTGTTTGAATTGGCTTCGAAACGTAGGCGTCCATCCCGGCCTGCATACACTTCTCGCGGTCGCCATCCATGGCGTAGGCGGTCATCGCCAACACTGGCGTTCGGGTACCGTTCAGCCGCTCTCGTTCCCTTAGAATTCGTGTCGTCTCCAGGCCATCCAACTCAGGCATCTGGACGTCCATCAGAATGAGATCGAATTTTTCCCGGGTCAAAGCGTCCAACGCCTGCTTGCCATTGCAGGCTACGGTGACGTGATGGCCGTGTCTTTCCAGCAGCCGGATGGTGAGCCGTTGATTCACCACGTTGTCCTCGGCCAACAATATGGACAGGCTTTGCGTGCCGGAAGTTCGGTCAAGCGGCGCCACAATCTTGTGTTCGCCTGTCTCCTTCCGCGTCTTCCCCCGAAGGCATTGTGCCGTAAAGCAGAACTTGCTTCCCTTGCCCGGCATGCTTTCCACCCACAATCGGCCGCCCATTAGGGCCACCAATTGAGAACAGATAGTAAGTCCCAGCCCGGTCCCTCCGTATGCTCTTGTGGATGAGTTATCCGCCTGCCGGAAGGCTTCAAAGATCAGGCCCTGTTTTTCGGGCGGAATGCCGATGCCGGAATCCTCCACGGAAATCTCAAAGGCTGCTTCCGCGGTCATGGAGACCAGCACGCGAATTCCGCCCGTATCGGTGAACTTGATTGCGTTCCCAATCAGATTCATGAGCACTTGCCGCAACCTGCCGGGGTCGCCCACTAACCGTTCCGGAATATCCGCGCCGAACTCGCATTGCAGCGTTAGCCCCTTTTCCCGGGCTTTCAACTGGAACGATGCGGCTGCGTTCTCCACGCACCGCCGCAGCGAGAAATCCACCGCGACGATTTCCATATGGCCTGCTTCGATCTTGGAATAGTCCAGGACGTCGTTCAGCAGATCGAGGAGTGAATCGGCTGAGGATTTCGCCATCTCCAGGTATTCGCGCTGTTCCTTGGTCAGTTCGGTGTGCAACGCCAGTGAAGTCATGCCCAGGATGCCGTTCATCGGCGTACGAATCTCGTGACTGATGTTCGCCACAAATTCGCTCTTGGCCCGGCTGGCTTCCTGCGCCTGCAAGGTGGAAAGCTTCAACTCCGCGGAATTTTTCTCCAGTTGTTCCACCATGGTGCTGAGGTCGCGATTGGCGTCGGCCAGTTTCTGCGTTCTTTCCGAGATCCGCGCCTCCAGTTCGGCGTTGGAGGTGACCAGACTTCGCACCCGCAGCATATAGATGCCTCTTGCGGCCAACGCGGCCAGCAGTGCGCAGACCCCGTAAAACCAACCCGTTTGATAGAAGAAGGGCTGCAGGCGAAACTCCAGACTTGCGCCAGTTTCATTCCAAACTCCGTCGTTGTTGCTGGCCACTACACGGAATTGGTATTTGGCAGGGGGCAGATTCGTGTAATTTGCGCTGCGCTGCGTTCCGCCATCAACCCAATCGTGGTCAAAGCCCTCCAGTTTGTATCGGAAGCGGACCTTTTTGGGAGCCGGAAAGCTCAATGCCGTGAAAAAGAACTCCAACGAATCGCCGCCCGGTGGAATTTCCAAATCGCGTTTCAGGGGAACGGGCTGGTGGTCTACTTGTAACTCTTCCACCACAACCGGCGGCGGCTGATGATTGAATACGATCCGCGAGGGGTCCACGATGGAGACGCCGGAAAGAGTAGCGAACCAAAGCCGGCCGTCTTTTGTCTTCGACCCGGCGGGCTGCGCGCCATTGGCCTCGCGGCCCTTCATGCCGTCCTCCATGCTGAAGTTATCGCATTCCACGCGCCGGACCGAACCGCGGGCCAGGTCTTCCAGTTGCCGCTTCCGCACGCGGAAGATGCCGAAGTTGCCGCTCATCCACAAGTAACCGAGCTTGTCTTCCAGAATCTGGAACACAACGTTTTGGGATAGCCCATTCCCGGTGGTGAAATTGGTAAATTTTCCGTTCTTGAAACGGCTCAGTCCGCCGCCGAAAGTGCCAACCCACAGCGTGCCGTCCCCGTCTTCGTAGATCGACAGGATGAAGCTGTTCTTCAATCCTTCCTGTTCCGCGAAGTTCTGAAATACGCCATTTCGGAAGCGGCTTAATCCTTTTTGCGTACCGATCCAAAGATTGCTGTCCCGATCTTCATACAGTGTTCTGATCTGATCGCTGGGCAGTCCATCTTTGATACGGTATGAAGTGATTTTCCCATCCCGCATGTGGTTGAGTCCTCCGGAGTAGGTACCGATCCAAAGATCGCCGGAGTGGTCTTCCAGAACAGCGAACACAGCATCGCTGGTCAGGCCGTCCTTCATGGTGTAAGTCTTGAACTTGCCGTCGCGGAAGTGATGCAGCCCACCGCTATAGGTTCCTACCCACAGGCTGCCGTCTCGAGCGCCCGCCAGCGACCAAATCGCATTGTCGGTCAGCCCTTCGCGTACGGTGTAGTTGGTGAAGGCTCCGTTCTGATAGTGGCTTAGTCCGCCGCCGTTGGTGCCCAGCCAGACACTGCCGTCCTCTCTGCCCAGGATGGGAGAAACTATATTGCTTGGCAGCCCGTCTTGCACGGTGTATGTGGTGAAGGTGACGTCACGCAAGCGATTCAATCCGCCGCCGTTCGTGCCGATCCAAAGGTCGCCTTCCCGGTCTTCGTAGAGCGCCGAGACCATATCAGCGGTGAGCCCCTGCTTGGTTGCGAAATTGGAAAATACTCCCTTGGCGTAGCGGGTGAGGCCTTTTCCAAAAGTGGCAATCCACAAGTTGCCGTTCCGGTCCCCGGTCAACGCCCAAACGTGCGTGGCTCGGAGGGAAGGTTCCTCTGTTATGATCTGGAACTTGCCGCCGCGCATCCTGGCCAGACCGTCCCTGGCACCCACCCAGAGCGTCCCATCGCGATCCTCGTAAATGGCCGTGACCATTTTGAAGGGAAGCCCATCTTTGGCAGTGTAGTCGCGGAACCGGCCGTTTTCGAGCTTGTGCAGACCGTCGTCGGTTCCGATCCACACGTTTCCGCTCGCGGTTGCTTGAATTGTCCGGATGTTCCGTCCCGGCAGGCCAATTATTTCGATGCGCCCCTCACGAATGCGGCACAATCCGGCGCCGGTACTGGCAAACCACATCTCGCCGCCGTTTCCGGTGGAGACGGTCAGGATTTGATCACCTGCGAATTTATCCCCTAGCGGAAAGATGCGGAAGGTTCCGTCCCGAAACTGGGACAGTCCTTTAGCGGTAGCAATCCAAATTGTGCCGTCGCGGCCTTCCGCTAACGCCCTTACGCGATTTGCCTGAATTGCGGGTGTGTTTGTGGTGTCGAATACAGTGAACCGCACACCATCGAAGCGAACCATCCCGTAAAAGGTGGCCAGCCAGATGTATCCATTTCGGGCTTGCAGGATGCTGTTAATGGTGGAATGAAAAAGACCTTGATCTTCGCGCCACACCTCGTGGCGGTAGGCGGTCAACGGCCTGTCAGGGTCAAGAGCGAGGGCTGCGGAGGGCCAACCCGCCAGCAGTGCCGTCAACCAATAAATAATTCTTGCACGCATTGACCCCAACTAGTAGAAGTATACAAGGAATAGCGCCGATTCTCATGTTCTTCATAACCGCGAACGGGTACTCACCGCTACAATAGCTATTTTCATGAGCCGCTTCCTCGCCTCCTTTCTATTTCTGGTCACGCTGCGCGCGCAGGACCTTGACCTCCAGCTATATTCTGAATTCCAGCGGATCCAGCCGGACGGCCGCATTGTGGAAGCCGACCGGGCCGGCAGTCCGCACGAGATTATCTCCCCAGCGCTGATACGAAACGGGTTCACAACGTTCCACGCCGCTGTCACCGGCCGGCCCCGAATTCTCTATTGGATGGCCATTCAGACTAATCCCGCGAACGTTTTTCGTGTCCGTGTCTACCGGGAGGAACACGGCTCCGGTGGAATTCCCGACCGGCTGGTGGAAGAAACGAAGCCGCTCTATTTCCTTGGCGTGATGCCGGACCTGCCCGTCGAGCGCACAACGCAGGTTTATCTCATCGATATCTGGACGCCCAAGGATACGCCTGTCGATCGAGTCCGGTTCGAGGTTCTGGTGAAGACTGGCGAATGGGTGGTGGCCCCCATGGAAGTGAGAGTGATCGCCGCGCGCGTGCCGGACCTTCCAGATAAAGGCTGCTGCGCAACGCTTCCATCGCCTGACCGGCCCGCCGATACTGCCGCGTGGCCTTCGCTGGTTGGCGCATTGGTGGGAGGCCCTTCCGCGCTGCTCCCCGCACCGGGGACGGTCCGTGCGGTAATTCACCGCAACGCAATGCAGGACGCGGCATTGGTGCGGTCGTTCGATGCCCCAACCCGATCCATTCTGCTGGACTGGGTCTGGCCGATTCTGTTCGGACGATTGCCGCTGGGACCGCCATCGCTTCGGGCTAGTACTGAAGCTTATCTTTCTGTGCGGCACCGGATCTGGGGAATTGCCGGCAGCCGGTTACAATAGGAGGAGATGCCTGCATTTCGCATCCTCTGTCTAGCCGTTTTTCCGGCACTCCTCCTCAGCCAGATCAACTCGATCTTCTTGGATGAAGCGGACCTGCGCGATGACGCTTTGCTGCAAGCGACGCTTGCCGTGACAATCTCGCCGGAGGATATCCGCAGTTCGGAGTTCGCTCAGGATCTGGCCGAGAAACAGGCCGATGAGATGACCGCCGCCTCGCAGCGCCGGGTGCAGCGCATGGAAAGCCGGATCAAGCTGGGGACACAATCCGGTGCGGAGCTGACTTCGCTGCTGGATCAGATGCATTTACGCATTGAGACCGCGCGGTTGGTAATCTCCCGAGCCACTCTGGTGAAAGAAATTGTCCGATCGGCCCGTGCCGGTCAGAACGTGAAAACCGCTTTAAGCCGGGGCCGGACAATGGAGAAATTCGGCGGAAACGGACGCTTCAATTCCACCGATCTTTCGCTGGTGGAAAAGGCGTTTACGCGAAAATTTGGCCGTACTCTGCCCATCAGCGCCGATGGCGATACCAGCCTTCATCGTGCGCTCGGTCTTGACCACACAGGCCGGGTCGATGTTGCGGTCAGTCCCGATCAACCGGAAGGAATTTGGCTGAGAAAATATCTGGAATCACTTCGAATTCCGTACTATGCCTTTCGAAAGGCCGTAGTTGGCAGTGCCACCGCTCCTCACATCCACATTGGTCCGCCCAGCCTGCGCCACGCCTCAAACCGTGCCCAAACTACTGGAACTAAAGTAAGTACTGTCCCCTCCCCTGCTCCCCGCATCATAGCTTCTTCGCGATCCTAAAGATTTCCCCTGAGGTGCCGATTAGTACTTAGATAGCGCAAGGTCTATATGATTTGGTTTAAGAAATACGGGGGACTTAGATGAATTCCGGTTACGCAACCGCCCGGAACAGCCTTCGGCTCGCAATTGTCTATGGATTTGGGCTGGCACTGCTCTGTTCAAACCTCTACATTGTTGGGCAGTTTGCCAATGTGAACAAACAGTTAGAGACGGTAAAAGCTGATCTCGATAGCACGAAGATAGAATTGAAAGATTTGAAGAGCGCCGCGGCTACGTCTACCAAAGCCGCGGGCCGCAGCCTGAGCGCTATCCGCGAAGAGTTGCAGGCCGCGCGCAAGCAGGCGGATTCCGCAGTGGGAGAAGTGAAATCCGGCGCCACGCATCGCGCCGAAGAACTGTCCACCGAACTGGCTCGCCGTATCGTTAGCGAACAGACGCGCAATGAACGCCAGCAAGCGCAGCTAAAGCGGGATCTTTCCCAGGTGGAAGAGGCGGCGCACAAGGCGAATTCGAAGCTCGGCGAAGTGAGCACGGAAGTGGTAGCCGTCCGCACAGAGGTTGCCGACAACCGCAACCGGTTGGAGCGAACGGTGGCTGACCTGCGCCGGGTGAAGGGCGATATGGGCGTCCAGAGCGGACAGATCGCCACCAATCAGAAGGAACTGCAAGTCCTTAAGGCGATCGGTGAGAAGAGTTACTACGAGTTTGATATTAAGAGCAAAGAGTCTTCTGTCATCGCGGGCGTGAATGTGCTGCTGAAAAAGACGGATCCGAAGAAATTCCGCTTCACTCTCGACGTCTTGGTGAACGACAAGAAAGTGGAGAAGAAAGATCGGATTATCAACGAACCGGTGCAGTTCATGGTCACCAAGATTCGCCAGCCGTACTCGTTGGAAGTGAATGAGCTCTATGAGATTGTGGTCAACGAAGTGACCAAAGACCGGATCAAGGGCTATATTGCCACGCCGAAGCCTCAGGCTCCCATTTAGGCCCGGCTACCAGACCTGATAGTATCCGTCGCGCTCCACCACTTCGGCCTGGGTTGCAAAAACCTCAGACAAGGCAGCCGAAGTGAGAACTTGCGGTTTTAGCCCGTCACGCAGTACCTTGCCGCCTCGCATCAGAATCACGCGGCCGATTTCAGGAATAATATCGGGCAAATGATGGGTAACAAGCACGATACTGGTGCCCGATTGCGCCACCTTCCGCAGCGTCTCGCGCAGTTCATGAGTGGCGTGGAAGTCCAGACTCGTGGTGGGCTCATCCAGCACCAGCGCCTTCGGTTCATGGGCCAGTGCTCTGGCGATCAGCACCCGCCGCGCCTCGCCGGACGATAATTCGTCGGTGTTTCGTTCGGCCAAATGCGTAATCTCAAACTGTTCCATCAGCTCATTGGTCCGCTGCTCCATCTGCGGCGTTACGTGATGATTGGGCCAGATTCCGATGCTGCTGAAGAATCCGGAAAGTACAATCTCTCGGGCCGAATAGTCTCTGGTGCAAGTCTGCATCAAGTCGTTTGAGACAATGCCCAGCATCGCCCGTAAATCGAAGACGTTCCAGATTTCCTTGCCCATGATGCGCATCCAGGAGTCCGGCCCGTCCAGCCGCGGATAACATTCACGGGTCATGGTCTTAATCAGCGTGGACTTGCCACAGCCATTCGGCCCTAAGATAGCGACGTGTTCCCCTACCGCGATGGACAGCGTCAAGGTATCCAGCGCTACCTTTTCCCCGCGGCAAACGGTGATGTTCTTGTATTCAATGAGTGGTGTATTCAAAACTATTCCCGGTTCAATGCCTTGATCCGGAACAGCGGTTTTGCTTTCTCGGAGGCTTCCATCTGGTAAGTCTGGTCTGTTTTCGACGGGTCGTAGTCACGCCACAGCCAAATCATTTCTTCGGCCAATTCCGAATGGCCGCCGTTGCGGTTGTGGGTTCCGGTCCCCCATTCCAGGTGAAAATCGTATTCCTTGAGTTTCAGCGAGTTCGCCATCTGAATATTCTGGAGCGGCCAGCTGCCATGTTCGTTCTCCAAATCGCCGGATCCGTCCTGCAGCCACACTCGAATGTTTCGCTTCGGCTCTTTGCGGATCTTGTTCGGATAGACGTTGCCGCCATCCAGCACGCCCGGCTGCCACTGGATGCTGGTGAAGCTTCCAATGCGCGAAAGCACGCGGCTGAATTGGTCCGGCTGCTGCCAGGCGACATTGAACGCGCAGATACCACCCGAGGAATCGCCGGCAATGGCGCGGCTATAGCCGTCCCGGCGCAGGTTGTATTTCGATTGCACCTCCGCCAGAATCTCATCGCGCAAGAAACGCGCAAAAGTGTCGTTCACGGTGTCGTACTCAATGCTGCGCATCTTCTTTTCACCCACCGAACCGGGAGAAATCAGCACCTGGACAATCACCGGAATCTTCTTCTCGTGCGTGAGATTATCGAAGACGATTTGCGCCCGCGACGGCAATTCCCGCGGCGCCAGCACTTCGCCGTCCTGCCATACCATCACCGCCGCGGGAGTCTTGGGGTCATACTGCGCCGGAACGTAAATCCAGTAATCGCTCTTCATTCCGGGATAGATGCTGGAGGTGTGAACCAGCTTTTCAGACAGCTTGCCGGCGGGCGCTCCGGGCTTTGCGTAAGAATACGGGCCGAAGGCAGGGACGTCGGTCTTCCCTCCGAACGGTTTGCCGTCAATCACGTACGAAAAGGAATGCACGGTGCCGGTTTTCAAACGGCCTGTAGCCACCCAAAAGTCACTGCCCTTCACCCGTTTCATCGCGCTGCCGGGCGCTTCGTCCAGCATCAGCTTCGGCGGAGAAGCGGCTTCCACCGCGAAAATGAAATCCGGACCCTCGCCCACGTAGGCGGTTCCCTTCTTCAGATTTTCGTCTCCCATCGTTGCCGGAAGGGCCGATTTCAATTCCGGCGAGGCGGCATTGACCAGCCTCGATAAATCGGCGAATGGCGTTTTTTGAGCCATAGCTGGAAGCACAGCGAAAATCGCAAATCCGGTGATAAAAAGACGCATCACGCAAAAGACTACCACAGGCTTAGAGCCGCGCCGAAATGGTAAACTACCAATCTCATGGAAGGATTGGCCGAAAATGTGCAGTTGGTGCTGGACGGATTCCTGCAGAGCGCCCAGCAGGCTTTCGGGCCGGACCTGCTTTCGATGGTGCTCTATGGCAGCGCCGCGGAAGGAAGGATGCGGGCAGCCTCGGACGTCAACCTGATTCTGGTGCTCAGCCAGTTCACCGCGGCGGCCGCAGCCAAGATCCGCGAGCCACTGAAGCTGGCGGACACCGCCGTCCGGCTCCGCGTGATGTTCCTGTTGCAGGATGAAGTGGCGCCTGCCGCCGAGGCCTTCGCCCAAAAGTTTACCGATGTTCTTCACCGGCGCAGGATTCTGTTCGGACCCGATCCATTTGCGGACCTCGCGATTTCCCGCGATGCCACAATCTATCGCTTGAAGCAGGTGCTGTTGAACCTCACTTTGCGTCTGCGCGAAGGCTACATTTCGCACGGCGGGAATGAGGCGGGGATCGCCGGGTTGATCGCCGAATCCTCCGGTCCGCTGCGCACCTCTGCCGCCAGCCTGCTGGAACTGGAAGGCGCTCCATTGCGGCCGCCGAAGGAATCTTTTGAAGCGCTGCTGGCGGCGCTGGATCCACCGTTATCGCCTGGACTAGCCTCCACCGTCTCGGATGCCCGCGAACTTCGTATGCTTCCGGCCAGTACTGCTGCCGCGGCCTTGCTGGAACTGATCGAACTGGCGTCCAGGATGCGCATTCGCGCCGGAAGCCTGGCGTAAGAGAGAGAGCGCCCCAATGAATCCCTTCGACTTGCGCGGTCCGGATTTTCTGGTAGTCTATGCCGCCTTCACGATGGCATTGCTCTTCGGCCTGTCGCTTCTGAGAAAGGCGCGCGAAGGGACTGCGCCCACCACCTTGCCGCCCATCTCCGATCCCTATGCGATCGCCTATTTGCGGGGAGGACAGAAAGCGATGCTGGAAGTCGCAGCCCTTTCGCTGGTAGAACGCGGATTGCTGGAGGTGAACGATGGAACGCTGATTACAGCCGGACGCCACGAGGCCAAGCTGGCCACCAACCCGCTGGACAAGGCAATTCTGCAGTTCTTCCAGTTTCAGGGCAAGGCGTTCACCATGTATCAGGACACGCGGTTTCAGGCTGTATCGGCCGGCATGGAAGAACGCTTGCGCCAGGACGCACTGGTTCCAGACCTGGCAATTCAGGAAGCGCGATCCAGGGAGTTCGGTATCGCGGTCCTGGTGCTGGGCGGCGTGGCTGCAATCAAGGTGATCATCGCGCTGGAACGTGGACGCCACAACGTCGGCTTTCTGATCGCCTGCGCCGTGATGGCCTGCGCGTTTGCCTACAAGATGTCTTTTCCCCGTATCACCAAACGGGGAGAACAGTGGCTGAAGGATCTAGGTACGTTGATGACACCGTTGAAACGCCGGGCCGGCGCGGCCAAGAAGGATCTCAGTTGGAGGGAAGCCTCCATGGTGGCGGCGGTGTTTGGGCTTACGGCCATGCGGGCCAGCAGTTACCCCTATGTGGGACAGATGTTCCCGGCGCCAGACACCAGCAGCAGCACTTCTTCGTCCTGCGGATCGTCGTCCTCCTGCGGATCGTCCAGTTCCTGCGGCTCCTCTTGCGGTGGCGGCGGGGGAGGCTGTGGTGGCTGCGGAAGCTAGAGACCGTTTCGGCATCGGCTGGCGGCCGGACCTGGGCGCGGGAATTCTAGCCCATCTGGACCGGATCGACATTGTCGAGATCATCGCGGACGATTACTTCGACGCGCCCGCGCCGAAATTGAGCGCACTGCGAATGCTGGGGGCGCAAGTGCTGCTCACACTGCACGGCATCGGGCTTGGGATGGCGTCAACTGTCTCCGCCGATACGAAGCGGATGGGACAGATGGCCCGGCTGTATGAGAGAATCCGGCCCGAGTCCTGGTCGGAACATTTTGCTTTTGTCCGCGGCGGCGGCGTGGAGATCGGGCATCTGGCCGCTCCTCCGCGGAACCGGACCACGGTAGACGCCACCGCCGAAAACCTTTCGCGAGCCACGGCGGCAGTGGGTGTGAAGCCCGTCATGGAAAACATTGCAACTTTGATCGATCCGCCGGGCAGCGAATTGGACGAAGCGTCATGGCTGTCCGCCCTGCTCAACGCCTCCGGTGGAAAGCTGCTGCTCGATCTGCACAACGTTCACGCGAACGCGGTCAACTTCGGATTCGATGCAATTGCCTTTCTGGACCGGCTTCCACTGGACAACGTTGGGGCAATTCACCTGGCCGGCGGAAAATGGATTCCCGCCGGCGATTCCGGCCACCGGCTGCTGGACGACCATCTGCATGATGTTCCGGACCCGGTCTATGCGCTCTTGGAGCATGTGGCCGCAAGAACCAGCAATCCCCTCACGGTGATTTTGGAGCGGGACGGAAACTATCCGCCAATGCTGGACCTTCTGACCCAATTGGATCGCGCAAGAGAGGCGGTGGAGCGCGGCAGGACGGCAGTATGACTACGTCCCCGGAGTTTGAGGCGTTTCTGGCGCGAGTCTATGTCGACGGGGAATTCCGCTCGCGCTTTCTGGCAGATCCCGCTGGCGAGGCGAAGCGCGCCGGACTCAGTGCGGCGGAAGGGGCGGCACTGGAAGGAATTGATCGGTGCGGGTTGCAGTTAGCGGCGGATTCCTATCGCGCCAAGCGCACCAGCCAGGTGCACCGCGCAGGTTGGTTCCGCCGCCTTCTGAAGCGCTAAGCTATTTCAGCCTTGATAACCACGCTTTCACTTCGGTTTGCTTGAGGGCTCCCGGCGTGCCCAGGTAGGAGTTCAATTCCACCTTTGCTTCTTTTACCTCTCCCAGGCGTTCGTATACAGCTGCTGCCGCCAGGCGGGCATTTGGAAACTCGTCTTCGGACTGGCGCAGACTTTGCGCGGCTTCGAGTGTGAACTTGCGCTGCCCCAGCAAAGCCATCCCCAGTACGTATTTGGTCTTTGCGATACCGCCGTCGGTTTGAATGGCCACACGGGCGGCTGCTTCCGCTTCCGCCGGGCGTTGTTGCTGAAGCAGTGCCACTGCCAGATTGGCGTGGGCGTAGGGAGCGCGGGCATCAATTTCGATAGCTCGCTGAAACGATGCGATGGATTCCTCGATCCGGCCAAGATTGAGAAGGCGGCAGCCAAGATTATTGTGCGCCTCCAGGTACTCCGGATCCATTGCGACGGCCTGCTTCAGCAGCTCCGCCGAACCTGCCATATCCTTTGCTTCCAACCGCTTCTCCGCGGCCGCAAATGCCTTTTTCGCTTTCGATGGAATCTTGTGTTTGAGCCTTGCCACGGAGACTGATCCGTTGGCGGGCCGGTCCGATGGCATGTCGGGAAGCGCAATCACCACATCTCCGCCCATCTGGTTGACCACGTGATTATCTTGCCGCAGTACGGTTCCGTTCTGGTTTACCACACGAATCAGATACGAACCCGTTGGCACGTTGGAAAATTCAAACCCACCGGTTTGCGTGAGGGATACGTGTTCCACTGGCAGGTGATGATTCGAATCGACCAGTTCAACGGAAAGGCGCGATTGATCCTGCGGACCTCCGGTGACTTCTCCGCGCACTCGGTACTGCTTTTCCGGTTGAGCAAACGAAGAGGTAGCAAATAGCGCGGCAGCCCAAAGGACCGCCAATAAACGGTATCTAGACACAGAAATCTCCCCTGTAAAATAAAATGTTAATTCGGAGGAACCGCTTAGTTCCGATTACTCACCGCGAGGTAGGAAAATGGGCAGACTACGCCCTGAGATGGACTACGTGGAAAACTAGAGGAGCGGTGCGGATCAGGCCGCAGCGCGCGAATAACTGAGAGTGGAGTCCAAAATCCAGCGCAGCTGGTGAGACTCGAATGGGGCGGCGCAGTAATCGTCGGCGCCCGCCTCGATGACGTTCAACCAGTCGGTGGTTTCCGGAAGCCGGCTGACAGAGATAATCGATGCGAGCGGATTGATCCGGCGCAACTCTTTCACTGTCTCTGGCTTGATCCCGCAAAAAACGATGGTGGCTCTGTCGCCACGAAGAGCGGCGCGCGCCTGAGCGCTGCCGGTAAGAACTTCTGCTTGCATTCCCTCGCAAAAACCCGCCAACGCGTTGCGCAGATCGACCGCCAGATCGGCATCGAGTCCGTGGAAGAGCACTGTTGCTTCAATCGTGTTTTGGTCTGCCATTTTTGAATCTCCCAATGAAATTTTGTAGTTTCTCACCGGAGAGAAAAAGCGGTCTGCAAGGACAGGGATCTTATTCATAGCCACTTACAGCTTATCCAGGCTATGTTTCATTTTAGTCCACACTCCTTGAAAAACCAATCAATTTTTCTGATAACGGGTATTTCCCGTATTCCGGCTAACCGCGTTTGCGCCGCCTCGTCCAACGATTGCAATGCCCGCCGCTAACGTCATGCTCTGGCGTGAGCGTGTCTCGCCCTGGCTGCGTGGTCTCTTTGCGGCGGTCGCGTTGGTTCTTGCCGTTACTGGGCTCTATGGGGTCGTTTCGCACTCGTTCGCGCAGCGGACGTACGAAATCGGGGTACGAATGTCGCTGGGCGCGCAGAAATCCCACGTCATCGGTCTAAGTTTGGGGGAAGGAATGTGGTCCGAATTTTCCGGCGTAGCTTGCGGCGTACTACTCGCACTGGCGATGTCGAAGCTGGCGCTGCGCCAGGAGTAAGCGGGCGGCCAAATCACCTTTCCAAAGGAATCACGAAACAAACCATCGCCAGCCGTAGTCAAACATCTGGAGCGTGCAGCTTTCGTATGCGATTATTCTTTCTATTCTCACTAACCGCGCTTCTATGGGCTCAATCCGAGGACGTGAAGGACAGCCAGGATCCTTTCCTCTTCAAGCGCGTTCCTGGATTTCAAATCACAGAGTTCAAGGAGCAGCCAAAAGGCGCCTTTCCCCCGCAAACTGAAGCCGCTGCCAATGGCCCTGTCGAAGGCCGCAAGAGCGAAATCACTTATCGCAACGCCGGACAGCCTATTTCGGCGGCTAGCATTTTGCAGCACTACGAACGTGCGGCGCTCGGTCTGGGAGGTAAGGTGCTGGCAGAAACGCCACATTCCGCTTCGTTTATGGTGCAAGGCAAGTCCAGTGAACTGTGGCTCGCTATTGACGCAGCCGATCCCACGCAATACAAGCTGATTCTGGTGGAGCGGGGCGCGGCCATTCCGCAAGTAACGCCGGACGATATGCTGTCCACGCTGGACCGGGAAGGGCGCGTCGCACTGTATGTCCGGTTCAACATGGACGAGGCGGCGATCAAGCCTGAATCTAACGAACTCATTATGAAAGCCGCGGATTTGTTGAAGCGCAGCGCGTTGGCCCGCATCAGTGTGGAAGGTCACACTGATTTCGTGGGCAATCCGGAAGCGAACAAGGTCTTGTCCATAGCGCGAGCGCAGGCCGTAGCGGACGCGATGGCGAAGCTTGGCGTCGATCCGAAGCGCCTCTCTGTAACCGGTTACGGCCAGGATCGCCCGCTAGCGGATAATAAGTCGGATGAGGGCCGCGCCAAGAATCGCAGAATTGAATTAGTGAATCCGCAGTTCCAACCCACCGCGACGTCCTCCGCTACCCACCCAAAGGACGCCAAAGGCGCGCACGATCATCCGCTGTTTCCGCGGCTGCCCGGCTACTACTTGTTCCAGGCCGACGCGCAGGATTCCACCGATGTGATCTTTGCCACCGGCAAGCCCGGCGAAGCGCAAGATGTGACGGTGCATGGAAAGCGGCAGGATCTGATCTACCGCTTCGATGATCTGGGCGGCAAGCCGATGCCCGGTCCGGACCAAATTCTCAAGAACTACGCCACCGCAGCCCAGACCGCGGGCGGCGCCATGCAGTATGAAAGCTCCAGCGCGGCTGTGGTGAAAATGGGCGAGCTGTGGGTGCGCATCGCCGCGGCGGGCGGAGAACAGTACACCTTGACCGTCGTCACGGCGCCTTAAGCGCTATTTCCCGCCCAGAATTTCGCCGTGCGGTTTTCCCTGGGTCATCTCTTCGAAGGTGTCTTTCAATTGCGCTGGCAGGAACTCGCCGGTCCAGTTTTTCACGCTCTCCGGCAGCTTCACCGTAGCTACCAGGTCGTCGGCCTTCTTGCCGCCGGCGATGGCGCTCTTCACTCCCTTCTGCAATTCGGTGAAGAAAAGGATTTGGCCATCGAACAGATCCTTCCCGCCGGGTCCGCCGTGCCCAGGCAGTACGTGATCGATCTTCAATTTCTGGGCCGCGCGCAGAACGTTGCTCCAGTTCCCGATGTTGCCCTGACCGGTGAAATTGTACGGTCCGTTCACCAGCGCATCGCCGGTGCAAATCACCTTTTCCTTCGGCAGATAAACAAAGCCATCGCCGCGCGTGTGCGCCCAACCGAAGAAGTGGAACTCCACTTTCCGTTTGCCGTCGTTCAGTACGAACGGGCTCTTGTCGAACGTCTGCTTCGGCGGTTCGGCCGTTTCCAGCTTTAGATCGGCCACATCAGGGCGCGTTTTTGCCGCCTCCTGCCAACTCTTCGGCTCATATCGCTTTAACTCCTCGGTCACGCCTTTGTAGGCAAGCGTAGTGGCGCCGGCCTGCGTCCATACCGGGTTCCCGTAGAGGTGATCGCCGTGATGATGAGTGTCGAACACATACTTCACAGGCTTTGGAGAGACCCTCTTCGCGTCCGCCAGCGCCAGGCGCGCGCCGCTTGGAAAGTTGGCATCCACCACGATCAAGTAGTCGCTCATCTCGATGATGATGTTGTTGCAGTGGCCAAACTGCTTGATATCGCCTTCGCGAAACCAGACGCCCGGTACAATCTGTCGCAAACTTCCCGGCTGCGCGTCGCCATTGAGCGCGAAAAAGCTGACGGCGAGCGTGATTCCAAACAATGCGCCTACAGTGAGACGGTTTATCTTCATACAACCTCCAGAGATCCAGGTAGTTTATCGCATCAAAGCTCGAATTCAAAGCGTTACAATGAAGGTTTCCTGGAGGATTCATGGCAGCACACCCTCGCCGTACGTCTGTGGCAGTCAATGTAGGCGGCATCAAGGTTGGCGGAAACAATCCGATCGTGGTCCAGTCGATGACCAACACCGATACCGCGGACGCTCCAGCTACGGTGAACCAGGTGATGGCGTTGGCGCAGGCCGGCTCAGAACTGGTTCGCGTGACCGTGAACACCGACGAGGCGGCGCGCGCGGTGCCAAAGATTGCCGAAACGCTTTACAAGTTTGGCGTACGCGTTCCCATTGTGGGCGACTTCCACTACAACGGACATCTGCTGCTGAGGAAATATCCGGATTGCGCCCGCGCCCTGGCGAAATATCGTATTAATCCGGGCAACGTGAACATCGGCAAGAAGCACGACGATAATTTCCGGACGATGATTGAAGCGGCTATTGAGTATGACCGGCCGGTGCGCATCGGCGTGAATTGGGGATCGCTTGACGGGCAACTGTTGACGAAGATGATGGACCAGAACAATCTGCTGCCAGAGCCGCTGGGCGCCAATGAAGTCACCATGAACGCCATCGTCGTCAGCGCTTTGGAATCGGCGTATGCGGCCGAGCGCTATGGACTGGCCCGCGACAAGATCATCCTCAGCGCCAAGGTCAGCGGCGTGCAGAACCTGATTGCCGTGTACCGCAGCCTGGCTTCCCAAGGCGACCACGCGCTGCATCTGGGGCTGACGGAAGCAGGCCTGGGATCGAAAGGAATTGTCGCCACTACGGCGGCGCTTTCCGTACTTTTACAGGAAGGCATTGGCGATACAATTCGTGCCTCGCTCACGCCGTTGCCCAATGGCGACCGCACTGAGGAAGTATTCGTTTCGCAGCAGATTCTGCAGTCACTGGAAATCCGCAGCTTCTCTCCCCAAGTGGCTGCGTGCCCCGGTTGCGGCCGGACCACCAGCACCTTCTTCCAGGACATGGCGGATCAGATTCAGAACTATCTGCGGGAGCAGATGCCGGTGTGGCGGGAGAAGCATTCTGGCGTGGAAGAACTGAAGGTGGCGGTGATGGGTTGCGTGGTGAATGGCCCCGGAGAATCGAAGCACGCCAACATCGGCATTTCGTTGCCGGGAACTTTTGAGGAACCCGTCGCGCCGGTCTATGTGGACGGAAAACTGGTGAAGACTTTGCGCGGCGATGCCATTGTGGAAGAGTTCATCGGGATGCTGAACGCGTACGTGGCGCGCAGCTACGCCGTGACGCAACCGGAACTGGTTTCTACGCCGCACTGATAGCTACCAGTTTTCCCGTATTTCCGTTTCGCGCCCGTCGAGCCATAGTAGAAAAATGCGGGACGCCCGTCAGGGGATTGGATCGCATCCGGGTCAACACTATGCTCCGCTCGCCGAACTAGGCGAGAATAGAAGCATGATGATCGGCAAACGCAGAGTCTTGCGCACGGGCTTCGGCGTCGTCATTGGACTGCTGATCCTCTCCACCATTTCCGCGTACCGCATCCAGGAGAGTTTCTCCCAACGGACCGTCGCGATCCATCATCGCTATGTGCGCCAGGAAGAGATCATTACCGGGCTGCGCCGCGTGCTGTGGGTGGCGGGAGTTGCCGCCAGGGATTTCTTTCTCAATACGAAAACCGACAGGGCGGAGGTCTATTTGGACCGGCTGAAGACTCTGCGGAAAGAGACAGACCCGCTTTTCACCGATCTGAAAAATCTTCGTGGCGCGGATAAGGTGACCCGGGAACTGGAAGCGAAGTTCGACGACATGTGGCTGACGTTATCGTCGTCCGTTGCTACTGGACTGGCGGATTCCGAAGAATATAGCTTCGTGCAGCAGGAGATTGAACCTCGAAACAACGCCGCCGGTGCTCTGCTATTGCATCTGGAAGAGGCCAATGAGCATTCGCTTACGGAGAGTGAAGAAGAGTTTGCCAAGACGCGGCGGGCTGCGTCGCAGGGGCTGCTCATGCTGCTGGGGGCCGGTTTGCTTATCGGCATCGCGGTCACTCGATATAGCCTCAACTATTCTGAGAATCTGGAGCGCCAGGCCGCCAGCCGGTTGAAGGAAGTGTCCCAGGCGAAGCTGGATCTGGAACGTCTTTCCGCGCGCCTGATGGAGATTCAGGAAGAAGAACGGACGCGGCTCTCACGAGAGTTGCATGATGAGATTGTGCAGACGCTGGCCGTTCTGAAAATTGAGATCACCCAGGCGCAAAACATTCCCGCCACCCGGCTGCCTGAGATTCGCGAACATCTGGCCCGCGCCCGCGATCTGGCCGAACGCACCTTGAAAACGGTGCGCAACATCACCTTGCTGCTGCGCCCTTCCCTGCTGGACGACCTGGGCCTGGGGCCGGCGCTGCAGTGGCAGGGCGAGGACTTCCGCCGCCGCACGGGTGTGGCGTGCGAGCTAACCGAGACGGGGCTACAGGACGATTTGCCGGACACGGTGAAAACCTGCGTCTATCGCGTCACCCAGGAAGCACTGCATAATTGCGAAAAGCACGCCGGCGCCACTAAGGTCTGCGTCCGGGTAGTTCAATCCGAGCGCCAGTTGACGGTGGAAGTGGAAGATGATGGCGTCGGCTTTCAGCAATCGTCGGACGCGGCGCGGCAGAATCTGGCGACGCTGCATTTCGGCGTGCTGGGAATGCGTGAGCGTGCGGCCGGTCTTGGCGGAAAGCTCGCCATCGACTCCACGCCGGGAAAAGGCACCACCGTTCTGCTGGAAATCCCGCTGGCGGAAACGAATACACAGGATCTTAGCACTGCAGTGGAGGCAAAGGTTTAATGGCAATACGAACACTTCTGGTTGACGATCATCACCTTTTCCGGCAAGGCTTGCGCCGGATACTTCAGACGCAACCCGATATCGAAGTGGTGGCCGAAGCCGCATCCGGCCTGGAAGCCATCGACATGGCGAAACTGCACCAGCCCGACGTAGCCATCGTCGATATTGCGATGAAGGAGCTGAACGGAATTGAAGCGACGGCGCAACTATTGCGCTATTCCCCGAAGACCGCGGTACTGATCCTCAGCATGTATAGCGATGAACGCTATGTGATGCGCGCTGTGCGTGCCGGTGCCCGGGGATACATTCTGAAAGACACGCTGGAGGAAGGGCTGGTGGAGGCGATCCACTTGCTGCACCAGGGGCAGCCGTACTTCAGCCCATCGGTGGCGAAGATTTTTCACGCGGCTCATGCGCGCGACGTGCAGGAGCGAAAGGTGGATGATCGCTATGAGCTTTTGACAGACCGCGAACGCCAGCTCTACCACCTGCTTGCCGAAGGGCAGAGCAACAAGGAAATCGCCGCGCGGCTCAGCCTGAGCCTGCACACGGTGGAGACGCACCGCACCAGGATTATGGAGAAGCTGGGGGTGCACTCCATTGCGGAGCTTGTATTGGGCGCGGTGCGCCGCGGGCTGATCGTTTAAGCAGGAACCCTGACTACCGGTTTTCTCACGGTCCAACCGAGCGACACAACCGAGCCGCGACTGTAACGGGGCGGTCGTCGCCACAGCGTCCATCCGCACCTTACTTCGGAGCCGGTGCCTCTTTTGCTTCCGGCAGCGGCTCCGGCACATACGTGATCGTGGCCTCGGCGCCAAACTTCTTGTAAAGCCGGAATTCGGTATCGTTCTTTACCACCACTGTCCCGCTGCGCCTACGCAACGTCGCCTTCAGTGGCAGCACGAACTCCTTGTCCGAGATATCGATATGCGGCCCTTGAATTAGGCGCAGTGCACCGCGGACTGATCGTTTAGGCCGGAAACCGGACTACCGCTCCTTTACAGTCGCGGCTCGGTCTGCTCGCGACACAACCGAGCGACACAAACCGAGCGACACAAACCGAGCGACACAAACCGAGCAACCTAAACCGAGCCGCGACTGTAACGGAGCGGCCGTCGCCACAGCGTCCATCCGCACTTACTTCGGAGCCGGTGCCTCTTTCGCTTCCGGCAGCGGCTCCGGCACGTACGTGATTGTGGCCTCGGCGCCAAACTTCTTGTAAAGCCGGAATTCGGTATCGTTCTTCACCACCACTTTCCCGCTGCGCATGCGCAACGTCGCCTTCAGCGGCAGCACGAACTCCTTGCCCGAGATATCGATAAAGTCGTAATCGAGTACCGTGTTGGCTTGCTGCACCGGGAACGACACAGGCATATCGTCGGCTTCCAGCGTCACTCGCATCACCGCCAGCGTGTCTTTATCCACGTAGATCATTCCGCGGTAAGCAGGAACCACCTTCTGCGTCTTCTCGTAGACCACCGCCCAGTCGGAATGGATCTGCGCCACGTGATAGCTGAACACATGCATTCGCTTTCCGCGTAGGGTAGCCCAGTGGTCCCACTCGAAGCGGGTCTGCGTCTGGGGTGCGAAAATAGCCTTCAACATGGACCCGAATTCACCGCTCGACGTTGCGCCTCCCAAGTCGTTGTAACCCAGATTGTTGACCACCTGGTTGTTCACCATCACCACCTTGTAGTCTTCCTTCTGCTCGAAGTAGCTGAGCTTGGTGAGAACCGTATCCTGCAGCCGCCAGAACTCCATTCCGGTGGGGTCCACATACCGCCTGGTCACCTGCGTGCAGATGAAGTTCGGCAGGTTCTTCGCATAGAGCAAGGCGTATTCGGTGGCGTCCTTCAGCACCTCGGCCTGCTCCGTGGATGTAGGCGGAGGAAAGGGTTTCGGCGCAATCTTCGGAACCGGTGGTGGTGGAGGCGGCAAGTCTTTTGTGGCAGTGCCTAACGCCTTCAGCGCCTCCACGGTCTTCGGCCCGGCGCCCAGCCCTTGGATGTCTTCAATGGTGCTGTCGTCCAGCTTGTTGGTCAGCTTGACCTGTTTCAGATAGTCGGCGACTTGCTTGTCGGGAAAGTGATTCTGGGCAGACGACTTTATAAAACCTCGCAACTGTTCCACGGTCATTTTCATCTCGCCCACTGCAAGCGAAACGGCCAGCAATCCAAAGAGTACAAGACGGCGCATATACCCCATTGTGACGCGTCCCGAGCCGCTTTTGGTTACCGTGACTTAGTGCTCTTCCTTCTCCAGCAGCAGATTAATGGTCCCAATCAGGAACTGCATGCGAACGCGGATTTGCACCGGCGTTTTTTTTGCGTCGTCGGTGAGCCAGATAAAAGCCCGCGCCTTTCTGGGGATCAGCGCGCCGTCAAACACATAGATTTCATAACGGACGGTCTTGAATTTGCCCAGAGGCGTAACCACTTCCTCTCGCTCCTGCGCCTCCACCTTGACGTGGGCAAAGCGCTTGCCGTCGCTCATCGGAATGGTGCCGGATTGTCCCGGCTCCAGCTTCATTGTCCGCACTTTATACAGGCCGCTGACCCACTCCACCACGCAACCGGGCGTGTCGGTCTCCTTGGCCAGCACCGTCTTGTTCAGCAGCAGGTCGCGTTCCAGATAGCTAGCCTTGCTATTGATGCGGTCAAAGTTGACCTTGGTTTCCCGTTCGCGCTTGCCTTCAATCGCCTTCATGAACGTGCTGCGCGCGCAGAGTTGTTCATCGATGGTGACGGCGTAGTTGTCCTCAACCCGGTATAGCTTCGACACCAGGCCCGCCGATTCCAGGTGCACATCTCCCTGCCATCCGCCGTGCAAAGGCGTCATGGAAATTTTCGTGATTCCAGCGCGAATCAACCGCCACTCCACGCCATATGTGAAAGATTCCTTGGCGGGCGCCTGCGCAAACAGGTTCAACGCGGCGATACATGGCACGCACAGCAAGAGGCAGGCTCGCATATCAATTCGAGTGTTACAGATCATCCGCGAAAGTCGCAACTATCCTGCAGATAAACGCTAAAGTTTGTGACAGGCCGGTAACCCATTCGCTTATACAGGCCGATTCCAGCTCTTGTGGTTTGCAGCACGCTCTTCTCAATCCCTGTCTCCCGATGGGCTGCTTCCAGCGCGTGGCGCATCAGCGTCTCCGCGTACCCGTGCCGCTGATAGTGGGGAACGGTGGCCAAGGAATAGATTCCCACCGCTCCTCCGGATACTACCGCGGAGACGATAGACACGGCTCTCTCCGATTCGTAGCCCACCCAGCCCGTCATCTTGCTGCGCCAGGTGGATTCAGGCACGTATATCCTTTCCGCGATAGCGAACGGCAGCGCAAACACAACAGAAGCGACGTCCGCAAAGTCGAACCGGGTACGGTCGTTGTCCACGCGGCGAATCTCCATCTTTGCCGGCTGCCGCTCTCGCGGCCAGATGCGGTCCGCGTACATGCCCGGCGGTTGCGCCACTACTTTCATCCGGCGGTTCGCGAAATACGCCCGTGCTGCTTTCTGCACCGTGGGCGCCAACAGGTCTTCACACACCCAGACTGACCACCCCAGGCCCCGCGCTTTGAAGTGCACCTCGGCGTGGGCGATGCCCGCATCCAACTCCGCCACGGTTTCTACATGGGAAGTGAACATCAGTGAGTTGAATACGGAATAGTCGATGCCCGACGATGCGATTACCGCTCCTGCAACCTGCCGCACTTCACCCTGGGGCGAGCAGCATGCATAGCACTGCATGGCCTCCCGCAGGTTTCGCTCCACTGTTTCGAATGCAGGCATCGCGCGATTACAGCAAACTCAGCGGGTCAACGTCAATCACCAGCGCGGTGGCACTCCACTTCTTCTCGATGGCGAACCGGCGCAGCTTCTGCAATGTTTGATTCAGCGTGGTGCGGTTCGCCGCCTTGATCAGCAATTGATAGCGAAACTCATTCTTCAGCCGCGGAACCGGAGCTTCGGCAGGTCCCAGCACCTTCAGATTCTCCGGCGGCGGTGTCAACAGGTGCCCCAGTTCGCTGCTGATCCGCAGCGCGTCTTCCTGCTTTTCACTGCGAATCAAAACGTTCGCCAGTGCGCTGAACGGCGGGTAGCGCATCAGTTTCCGGAACTGCAGTTCTTTGGCGTAGAATGCCCGAAAATCGTGCGTGGCCGCCATACGCACCGCATAGTGATCCGGGTTGATGGTCTGCACCAACACCTTGCCCGGCAGATTCCCGCGGCCGGCGCGGCCCGCCACCTGCGTCAGCAATTGGAACGTGCGTTCGGCGGCGCGGAAGTCGGGCATACCCAATCCGATGTCCGCGGATACCACGCCCACCAGCGTGACGTTAGGAATATCGTGGCCCTTGGCAATCATCTGCGTGCCCACCAGAATGTCGAAGTTGCGCTCGCGAAATCCGCTCAGGATGGTCTCGAAATGTTTCTTGCCGCTGACGGTATCGCGATCCATGCGGGCGATTCGGGCCGTAGGGAAGTGCTGATGCAATTCGTCCTCCACCCGTTCCGATCCGAAACCCAGGAAATGAATGTGCTCGCTATGGCACTTGGGGCAGACCGACGGCACTTTCTCGGCATGGTCGCAGTAGTGGCAAAGCATCCGGCGGTCGCGCTTGTGATAAGTCAGGGTGACGGCGCAGTTGATGCACTCCAGCTTCTCGCCGCAGGAGCGGCAGGAAACGAAGCTCGAAAAGCCACGGCGATTGTGCAGCAGCATCACCTGTTCGCCCACTTCCAGGCGATTGCCGATGGCGTCCAGCAACTGGCGCGAGAACGTACTCTGCTTGCGGGTTTCCAGGAACTCGACTCGCATATCGATCAGTTCCACCTCCGGCAGCGGCCGTTGCTCAATCCGTTCAGGCAATTCAATCAGGCGGTACTTGCCGCGCTCCACGTTGTAGCGGCTCTCCAGGCTGGGTGTGGCGGAGCCCAGCACCACGCAAGCCCCGGCGGCCCTGGCGCGCACAATGGCCACATCACGGCCGTTGTAGCGCGGTGAATCCTGCTGCTTATAGCTCTGATCGTGCTCTTCATCCACCACGATCAGGCCCAAATTCTGTACCGGGGCAAAGACTCCCGACCGCGTGCCCACCACCACTCCCGCCGAGCCCGACCGGATGCGGCGCCATTGCTCGGCGCGCTCGGCATCGTTGAAAGCCGAATGCAGAATGGCAACGCGGTCTCCGAAACGATGGAAGAATTGCCCGGCCATGGCAGGCGTCAAGGCGATCTCCGGCACCAGCAGCAATGCACTCCGTCCCAGAGCGAGCGTGGCCTCAATGGCGCGCAGATAGACTTCCGTCTTGCCTGAACCGGTAATGCCGTGTAACAGGAACGCCTCGAACTTGTGTGAGGCAATGGAGGCTTCAATGGTGTTGAACGCTTCCTGCTGCCGTTCGTTCAGCGTCGGCACCGGCTTGAATGGATGCGGTGCAATGGCGGACGGCTCCACGCGCAAGAACACCAGTTTCTTGCGTGCCAGCGCCCGCGCGGCGCTGCTTGCCCCGGGAACGGCGTCCTCCACGTGCTGCAAATTGTGCGAGCCCGGATGCAGTTCCAGATAGCTGACCAACTCCCGCTCCGACTTGTTCAGCTTGGCGCCTTCAGGCCGCAGTGTGTATTCCACACGAAGCCGTGCGGAGGCGGCGCGCATGGGATCGCGGTCCGCCTGCACATCTTCCACTTCCAGAAACCGCTTCTTCTCCAGAGCCTTCAGAGCCTTCACGGCATCGGGGATTTTCTTGGCAATATACGATCCCGATAGCGGCCGCTGTTCCAGCAACCGCAGCAGTTGGATGACGGGCTCTTCGCTTGGATTGCCCAGCAGCAACTGTCTGGCTGCATCGCGGCCCGCGTCGGTGAGAGAGTACATCTTCGAGGTGCGCACTTCTCCAGACAGCGGGATCATTATGCGCAGCACGTCGCCAAGCGGCGCGCAGTAATAGGCGGCGATCCACTGGCCCAGCGCAATCAGGTGCTCTTCCAAAACGGGCTGTTCGTCCAGCAGCCGCAGAGCCTCCCGCGTGGCCACCGCCGGCTGTTCCTCGTGCACACGCAGAATCACCCCGGTCAGCTTGCGTGAGCCGAAGGGGACCAGCAGCCGGCATCCCGGTTTTGCGCGGTGCCGCAGCGTTTCAGGAAGCAAGTAGGTGAACGGCTGATCCAGCGGAACCGGAAGGCTGACGTCAGCGTACAAGTTGTTAGTCAATCAGCCCGTATATCGGCTTCAGCGCCGGATAGATGGCTTGGAAGACGCGGTGCAGTTTCTGATAACGGGCCGACTCCGCAGGCCGCGGTTCGATGGATTCCACTTCGCGGATCGTAGCCCGGCACGCCTCTTCCACGGACGCGAAAGCACCCGTGCCCACCATGGCCAGCAGCGCCGCTCCGTATGCCGAACCCTCTTGCGAGGCAAGCGTAGTCACCCGCTTGGCGAATACGTCCGCCAAAATCTGTTTCCAGAACGCACTGCGCGCGCCACCGCCGGAGATGCGTACGGAAGTTACCGGGACACCCATCTCTTCTATGATCGCAAGCCCGTCCTGTTGGCTGTAGGATACGCCTTCGATCACGGACCGGATCAAATCCGCCCTGGTGTGTTTCGCGGTCAGCCCCACCCAGGCGGCCCTTGCCGTGGCATCCAAGTGCGGAGTCCGCTCGCCCATCAGGTAGGGCAGCCAGAAGAGCCCCTGCGATCCACACTCGGCCGTGGCGGCCTCTTTGGTTAAGTCGCTATATTCCTCGCCTGGCGCCAGTTGATTCCGCAGCCATTGCAAGCTGAGGCCGGCGCCCTGCGTCACGCCCATCACGTGCCACTTCTTCGGGACTGCATGACAGAACGTGTGCACCCGGCCCCGCGGATCGTAGTGGGGTTCATCCATGTGCGCAAAGACTACGCCGGAGGTTCCCATGGTGCAGGAGACGATGCCCGTTTCCACAATGCCATTCCCTACCGCGCTGGCCGCCTGATCGCCGCCACCGCCAACCACGGGCGTTCCGGGCACAAGCCCCAGACTCGCCGCCACCGCCGGCAGCAGAGTGCCCGTGATCTCACTCGACTCATAGACGGGCGGCAAAATGCCGCGGTCAAGTCCGAGCGCATCGGCCATGGAAAAGGACCAGGCACGCTTCACCACATCGAAGAGCGACGTGCCGGATGCGTCTGATACTTCGCTGGCGAATTCGCCGGTAAGGCAGAACCGGATGTAGTCCTTCGGCAGCAGTATTTTTCTGACGCGCTCAAAGTTCTGCGGTTCGTTGTCGCGAACCCACAGCAATTTTGGCAGTGTGAAGCCGGTCACCACCGGATTCGCGGTGTACTCAAGAACCTTCGCCGGGGTGACCGTTCGATTGATGAAATCCACCTGCGCCTGGCTGCGCTGGTCGCACCAGATCAACGCCGGGCGGATCACCGCGTTGCTCTCGTCCAGCAGCACCAGCCCATGCATTTGGCCGGAAAGTCCAATACCGCGGACATCCGCGCCGGCGATTCCAGATTCCGCCAACACTCCCTTCACCGCCAACTGGCAAGCGTCCCACCAGTTCTCCGGCCGCTGCTCCGCCCATAGCGGCCGCAACATCTGCATGTCGTCATGCGCCGCGGTGAACGATGCCTTGACGTCCCCTCGCGCGTCCACCAAAAGCGCTCGCGAGCCTCCGGTGCCAATATCGATGCCTAGCCAATACATGATTTGGAATCCTTCCTCTCGGAAGGGCATTCCGAGCCGCGACCGTCAGGGAGCGGTTGCAATGGCGGCGTCATCGGAGAACCCTATCGAACATACGCCGCACCATAGAACCGCTTCCTGACGGGCGCGGCTCAGATACACCGGTGCGTCCCTTCGGAGTACCGGAAAAGCATTCCGTTTGCAATGGTGGCTTCATCCCGGAACCCTATCGATTCGGAAACAGTTGCTGCAGCGGCAAATACGCCGCGCCGTAAAGGCCCGCTTCATTTCCCAGCGTCGCCTTCGTGATGGTGGTCTTCGCATGGCGAAAGGTGAACGACCGCTTCTCCACTTCATCAAACATAGCCGGGGAAAATTGTTCCCACGCCGCCAGCACGCCGCCGCTCAACAGGTAGAGCGGAAAATTGAAAATATTGATCAGCGTGGCCAGCGCGATTCCCAGGGAACTGCCCATGGAATGGAAGATCATCTTCGCCTTCGCGTTGCCCGCGACGGCCATATGAAACACGTCTTCGGAAGTAACGTTATCGCCCAGGCTCATCATCCGCGCCATGCTGACAATCGCCGTTGCCGAGGCGTGCTTCTCCACGCAGCCGCAGTTCCCGCATCCGCATGGATTGCCGTTCGGAACCACGGTGATGTGGCCCAGTTCGCCAGCCATTCCAACACTGCCATGCAGTACTTTCCCACCGCTGATGATACCGCCGCCGATGCCCGTACCCAGCGTCAGCAGCACCAGATCCTTCACGTCCGTACCCGCGCCGATCCATTTTTCGCCCAGCGCGGCGGCGTTCGCGTCGTTCTCCAGAATTACCTGCGCTCCCAGGCGCCGCTCGATTTCGTCGCGTACCGGGAAGCCTTCAAACTGCGGCAGATTGTTCGACCCGGCAACAATGCCCTCTTCCATGAGAATGAATCCGGGGATGCCGATTCCCACTCCGGCGAGCCGCAGCGAACCAGCATCGGCCTTCAGTTTCTGGATGGCGTGAACCATATCGCTGATCACCGCGTCGCGCCCGGCCGCCAGATCCGTGGAACCGGATATTTTGTTGATCATCTTCCCGTGTTTGTCAACAGATGCGGCTCGCAAATTGGTGCCGCCGAGATCTACCCCGATCGAATAATCAGCCATGAAGCCGAATCATAGCAAGTTTCAGCGGCCTTGCTGCAAGTACCAGCGCGCCACCACTTCCATGGCCGGTTTCCCCCACGGAGTGAGCGATAAATCCTCCGGTCCGCCATGGCCGTCCGTCCCTACCTTCCACCAGTAGATCCCCTGGAACCACGGCTTGTGATAGAAGGCCCGCAGGATGGCTTCGTAGCAGAGCGCCTGCTGTGCGACCGCCAGCTTTCCGGGCCGCTCCGCCCACGGCTCGCGGTGCGATCCCTCGAAACTGGCGAAGCCCGCTTCCGTGAAAATGACCGGCTTCTGGAACTTCTTCTGCACCGCTTCCACTTTCTGCACGATCGCCGTAGTTGAGAGATCGTCCGGCAGCGGGTAGTAGTTGTTCAGCCCGATGTAGTCCAGCTGATCCCAAAAGTTGATGGTTTCGAATTCCGGCCCTTGCGTCGCCGCATACACCAGCGGGCCTGGATAAATCTCATGGGCGCGGGCGATAATCTTGCGCCAGGCCGCTTCATACTTCACCAGCTTCTGAAACTCCACGCCTACGCAGAACATATCGGCATGAACCCGTTTCGCCAGCTCCGCGTAGTGTTCCACGAATTTGAGGTACTGCGCGAAGAACGCCGCGCGGGTTTCGGCGGAAGAGAATTCCAGGTCCCCGGGGAAGCCGGCTTGCGACATGGTCTGCGGCTTCAACAACACCTTGATGTTCAACTGGTGCGCCACGCGGGATAGCTGCTCGATTCCTTCGTCCCCTTCCATTCTGCCGCCCCAGCGAACGCTGCCGGAGTTGCGGTCTACGAACCCGTAGGGCACCAGTGCGATTGAGTTCACGCCGTTCCGGGGCAGAGTGCGCAGCATCTCCCGCGCACTCTCCGACGGATAGCCGCCAGGGAATTCCGCGGTGAAGTTCACGCCCCTTTGGAAGAATGTTTTCGCAAACGGAAGATTCGCGGCGATAGCGGGCAGCGCGGCGATGGCGGCGTTCGAGGTGTCGTGCCGTGCGCGTTCGAATGCCTGCGCGCCAGCCTGGCCTCCACCAGCTATCAACAGGGCCAGGGTCATCAGAATGGCTACCGGATGCCAGCTAATGGCGGCGTCTCCGCTTTGACGGGGAACAGGCCAGAAGCTAACCACCAGGGCGCCAAGCGCCGCCGGTGCCAGCAGCATCGGAATATAGAACGCCGGCATTCGCCGTTGAAACAACAGCAGCCCTGCACAGGCCAGTACGATGGCCGCGGGAATCACGAAGGAGGCGTAAAGAATTCCAATCCGGCGGAGATAACCCTCCGGCGCCAGGCCCCGCAGCATCAAGCGCAGCCCCGCGCAGAGAATGCCGAAGAAGACCAACGCACTGAAGATTTCAGCGCCGCCCCACTGGTTCCGAAACACCATGCGCGTTACCAATTGCGGCGTACCCACGGCGCCGATCATCGCCAAAGTCAAACCGGTGCAGATCGAATGCTTCCTCGCACAGAGTGCCAGAACCGCCGCCGTACCAATCGCTACCGGGACGGATGGGCCTCCAGACCCGCGCTTCATCGGAACAGGAACCGCCGGACGGCTGGATGCGCTGATGCCTTGGAATCCGACTGAAAACGTGGTCAACGTATCGCCGAAAAACACAACCTTGCCCAGTGCCGGCGCCGCGAACAGCAGAAACGAAGCCAGCCAGTAGGCGGGGTACAGTGACAGCAAACAAGCCAGCCAGGCCGGAAATAGTTTTTCCGTTTGCATGCTCTATTAACTTACGCCATTCCTGCTCGCCAGTTGGAGACGGCCTCGGACGTTCGCAGACTGCGCCAGTAGATGCGTAAACGCTTCACCTCACCGAAAACCGCGGGCGCCGCCTTGGTCTCCTGCTTGCCATTCACGTTCGCCAATCGCGGATCAAAGTGGCCCCAGCCATATTGCCGGACCGGCCCGCCATCGTTCAACGCGCCGTCCACCACCACCGATATGACCTTCGGCCCGCCGTCTACGATGAACACCACGTGTTGCCAAATACCGGTTCGCAATGTTCCCTCATGCGTACCGGGATCGCTGTCCCAACTCGACCCCAGCCCCAGCCCGCCGTCCTGTAGCGTGAGATTCAACGTGAATCTCTCAGTCGTAACTATACGGATACCCTGCCCATTCACGCCGAGGGTGTCCAGAAGAACTTGCTCCGGCGAAAGCTCGCTGAACTTCACCCAGAACTCGACCGTTAATCCACCGCCCGCCGCCAGGTCCGGCAACGCCGGCATCGCAAAGACCTTCTCGCCGGATACGTCAACGGCAAGGCCCTTATTCGTTACTCTGCGAGCCTCATCCTGCACCCACACACCCTCCAGCAATGCGCGATCGATTTCATGCACGCGCGCATTCGTCTTCATCGTCTCGGTGACAAAGTACCGGCCCTGGTCCTCGATGAAATCCGGATAACTGATCCTGGTGTTCGGGTCGGCATCATAGAGCAGAATTTCCGGCTGCGACCAATGGATGAATCCGTTTCTCTCAATGCCGCCGGAAATCCAGGCCGGGTTGCGGCCGGTGTAGTATTGCCACTTCGCCGCGTGAACCGCCTCGCCTCCCTGGTTGTGATACCAGAGCAGGTACTTTCCATTCGAGAATTTCTTCACGAAATTCGCCGCCCGCGGATGCTTGATCCGGCGGCCATTCGGTGTGTACGTCGCGTAGGCGGACGGGGTCCACGTTTTGCCTTGGTCGCGGCTATAGGCGTGGCAATTGTATCCATCGATGGTGCGATAGGTGGCATAGAGCGAGCCGTCGCTCAACTCCACCAGATTGGCTTCGTCCGAAACCGGTCCTTTGGGCGCGCGCAGGCCCTCGTCGCCTTCCGGCAGCAGTTCCCACTGCAACTTCGCCGGATCCTTTTCGGTGACAATATTCCGGCTGCGCAGAAACACGCCTTGTGATGTGACCATGGTTCCGGGGTCGCCCCACTTACCCACTTTCGCGAAGCCGAAGATAGCCCCGGTGCGGGTAAGGATTGGTTTGCCCACGCCCCAGAAATAGAGCAGCGCCCCGCCATGCGCGTTCTCCCTGTCGATGCGCATCAGCCGCATGGGAATGTAGTAGCGCTGCTTGGACCAGCTGCGCCCATGATCATCGGAATACTTATAGGCGTACTTGCCTAACGTGTCCACGCGGCGCGCGATGCGCGGATTGTTGCTCTTTTCATCCATACGCAGGTTCTCTGAGTTAAAGCTGTAAAACACGTAAACGCGGCCGCTGGGAAGGCGCAGCGGCATCACCCACGATGCTTCCGGGCCGTTCGCGGGTTCTATGTCGACGGGCGTGCTCCACGTCTTGCCCTGGTCGCTGCTGATTGTCGAGATGATGTGCTGGCCGGGCTCGCCTTCCACGCCTTTTCCGGTGGTCAGCACACACAGCCAATTCCCATCGCCGGTGATCACCACGTAGGGTTGATCGCTATAGCCCTCGCGCGGAATAGGCAAGCCGTTCTTGATGTCGCGCCAGTCGGGCGGCATAGCAGCGGAGGCTCGCGGGCATAGTACCAATGCTCCGGCGGCTAGAAAAAAATCTCGTCTGTTGATGCTCATTGAGGGTGATTGAAACCACTATACAATCACCGCTCTGAAACCCCGCTTGCTAATCCAACGTCTGATATGGCAGCATTCGTGAATAACGAAAAACGACTCAGTTGTCGATATGTCTCACAGGGAGAGAGGATATGGACATCATTGGTGATCGAAAGTTCGTCGAAATTCCGGGCGAAAAGCAGCATGAGCTGCCGCCGCTCTTTGTTCACTCGACCGCGCCCATCCGGCATGTGAATCGCGTAATCGGCATGGCCAATCACATCATTGAATCCGAGGATATGATTCCCGCCGATGCCCTGGATGACGTTGTGCCGGACGGCGACGTGGACCGGCGCAAGATGGATCTGGCGCTCAACCTGGTAGATCAATACAAGAATCTGATCAACCACTGGCAATGGGGGAACGACATTCTGGAGTGGATCCGCCAATGCGAGAACACGTTCGACATCAATCGTGAACTGAGGAACGTTTTGCGCCATGACGTCTGGCCCCATGCCGGGCGCAGCAGCTTCGTCACGCTACTGGCCGACAAGGCCGTGGATACGCGCGGAATCGAACTTCAGAAAGCCGTGGGGCTGCGTCTCACCTTCCGCCAGCCGCCGCCCATCGCCTGCTTCTCCGACCAGTTCCTGTTCTACTTGAATACCAATATCGCCTCAACGGCATTTCATACCTGGACGCAAATGGTGCCCGATCCGGTGTCGAGCCTGCCGCCGGAACGGTTCAATTTTCAGGTCTATAACATGTAGCACGAATATGTAGCACGACACGCAGCGGCGCCAGCCTGTTACCATATCCGTTTCTATGCGGATCGCGGTCATTGGACTCGGCTTTATGGGCAGCATGCACCTGAAGGCATTGCGCAGCGTTCCCGGCGCAACGCTGGCAGCGGTGTACAGCCGGGATGAAAAGAAACTAACCGGCGATTTATCCGACATCCAGGGCAATCTGGGTGGCCCGGGCGAAACGTTCGATTTCTCGTCCGTCACAAAATATCGCAGTATCCCCGATCTTCTCGCCGACGCCAGCATTGACGCCGTGGATATCTGCCTCCCTACGAATCTGCATTCCGAGACCGCACTGGCCGCACTGCGCGCGGGCAAGCACGTGTTGGTGGAAAAGCCGATGGCTCTCACCGGCGCCCTGGCCGATGAAATGGTCGCCGAGGCCCACCGCGCCGGAAAACTTCTGATGGGCGCGCAAGTCTTGCGGTTTATTCCGGCCTATCGCGCGTTGGCATCGTCGCTTGCCTCAGGGGAATTCGGCCAGGTGCACACGGCCCTGTTCCGCCGCCGCTGCGCCGCGCCCGCCTGGAGCAAGTGGCTGGGCGACGCTTCCCTCAGCGGAGGGGGCGTCTTCGATCTGCTGATTCACGATGTCGATCTGTGCGTGAAGTTATTCGGCGTGCCCCAGGCCATCTCCGCTACCGGCTTTGAAGATATAGCGAACGGCGTGGACGCCATCACGGCGGTCTTCCACTATCGTGATATTCCTTCGGTGATTGTCACCGGCGGATGGCATCATCGCAAGTCGTACCCATTTTCCATGGAGTACACCGTGGTCACCGACGGTGGCACTTTTGAGTACAGTTCTTCAACCAATCAAGCGAGCTTGTACCTGGCCAGCGGCGAACCAGGGCTGTTGCCGCTGCCCCAGCAGGACGGTTTTGAGGCGGAATTGGCCTACTTTGTGGAATGCTGCCAAACTGGCCGCAAGCCTGACTTGTGCCCCGCCGGGGAATCCGCCGCCGCTGTCAAGTTAACCCTGCTAATGTTGGAAGCGCGTAGAAACAACGGAGAGAAATTGGCATGCCGAATTTGAAGGGTTTAGAACCAGGTGCGATGTTCTGGGCGACGCCGGATCCGGTAGCCGCCATCCAGGAGGCGAAATCGCTCGGCGTACGCTGTGGGCAACTCGGCATCCCCGGCGATTTACCCCTGCAAGGCGCGGCCGCGGCCTGGAAGGCAGCGCTCGAATCCCAGCAGTTCACCGTGATCACGGCGTTTTGCGGCTATAACGGGGAAAGCTACGCCGATATTCCCACAGTGGAAGCGACGGTGGGTTTCATCCCACGCGCCACGCGCGCCGAACGCGAGGCGCGCACCATCGAGGTGAGCGATTTCGCCGCGGCTGCCGGAATCGGCGGCCTCGCCTGCCACGCCGGCTTTGTCCCGGAGAACCCCGCCGATCCCGATTACATCGCAGTACGCGATATGATCCGGCGCATTTGCGATCATGCGGCCACGCACGGGCAATCGTTTGCCCTGGAGACCGGGCAGGAACCTGCCGATCAACTGTTGAAGTTTCTCAAGGACGTGGATCGCGGCAACCTCGGTATCAATTTCGACCCCGCCAACATGATCCTCTACGGTACCGGCGATCCGATTCAGGCTTTGGGCCTTTTGGGCCGGCACGTGATTTCGGTACATGCCAAAGACGGTTCGTGGCCGCCGAAGGGCTCCCCGAAGGCTCTGGGCGTGGAAATGCCGCTTGGGGAGGGTGCCGTCGGTATGCCACTCTTCCTGGCTAAATTAAAGGAAGTGGGTTTCACCGGACCGCTCAACGTAGAACGTGAGATCGAAGATCGCACCCAGAAGCTGAAAGACATGAAGATGGGAGTCGAACTATTGCGCCGTCTGGTCGAGAGCGTTTAGTCGAGGTCTAGATGGGGGCGGAGGCGCGCTGTGTCGGGCATCTGAATCAACGGTCCTCGGAAGGCAAAGCCCTTCTGGAAACCGACTACTTGCTGTTTCGCGGGGATTTTCGCGTCAAGGTGCCGTTCCAGAGTATTTCCAACGGAACTGCGGCCGCGGGACAACTCAGCATCAGCTTTGAGCAGGGTACTCTGCGGCTCGATCTGGGCCCAGCCGCTGAAAAGTGGTTGCGTAAAATTCAGCACCCTCCCAGCCTGATGGAGAAATTGGGCGTAAAGCCGGGCAACGACGTGTCGGTTATTGGGATTCACGACGAAGCATTTCTCACAGCTCTGGAAGCGGTGTCGCCTGGTTGGAAAAAGCGGGTGCGGAAGCAGGCGGACTTCATCTTTCTTGCGGTTGAATCGCCGGGCGACTTGCCGCAAATCGCGCAAGCGGAGGCGGCGCTGGTCCCCGCCGGTGCTCTCTGGGCAGTTTGGCCAAAAGGACAGAAGCACATCACGGCGTCGCAGGTAATGGCCGCGGGCAAGGCTGCCGGCCTGGTAGATACGAAGACCGCAAGCTTCTCCCAAACGCACACGGCGCTGAAATGGATGATCCCGGTGGCGCGCCGGGCCGCTGCGAAAGAACCCTAAGTTCCTTTAGGATAAGAGCCCAAAACCCGGAGTAAATCGGCCAGTTCCGCCAGATGTCCTAGCGCTTTCTGGCTCACCGGGTCGTCCACTCGCCCCAGGAAATCCAAATAGAACAGATATTCCCATGGTTTCCCGCGCAACGGCCTCGATTCGATTTTCACCAAACTAAGGTCCCGCAATGCGAACGTACTCAAAGCCCGGAACAGCGATCCCGGAGTATTGCGGGTCGTGAAAACCAAAGAAGTTTTCCACGCCTTGGTGTCGTGTGGCGGAATAGGTTGCCCCGGCCGGTTGAGGAGAAAAAATCGCGTAAAGTTTTCCCGGTCGTCTTCAATCCCCCGTTTCAATACCTTCGCGCCGTAGATCCCGGCTGCCACCGAGGACGCGATCGCCCCCGCGTCCGGCAGCTTCTGCTCCATAAGCATCTTCACGCTTCCAGCCGTGTCGTAAAAACTCATTCGCTCGAACTGTGGATTCGCCGCAAAAAACTTCTGACACTGATTTAGCGCCACCGGGTGCGAATAAACTTTCCTTATCTTCTTGAAGCTGACGCCAGGGCAAGCAATCAGGCTGTGCGAAATGCGAACGTGCGCCTCACCCACGATCGGCAGGTCGAAGTTTAACAAATGATCGTAATTTTCGTGGACCGACCCATGCAGTGTATTTTCAATGGGAATCACCGCGGCGTCCACTTTCCCTTCACTGAGCGCACGAAAAACTTCCTCAAAGCGCTGGCACGGCACCACCGTAACCTCGTCGCCGAGCAATTGCTGCACCGCCACCTGGCTAAATGCGCCCTTTTCTCCCTGGAACGCTACGGTTTTCGGCGGTTTCGGTACTTTGGACGGTCTTGTCACCCTAGGATTGTATCGCGGGCCCATCCCAACGCTGCGCCGTTTCGCTTGGCACTCCCAACAGATCCAGAATTCGGTCAACACTGTGGTCCACCAGTTCCTCGATTGTTTTGGGCTGGTGATAGAAACCGGGAATAGGCGGAGCAATAATCGCACCCATTTCCGTAAGCGCAACCATGGTGCGCAGATGGCCTAGATGGAAAGGCGTCTCCCGCACCATCAAAATCAATCGCCGGCGCTCCTTCAGAATGACATCAGCCGCGCGGACCAAAAGATTGTTGCTGATTCCGGCGGCGATAGCCGACATGGAATGTATAGAGCAAGGCGCCACCACCATCGCGTCCGTTTGGAAACTTCCGCTCGCCAAGCGGCATCCAATATCTTCCAAAGGGTAGGAAAAATCTGATAAACTTCTCCAATCCGCTGCTTTCTTGCCAAGTTCTAGGAAACCGGTCTTCTCGCCGGACCTGGTCAGAATTAAATGGATCTCGGTATTCGGACGAGTCTGGAGCTTCTGCAACAATCTGAATCCGTAGATTGAGCCGCTAGCTCCAGAGATTCCCACCACAATTTTCAAATTTGGCCTCCTCCTAAAAATTCTGTTCTGAAATCAGAACAGATTCCGCACACGAGCTTGTCTTCCCTGCGCTCCGTAGCTATAATTCTAGTCCAGAATCGCTCTATTCCTGTAACTCCGATAGAGTTCGGGGGATTACAGGGGTTCGGCATTTGCAGGGGCAAACAATTAAGATGGAGGAAGCGGGCCAAAAGCTTAAGAAGAAACGGGAAGAACTCAACTTGCGTTACCGCGATGTGGAAGAAGCCAGCATTCAAATCGCGGCTCGGCGCAAGAATGACGAGTACATCATCGCGCTCAGCCGGCTGGCGGATGTGGAGAACAAGGGCACTGTTCCATCGATCTACCGTCTATATTCTCTTTGCACCATCTATAAGTTGGACATTATGGAAGTGCTGGATTGGTACGGCGTCGACGTATCGTTAATGGCCAGTGATTCCATTCACGTTGAGGTCACCCGTACGCACCTGGTAGGCTTTCAACCCGACGGCCATGGCGAGGTTCAACTGCCGTTGGCGCTCGATCCGGGTATCGATTTAAGGCGCACCACCTACCTCAGCCGGATGATCCAGCGGTGGGGGAAGCTACCGATCATGTTATTGAATGGCATGGAGTTGAAGAGTCACCGCTACGCCTATATCGGATCGGAAGACTGGTCTATGTATCCGCTAATTCAACCCGGCGCCCTGGTTGTGATCGACGAGACAAGACGCAAGATCGTCAACAGCGGTTGGTCCCATGAGTCGGAGAGGCCTATCTATTTTTTGGAACACCGCCAAGGGTATGCCTGTGGATGGTGCAATCTCAGCGACAACCAGTTAGTGCTTCAGCCGCACCCCGCTTCGCAGTGCAATCCGGAGATCTTTGGATTTCCCGAAGAAATCGACGTGATCGGCCAAGTGACCGGCGTGGCTATGCGTCTGGATCAGGGGAAGAGACGCCGTAATCGTTCCTAAGCATCCCCAACAGCGCTTCCAGGTCCGCCAGGTAGAGTGTTCGCTCCATTTCGCGGGCAGATGCCGGCAGAAAATAGCGATACGGCATCAATGCCGTCCAGTTTTCAATTACTTCCCGCTTGTCGGCCTGCTGGGCCGAAAGATACAGATCCAGATCGGCCTTCTGCTGTTCCAGGGAGTAGTTCAACCATTCGTTGAAGGCGTCCGAGTGTGTCTTCCGAAGGGCTTTGTCCGCCTGCGCTTCTCCGAACATCATCGCCAGTCCATGGTGTTCATAGCGGCCGGTGTTTGAAGCTCGTAGAGACGATAGATACACCATTCTTCCGAAGCAGGACGGTATCTGCGATAGCGTATGACGCCACAGATCCGATGTGACGCCGCGTTCGAGTACCCCTTTGGGATGCGGTTTAGTCATAAGAAAAACCCTGCCTTTGATATTACCCTAAAATCCGCCCGTATAGGCCTGCGAACTAACAGCCTGAAAAAAAATTGGCCCTAGTTCCAGGATCAGAAAACCTTCACCAAAAAATACCTAGGCAGGCCGGGGGCAAGTACCCTAGTCCCAGGTTCTACCACTCCACTGTTCGGAAGGAATATCAAGATGACTAAGAAGATTGTTTTCATGCTCGCGCTGGGCATTCAGTATGTTGCCGCAATGGGCGTTACCAGGGAGAGCGTAATACCGTCCTGCTTCCCCTGCGACGCCACGGCTTCGACCGTAAATGTAATACCTTCGTGCTTCCCCTGCGACGCCAGCACGGTTGAAGTAAAGGTTATACCCTCGTGCTTTCCTTGCGACGCATCACTCTAAGCTGAGGTTGCAGTACCGGTGGCGGAACAAAGTTCCCCTGTTAAAGACGGGTTAGCCTGCCGATGATACTATCTAGGCAGGCTCTCGCCTTCGTTGAAATTGAATGGTATCCACCGCGAAACTTTTTTACGCCTTACAATTCGCACAGATCGCGGGTTTCGCGATCTTGTTCTGGCGGTTGGCTGCAACGAAGCTGACCGGAACCTACAGCTACTTCACCGCCTACGTAGTATTCCAGGTAGTGCGATTGATACTTGCGGTGTTCATTCCCTACCGGTCAAATGCGTACGGGTACTTTTTCTTCACCTGCGAGCCAATTGTCTGGATATTGTCGGCACTGGCGATTCTTGAAGTTTACGGTATCGTGCTTCGATATCACCCGGGCATCGCCACCTGGGGCCGTTGGTCTTTGATGGCCTCAATCGGCGCATCCATCCTGCTGGCGCTCTGTACTTTGTTCGTCGATTATCAGTATGCGTCCGAGAAATATCCAATCCTCGCCAACTTTTTACTTTTGTCGAGACTGGTGACGATAAGCCTGCTCCTGTTCGTGGTCCTCATCACACTGTGTCTCCTCTGGTTTCCCATCGTCTTAAATCGCAATACCGTGGTGCACTGCTGCGTTTTCGCCGGGTACTTTCTCATCAAGTCCGCAACAACGATTGTGGCCGGATTGCTTCTTTCCGGTCAATCGCTCGTCCCTCTAAACATTGCCGTTCAATTGCTCGTAGCCCTTTGTTGTGCCTTGTGGATTGTGGGCTTGTCGGCCGCAGGGGAGACTATTCCTGCAAAAATAGGCCATTATTGGGATCCTGGCCAGGAAGAACGTCTCATGGCCCAGCTCAACTCTATCAACCGCACCCTCGTCCATTCCGCCAAAGAGTAGCCGGGGAGGATAAATCCTACCGGGATTTCGCTCCGATGTGTCAAAAAAGAATTGCGGGAAGACGGATTATCGCTTAATATTAATCCAGAGTGAACTCAATACTTGCCATGAACATTTGGATTTCGGCTCTGCTGCCGTTGTTCTTCATTAGCTTAGCGCTCAGCCTCCTGGTCTGGAAGCTCTCCACCCACAAAAGATCAATCGAATATGATCCGGAGTGGCTCGAAGACTTCTCTATCTCCAAGTACAGGCCTATGCTACGCCTGCTCTCTGAGGATGACTACGAATTTCTAGCGAACCAAGCTGGCTATCAGAGTAAAATCGCGTCTGAACTCAGATCCGAACGGCGCAAGGTGTTTCGGGCGTATCTTCGGAACCTCATACGTGATTTCAACCGCTTACAGCACGTTGCAAAGATGATGGCCCTCTATTCCTCACAGGATCGCCCCGAATTTGCCGTCGCCCTTCTCAAACAGCGCATTACGTTTTCGTTTGCGGTGTTTGCGGTCCGAATTCGGCTCGGCCTTCATACCGTTGGTATCGGTGCCGTCGATGTTCGCAACCTCATCGGTTCGCTCGATCATATGCGCATCCGGGTTGAAACTTTGATGCCCGAATCCAGCAGCGCTGCCTAATTCTCCTTACGGACGCAAGTCGTTCGGAGACCAATCGTAATCGAAATACCTGATCCGCCAAGTGCCGTTCGTCAGCTTGGCGGATTCTTCTTTGCGATATCTGGCCACAAACCCCAATACCTTATCCGACGAGCCGCCGAAGTCGTCCTTAAACCATTCAAGAATTCGCGGTAGCGTCACTTCCCGTTTGTTCTCATCCATATGAAAGTTCCGCGCCTGGGCGAAGTATCGCACCGCATCGGCTTCTAGATGCGCATTGAGGTTCTCGGCGGTGTACGCCGTTCGAGACAGCCACGGACAGCTAGCCGAAGCGCATACCAGCGCGAAATGGATACGAGGTTCATGGAACAGCTTGCGGATACTGTTGTCCTCTATATCTCCCAGGGATCGGTCTTTCCCGCCGACTCTATGCTTCTGGCGGTAGAAGAATGAAGCCCGCCCCACCAGTCCTGTCAGCCGCTCGCGCTTCTGGGGGTAGTCCGCCGAGAATGATTGCACAACCAAGGCGTTGTAGGCGTTCAGCCAGTACGCCAGTTGCGCCTCGCGATTCTTAAAGAGCCCGGGCGCCGAATCCGGACTGACCGCCGCAATCTGGGCTACAAACGCGCTAAGATCCGTCGGATGATTACTGATCCCGGAGTAGTCCACCCGGCCGTCGTCTCGAACGTACTTTTCTAGTACCGCTTCGTACCGCGCCGCATCGGGCTCGCCTGCATTCCCCGTGGGCCTTTCGGCTCCCAACTGAGACGCAGTAATGACCACCGCTGTTAGCAGGCGGAAGAGTAAAGTTTGCATTAGAGCTTTTTCAGCAACAGCTTGGCTTCCGCTAAACTGGGAAACTCCTTTTCTGAAGCGCGAAATTCCGCGGTGTGGACGCATCTTCTGGTTCCGCGGTGATCTACTGGATGCTTTAAATGCAACATTTCGTGGAACATCACGTATTCGACGGCAAGCCGCGGAACGACAGCCCGGTCCAGCAGACTGCTCAGAATAATCACGTGATGGGACGGATCGTAGTGCCCCAGCATCGTCCGCGAAGGCCGGCGGCTCCAACCGAGCTGCGGTCTCGCCATCAAGCCGAAGAAGTGCTTTGCGTTCAACTCTTCGAAAAGCTCATCCAGGTTGTAGCATTGGCCCTGAGCGCCGGAAAGATACTTGCGGCCCCGCCGCTGGCGCAGAGAATGCAGACTCGTGCGCACATCTTTCCGGTTCAAATAGAGCCGGTATTGATGGGTGTAATTTCGCGGAATCGGTTTTCGATAAAGCTTGCTCAGCAGGATATAAGCCAGGGCTTCTATTATGGGCGCCGGCGCTAGTGCCAGCAGGTCCGTCATCTTAACTGCGACCCGGCCGTTCTCCAGCCGGATGGAACTGTTTGCGTTTGCGAAACGGCGGAACTCCACATGGATCTCCGGTGGAATCGCCCGCGGATTCACGGCTCGGAACACACGCGTGTAAATCTCTTCAGGCGTCTCAAAGAAGAGGGTGCTTTCGACTTGCATCTAAGCTCGTAATGTACCATAGCAAGAGTACCCGCTTCACAATTGTTTGCGGGTCCCAGGGCGGATTTCCGCACTCGCCCGACAACCAAGTTTTCTGGAGGATGCTTGCGCAAAGCGAAGATAACCGCGGTGGGCTGTTTTACGCCGCCGGGGGTGCTGACTAATCAGGATTTGACCCATATGGTGGAAACCAGTGATCAATGGATTCTGGAACGGACGGGAATTCGCTCTCGCCATATTGCTCCGCCAGAAATGGCCACGTCCGACATGGCGTTTGAAGCCGCCAAGATTGCGCTTGAGAACCGTGGAATCGATGCATCCAATCTGGATGCCATCCTGGTCTGCACCGTCACTCCAGATATGTTCTTCCCGTCCACGGCTTGCCTGGTGCAGAACCGGCTGGGCGCCAAGAAGGCGTGGGGCTTCGACCTCATTGCCGCCTGCTCCGGATTTGTCTATGGTCTAACTACCGCGGCACATTTGATTGGCTGCGGAACGCATCAAAAGGTTTTGGTGATTGGCTCGGATACCATGTCGCGCATCATCGACTACACGGACCGCTCCACCTGCGTGCTTTTTGGAGACGGCGCCGGAGCCATGATCATCGAAGCCGCCGCCGACGGTGAGGACGCCGGATTCATCGGCTTCGCCAATGAAATTGACGGCTCCGGCGGTGACTATCTAAAGATGCCCGCCGGCGGCAGCCGCATGCCGGCGTCGGTAGAGACCGTCCAGAACCGCATGCATTACGTACACCAGGAAGGCCAACAGGTTTTCAAATACGCGGTGCGGAAAATGTACGAACTCTGCACCGAACTGCTGGAACGAAACAACCTGGCACTGGCGGATGTGGATTGGATGATCCCGCACCAGGCCAACAAACGGATCATCAGTGCGGTGTCTGAGAAAATGGGCTTGTCTGATCGTGTCATCATTAATATTGAGGAGTTCGGCAATACCACTGCCGCCACAATTCCTCTTGCCACTCGCACGGCGCTCGATACTGGCAGACTGAAGAAAGGCGATCTGGTTTTGTTTGCGGCCGTCGGCGCCGGCTATACGGCAGGCGCCAATTTATGGCGATGGGGGTTCTGACATGCGTGTAGTTTCCGGTCCGCTCGATAACCTGGAACAGTGGGATGATTTCGTCAAGGACCGCTACAATCCCGGCAAGACCGAAGCCCAGTTTCGCACCTATGACGACGCGACGCCGCCCGTAGTTCGCGAGTTTTATCGACAGAATCACGCGAACCAGACCCGTGACTTTGTGCTGCGGAAGAAACGGCAATATCTGGGCAAGGAACGCGGCGAAATGGGCATCTGGGATGCCATGAATTACCTGAATACGCTGGTAGACGATAGCGATCCCGATACCGACCTCTCGCAGATCGAGCACAATTTGCAAACGGCTGAGGCAATCCGCAAGGACGGCCATCCCCGATGGTTCGTTCTCACCGGCCTGGTGCACGATTTGGGCAAACTGCTCTGCCTTTACGGGGAGCCGCAATGGGCCGTGGTTGGCGATACTTTCCCGGTGGGCTGTGCCTTCTCCGGCAAAATTGTTTTCCCGGAATTCTTCGCGGCAAATCCGGATTCCAATTACCCGGATTACCGCACGCGGCTCGGCATCTACCAGCAGAACTGTGGGCTTTCGAATGTGGATCTTTCCTGGGGGCACGATGAGTACCTCTATCACGTGATGAAAGATTATCTTCCCGAACCTGCGCTGTACATGATTCGCTATCACTCGTTCTATCCTGGGCACCGCGAAGGCGCCTACGATTATCTGTTAAACGACAAGGATCGCGAAATGTTCGATTGGGTGCGAAAGTTCAATCCATACGATCTTTATTCGAAAGGCCATTCCAAGCCGGACGCCACCGCACTGCGGCCCTATTACGAAGAGCTGATTGCCGAATACCTGCCCGCAAAGCTACGCTGGTAGCCTATGCTGCTGGGCGCCGTAACTTACAACGTATTGAAGGACTGGGACGTCGAGACCATCGTCCGGAATTTGCAGGCCGCGGAGTTTGAAGCGGTGGAACTGCGCACCGGGCACAAGCATCTGGTGGAACCGTCCATCAATGCCGCGGAGCGCGAACGGGTGAAGAATCTGTTTGAGCGCAGCAAGGTGCGGCTGCTGAGTTTCGGCTCCACTTGCGAGTTTCAATCCCCCGACCCCGCTGAACGCCGCCGTCAAATTCAAATTGCCAAGACGTTCATCGACCTTGCTCATGATACCGGAGCATGGGGTGTAAAGGTCCGCCCAAATGGCCTTCCCAAGGAAAACGTACCGCTTGACACCACCATCGGCCGCATCGCCGATTCGTTGCGGGAACTGGGCGACGCCGGGGCCGGCAAAGGCGTGGAAATCTGGTTGGAAGTCCACGGGCAGGAGACTCAAAATCCTCCGTTCGCCGCCGCCGTCATGCGCGCCACCCGTCACGATTCGGTTGGCCTGTGCTGGAATTCAAATCCCACGGACATAGTCAACGGCAGTGTGCGTAAGAGCTGGGACCTGCTTCGCCCCTGGGTAAAGAATGCGCACATCAATGAGCTGTCCAGCGACTATCCCTGGCGTGAATTGTTTACCTTGATGAACAAATCGGGCTACGAGAAATACACGCTCTGTGAAGCGGCGGAGAGCAAGGAGCCGGAGCGTTTCCTGCGCTACTACCGGGCGCTCTGGAAGGAACTGACTCGCGCATGAAGCTCCGGCGCCTGTCTGCACTCTTCCTCGCGGCGGCGCTGTATTCAGCGTGGTGTTCAGCGTGGTGTTCCGCGGCCGTCCCCACCCCGGAAAGCCACTTCGGCCATCGCATGGGCGCCGACCGCAAGCTATTGGATTGGGACAAAGTAGTTTCCTACTTCCATAGCCTGGAAAAATCCAGCAACCGGATTCGCGTCGCTGAACTGGGCAAGACCACTGGCGGGCGTCCCTACATCAGTGCAACCATCGCCGCTCCGGAAACTTTGCAGCGGCTCGATTACTATCGCGGCATTCAGGCGCGCCTTGCCGATCCGCGCAAGACCACCGAAGCCGAAGCCGAAAAGCTGTTCGCCGAAGGCAAGACAGTGGTGATGATTACGTGCTCCATTCACTCGAATGAAGTGGCGTCCACGGCCACTGCCGTCGAATTCGCGTACAAGCTGATTACTGAAGATACGCCGAAGTTCAAGGCGATTCTGGAGAACACGATTTTCATTCTGGTTCCGTCGCAGAATCCGGACGGCGTCGACATCGTTACCCAATGGTACCGGAAAACACTCGGCACACCATTTGAAGGAACAACTCCGCCGGAACTCTTTCAGAAATACGTGGGACACGACAATAACCGCGATTGGTACATTTTTTCGCAGGTGGAAACACAGCTCGCCGTGGCGAAAATTCAGAACGTGTGGCATCCCCAGATCGTCTACGATGTTCACCAGCAAGGTCCAACTTCGTCGCGAATGTTCGTGCCGCCGTGGCTTGATCCAGTGGATCCGAATATCGATCCCATCATTGTGCAGCTTTGCAACGCCGTGGGCGCCACCATGGCCGCGGACCTAACGGCCGCGGGAAAGACCGGTGTGGCCATCAACGCTCTGTATGATTTTTGGACGCCCGCGCGGCACTATCAGGCCTATCACGGCGGCTTGCGCATTCTCAGTGAATCCGCCAGCGCACGGCTGGCGACACCCATCACGGTGAAGCCCGAGGACATCAGCGGCGCGGCGCTGGGCTTCAATCCGCGGGAACGCAGTTGGAATTATCTGGAGCCCTGGCTGGGCGGTGAGTGGCATCAGCGCGACATCGTGGATTATCAATTGATCGCGCTCGAATCCTGCCTCTATCAGGCAGCCGTCCGCCGAACCGACTTCCTGCGCAGTTTCTATCGCATCGGCCAGCGTGCCGTGGCGCGAACCAGTCCAAATTCGTTTATAGTTCCCGCCACGCAACTGGACCCCGGCTCCACCAGGAAGCTTCTGCAGACCCTGGCCTACGGTGAAGTGGAGATCCATCGCGCCGGCGCCGCCTTCCGCGCGGGTGGCAAAGACTACCCTGCCGGAAGCTACGTCATTCCAATGCAACAGCCCTACGGCTCCTACGCCAAGACGCTGCTGGAGCGGCAGAATTACCCGGACCTTCGCGTCTATCCCGGCGGACCTCCGCGCCGGCCCTACGACGTCACGGCGCAGACCTTACCGCTGCTGATGGGTGTCACCGTCGATACCATCGATCAGCCGTTCAGCGCCGCGTTGACGCGCGTAGAAAGATTTGGCGAACCCGCCCTAAGCACCGCGGCGGGCAACGTCGATTCCTGGCGGACCGTGAACCAGGCCTGGGCATCCGGGAATAAGGTGTGGCGCAACCGGACCACCGGCGATTTCGCTTTACAGTCCGCAAACGGCCTTCGTTCGCTCAAACAGCCCAGAGTGGCGCTCTACAAAAGCTATGTCCCCAGCATGGACGAAGGCTGGACTCGCTGGCTGCTGGAGCAATTCGGTTTCGCCTATACCACCGTCTTCAACAAGGACATTCAGGCCGGCGATTTGCACTCGCGCTTCGATGTGATTGTATTCGCCGACCAGCGTCCCGGAGCGATTCACTCCGGCCACCGTCCAGGGGGCATGCCTGAGGAATTCACCGGTGGCCTGGCTGAGAAGGGCGCCGAGGCGCTGAAACTTTTTGCCGCGCAAGGCGGCACCGTCCTGTTCCTGAACGATTCCACGGATTACGCTCTGGAACATCTGGGGCTGGATGCCAGAAACGTGCTGCAAGGGCTGTCGAACAAGGAGTTCTATTCCCCCGGCTCGCTGCTCAACGTGAAGGTGGACACCACCCATCCGCTGATGCTCGGACTTCCCAGCCAGATCGCCATCTGGTCGGAAGGCAGTCCTGCGTTTGAAGTGCCCAAGGGGTCGCGGGATCGTGCAGTTGCAACATACACCGCGTCCAATGTTTTAGCATCCGGCTGGCTGCTGGGCGAAAAATTCCTGGTGAACCGTCCTGCCCTGCTCGACATTCCAACCGGTTCCGGCCACGTCATCCTGTTCGGCATGCGCCCGCAGTACCGTGCCCAAAGCTATCAGGCGTTCAAAATATTCTTCAACGCGCTGGTGTACTTCGAATAGCATTCCGCCGCGGCGCGAAACGTATTCGCATGCGCTTCCACGGTTGGCTCCACCGGGTCTGAATAGCCGCCGCCCAACGTAATGGCACAGGGAATTCCGTAGTCCAGACACGTCTTTAGCACCATCTGGTCCCGGTGCATCAATCCCTGCCCGGTTAGCGAAAGCCGCCCCAGCCTGTCGGACGCAAGGCCATCCACTCCCGATTGGTAGAACAGAATATCCGGTCCAAAGGCCACGGCGCGCTCCAGCACAGCGGGCATCACCGACAGGTATTCCGCATCTTCGGCACCGTCCGGAAGATCGATATCCAGTTTGCTGAACTGCTTTCGAAATGGAAAGTTATTCTTGCCGTGGACGGAAATCGTCAGCACTTCGTCGTCGTCTTCAAACAACTTCGCCGTCCCGTCCCCCTGATGGACATCCAGATCCAATACGCAGGCACGCCGGATCATCCCACGCACCCGCAAGGACGCGATAGCCACCGCCACATCGTTGAACACGCAGAACCCGGCGCCCTCAGCCCGGAATGCGTGGTGCGTGCCCCCCGCCAAGCCCCCGCTGAAGCCTTCCTGCAGCGCCTGTTCGGCCGCACTGATGGTCCCGCCCACCGAAGCCAGCGTACGTCTTACCAGCCCCACCGACCACGGAAACCCAATCCGCCGCAGCACCGCCGGCGCAATGTCGCCACTTAGAAACGCACTGATGTACGACTGATCGTGGACCAGCGCGATCGATTCGTAGTCTGCCATCGGCGACTCCTGCAAATCAAAGCAGCGTTCGGCGGCTAACAGCTCGCGCAGCATTCTGTACTTGCGCATCGGGAACTTGTGTCCCGGCGGCAGCGGGATCTCGTAGTGGTCGCAGTAATACAACCGGAGCGGCATCTTAGCTGCAATCCGAGCCGCGACCGTTAGGTAGCGGTTGGCGGCATGGTCTCATAACACTTCCTAGCGTTTGGTCAGGTCGCGAATCATGATGTTCTTGAAGCGCATATTTCCTGAGCCCCCGGAATGGAGTTGCAGCGCGATTGGCCCATCGAAAGACTTCGGCTTCGGGTCTGTGAAATCCACCATCAATACGCCATTCAACCGCGAAACGAAGTGGTTCCCCTCTACCTTCAACAGATATTCGTTCCAATCGTCGGCACGGACCACGGTCTCATTTTCCGGAGAAGGCCACACCAGCCATCCGCGGCCATCGCCATAGAGCCCGGCCGTGTGCTGCCCAATCCGGCAATCGATCTCAAACTGCATGCCCTGCGAAACATCGGCTGTACCCGGCTTGAAATCCACATGGAAGAACACGCCGCTGTTGCCGTCGCCTTCACACTTGAAGCGAAGCGAAAGATGAAAATCCTTGTAGCTCTTATCCGTCTTCAAATACCCATAATCTTTCGTCGTGGCCAGGCCGTGAATGGTGCCCGCTTCCACGTTCCATGTCTCATTGCCAACCTTCACCCAGCCGGTAAGATCTTTCCCATTAAATAGATTCACCCAGTCTTCACCGGGCAACACCTGCTTGGTGGCCTGCGCGTACAACGCGGAGGAAAGAAGGACGAGAGCAGTCAATTTACGCATATACCGGAGTATATAACGCTTCCTCATCCGGTGACGGCGGGCAAGTCCGCGAACCGGTGGATCAGAAAGTCCGGGGGCTCAGCGGCAAGCGTCTCGGGCTGAAACCCGTATGTCACCCCGCACGCTTTGATGCCGGCATTACGGGCAGTCTGTATGTCCACCGCGCTATCGCCAATCATCATTGCGTTTCCAGCGTCCGCGGCAGCCTCGGAAAGCAGCGCCTCAATTCCGATAGGATGCGGTTTCTTCTGCTCGAAGCTGTTGCCGCCGTAAACTTGAAAGAAATGCCGCTCCAGTCCCAGTCCGCTGATAATCGCCTTGCTGATCCTTACCGGCTTGTTCGTCAGCACCGCCATCCGCTTTCCGCGCTCCAGCAGAATGTCCAGCGTTTCGGCCACGCCCGGATATAGCGTCGTGTAGTCCAGCATGTGCTCGCGATAGTAGGCAAGAAAAAACTCCAGCGCCTGCTGCACCTGCGCCTCACTGGCATCCGGACCAAGCGATCGCCTGATCAGCATCGGCGCTCCGTTACCAACGTAGGAAAACACCAGCGGGTGCGGCAGATCGTTCATGCCCATATGAGCGCGCGAGGCATTCACCGCGTGCGCCAGGTCCAGCTTGGAATCAATCAGGGTACCGTCCAAATCGAAAATCAACAGGTTCATTCGGGAGTCAGACCTAATCCGCGGGCAGCTTCTTCGTCTTCTTTTTCATAGTAGCTTCCCAGGCCTTCCTGATCTCCTCGTAGCCCTTACGAAACCCGTCCTTCAGTTCAAACGGGGTAACGGCCGATAGTACATTGGCCGACTCCATCACATAAGGCGCAAGGTAGGAATCCACCACTGCGTTGTGCGTCCGGGCCGGCGCAAACGCAAGCATGATCATCAACAGCGCCACCGAAGCCAGCAGCCCGCGGACGGCGCCGAATATTGCCCCCAGAGCGCGGTCCAACCAGGAAAGTCCAACCAGCTTGAACATGCGCACCAGCACCATACTCACCAACGATCCAATGGTGAGCACAATTGCCAGCACAGTCAGGAAGCCCAGAAAATTCGCTACGCCCGGTGATATCACATACGGAAGCAACCACGCCGCCGCTGTCCCGTAAAACCACGAAGCCATAACGATGCCCACCAACGCTGCGATGAACCCGATGCCAATCCGGATGAAGCCCTTCGCAAACCCCGCCGCGAGGGAGACGCAAATCAGAATACCGAAGACGAAATCCAGCCAACTCATAGACTCTTGCCGGCCAGTACGCGATAAGCTTCCTTGTATTTCTCGCTGGTCCGCTCGGCCACCTCAGGCGGCAGCGCCGGTGCGGGCGGACGTTTATTCCACTGAATCGCTTCCAGAAAATCGCGCACATACTGCTTATCGAAGGATTGCTGCGCCCCGCCCGGCTTGTAGGAGTCCATCGGCCAGAAGCGCGAGGAATCCGGCGTCAGTACTTCATCGGCCAGCACCAATTGATCGTCCACAAAGCCAAACTCGAATTTTGTATCGGCGATCAGGATGCCCTTGGTCTCAGCGTAGGCGGCCGCCCGCGAATAGATGTCCAGCGTCAGGAAACGCAACTTCTCCGCCAACTCGCGCCCCACCAGGTTCACCGCATTTTCGAACGAAATGTTTTCATCGTGCCCGGACTCGGCCTTGCTGGCCGGCGTGAAGATCGGCTCTGGAAGCCGCTCGCTCTCCGCCAGCCCAGCCGGAAGCGGGATGCCGCAAATTGCGCCGGTAGCTTTGTAATCTTTCCAGCCCGAGCCGGAAATATATCCGCGCGCCACGCACTCAATCTCAATCATCTTCGCGCGCTTCACCAGCATAGAGCGGCCTTCTAATTGATCCGCGAATGGCTGCAATGCCGCCGGATAATCCTCCAGCCGCGTTGCCAGCAAATGGTTCGGCGGCACGTCGCACAGAAAATCAAACCAGAACAGCGACAGCTGCGTCAGCACGCGGCCTTTGTCCGGAATTCCAGAGGCAAGAATATAGTCGAAGGCGGAGATCCGGTCCGTGGCCACAATCAGCAGATTGTCGTCCACCCGGTAGATATCGCGCACTTTGCCGCGGCCATGCAATGGGAAGCCGGGCAGATCGGTTTTCAGAAGAATCGGAGTCACTTCGGTCCAGTATCGCAGCAATCGCGTTCACGGTAAGGCGAACGCCACAATAGAGTCTCCCAATGGCAGAGAATTCCCGTCGTGCCCGCCGGCGGCGATAACCACATACTGCTTCCCGCTAGCTGCCCGAAGCGTCATCGGCGTCGCACGCGCGCTGGTCGGCAACTCCCCCGCCCATAACTCTTTGCCCGTCTCCAAATCGAACGCCCGCAGATGCGCATCGAAAGTCGCCGCAATGAAGGCCAGCCCTCCGCCGGTCACTATCGGCCCACCCAGCGAAATCGATCCCCACTGCCGCGCCTCCGGGTTCGATGTCAGCCACGGAAAGTAACCGAGCGGCGTTTCCCAACGCACTTCGCCCGTACGAACGTCGATCGCCACCAGCGTTCCCCACGGCGGTGTATTACAAGGGACGCGTCCCGGGCCCAGCAGAAATTCACGATGCATCCAATACGGCGTGCCCCGCTGTTCCGAATACTCGCCCTCAGGATAGGCTTCTCTCCGCTGCTTCACTTCATCGCGCGGAATCAAATGCACCACGGCCGGCAGCCGGTTCGTCGGGATGATCAGGAGCCCACGCTCCGGATCGAAGGCCGCGCCGCCCCAAGCCATGCCTCCTACGTTACCCGGAAAGACTAACGAACCCTTAACGCTGGGCGGAGTGAACATGCCATTGGATCGCAGTTGCCCCATTCGATCCTCGCAATATTTGCGGCCGGCTTCCGTCATCCCCCAGGCGTCTTTCGCGGTAAGCTTCTGCGGCACAAGAGCCTTTGGCATGGATGGAAACGGCTGCGTGGCAGACGCCTTCTCACCCGGCACATCGCTCGCCGGAACCGGCCGTTCCTCCACCGGAAATAACGGCTTCCCCGTCTCCCGATGCAATAGAAACAGATGTCCGGTTTTCGATCCTACAGCCACCGCCGGAATCTCCAAACCATTTTGGCGCACCGTATAAAGCGTGGGTTGCGAGGCGACGTCGTAATCCCACAAATCGTGGTGCACTGTCTGAAAATGCCAAACCAACTTCCCTGTATCACCACGCACGGCCACCACCGAATTGGCGTAGCGATTGTCTCCCGGCCGCTCGCCTCCATAGTAGTCGGGGCTCGCGCTGCCTGTCGGAATGAAGACCAGATTCCGCTCCTCGTCAACAGAGATAATCGACCATGCATTCCCGGCCCCGGTCTTTACGCCCTTCGACGGCACAATCGGATCCCACGTCCAGCGCAACGCGCCGCTTCTGGCATCGAACGCCCGCACCTCGCCGCTGGCTGCTTCGGCGCGATTGTTATCCGCAATCGCAGACCCCACAACCACCAGATTGCCGATCACCGCAGGCGGGGAAGTGGTCTCATATTCCGGCATTGTCTCCGGCGCATGTTTCAGCCCAACGCGTAAATCGATCTGGCCATTCTTGCCGAAGTCGGCGCACGGTTTGCCCGTAGCCGCATCCAAAGCGATCAGCCGCGCATCGATCGGCGTCACGAAAATCCGCCGCTGCTTGGACTCCTTGTCATACCAGGTGGCTGCGCCCCGGTTGGCGAAATCGCCGTAACCCGCATCCCGGTCCACCTTCGCATCAAAGCTCCAGCGTTCCTTCCCACTCTCCGCATCCAGCGCCGCTACCCGCCCCACGGGCGTAGTGATATAGAGGGTGCCGTCGACAAACAGCGGCGTTGTTTCCAGCGCTGTCGCCCGCCCTGTCTTCGGCCGGTAAAGATCTCCGGTGTGATAAGTCCATGCCGTCTTCAATCCGGTAACGTTTTTGCGATTGATATCGGATAGCGGCGAATATTTGGCGCCGCCCGGGTCGCCCCCGTACGATGCCCACTCTCGCTGCTGCTGGCCGAAGCCTAGCCCAACACTCAAGACCAGAGCGGAGAACCGTTTCAATCCCATGGCCGAAATTCTACCAAGTTCAAAGGTAAATACTACTTAATCTTTACCACCGCCTACTCCCGGATTGCTGCAAACAATGGGAGTGATCTCTGGCACGCCCCGTGCAAAGGATAGTGCGGAGGCTAACTCATGAATAAAGATCAAATCGAAGGCAAGTGGAAACAACTGCAAGGCACGGTCAAGGAAAAATGGGGCAAGCTGACCGACGATGACCTAACCGTCATCGGTGGCAAGAAAGATGTCCTGGTCGGCAAGATCCAGGAACGCTACGGAAGCACCAAGGAAGAGGCCCAAAAAGAGGCCGACGAATTTCACGACAGACATTTCCCTGCAGAGACCACCGGCGTCCTGTAGGCAAAACGAGCCCCCTCCACGGGTCGCGGCGGAAACGCAGTCTGGCTCAAAAGCAAAACGTCAGGCGCGAATCTGCCGCGAAATAGTCCCCTTACCTAACAAGAGCTGACCCTCCAACGGTCGGCTCTTTCTTTATCTTTCATTTGATCAGGCAGCTCATGGGTATACTGAATTCGAGTGAAACTTTCGATCCTGGTGCCTGTTTATAATGAGCGAGCTGTCGTGGAGCGCAGCCTCTCGCAGGTGCTTGCAGCGCCTCTACCGGAAGATATGGAACGGGAAATCATCCTGGTGGATGATTGCTCCACCGATGGAACTTCTGAAATTTTAGAACGGTTCGCCGCCAACGAACCCTCTGTCCGCCTCTTCCGCCATCCCGTCAACAAAGGGAAAGGCGCGGCGGTGCGCACTGCAATCCAGCAGGCCACCGGCGATTTCTGCCTGGTGCAGGATGCCGATTTAGAGTACGATCCCTCGGAATATCCGCGCCTGTTGCAACCCCTTCTCGATGGTCATGCGGATGCGGTTTTCGGCTCACGCTACCTCGCCGGCGCACAGACTCGCGTCCTTCCCTTTTGGCACTCGATGATCAACAAATTTCTTACGTTGGTCTCAAACATGTTTTCCAATCTGAAAGTCACGGACATGGAGACCTGCTACAAAGTATTCCGCACCGATCTGCTGAAAAGCATTCCCATCCGCTCAAACCGCTTCGGCTTTGAACCGGAAATCACCATGAAATGCAGCAAGCGCAAGCTGCGCATCTATGAGGTGCCCATCAGTTACCACGGCCGCACCTACGAAGAGGGAAAGAAGATCGGCTGGAAAGATGGAGTGAAAGTGTTCGGTGTCATCCTGCGCTTCTGGATCATCGACGATCTCTATGTCGAACCCTACGGCCGCGGTTCGCTCAACAATCTCACCGGAACCCCCGGCTACATCAGTTGGATGACCGGCATCCTGCGGCCCTACTTAAAAGACACGGTGCTCGAGGTGGGCGCAGGGCTTGGGAATGTGGCTGGCCGTCTTATGGGCAAACGGTTAAAATACGTCGCCTGCGAACGCGATCCCTTCTATCTGCACAGCCTTCGCAACCGGTTCTTGCGTACGCCGAATGTGTCCGTGATGTCTCTGGACACAGACGATCCGCAAGCCGTCGAAGCGCTGGCGCATTCCACGGAGAGCGTTCTCTGTATCAACGTACTGGAGTATTCGAGCGACCCGGCGCAGACGTTGACCGGGCTGCGCAATACGCTGCTGCCTGGCGGAGTGATGCTGATTCTGGTGCCGCAGGGAAAAGCACTTTTCTGCAGCGTGGACGAAGCCTTGGGCCACAAGCGCCGCTTCGATCTAAGCGAACTCCATGCCATGCTGGCCAACTCCGGACTGGCGCCCATGAATGTCCATCAATTGAACAAGGTCGGCCGGCCCGCCTGGTGGTTCTATGGCAAAGTGCTGGGCCGCAGGCGAATCAGTAAGGTTACGTTGAAGGCGTTTGACAAAACGGTCTGGCTTTGGAAGCACATCGAAGGCATCTTCCCTTGGGGAGGCCTCTCCCTGATTGTAGTTGCCCGCCGCGTGGATTAACCTGTCGCGAACTGGCGGGTCTGTCCGAAGAGCCACGAAGCGCGCCAGTTGCGGGAGCGGCATTGGACGCCACCAGGCGTGCAGCTTCCCGCTCTGCCGGTGGACCAAGAAACGGTCGCGGCGATCATTCGCGTCCCAGGCGGCAACTTCCGATTGCTGAACCGTCTCCTCACTCAGATCGAACAAATCCTCGAAGTTAACGTGCTGCGATAGGTGACCAAAGCTGTTGTTGAGGCGGCGCGGAAGCGTCTCGTGATCGGACAGGCTTAGAAAACTCTACGCTGTGCCGTTGATCCGGTGCTTGGCCCAAGCCCTCTAAACAGTTCAACTGGCCCATTCCTCCTCCAAGCCTGAACGCAGTTCCCGCAGAACCCGAGATGCAAGCTCCAGCTCGGAAAGGCTCGCGCGGGATGCTACTTTGTTGGCCCACGATTCTTGACGCCGAGCCAGTTCCTTTACGGCTTTTCGTCCATGCTGGGTGAGACATACCAATTTGGCCCGCTGATGATCCGGGTTGGGAACGTATTCTACAAGGCCTTCCAGTTCCAGCACGTTCGCCAGCCGTTGCACGTTCTGCCTCGCCAAGCCCATCTTGCGCGCGATCTGCGCGACCGAATGCGATTGGCCTTCAATAGCGCCTAAAACCTGCCAGCGTGAACTCGTCAAACCGAGCGGCTTGCTCAGGTTGTCAGCTGCGGCCAGCAACCTCCCGTTGAATCGAAAGGTCTCTAAGACCAGCTCAGTGAACGCTTTCCCGTCTTTGGTGTGCGGCATGGCAAATCCCCGATTCGCAACAGGTAAACACGGTTCTCTACGGGCCGACGCAGAGATTGGGAACGGAGAGACGCGTAAACAGATGCGGTGAGGCGACCACGGAGGAAGGATACTGATCCAGCGCTGCCTTGAACTCCGGATGATTGAAAGCCGCTCTGAAATGAGCAACGGATTCCCATACGGCGTAGTTCATCAATACCGTGCTACCGGCGATCCCTCGATGCAACTGGGTAGAAATGAAACCCGGTTGCCGCTTCATCCAGGTTGCGTCGTTTGTCCATGCTTCCAGAAGCGCAGGAATATCCGCCTCGGCAACCTGGAAAATGTTTACCAGTACGACGGGAGCCTGATCGGCTTGAAGCTGATGGAAGATGGGGACTTCTGCGTCCAGTGGACGAAGTTGAAGCAAATTGACCTCCTCGAGACAATCTTTGCCCTTGGGCAAGGATAATACGACACTATGATGTCAGCATGACACTATGATGTCAAGTAGACTGTATCGAGAAGCATCCCGGATTATCGAGCGAGGAAAGTCGTGTAGCAGAAGGCGCTATATGTCGCGCATTGTGGTGGCACCAGCGAGTTCCGCACAGACGGCCCGGCGCAAGAACTTGTCCGCGTGGAAGACACGGATTTCCGCCATGTTCCCCGGGTCAAACCGCAGAGTAACCGTTTCCCCAACGTATGCCGCCAGCGTTGTCGAAATGTATCGAAGGCTCTGCAAGTGAATCCCATCTACACGCACCTGTCGCGGCTTGGCCACTTGAATCAGCAGCAAGTCAAGTTGCTCCAGCGAGTCTGGCATTCGAGGCAGGAAGCCGTTTGTTTCTCAGTGATCGACAGGCGGTGTCTTCGTTTCGGAACATTCGCGGCGGTGGTACACGTCCAACAGGAAGGTGCGGAACAGGGCATCGAATTCCACCAACTTGAGCCTTGGCTTTCCGCGAACTCCTGCGCCACGCGGGACGTAGCCGTCCAACTCGCACAAGAACATTTCATTGACGATCGAGAAGAAGCGTTCGATGCGCCCACGGCCTCTGGGTTTGCCGGGGATGGAAAACACCAGCCGGATCTTCAAATCCACGCTGACCTGCTCAAGATGCCGGGACGTGAAGTCGCTCCCGTTGTCTGTGTAGAGAACATCAGGGATACCACAAACGATCCAGCGCGAATCCTCTTTTCGCCAAATTGCCCGACGCAACGCCAGCGACTTGTGCAGGGTGGATGGGTCTTCGAAGGATAGAAAATATCCGGCCACAGCTCGGCTGTAATCGTCGATCACGATGCTGAGCCAAGGCTTGGCGGCCTCGCCATCGGGCCGAAGCAACAGAATGTCGAGTGGCGTGTGGTCGGCCTGCCAGATTGCATTCGGGCCGGTTGCCTCTCGGCGATGAACCAATTCAAACGTGTTGCTGTACGCCTTGGTGCCCTCATGGGCCAGCGTGACAGGGTCGGCGGGCAAGCCCGAGACGATACGATAAACCACCCAATAGCTCGGAGGTTCCTCGCCAAGGTTTTGAGCCAAGTGCCGGGCTTGGCGGCAGATCGTTGCAATCGGGAGCGGCGGCTTATGTAATGCGATGCCTTCGATGGCTTCCTTGAGCTTGACCGAAACCGCCCGGTGCTCACCGGTATCTGTTCGCTTCTTCCGAGCCAGAACGGTCAACCCGAACTTTTAATACAGCGCTAGCCAACGTTGAGCGGTTCGGAACGGAATCCCCGCCGCCGCCGCAACCAGCTTCAGCGGACGGTGGTCCTCAAGGTGGGGTTGAAGCAGACGAAATCGCGCAAGGGCGAATTGTCGAGCCTCTTCCGTGAGTCCCGCCAATTGGTCCATAGTGAAAGAGTACGCCAAATAGCGCGCAAAGTTCTACGCCAGATAATTTGCAAAGTGACAGATACCGACAGTACCCTACCGGTCCGTACTATGTATCATAACGTCCTTTATGATGCATACACAACAGAGGAATCGAGTCAAGGTTGGACTGTCACTTTCAACATTAAGTTCCATATCGCCGTCAACATTATTTGGCATACTCTTTGGGTATGGACGAGTTGGCCGGGTTCTGGGAAGATGCCCGCAAATTGCTATTTGCCGCCGCCGGCCCAGACAATCGCGTTGCCAATCAACCGTTGGAAGCTCGGATGCCGGTGGGCATGATGATCGTGACCGAGTTGGATGTAGATGACACGCGCTTTGGGATGTAAGCCCAGCCAAGCTATTGGTCCATCGGATGTCGGATTATCGGTACGTAATAGCGTCTCCACCTGCGGCGAGATCCACATGCCTTTATAAGTTTCATCGTGGATGATAAAGTCGTCAATCCCCGCCGTCACCGGGTGTTTTTTTACCACGCTGACCTTCACCATCTCATCGTGCTTATACGACGAAGCGGGACTATCGCCTTCCGGTTTAAACCGGTATCGGCCGCCAACAACTTCTTCCGTCCACCAGGTCCAGTTCGTGTTGTTTCCGATCGCATGGTGGAGCACGACGACACCTTTTCCGGCTTCCACGAACGCACGGAGGTTGGCGCGGCGCTTGTCATCGCCGAGATCCGGCATCATGTCGTACAGCACCAAAACGTCGTATCGTTTGGTAAAGTCCGTCCGGAACGCGTTCGGATGAGGATCGACGTTCGCCGTAATGCGCGAGTCATCGAACACGGAATAAAACGACGGATCGTGATCGTGGCCGCCGGTAACAACCAGGGTGCGAACCGGCTCAACCGCTAGCAGTGGAAGAGCGAAAACGACAAGCAGAAGAACGCGAATCATTTCAACAAGGCCTTGACATCCCAAGCGGGATTCCAATCTACGCGACGCCGCCCGAAATAGGACAGGTTGCCCATGTGACAAACAGCCGTCACATAGTGCGAGTAGACCACATCGGCATTCGGCCGTTTCCGGCTGCGCACGGCATCAATGAAGTTGTCCATGTGTGGACCGTCTGCGTCGAATCCCTTGACTTCAATCACCGGCGCTCCGGAATCTTTCGGCCGAAATCGATACCCGGAACGGAAAATATTCAGTACCCCCCCGGAGCCATGGAATTCGACATCCACGATGTCACGCGGGCTCGATTGAGTGGCTTCCGCTGTCAGTGTAACCTTTTGAGGGTATTCGGCAAGAATGCTGATTGTATCTGGAGTGTCTCGATCCTCGGAAAACTCAAAGTTGCCGCCCAAGGCAACGACAGCCGA